>CAYVJQ010000131.1:0-19828 GCA_964451725.1 uncultured Nannocystaceae bacterium | reverse complement strand
GGGCTCGGCCGCCGCTCCCGCGAACACCAGGGCGACGATGCTCGAGGGCCGACCCCGGGCCTGCACGACCACGCTGTCGACCCGCGCGGGCCGAACTCCGAGGCCCTCGAGAGCCGGTAAGTCGACGTTCTCGAACAGAGACAGGGCGAGACAGCGCGCGTCGGGGGCTGCGAGCGGAGCCAGGTCCAGGCGCCTGGCCCCGGCGAACAGACGAGCAGAGGCCGCCTGCTCGACGCTCGTTCCACCGGGGTCCTCGGCCCCCTGTGCAGCGGGGCGCGGCGCTCCCGAGTTCGTCGCCACGAGCAGCAACATCGATGGCGCCCCGGGGCCGCGGAGCAGGTGCTCGAGCAGACCGATGCTGTCGGCGTCGGCCCAATGAAAATCATCAATATGAATGACCGTGGGCCCCGCCCCACACAGGCCCACGAACACCTCTCGCAGCGCCTCCCACCCGATCTCTCGCCCCAGCTCTCCCGAGCTCCCCCCGCGGCGCCAGAGTCGATCCATGATCGGAAACAGACGCGCGAGGGCCTCGACATCGCTCGGGCGCAGGTCCTCGAGGGCATGGCGGGGGAGCTGTCCCAGGTGAGCAAAGAGGGCGTCGATCAGGGCGTCGACCCCCTTGTAGGGCAGCGCCTCCCGCTCTCGGCAGCGACCGTGCAGGACCAGGCCACCCCGCTCCCGAACTCTAGCCCGGAAGCAGCGCCCCAGCGCGGTCTTTCCCATCCCCCGCGGCCCGCTCAAGACCATGAGCTCGGGGGCTCCCTGGGCCTCGACCCGGGCGAGCGCTCTATCCAGGAGTTCGAGCTCGCGCTCACGACCAATGAACATCGGCCGGGGTGATTCGAGCGAGCGTGGCCCGAGCCGATTTTGGTGCGCCTCCACACCCCCGGGCAGGCGTCTGAGGACCGTGGCCGCGTCCGGCCGGGCTCCGGCCTCGGTCGACAAAAGATCGAGACACAGGCCCCGGAGGCACACAGGTACGCCGGGCAGCTCCAGAGCCGGCTCCTCGCGCTCCGCCGCGCCCCGCCGCCGCGCCCGGGCGACCCGCTCGAGGGCCCGCGGCGGCGAGGTCCCCGTGAGACAGTGATAGACGATCCCGCCGATGGCGTAGAAATCGACAGGAGTCCCGACCCCGCGCCCGCTGGCCTGTTCGGGCGCCATGTAGGCCGGGGTCCCCAGGGTCTGCCCATCTCGGGTCACACCCCCGAGTGTGTCGCCCGCGGTGACCAGGCCGAAGTCGAGGATCACCACGCGTCCGGCAGGCGTGACCAAGATGTTCGAAGGCTTGAGGTCCCGGTGGACGAAGCCGTGCGCGTGAAGGTGCGCGACGCCCAGAACGAGCTGGCGCAGCGCCCCCTCGAGGCGCGCGAGGCAGGCCGGATCGGGGGGCTCTCCCGACTCGAGCGGGCCGCGGACCCAGGCCACGAAGCCCTCACCCTCGACCAACTCCATGGTGAAAAAGGCCCGCCCCGAGGCCTCGACGTCGAGGCTCCCGAGACCGACGAGATTCTCATGGGGGATATCGGCGAGCACACGAAACTCACGCTTGAAGCGATACAAGAGCGTGGCGGTGACCCGCGCCAAGACCTTGAGGGCGACCCGATCACCGGTCACGAGTTCGGTGGCCGCGAACACCTCACCCATGCCTCCCGCCCCCAACTTCCGATCCAGGCGATACCCACCCAGGCGCGCCTCCGAGGACGAGCGCTTCTCGGCCCCGAACAAGGCCCGGTGCACAGCGTTGAAGCTGACCCCGCGCTCGAGCGGCGAAGTCAGGGCGCCCCCCGCCTCCCCCGCCAGGGTATCGAGTCGATCCAGGGAGCGATCTGCGAGCGTCACCTCGGCGCCGGACTGGGGATCGTCGCTCATGAGGCCGGATCAGTGTTGGGGGGCTGAGTCAGCTGGGTCAGCTGGGGGCTCCGGGTGCGCACGGCCGGCGGTCTCACCGTTGCTCAGGCGAGGGAGCATCTCGGAGAACGCCTCCAGCCCCTTGTTGAGGTTGACCACCCCGACCCGGGCCACGATCGGTACTACGCTGCAGTGCCCGACCTCGGGGCCCGCCCGGGCCCCGTGTCGGCCGCGGTAGGCCAGCGCGGGCTCGAGGGAGTAATCGTAGTCCCAGCACTGGGTGTGCTCCCCACACACGGGCGCGGGGCTCAACCACGGGCCCTCTTCGTAGGCCCGCGAGCAGTCGCCCTCGGGATTTTTGCTGTGCCGGTAGATCCAGGCGTTGGCGACCGAGTCGGGGATCGTCAGCTGGTCGTAGCCGGGGGCGTAGGGGGCGATGAGCACGAGCCGCTCGATCACGGCTCGGGCGGCGCTGACCCGGGCGTCGCGGGTCAGGAGCTCGGGAAAGGTCTGGCTCGCGATCACGGCTCCGCCCGACCAACCGGCGGCCGTGATCAGACACGGCGGATCCTGCTCGTCGACCTTGCCGTCGCCGTTTTTGTCCATGCTCTCGATCAGCGCGCCGAAGCCCTCGCGCCAGCGCTCGCTCGGCCACACGCTCGAGCAGCGCTCCCCGTCGCAGTCGCGCACCGTGCCCGCAGCCCGGCGACACATCTCGCCCAGGTCTCGGTTTGGACTCTGATCCAGGGCCCCCTCGCCCGCGAAACACAAGGTCCGGCGGCACACGCCACGATCGCTGCCGATCTCCGTGTGTGGACCTGCGATCGCCTCGGCCGGCTCGGGTTCAGCCGGTGGTGCTCTGTCCGCCTCGGCTGCCAGCGCGAGGGCTGCCCGCTCCGCGTCGCGCTCCTCGTCGGCGCGCACCGCCTTGCGCTCTGGGGGCGGCTCCCGACATGCGCTGACCAGGCTGACCACACCGATCAGGCTGACCAGGACGACCGAGCCGGCCAGGCGACTCGAGTTCACCCGGACGACACGGATCAATCCAGCACATCCGGCTGGCCACGGAAGATCGAGGATCGTCTCGGGCACATCCTCAATCTACCCCAACTCGGGTGACTGAGGCTGCCTGAGCCACCGAAACTAAACTAGTGAGGCTGCGGCGCCGCCGGGGTCATGACCGTGGTCTCGAGCGCGCCGTCGCGCTCGAACTCGACCTCGACCTCGACCCCCGGCTCGAGCTCGCCGAAGCTCGCCATGTAGTCGTCGATATTGTGGATCTCCCGGGCCCCGATGCGCTTGATGACGTCGCCCTTGCGCAGACCTGCGGCGTGGGTCGGCCCACCCTCGCGCACGTCAGCGAGGCCCATCCCATCCACATCCCGACCGTAGTCCGGCATGGTTCCCAGCGAGACCCGGAACCGGGATCGACCGACCTTCGGCCGCGCGACCTCGACGTAGGTCAGGGGTGCGCCGACATCCATGAGGCCGAGCACGACCCGGGCCGCGAGCCCGGCGATCTGGGCTGCGCCCTCGGGATTGAGCTTATCCAGGTCGTCGCTGGGCTTGTGGTAGTCGGCGTGGGCACCGGTGAAGAAGTGGAGCACCGGCACCCCCTCCCCGTAGAAACTCGCGTGATCCGAGGGCCCCCAGCCCCCGGGCTGGCCCGCCAAGCCCATGCCGAGATCGGCGTTCGCAGCCTCGACCAGGAGCTCGAGCTCCTCCGCCGTGCCCCGCCCATCGAGCACCAGGTCACCGTCGAGGCGACCGACCATGTCGAAGTTGAGCATGGTCAAGATCTGGCCGCGGTCTACATCCGAGAGCCCTTCGACCAGGGCCTTGCTCCCGAGCAGGCCCATCTCCTCGGCACCGAAGGCCACAAACACCAGATCGTGGGGGCGGTGTTCCGGGCTCAGCTTGCCCAGGCCCTCGGCCAGCGCCAAGAGCACGGCCACGCCCGAAGCGTTGTCGTCGGCGCCGTTGTGGACGGCGTGCTCCCCGGGCGCGAGCGAGCTCGAGGTGCCCATCCCCAGGTGGTCCATGTGCGCGCCCAGGTAGATGCGCAGCCGCTCCCCCTCCGGCGCCGACCCGGGCAGGACCCCGATCATGTTGGCCGTGGGCAAGGTCAGGGCGTCGATGGGGGTCGCCAGCTCGAAGCTGGCCCGGCTGCGCGAGCCGAGCTTGGGCTCGTCTTCGCCGCGCACCCGCAGCGCCTTGCGCAGGGCCTCGGTCCCCGATTTTCCCACGAACAGGGCAGGGATCTCGAGCTCGCTGAAGGCTCCGTGATTGGGCGGAGGCAGGTCGCTGTTCGGGTCCCAGAGTATGAAGCCCGCGGCCTTGTGATCGCGCGCGGCGATCAGCTTGGACTGGGGTCGAGCACCGCTGCCATGGGGGTCGCTGGCCCCGACCATAGCGACCACGATCGCGCCCTCGAGGTGCTTGGAGGCGATGCCGGCGTAGTCGCCCCCATCGGCGCCGGGCGTGCCCGCGGGCGCCCCGGGAACGCCGAAGCCGACATAGACGAGCTTGCCGGCCACCGGCGCCGCGCCGCTGTCGTGGCCGAAGGGCAGCAGGCTGTGGGGGATCTCTGCGCCCCTGCTGACCAGGTGGCTGGCCTCGCCCTCGCGCAGGCGGACGCCATCGCCGACCAAGAACGGCGCCGCGAACCCATCGACACCCCCGGGCTCGAGGCCCGCGGCCGCCATGCGCTCGGCGATCCACGCCTGGACCCGGGCGTCGGCCTCGCTGCCGGGTGCCCGGCCCTCCTGTGCGTCATCGGCCAAGAATGCGACCGCGTCGTAGATGGCGCTGGCCGAGAACTCGGGGACCTCGGGCCCGACCTCGACCGCCGCGGCGCCCGAGTCCGGGCCGACGGGCGCCGGCGTGGGCTCGACACAGGCGAGGGCCAAGGCGAGCAAGGGCAGAGACAAGAGCGCACAGGCGCCCGTCCAAACGCGGTGCAGTGAGCTCGAGTGGGACTTGGGCGTGCGAAACATGGGCGCACCGTACCGAAGTTTGGACCCAGATCAACCGACCAGATCAACCGACCAGATCAACCAACCCGGTCAGATCATCAACACCAAGCCCGCGAGCATCCACAGCCCACCCACGAGCATCCACAGCACCGTGTAGCCCACGATATCTCGAGCCCGGACCCCCGTGAGCGCCAGCAGGGGCAGAGCCCAAAACGGCTGCAGCATGTTGGTCCACTGATCGCCGTAGGCCATGGCCATGAGCACCGCGCTCGGCGGTGTCCCGGTGTCGAGGGCCGCCCGCATGATCACGGGCCCCTGCACCGCCCACTGCCCGCCCCCCGAGGGCACCAGCAGGTTGAGCAGCCCGGCGCTGAGGAAGGTCAGCGGACCGAGCAGCTCGCCCCCGGCCTGGGCGGCCATGACCGTGAGCTCGGCCGACAGCCCCGAGGCGGCCATGAGCGCCATGATCCCGGCGTAGAGCGGGAACTGAAGCACGATCCCCGTGCAGCTGCGCAGGCCCCTGGCACAGGCCGCCAAGAACTGATCGGGGCGCCCGTGCAGCACCAAGGCCAGCACCCACAGGCCCAGGTTGATGGTGTCGATGTCGAGGTGGGCGACCCCTCGGCGGCTCGCCTGAACCACCAGCGCCGCGAACATGGGCACGGCCAAGACCCACACCACCACCCTCGAACGCTCGATCTGCTCGAGGCGGTCGGACGGCGGCGGGTCGAAGCTCCACTCGTCCGGGTGCTCCTCGTCCTCCCGATCCCGAGTTGGAGGTGGCTGCGGATCCGGGTCCTCGCCCTGCCGCGGGGTCATGAACGCGAACAGCAGCGGGCCGAGCACGAGCAGCCCGCCGCTCACAAACAGGTTCAGGGGACCGAGCAAGCTCTGGTCGAGGCCGATGGTCCCGACCTGCGCCGCCAGCTCGGGCCCGAGGACCTCGACCATGTCCGCGCGGGTCGTGGCCTTGAGGGGTGCCGTTCCGCTCAGCCCCCCATGCCAGCACATCATCCCCGAGTAGGCGGCCGCGCAGACGATCGGGTAGTGGAGGCTCCAGCCCTTCTCCTTCGCCAGGCGACCGGCCTCGCGTGCGAGCATGGCTCCGCCGATCAAACTCAGCGGCCAATTGACCAGACCCAACCCGATCGAGACCAGAGCCGTGATCGCGACCAGACTCCGGGGCCCGCGGGCGACCTGGGCTGCCGCGGCGATGGCCCTGCGGACGACCGGCGCCTCAGCCAGGGCCGTGCCCAGGACCAGCATCACCACCATCTGCATGGCGAAGCCGAGCAGCTTCCACAGCCCGGCCCCTCCCCACACACCCAGGGCTGCGTCGACCCGCGCGCCCAAGCTGGGTTCGGGGCTCTCCAGGCCAGGCCAGTCGCCCGCCAACACGGCCGTCATCAGGACAGCCAGCGAGAGCCCCACGGCGAGCACGAAGGGGTCGGGGGTGACCCGGCCGAAGCCCCTGCGAAACGCGACCCCCAGACGTGCGAGCGGACCCATGTCCGCCAGCGTGCCGGGCTGCGCTGACAATGTCGAGACGAGCCGGATCAGTCCCCGTCGAGGGTCACCCGCCTAGACTTCGTCGACCATCACGCGGCGCTGGTAGTAGCCGCTGTCGAGGCGGACCGCGGGAATCGAAGGGTCGACCGACATGACGATCGCATACTCACCGATCGCCTCTGGCCGCCAAGTGTAGCGCCACAGGGTCCAGACATCGGTCGTCTCCTGAGCCGGACAGACCTCCACCGCCGCCCCCGGACCGCCGTTGAAGTGGATCTGCAGGCTGTCCGTGAGCACAGACCCACCCCACATGATCCCCACGATCTCGTAGACCAGCTCCCCCTCGAGCGCCCACTTCTCCACCCGCACGGGCATCGCCGCCTGCTGCATCAAGCCCGGGGCGTAGTCCGAGGCCAGGGCGTGGGCGGCGCTTTGGTGGGTGCGGCTGGCGAACTCGATCATCTGGGAGCTCGCCGGCTCCGTGTCGTCGACGAGCCGCAGCCCGTCGACCCACTTGGGGTTGCAGCAGCCGAACCAACCCGGCGCGATCAGCCGGACCGGCTGGCCGTGGTCCAGGGGCAGGGGCACCCCGTTCATGTGGGTCACCAACATGGCCCCGGCCTCGGCCAGCTCGGACAGGCGATACACCCAGCTGCAGCCCGCGTCCGGGCTCGGCTGGGCGTGCTCGTCGAAGCCCACGATCGACACGGCCGTCGCTGCGTCCAAGACCCCGGCCTCGGCGATCACGTCCGCGACCAGCACCCCCGACCACTCGGCCACGGAGATCAGCCCGAAGGCCCGGTTGTTCCCGTTGCCCGAGCACTCGAGCAGCACCACCCGCGTGTGCTGGGGCAGCGCCGCGAGCTCGGCCATGCCGAGCGTGACCTCGGCCTCGACCAGACCCGAGAGGCTCACCGTCCACGGCGACTCCAGATCGAGTTGAGCCGGGGCCGCCGTGCGCACAAAGAAGTCCTCGTTGGCGGTGGTCAAACTGCCCGCGTCGAGGGTGCCCAGGTCCAGCGCCAGGCGGCCGTCGAGGCCCTCGCCCTGGGGCTCCCCGACCGCGGCCTGGCCCTCTCCCAGGAACTCGAGCGCACTGAGCACACTGCCGGCCGCCAACGGATCGAGGCAACCCTGGGTCTCGGCTCCGGTCTCGGCTCCGATCTCGGAGTCGCCCGACTCACCGGTCTCGCCGTCGGAGTCCCCCTCCCCTGCAGGGTCAGCCCCACAACCGAACACCAAGGTCGAACCACCGACACACAGATACAGGAAGCGCCGTCGCTGGACAGAGGCCATCGCCCAGCCATACCACGCCGCTTCAGCGCCGCTCTGGGCGAGGTCTGGGCACCGGCCCCCCGGTCGAAGAACCCCAGCGCTCAGCCTGAAAGCTCAGCCCGAACGCTCAACCTTCCGGGCCGGCCTCGCTGCCGACCCCGAAGGCCTCGATCCTCACCCGCAGATCCGAAGGTATGGGCACGGCTCGCTCGTGGGTCGGCGAGTTCGGATCGAGGTCCATCACCACGCACACGCTGCGGCCCGTCGCCCGCAGCTCCCCCTCCGGCCCCGAGACCTCGTAGCCGAAGGTGATCGAGCTCCCGCCCACGGCCAGGACCCGCATGGCGACCTCGACCCGCTCCCCAAAGCGACTCGGACGTCGGAAGTCGGCCTCGGTGTGGACCGCCGGGAACCCGAGCCGCTGGCCGCGGATCAGGCTCTCGTAGCCCAGCCCCAGGTGGCGCGGAAACCAGCTCTCCATGGCCTGGTGAAAAAAGTCGAAGTAGCGTGGGAAGTAGATGATCCCGGCGGGATCGCAGTCTCCAAACCGGACCTCGATCGGAAGTATGTGTATGCCGCGCTTCACGAGCGACAAGGATATCAGGCGGCGACCGGGCAGCGATCGGGGTCTACCTCCCCCACCCCGCGCCGCCGCCCGGACCCGAGGACAGACGGGAGAATGTCGGCGAAAGTATGGAGAGCAATCCAAGTCGCATTCAATACACTTCGACTCGTAGGGCAGATCGCAATCTCGGCAAGAACTCTGTTATCACTTGAGTTTTTGGGCTCGACCCCGCTATTGGAGATCCATGTTTCGCTGCTGGTGGACCCACTCCAATGTCCCACTCGCGCTCGTCGTGGGCTGCTCTCTCGCGACCTCGAGTGGATGCTACGAGGGCATCCCCAGCTCCCAGTGGGAGACGGGGATCGGCGACGGCGACACCTGGGGCAGCGGTGACACCTGGGGCAGCGACAGCGACTCTTCGGGCGAGGACGGCGGCTCGACCTCGGACGAGGGCGACTCTTCGGCCTCGGACGACGGCGGATCTTCGACTTCGGACGGCGGTGGCGACTCGACCTCGGACGACACCGACACCAGTGAGGACACCGGTCAATTCCCGGTGGGCGGCCTCGCCGACGACCTCACCCTCGCGCGGGTCGAGGTCACCCAGGGGGTCGCCATCGAGATCGGGAACGGCAGCACCCCCGTCGCCGTCGGCAACCGAAATGCGCGCTTGATCGCTGGCCGAGATGCCCTGTTTCGCGCCGCGTGGACCCGGGACCCCGGGTTCGTGCCCCGGGAGATCATCGGTGTGCTGACCATCGACAACGGCGACGGCCCCCAGGTCTTCGAACACACCCTCGACATCAGCGGCGACTCGAACCTGGGCAGCTACGACGGCAGCTTTCGCTGGCCCGTCCCGGGCAGCGTCCTGACCCCGGGAGCGACCTACTCCGTCGGTCTCCACGAAGTCGCCGGCGACGGCAACGGCGACTCGGCCGCGCGCCTCCCCGCCGAGGGCGAGGCTCCCCTGGGTATCCCCGCCGACCTCATGGAGCTCGAGATCGTGCTCGTGCCCATCCACTGGACCTACGGTGGTGAAGACCGAACTCCGGACCTGAGCGCCGCCGCCGTGGCGACGATTCGGGAGGAGATCTGGGCCAAGAACCCCGCCGCAGCCGTCAACATCACAGTCCGGGCTCAGCCGGTGGAGTGGCCTGGGCAGATCAGCCTCTCGGGTATTCTCAATGAGATCTCCGCGACCCGCAGCCAGGACCAGCCGGCCGACAACGTCTACTACGAGGGCCTCGTCGACTTCGGCTGTTTCGCGATCGCGAACGGAAACTGCAACAATAATGGTGGCACCACGGGCCTGGGATTCGTGACCGGCGGCGGGCCTGGGGCCGCCAACCAGCGCGCCTCGATCTCTGTGTTCTACGACGTCGAATCGACCGCCCGGACCCTCACCCACGAGCTCGGCCACAACCACGGCCGGAGCCACGCCCCCTGTGGAGGAGTCGCTGGGGCCGACCCTGCCTACCCCTACGAGGGCGGGGCGATCGGCGTCCAGGGCCACCACCTGGGCAGCACCGCCTTCTACGGAGCCAACGACAGCTTCGACCACATGAGCTACTGCAACCCGGGCTGGGTCAGCGACTACACCTGGGAGGCGAGCGCCGAGCGCGTCGCCCTGCTCACCAACGAAGCCTGGTCCCAAGGCGGGGCCGGGGACACCTGGGTGCTCCAGGGCATCATCGGCGCCGACGGTGACGCCAATGGAGAAGAGTTTTGGACCGTGGTCCGCGGCCGGGTTCCCAGCGAGCTCGTCGAGGATGCGCGCCTGGTCTTTCGGAGCGAGGGCGGGGAGGGCACGGATGAACGTCCCGCGGTCATCCGTGCCCTCCCCGACTCGAACATGGTGGTGATCGTCGCCGAGCTGCCCGTCGACGGCGCGGCGCTGATCGAAACGGGCAGCGTGGAGTTGGTCCAAGCCGGGCTCCGCCGCGAGCTGCATGTCGCCACAAACCTCCGCGACCTCCGCTGACAGCCCGAGGTCCTCAGCCGCGGACGATGATGACCCCGACCGCGAGGGCGTCGTTCGCCGCCTCTCGATCCAGCACCTTGTTTTTGATCAGCGCACAGACGACGCCGGCCGCGACTCGGTTGTTCCGGATCCAGGGACCCCACGGGTAGCGATCAGGCTCGCCCTCCAGCAGCAGTCCAAGTTCCCCCGTCTGGGCGTCGAGTAACGCTGTCTCTGCGACCTCCTTGGAGAGTCCTGCGAACTCGAGCAGCGCCATTGCGGCCCGCCAGTTCATGTCGCGTGAGCGCGGGACAACCCAAGCCTCGTACATCGCGTTCAAACTCGCCAACGTGTGAGACTCACTCAAGAGTTCGAGGTGATGCAGCGTCGACACAGTCGCAACCTCGAGCATCGGCCGCCTCGGTAGATCCGCGAGGCCCTGGAGGATCAGCCGACAGATCGGCGGCGTCGGCTGCTTGCGACACAACCGGTCCCAGCGACCGTCGGTATCAGGAAAGAGGGCGTTGAGCCGAGTGAGGCCATCGAGGACCTCCAGAGCATCTTCTGAGGTCACGGGGACGTGCTCGGACAGCGCCGCCGCACGCAGCAGCGCCGGTGAAAGCGCATGCAAAGACCCCTCTCGACCCCCCCGGACGGCGGATGCCTGGCGTGCATCGAGGACCTTGCTGGCGACGAGTCCAGCCAGCACGATGTCCAGCGGCGTCCGAAACTCGGCGACTCGGTGACACCACTGGGGAGGGTTGGGTCGTTCGCAGATCTCGGGAACGAGACGGGGCCCGAAAGACAGCTCGTCCCTGTCGAAGAGCGCATCCAGTACCAACTCACTGAAGGTCTCGACGAGACCGGCCCCCTTGCGTGGCTCGGCGTGTACGATCTTGTCGAAGAGGACCCTCTCCAGGCGAAAGGTCTGAGCAGGGGTGCAGCGGCAGGGTGATTTTTGGGTGTTTTGATCGCGCATTGGTTGGTCTCTTGTTGCTCGTGTTCTCTGAGTGGGCCCGCCGTGAGAGCGGTGCTGATCGAGCACCGTCCGCCGTGGCCCCCCCATTTAGCTGGCGAAATCGTTTGATTGGATCACCAGCAACTCGGATTTGCTTCCCAGACGGCGAGTGAAGAACGTTCTCGAGCCGGCCGTGATCCAACCGGGTCGCTGCGGCAGCTCCATCATTGAGATGCCGACCCAGACCTCCCCCAGTCGATCGAATATGCTGGACTTGAGCGCCCCCGGTCGGATCGCTACGATCCGTGGACGACATGGAGCGTATCGATCGACCAAGACAACACGAACACCGGAGGCCATGATGCTCGACGACACGCAGCTCCTGGCGCAATGGGGTGAAGGAGACAAGAAATCCGGCGAAATTTTGTTCCGGCGGCACTTTGACTCGATCAGCCGATTTTTCCAGAACAAGGTCTCGAGTGGCGCCGACGATCTGGTGCAGCGCACCTTCCGGGCATGTGTGGAGAAGCGTGACCGCATCCGTGACATGGGCAGCTTTCGGGCATTTTTGTTTGGTGTCGCCCGCTATGAACTGCTGATGGAGCTGAGGACCCGGGCGCGTCACCGGGCTCACGAGATCGACTTTTGTGTGTCGTCGATGCGGGACCTCGATCCATCACCGAGCCAGCTGATGCTGCGCCGGCAGGTCCAGCGCCAGCTTTTCGACGCCCTCCGCCAGCTCCCGGTCGAGACCCAGATCACCCTCGAGCTGCACTACTGGGACGGGCTGACCGTGCCCGAGATCGCCGACGCGACCGACGCCCCGATCGGCACGGTCAAGAGCCGGCTGCGCAACGGCAGGCTGAGACTCCTCGAGCAACTCGGACAGCTCGTCGACTCACTCTGACCTCACCTACCTCACTCATTGAGACGAACACATCATGCCGACTCCACACGACCACCAAGACGTCCGGCCCAAGACGGGTACGGAAACGGAGACTCGACTCAGTCCACAAGTGGTCTCCGTCCACATCGACACAATTGGATCCTGGCCCGGGGCCAGCAGCCGAAGCGGTGAAGACGGCCTCGGCCTACAACACCACAAGGCGGTCGACAGCGCCACGACCCTCGCTTGGAGCAACGTCGACGGCACGGAAGTCAGCTCATTATGGTGGCACACAACAACGTCACACATCGCCGACTACGACGATGAGAGATGCTACTCAGCGAGCACCAACACCATTGAAAATTCCCCCCAGCCGCCCGGTCCACTCACCCCCCACGCCGTCTCGGTCCTCGAGTTCACGGTCGACGTCCAGCTCCTGAAAACAGCGGCCCCCGGGTACCTATGGAGGACACTCAACGAGACAAGTGCGACAGGCACCAAGGTCATCCTGTCTTCGCTCGTCGACCCCGAAGGCACCAGCGTATTACTCGTGCAGCTCTTCATTCACATCAGCATGATCTAGGCACCAAGACCGAAGGTCGGCCCGCCACTTGCGGAGCGCCTCTTCGGCCTCGACCCCGGCCTCCTCCGCCAGCCTCTGCGCCCCCCTTGCCACCTCGGTGGCCCGCGGGCACCCCTCGTCTCGCGCCCCGGCGTAGGCGAGTGCCTGTGACCAACCCAGGCGCAGCTCGAGGCGATCCGCCGTCGGCAACCACTCGTCCTCGAGCCCCAGCGCCCGTTCAAAATCGGCCTCGGCGCGCCGGTACTCGCCCAACCGCACACGAACGCTACCCCGACCGACGAGGGCGCCGTAGCGCACGTTCAGTGGCAGCCTCAGGTCCGGCGGTGCCCCGATGACGACTCCGTAGCCCTCGCTCGCCGCCTCCAGGTCTGCGGAACCGTCACCGTAGTAATGCAGCGTGATCGCTCGATCGTATGCGAGCTCGAAGCGAGGGAGATCATCTTTGGTCGAGGACAGGGCGAGCTCGCCGTCCGTCAGGCGCAACAGTCGCTCGGCGTGCTCGAAGTGCTCGAGGGCCGCCGGCAAGTCACGGCCCGCAGACCAATTTCCCAAGCTGATCCGGTCCTGCGCAGCATTTTGATGGAGACCGAGATCCTCGTGGATACCCGCGGCCTCACTCAACATCGCCAGCCCAGCCCCACGATCCCCGTGTCGGACCTCGAACACCCCCACCACATGCAGGGCCTCCGCGACGCTCGATCCGCCGGCACCGGTACTGGCGACGAGACCGTCCACGCCGAACGACCATCCCCACCCGGCCAGCGCCGACTGAAACTGGGCCGAGGCCTCTGCGGGACGACCGAGGTCTTGAGCGACGAGGCCTCGCAACAACAGGCGCTCCTGCGTGAACAGGCCGACCCCGGGGAGCCCCTTCTCCTCGAGGTCCACGTCGGCCTGGTCGAGGTAGTCGCGCGCGACCTCCGGGTTTCTGTCCTGCCGCTCGACACGCGCCGCGACGATCGCCGCCAGGACGAGGTGGTGCTGCCCGTGGACCGCGGACTCGAAGCTCGCGCGCCCCGCCTTGACGAAGAAACGGGCTTGTTCGACCTCACCACGCTCGAGCACCGCTTGTGCGAGGTGGACATACGCGGCGCCCAAGACCAGCGGGTCGTGGCCCCGCTCCCGCTCCGCATCGACGACCAGTTGACGCAGCGTCTGCTCGGCGACCTCGAAGTGGCCGACCTGATACTCGGCCTGACCGAGGTGCAGTCGCCACCAGAGAGCGTGCCCAGGGGCACCCTCGAGATCGCCGAGTTGCTCGGGGATCTCGAGGATCGCTTCCCGGTACTTCCTCGGTCGACCGAGGTTCAGCTCGACCATCGCCTCGGCGATGAGCCGATCGATGGCGTCGGCGAGCGCGTCATCGGTCGACTCGGGATCGCGAAGGGGGTCGAGGTCCACCATACACATCGGATCGGCCTGCTGCGCCCGAAGCACACGCTCGACCAACACTTCCGAGACACCCAGATGCTGGTCGACCACCATAACCAACTTGCGCAGCTCGACCGCGTGGCGATCGAGACATCGCGCGCGGCTACGAAACTCGTCGGGGCCGAGCACTCCCTGCGCGAAGCGGTCACAGGCGACCTCGCGGCGCTCCGTCCAACCCGAGGCCCCCCTACGAAGCATGGCCGCCACCGTCCAGCCCTCTCGAGAGGTCGAGAGCGCCGCCAGCTTTTGTTGCAGTCTCGCGTCGAGGGGGCTCGGGTCGAGCACGCAGGTGGGCGGCGGTTCCTCGACCCCACATCGCATCTGTGACCCGACGCCGAGCCCGGACAGCGCCACAGCTCCCACCAACAACATCACCCAAGGCGGCCGCGGAGTCTCCAGCGCAGCAGCCAACGCGGGCATCGAAGGGTAGCGATCTCTAGGGTCGTGTGCCAACCCGCGGACGACCGCCCGTGCGAGCCACCTCGGAACACGGCGTCCGTCGGAGGGCGCACGCAGCCGACCACCCTCGATATCCCGAAGATACTCGGCGTCGCTGTCACTGTCGAAGGGTCGAACCCCGTAGACCATTTCGTACACGGTCACACAAACCGAGAACACGTCGCTGCGCTCATCGACGACGCCCACATACTGCTCGGGCGCCGCGTAGCCCCGGGTCCCACCTCCACTGCTGCGGGCGCCCGCGCCCTCCGACTGCGGGCCAGCCGATCGCGCGCTGGTGTGGGCGAAACCGAAGTCGGCGACCCGTACCCGTCCATCTGCACCCAAAAGCACATTGTCCGGCTTGAAGTCACCGTGGATCAGTTCACGCTCATGTGCCGCGCACAATCCGTCGACGGCCTGCCGTACTCGCGTCAGCGCATCTTGCCAACCATGGGGCCCCCGGGCCATCCACTGCGTGAGCGTCTGGGGTAGATACTCCATGACCAAAAATGGTCCATATTCCGACGCCGGCACGACTCGATGGATGCTGACGACATTCGGATGTGTGAGGCGAGCCAAGGTCCGGGCCTCCGCGACGAGTTCCTGCACGACATCGTTACGAACGTCGTGCAGGAACTTCAGCGCGATCTGGCGGTCGAGGTCGAAGTCGTAACCTCGATAGACCGTCCCCAGGCCACCGCGTCCAGCTTCCTTGTCGACCCGATATCCCTCGAGGACAAAGGTCGATTCTGGAATCGAGCCAACCCCAGCGCGAGCTGCAATGAGGCGTCGGCAGGCGGCGGTGGTGGACCGAGGTCACGCAACATTCGATCCACTGGTCCATCTTCAGCGGCATCCTGCGCACCCACGGCTCATCGTACCTGATGAGTCGAGGGTGCGTACACGACCTCTCAGAGGTCGACGCTGACGCGTCCGCGTTCATGCTCCACCTTCTGAGGTCTCGACAGAACACCGTGAGGTCGCTGCGGTCGATGAGGGGTTCGATGCCAGCTCGGCGATCGAGATTACCGACACGCGCACGAGAACAGCCGGTAGTATGGGCCCACACGAAAATGAAGCATATGATCGACAAAGAACTCGGCCACCCGGTTCACACCTCGTTTACGTCCGAACACGACGACGACGCGACACGGCAAGCCACGCACATGACCATCAGCGAGGGACTCAACATGAAGCTGGCCGCCAACGTCGCCAGAGCCGGGGCATTCGACTGGCGCAGCCCCGGCGAAGCGGGTGGGATAGGGGACGACGGGCCGTCTTTGGGCCTCAACGCCGATGGCCTCGAGCTCGAGGACTACGCCTTCGACCTCCCCCCTGTGGGTGCCGGCGCCGAGGCCATCGAGCACAAGTTGGAGCTTCGCCGACGCCGCCTCAACCAAGCCTCGCAGAGCTTCGTCAGCCGCACGACCGCCACCCAGTTGACAATAGGCTCGAGCTTCGAGGTCGTCGACCATCCCGACGGCGACCTCAACGGCGAGTACCTCGTCACGAGTGTCACGCACCAAACCTGCCTGGATGAAAGCCGCCCGGAGGAATCACGATTATCGGGCCGACGACGTCGAACGAGATCATCAACTCGCGCAGCCAGGTGGTCAATTCGGTCATGGAGAACGCCAGCGTCGCAACTTCGATAGCAAGGCTGAAGATGACGACCGCACAGGTTGCCATCAGCCACAAGAGCCTGGCGCTCGACGTGATAGCGATGCAGATTTGTAGTTCACCGTTGGTCCTCGACCGTATCGGCACCCGTATCTACGATGGCCAGATCAAGATCAGCAGGTCGGCGCTCACGATCGAGATGTAGATGGACCGGATGACCTACAACCCAGCGAAATGCCCGAACTGTGGGGCACTGGTGCGCTTGCAGGACCGGAGCTCGCCGGCTTGCGTCTACTGCGACGCCGTGTTCGAGCGCCCACAGGCCGTACAAACCAAGCGCCCTGCCCCAGCAGGGATCTTCACATATCGGCTGACCGACCGTGTCTCTCGGGACGTGACCACCGAGGCGCGCGCGCTGCTCTTGCGGGGGGAGCGAGCCGCGGCGGTCTCGCTGTTCGTGGAGCGAACAGAGCACAGCATCGCGGAGGCCGAGGCCGAGATGGACCAGCTCGCCCTTCGGGCGGAGAGCGGCAAGATCCGGAAGTTCGCGCGCCCCGTCCACTTCGTCTGTTTTTTCGTCGGCGTTGCGGTCGTGATTGCGAGCGTGGTTGGCGCGGCCATTCTCCAGCTGATCGCCATCGCGCTCCTCGGCGTCACCCTCGGGGTCGGTGTCGGTCTCTTCGGGATGGGGCGTGTCCTCTTCAGTTTGAAGCAGCGCGGGTCGAAGAAGGGGACAGCCCTGGTCCGCAGGGGGTCGTTCGTGGCACGCCTCAGTGGGACGGTCGACCTCTGCCGGCTGTGGGTCGAAGTCGACGAGCCCGACGAGCCCGGTCTCAAGGGCGACGCGTTGGCCCGGGTCCCCGCTGGCGGCGAGGCAGTGGCATGGGAGCGCATCGATGCCTTTGTCAGCTACAGATCGGGACAACCCGATTCCATCGTCATCCTGAAAACGAAGATCCGCACAGGATGAACCCAGCGGACGTCGTCGAGCCCGAGCGACCCAGCGCGCTCACTCGCAGCTTCGAGCGCTGGTGGAACACTGCTAGGCTCCCGCCGTGCTCCCCCTGGCCGCCCCCACGCCCGCCGCGTGGCTCGACGTCGTGCTTGCCGACTTCGACGCTTTCCTCATCGACCACGCCGCGTGTGAGCGCAAGGCCGCCGCCACGGGCATGTCCTTCGTGGTCCGCTACCCCGACCGCACTCCCTTGCTCGAGCCCATGATCGCGTTTGCCCGCGAGGAGCTGGAGCACTTTCACCAGGTCTACCGGATCATCGAGGCCCGCGGGCTCACCCTCACCCCGGACACCAAAGATCCCTACGTGGCGCCCTTACTGCGCTGGCTCCGGGATGGCCGAGACACACGCCTGCTCGATCGCCTGGTCATGGGCGGCGTGGTCGAGGCCCGGGGGTGTGAGCGCTTTGGGATCGTCGCCGAGGGCCTGCCCGAAGGTGAACTCAAGGTTTTCTATACTGAGCTGACCCGCTCGGAGGCCCGCCACGTAGGCCTCTTTCTGCGCCTGGCTCGGGAGCTGTTCGGGGCGGAGGAAGTCGCCGCCCGGGTCGCCTCCCTGCTCCCGATCGAGGCCGAGGTCGTGCGCGGTCTGGAACTGCGGCCGGCCCTGCACTGAGTTCGTGTCGCGCACCAAATACCTCGCTCGCTACGCCGAGCCCGCAGCCAGGCACCCGTTCATGGCCGAGCTCGCCGAGCGTGGACCCTGGGACCACCTCCTGGTCATCCCCGCCCGCCGCGAGGCCATCCGCTGCCTCGAGGCCCTCGCACGCCCCCCCGGCCGCACCCTGTGTGTGTTGGTGGTCAACGCAGGAGACGACCCCGTCGATCGTGCCCAGGGCCGGGCCCTGTCGACCGCCGTCGCCGGGGCCAGCGACCCGGGTGAACCTACGCTCGTCTGTGCCGAGCTCGGCCTCGAGCTCTACCGCTCAGGCGACGACGCACGCTCCAGCCTGCCCGGGGACATCCTGCTCGTCGACCGATGGTCTCCCGAACATCACTTCGGCCCCGAGGGTGGGGTCGGCCTGGCCCGCAAGCTCGGCGCGGACTTGGGGGTCGCGCTCGAGGCCCACTCGGCCCTGCGCTCGGGCTGGATCCACACCACCGACGCCGACGCGATCCTGCCCGCCTGCCACTTCGAGCGCGCCGAGGCCCTGGCCCACGCGTCCGCGGCCGTCGCTCCATTTTGGCATGTGCCCGGGGGCGACCCGGCCACCGACACGGCGACCTCCCACTACGAGCTGAGCCTGCGCTACTACGTGGCAGGCCTGCGCTGGGCCGGGTCGCCCTACGCCTTCCACACTATCGGCAGCCTGATCAGCGTGCGCAGCTCCGCCTACGTGGGTGTGCGCGGATTCCCCAAGCGGCGCGCCGGCGAAGATTTTTATCTGCTCAACAAACTCGCCAAGCTCGGGCCGATCGTGCGCCCGGAGGGTCCCCCCGTGGAGATCCGGGCGCGCCGTTCGACCCGCGCGCCCTTCGGGACCGGCCCGGCCGTCGAGGCCCTGCTCGGCGGCGACACTCTCGAGGTCTACGACTCACGTGTCTTCGAGGTCCTCCGCCGCTGCCTCCTGGCCCTGAGCGAGGTCGCAGATGGGGGTCGCCTCGACACACTCGAGGCCCTCACCCAAGAGTTTTCTGAGGTCCCCGAACTCGCGCGCTGTCTGGCCCACGCCCGGGTCCAAAGCGGGCGCCTGGGCCATGTCCCCGCCCAGCTCGAGCGAGCCCTGCGCGAGCATTTTGACGGGTTTCGGACCCTCAAGCTGATCCACGATCTGACCCGCGCCCGGTGGCCCAAGCAGAGCTGGGTCCGCGCGTTCGAGGCCGCCCCTTTTGTCGACTGGAGCCTGGGCGCCCCCCTCGATGAGCAACGCCGGGCGCTGGCGCGACTCGAGGATGTCCCGGAATCCTGAGCGGATCCCGAGCGAGCTCTCGCCCCGCATCCCATTCCGCGAACCCGACGGCTCATCGAGCGACCCCCAGGTCCAGAGCTGGTCGACCCAGAGCTACCCGACTCAGAACTTGCCCGAGACACCGATCTGAGCCCCACCGCGGAGCAGCCCAAAGCTCGGCATGAGCGAGTGACGACGCGCGGCGACGACCATGTGTGCGTCGCGATAACGGGTGAATCTTCGCTCTTGGGCGATACCTGTGATCACCAGTGCCAGCCCCGCGAGCCCGGCTGTGCCGCCGAGGCCCAGCAGCACCTCTCCGTAGGGGAGCCCGTCGGCGTCCTGGGTCGCCAGCGCGAGCCCCCCGACAGTCAGGCCCATCCCTCCCGCAACCAACAACATGGTCCCGCTCGCCCGCATGCCGTTGCCCTGCGGCGGTGGCGACCGGTCCTGGTCTTCGACCCAGTCCCGGTAGTCGACACGCCGCCTGTTCCCGGTCCCGATCAGGGCGGCCCCGAGCGTCCCTGCGAGCAGGCCGAGCGTCGTCCCCGCGATCCACAGATTCCGGTCGGCCGACAAGTTGTCCTGACTCAGGAGCACCCCGGAGATCAGGGCGAGGCTCACCCCTCCCCCGACCAACACCCCGCCAGCCGCGATCATGCCCCGCCCATCCTTGCGGACGACGGTCGGCTCGGGCTGTACAACTCCACCCAGCACAGCCCCCGGCTCCCCGCCTTGCGGCGCGGCATCGTAGGTCGGCAGCGCCGAGGACGGTGTGGGCAGAGGTCGCAGCGCTGTGTTTCCGGGGGTCCCAGCGTCGCTTTCCGATGGGAGCGGAGCGATCCCGGCCGGCTCCCGCCCAGGGTTGCTCTC
>CAYVJQ010000130.1:0-19999 GCA_964451725.1 uncultured Nannocystaceae bacterium | reverse complement strand
CTTCGCTGCTTCCGCCGCCTTCGCTGCTTCCGCCGCCTTCGCTGCTTCCGCCGTCTTCGCTGCTTCCGCCGTCTTCGCTGCTTCCGCCGTCTTCGCTGCTTCTGCCGCCTCCCCTGCCTCTGCCTTCTCCGCCGGTGGGGCGTCTACCGGTGCTGGCGACTCGACCGACGCAGGATCCGCTGCCGCGACCTCCGAGACTCCAGCCTCGAGGGCCGCCTGGACCGCCGCGAGCAACTCAGGCGTGGCTTCAGGCAAGCTGATCTCGAGGCGCTTGATGCCCTCGCTCAGGGACCGCATACCGGGCGCCTTGTCGCCGAACTGCTCGCGGACCGTGGCCACAAACGCCGGCGTCGATTGTTTCAACAGGGCGATCGGGATCCGGTCGCTCTCCTGAACCTGGATGTTCGTCATCTCCTGGTCCAGGCGACTCATGAACCAATCGACGGCGTTGCCCCGCCCCCGCACGCGCTTCTTGGGTGGGAAACCGGTCTCCCAATAGTCGCGGATCACCGCGTGCAGAAGCTCTACTCCGCAGGCCAGGCCCGTGAGGCCCTCGCTCTCGAACCACCCCCAGGCCACGTAGCAGGCCATGAGAAAGTCTTTGCTCGTGCCCGCCAGCACCTCGCTCCCGACCTCGGCGACACGCTCCCAATCGGGCATGCCCGAGGTCGGTGACTCGAGCTTCGCCACTTCCCGGCGCAGGTCCTCGTGGCGTGGATCGTAGTTGGCGTTTTGCCCCCCGGGGTTGTCACCCGCGATCGGAGCGAGCAAAGGGGCGATGCGTTGTTGAACAGTGCTTCGATCCATAAATTCACGAATAAAGGCCCCCTACAACCGTAGGGAGCCCTCCAGAGATGTCGTCGCCGCGGACCGACGCCGTGGCCCGCGAACAGATGCCCGCGGACGGGTGCCCGCGGCCACGAGGTCAGAGAAGGCTCTCAGTCCTTGTCGAGCTTGCCGACCAGGGACAGCTCGAAGCTGGCGCCCATGTACTTGAAGTGCGGGCGCAGCTTGAGCGAGCACTTGTACCAGCCGGGTTGTCCCTCGACGTCCTCGACCGTGATCGAGGCGTTGCGCAGGGGACGACGCGAGCGGACCGCCGGGGCCGGGTTGTCCATGTCGGCGACGTACTGGCCGATCCAGACGTTGAGCTCGCGCTGGAGGTCGGAGCGCTCTTTCCACGATCCGATCTGCTCACGCTGCAGCACCTTCATGTAGTGCGACAAGCGGGTGATGATGAACATGTAGGGGAGCTGGGTGCCGAGCCGGTAGTTGGTCTCAGCCTCCTTGCCCGCGGGCGTGTTCGGGAACACCTTGCACTTCTGGACCGAGTTGGCCGAGAAGAAGGCCGCGTTGTCGCTGCCCTTGCGCATGGTCAGGCCGATCAGGCCCTCCTCGGCCATCTCGAACTCGCGGCGCTCGGTCAGCTGACACTCGACCGGCAGCTTGGTCTGGATCTCGCCCATCGCCTTGTACTGGTGAAGGGGGAGGGCCTCCACAGCGCCGCCCGAGGTCGGCCCGATGATGTTCGGACACCAGCGGAACTTGGCGAAGCTGTCGGCGATGCGGGTGGTCAGGGCGACCGAGCTGTAACCCCAGAGGTAGTTATCGTGCTGATCGATCACGTCCTCTTTGAAGTTGAAGCTCTTGACCGGGATGTCCTCGGGCCCGTAGGGCATGCGGAGCATCATCCGGGGGGCGACGAGACCGACGTAGCGGGCATCTTCGCTCTCGCGGAAGCTGTGCCAGCGCGCGTACTGGGGACCCTCGAACAGGCTCTGCAGGTCTTTGAGCCTGGGCAGGTCCTCGTAGCTGTCGACACCGAACAGCTTGGGCGCGACGTTGCCCAAGAACGGCGCGTGGGCCATGGTCGCTACCGAGGCCACCTGGCCGAGCAGCTCGATGTCCTGCGGGCCCGAGTCGAACTCGTAGAGCGAACACATGACGCCGTAGGGACGGCCGCCGAAGGTTCCGTACTCGGCCGAGTACACGGTCCGATAGAGGCCCGACTTGGTGACCTCGGGCGCGTCCTCGAAATCCTCGAGCAGCTCGTTCTTTTGGACCGAGAGCACGTTGATACGCACGTTCTCGCGGAAGTTGACGTTGTCGACGAGGTACTTGAGGCTCCGCCAGGCCGACTCGGCCCGCTGGAAATCCTTGTTGTGGAGGATCTGGTTGACCTGCGCGCTGAGGCGCCCGTCGAGCTCCGCGATCATCGAGTCGACGGCGGCCTTGTCGATCTTCTTGCCTTGGCGCCCCTTCAGCATCTCGCCGATGAAGGCCTGCACGCCCTGCTTGGTGACGTCGTAGGCCTCGTCGCCGGGCGCCAGCCTGGTCTCGGAGAGGATGGTGTCGAGGAGGGACCCTTCGGCTTCCGCCGCGCCCCCAGCTTCGGTCTCGGTTTCAGTACTCATGAGAACTCTTCTGTTGGTTGGTGGTGATTGGAGCGGTCGAAGACCGGGGCTCAGCTCTCGCCGCTGACACCGAGCTCACTCATGAGCTTGTCGCGGCTGTCCGCGTCCTCGAGCAAGCTCTGGATCTTTTTTCGGAACGCGGGGACGTTGCCGAGCGGGCCCTTGAGGGCCGTCAGCGCAGCTCGGAGGCCGAGCAGCTGCTTGAGCTCGGGGACCTGCTCCACGATGTTCTCGGGGTTGAAATCTTTGATGTTCTTGAACTTCAAGCTGACGGGCATCTCAGCGCCCTCATCACCCGAGAGCGTGTCGGGGACATTGATGTCCACACCCACGTCGTAGCCCTCGAGGACGTCGTTGAAGTTATCCTTATCGATGCTGATCGGCTTGCGCTCTTCAACAGGAGTGTCGTCCGCCTTGCCAGTGAAATCACCAAGCATCAGGATGCGGAGCGGGAGCTCGACATCCTCCGTTTGATCGCCGGCCGGCTTGTAGACGATGTTGACACGTTCTTTTGGGGCGACAGAGGCTTCTTTTCCCATCTCGGCGCGGAGCGTATCACTTTTGCTCCCAGGTTCGCGAGGGATGATCGGCCCTGATCGGAACAACTTCGGGACAGACTCGGGACAGACTCGGGACAGACTCGGGATGGACTCGGGATGGACTCGGGATGGACTCGGAACAGACTTCGAGCTTGCTCGGAGCCCGTTCCGAGCGAACTCGAATCGCCTCGAACAACTTCGAAGGCCGCTCCGAGTGCGATCAAAGCAAGTTCAGCGCCCCGCCTGCACGCGAGCCCGGACAATTTTCGCGAGCGGCCCGATTCGCCCCGCCCGCGCGGCCACATCGGAGGGTGGAGGCATCTTCAAAGACCCCGTCTTCAAACCCGCTGCCCCCGGGCGACGAGCCCTCGATCAGCGAACTCGGCAGCCACGGCGAAACCCTCCACGACCCGCTCACCCCACCCGGAGGGGGTTTCGGCCACACGCGTAAAATGCGCAAACGCCCGAGCCGGTGTGGCTCGGGCGTCATCGTGGGTAGCGGATCGATCACCCCATCGACGGTGGCAGATCCCCACCCCGACTGTGATCAATCAGAGAAATCGAAGCGCCACGCCCCCTCGGGCGACAGACCGATCTCCAGCTGCGGGGGCACCTCGCCCTCGACCATGTACTCGAGCAGGGCTCGGGCCAGGGCGGGCATCAGTGACGCCCGCAGGGTGTGGTCGATGTTTCGGGCCCCCGTGTCGGCGTCGGTGCAGCGACGCACGAGCTCGTCGAGGAGCTCGTCGCTGAAGCTGGTCTCGACCTCGTGGGTCTCCAGGAGCCGGCGCTTGAGCTTGCCGAGCTTCAAGATCGCGATCTCCCGCATGATGTCGGGCCCGATCGGCCGGAACGGAACCATGGTCATGCGGGCCAGGAGGGCCGGCTTGAAGTGGGCGCTGACCGTGGGTCGGATGGCTTCGACCACCTCCTCCGTGCTCGGCGGCTCGTCGCCGTCGTAGAGGCGCATGATGGTGTCGGAGGCCAAGTTCGAGGTCAGGATAATGATCGTGTTCCTGAAGTCGACGGTCCGGCCTTCGCCGTCGTTGAGCACCCCCTTGTCGAAGACCTGATAAAACAGGTTCATGACGTCGGGGTCGGCCTTCTCGCACTCGTCGAGGAGGACCACCGAGTAGGGCCGCTGGCGCACGGCCTCGGTCAACATGCCGCCCTCGCCAAAGCCCACGTAGCCGGGGGGCGAGCCGATCAACCTGGAAACAGTGTGTTTCTCCTGGAACTCGGACATGTTGATGGTGGTCATGAAGCGATCGCCACCGTAGAGCTGATCCGCCAGGGCGAGCGCCATCTCCGTCTTGCCCACGCCGCTGGTGCCCACGAACAAGAGCACACCGATCGGCGTGTTGGGATCGCGGACCCCGGCGTAGGCCATGCGAACGGTCTCGGCGACCACTTGGACCCCCGGCTCCTGACCCTTGACCCGCTTGCCGAGCACCTCTTCGAGGGCCAAGACCGAGCCGATGGTGTCGGCCTTCATCTTGCCGACGGGGATCCCGGTCCAGTTGGCGACGACCTTGGCGACGACGTCGGCGTCACACTCGTGGTGAACCAGCGGGTCTTCGTCGCCACGGATCTCGTCGAGGGCCCGGGTCGCGGCCTCGACCGCCGCCCGCAGCTCGGTGATCTCCCCGTCGTCCTCGCCCTCGCCCGCATCTTCATCCGCCGCTTCCCCATCCGCTGCTCCTTGGCCATCGGCGACCATGGGTGGTTCGTCTGGATCCGGCTCCCGAGCTTCGGCCTCGGCCCCCTCGGCTTCGGCCTCCTCGGCCTCGGCCTCGGCGGTCTTGCGATCCTCGACCACGCGCAGGGCCGCGCAGGCGTCGTTGAAAGCGACCACGGCCTCGCGCTCCACAGCCCAGCGCGCGGTCAGGGCCGCCGCTTGCTCGCGCAGGACCTCGATCTCCCCGAGCAGCTCGGCGAAGCTGTCCGAGTCGACCTCGATGTGCTCGCCCATGTCACGCTCGAGAGCGATGCGCTTGCGGTCGAGACCGGCGAGCTCGAGCTCGAGGGCCTCGACCTGCTGGGGCTTGGCCCCCTGCTCGATCTTCACGCGGGCCGCGGCCGTGTCGAGCAGATCGACCGCCTTGTCCGGGAGCTGACGACCCGAGATGTAGCGGCTCGAGAGCTCGACCGCCGCGACCACGGCCTCGTCGCGGATGGTCACACCGTGGGCCTCCTCGTACTTCGAGGCCAGGCCCCGCAGCATGAGGATCGCGTCGGGGACGCTGGGCTCGTCGCACTTGACCGGCTGGAAGCGGCGCTCGAGGGCCGCGTCCTTCTCGAAGTACTTCTTGTATTCAGTCCAGGTCGTCGCGGCCAAAGTCCGCAGTTCACCCCGGGCGAGCGCCGGCTTGAGCAGGTTGGAGGCGTCGTTGCCCCCCTTGCTCGCGCCCGCGCCGATCAGCGTGTGGGCTTCGTCGATGAACAAGATGATCGGTGTCGGCGAGGCCTTGACCTCGGAGATCACGGCCTTGAGTCGCTTCTCGAACTCACCCTTGACGCTCGCTCCGGCCTGGAGAAGCCCCATGTCGAGGCTGGCGAGCTCGACGTTCTTGAGCAGGTCCGGGACCTCGCCGGCGACGATCGCCAGGGCCAGGCCCTCGACCAGGGCGGTCTTGCCCGTGCCCGGCTCGCCCACGATGATCGGGTTGTTCTTGCGCCGCCGAGCCAGGATGTCGATGCACTGGCGGATCTCCCGGTGGCGTCCGAAGATCGGATCGATCCGTCCTTCTCGGGCCTCTTGGGTCAAGGACACGGTGAACCGACCGATGGCGCTGTCGGCCGAGGGCGAGTGTGCCTCCCCGGAGGCCGCCCGCATGCCACCACCACCACCACCACCACCACCGCCGAGGCTCGGCAGATCGTCGAGCTCGTTGGAGTTGTGGACGATGCTGTCGAAGTCGCGGCGCAGGACCTCGGCGTCGATGGCCTCGATCTCGGGGAAGTCCTCGGCGCTGTAGCGACTGGCACGCTCGACGAACTGAAGCAGGAGGTGCCCCGTGCGCATGGTCGACACGCCGTAGAGCAGCGAGGACAGGGTCCAGGCGTCCTCGATCCACTGGAACAGGGACTCGGAGAACACCGGCCGACCGGCGTTCCCCGACTTCATGGCTTCGAGGGTCTTCTCGATCCGGCTGATCAGGCGCAGCCGATCTTGGCCGAAATATCGGAGGATCTCCGCCGCGTCTCCGTCTTCTTGACCGACGAGCCCGTGAAGGAGGTGCTCGGGCACGATCTCGTAGAACTGAGCTTGGGCGGCCCGGCCGACGGCGGCTTCGAGCATGCCGGTACAGATGGGGCTGAGGCGACGGACGAGGACTTTGGGCTGGACGCGCATATGCGGCTCCTGAATTTGAGGACGAGCAGGAAGGAGAGGTGGCGTGGAAAGACGGGCGGCGGCGACCGTCGATGCGCTGAGGCAAATCGACGAGCTCCGGGCAGCGCGGGCGTCGAGTGTGCCCGAGCCGCCGCTCGCATCTCAACTCGTTTTCGCCGCCGATGTCGGGCGACGCAGATCGGCCAAAGGACCACGCGAACGGGTCATGTGGGTGGTTCTAGCCGTGATCCGGCCCAGTCTGGCACACTCGTGCGCAGGCCCGCGCCCGCAGTTGCGCTCGCAGGCCCGGGGACGTGGCCGACCAGTCGGTAGGCTGGGCTCAGCCCCAGCGCACCGGCAGGCCGTCTGTGAGCACGACCTTGGGGAACTGTTTTTGGGCGGCGAGCATCGCCATGACGACATCGCTCACGCTTCCCTCGCCGACATCGATGATCAGCACCCCCTTGTTGGGGTAGCGCTTCTTGATCGCTGCCATGTGCGCGGCGAGCTGTTTCCAGCCGACGCCGCTGAGCTTCTGGGAGAAGCGAGGGTGTGCCGCACTGATCTCGAAGGCCTCGCCCTCGCCCAGGCGAACGCGCAGACCGAGCACACTGTCACCTGGCGCCACCCGCATACCCGCCGGAGGCATGAGCATGAACGGTCGCGCCCGCAGCCCCGCGTTGCTGCCGTTGACCAGCAGCGAGAAGCTCGGCGGAATACCCGGTCGGGTCTCGGCGGCCGCGTAGGCCAGCTCCACCAGAGTCGAGGCGGGCACGCTGGCCTCGACCCCGAACAGCACCCGCGAGGGTAGCTCCAGGGTCAGACGTTGGGCCTCCTCGAGTCCGAGCAGCCAGACCCGACGAAAACTCGTCCACAGCAGGGCCTTGCAGCCGCTCTTGCATTCGCGCGAGGCCGGCCCCGGCGGGGTTCGGCCCAAGACCATGTCGCTCACCTTCTGATCGAAGATCAACATTTCGCTGGCCGAGACGGTCACGAAGACGCCGGGCTGAACCGGGGCACCGCTGGCCACGGGCAGGTTCTCGGACCCAAAGCTCGTGTTGAGTTGGGTGAGCACGACGGTGTCGAAACCCTGGAGGGTCTCGGGCGCGGCCAGCCCCCGGATGAGCTCGGTGATCCCGGTCCTGAGCCCAGCCGACAGATCGGTGGTTTGGGACCCGAGCTGGGCGCTGACATCGACCACATCGACCACATCGATCGCGGTGTCGGGCGTGGAGGGGACCTGGGCCTGCGCAGCCATCCAGGCCGCGGTCATCAAGAGTGCGAGCTTCGGCATATCAAAATTCCTCGATCGGGACCGGTATCCAGTTGCTGTCGACGCTGCCCTCTCGGACCACCCCCAAGGTGGTCGCCGAGCCGAGCCCGCGACCGCGAATCCGGCCCTCGATGAGCTCGTCGCCCTGGGTGTCTCCGCCCAGCCAGATCGGCAGGCTCGTCAACATACCGACGACCACCTGCCGGTCCTCCTCTTTGGAGGTCGCCACCCACAGTTCATAGGGATCGCTGTAGCAGGTCATGTGCACCAGCCAGCCGTCGTCGAGACCCTCGTGGGCTTCGTCCCGCAGCCCGTCGACGACCGCCTCGAGGTCGCCCCGCCACAGGCCCAGGCCCGTCATTCGGGTCTCGACTTCACCCCGCAAGGTGGGCAGCAGCTCGCTCAGGGGTGTCGCCGACTCGGGCCTGCACTCCGCCCCACGCAGGGGCTCACGGTAGCGCGCCGCCTGGACCACGAAGCGATCTTGGATCGCCCCCCAGTCGCGGTGATGCTCGAGCTCCCGGCGCAGCGCCTGGAGGATCGAGGTCGGGGAACCGGAGCCCAACCACTCCAAGAGCGCAAAGGCGTCCCAAGAGCCGTAGTGGCGCTGGCCCTCGACACAGTTTCCCCCCTCGCTCTCCACACAGTGGATGAAGGACTGGGCGGCCCGGCGCGCGGGCTCGGCCGGGCCGACCGTGCTCGTGATCGTGGTCGTGGTCGTGCAGGCACCGAGGCCCATCGCCAAGACCGCGAGGACCAGGGGCGTGCGACGTCCGCAGCCCTCCCCGCGGCCTTGCTCCCGCTTTGATTGTGCGTTCATGGGTCCTCCCGGCATTCCATTGGGATCCCTACCCCGACGCCTGCGCGACCAGCAACAAAACGGCACAGGCCGCCTCACGCGGGGTCCCGACCTGAACGTGCTCCCAGGCCAGCCGGCGGCGCTACCAACCAGATCTTCGCGACGCAACAAACCAGCGCAGATCCAGACCCGAGATCGAAGCGTCGAAAAATCGGAGCTGGACCAGGCCGGCCCCAGCATGGCGGCCCGTGGCGACCAAGAAATCCACCTCGACGGCCAAGTCCACCAAGGCGGTCCGCAAGACCACCACCAGCGCGCCCAAGCGGGCCAAGCTCCCGGACCCCGCCCCCCGGGCCAAACGCGCCAAGCGGACCAAGGCCCCGGCTCCGGTGATCCAGTCGGGCCCGCCGATCCTGCACCCCGACGAGTACTGGCGCAGCCCCGACGAGCGCGCGCGCCTCATCCAAGGTGACAGCCTCGCCATCCTCGACCAGCTCGAGCCCGGCAGCGTCGACGTGATCTTCGCGGACCCGCCCTACTTCCTGAGCAACGGCGGAAGCACCTGCAAAGGCGGCAAGCGGGTCAGCGTCAACAAGGGCAAGTGGGACGCGAGCCTGGGCGCCGAGGACAACCACACCTTCAATCGACGCTGGCTCAAGAGCTGCCAGCGCCTGCTCTCCGACAACGGCACCATCTGGGTCTCGGGGACCGCCCACGTGATCTTCTCGGTCGGCTACGCCCTGCAGCAGCTGGGTTTCAAGATGCTCAACGACATCATCTGGGAGAAGCCCAACCCGCCGCCGAACCTCTCGTGCCGCTACTTCACCCACAGCACAGAGGTCGTGCTCTGGGCGGCGAAGAACCGCAAGTCCAAGCACTTCTACAACTACGCCGAGATGAAGCAGCGCAACGGCGACAAGCAGATGAAAAACGTCTGGCGGTTCACGGCCCCGGGCAAGTCGGAGAAGGGCCACGGCAAACACCCGACTCAAAAACCCCTCAAGCTCCTCGACCGCCTCTTGGTCGCCAGCTGCCCCGAGGGCGCTCGGGTCCTCGACCCCTTCAACGGCAGCGGGACCACCGGCGTCGCCGCAACCCGCCTGGGTCTGCGCTACACGGGCATCGAGCGTGAGGACGAGTACCTGGCCCTGAGCAAGGCTCGGCTCCTCGACGAAGTCCCGAGCTGGGCCGAGACCGTGGACGCCAGCCCCACACCCACGCTGGCCGCCGTCGGCTGAGGACCTCCAGGGGCTGATAGGCTGGCAGCGTGGACACGCCGCCGACCTTGGCCCCGAGCCCGAACCGAGCCCGCCGCAGACGTCGGTGGACCGCCCTCGGGCTGAGCTCGGTGATGGCCATGACGATCACCGTGGTCGCCATTCGCCTAGATCTGCCCCCGCCGCTCACGCCGGAACAGAGCGTTTGGAACCCGAACTCGAACTCGGGTTTGGACCCGGACTCCGAGCCCTGGGTCCGCCTCTATATCGCCGAGGTCCCCATGGCCCACGGCCTCGCCACCCACCCCTGGTTCCTGGTCCACGATGGCGGCGGCCCCTACGCGACCCAGCGCTGGGAGGTCTGGCAGACGGCGGTGGGTCCCCATGGGCACGTCGCCGTCGATCTCCTGGCGCCGGAGGCCGACGTCGAGGGTGGGCCGGCCCGCCTCGTCGCTACCTACCAGGGCGCTGAGGCTAAACGTCTGATCGCGGTGCTCAGAGACCGAGCGCCGCGCTACGCCTGCGCCGATTTCTACCGAGTCTGGCCCGGGCCCAACAGCAACAGCTTCGCGCGCTGGGTGCTGGATGAAGCCGAGATCGACCAGCGCCTGCCCCTGAGCTCGATCGGAGCAAACTGGCCGTGTCGGCGCTGAGGTTCTCGACCGGTCTCGAGTGGTCCTCGACCGGTCTCGAGTGGTCCTACTCCGATCCTGGCGCCCCACCCATGAGTTGGCGGATCGCCTGCCGAGTGCTCAGCTCGCCGTCGATCAGCGCCGCCGTGACCGGGGCCATGGGCGCGTGGATCTTGTGCCGCTCGACAAACTGAGCCACCCAGCGCGCGACACCGATGCCCTCGATGCTGCCGCCGGCCTGGCGCAGCGCTTCGCTCGGGCTCACGCCAGCCGCCACTGCAGCCCCGAGCTGGAGCTCGGGGCGCTCGGCTCCGCTGACCGCAGCGATGAGGTCACCCAGGCAGGCCAAGCCGCCGAAGGTCTCGACCCGAGCGCCGAGGGCCCGGGCGATGCGGGCCGCCTCGGCCACGCCGCGGGTGGTCAGGGCACCGATGGTCGCGGGCCCGAACCCGCTCTGGCGGGCGAAGCCGATCGTGAACAGGAGCAGGCCGGTCATGGCCGCCGCCAACTCGACCCCACGCAGATCTGTGCTCGCATAGATCCGCAGGTTGGGCCCGGCGATCGCGTCGCGCACAGCCTCGGCGACCTCGGGGAACTCGCTGCCGACGACGCCGGCCCCGGGCGTGTCCCGGATGAGCAGATCGGCGCTGATCGGGCCTGCGAGCGCGCCCACGCGCCGACAGGGGGTGACCGTGCGCATCAGGTGACTCAGCGTGCGCAGCTCGTCGTCGAGCAGGCCGCGGCTGACGTGGACCAAGAGGTGGCCACCATCGAGGTGGCGACCCGCGGCCTCGAGGGTCGCGGCCGCGTAGCGCGAGGGCACGGCCAGCAAGATCAGCTCGGCCTTTGCGACCTCACTCAGCTCGTGGGTGACCCGAACCTGCTCGAGACCAAAGTCGTGCTCGCGCCGACTCCAGACGATGACCTCACCGGTGCGCGCCGCCGCTCGAGCGAGGGCCTCCCCGAAGCGTCCAGCCCCGAGCACGGCGACCGGCGGCCGACTCCCGGCGCTCACGAGCGACCTCCGCCCAAGCCGGCGATCTCGAGGGCCGCGACCCGCTCCGACTCCTGGTCGCCGGCGAGGGCCTCCGCCCAGGGCACGAGCCGGTTTTGGTAGTAGAGCAGCAAGCTCGGATCCGCGAGCACGACGCTGCCCTCGTCGACCCGGGCGACGGTCCGCTCGTGGTAGCCGTCCCAGGCGTCCCGGGCTCGCTCCAGGGCCCGCTCTGCGCTGTCTGTAAGGATATGGGTGTGAACGTGGAACTCCCCCGCCTCGGCCATGGCCACCAGCCGGTCGCGGGTCTCGGAGTACACACGCACATAGTCGGCGAACGCCCAGCTGACCTCGTTGCGCATGCGCACCAGGCCGAAGAGATCGACCCCCGGGGTCTCTTGAACCAGGCGACGAAACAATACGTGGGCGACCAGCTGGGTGGTCATGACCACCGTCTCCCGCCGAAAGCGCTCGACCAAGGTCTTGCCCAACTCGCGGGTGTAAGCCGCATCCCGAGCCGGGTCCAAGGTCGGCTTGCCGCGCCTCGAGACATAGCGGACCGGATCGATAATCCGCCCGTCGGGGGCCAGAGAGCGGCCGCGCTCGTCGACCTTGTTGCCGAAGGGATCGATGGCCTGACCGTAGCGCAGCACGCAAGCCTCGTCGTAGTGGGTCAGGCGGCCGAGGAAGGTCAGCCAACGATCGAGCTGGGAGAACTCGTCGTCCTCGATGATGTAGCGGGCCTGGCCCTCCTCGCGCAGGTGATCTTCGATCAGGCTCTCGGCCTCGAGCACCAGGGCGTAGTTGATGGTCACGGGCACAAAAAAGATCGGCTGCGGCTTCTCTCCTCGAGCCGCGGCCCGGACCGCCCTGCGCGAGTAGGCCTCGACGGCCGTCCCCGCCAGGCCGAGCTTGAGGCGATGCTCGATCAGACCCGAGCGGCTGCGTGTGCCCCCGGGGAAAAACAGGGAGTGGTAGCCGCGCTCGATCATCACGCAGGAGTAGGTCTTGAGCACGTCCTTGTAGACCGGGGCCTTGATCCGCCGGTCGACCCTATAGGCGCCCAAGTTGTGCATAAAAAACGAGATGATCGGATTGGTGAACAGGTTCTTGCCGGCCCCGTAGACCACCGGCGGGAGCCCGGCCCGGGTCAAGCTCTCCCCGATCGCCAGCGAGTCGAGGTTGGAGGAGTGGGTGGGTACCAACACCACCGTGCCCACTCGGCACAGGGTGTGGAGCTGCTCGATCTCCCCGGTCACCGAGATCAGGCTCTCGACCCCGAGCTTGCCCGAGCCCAGGGCGCTGCGCGCCAACACCCCAGGTGAAATGGCCCCCGCGATCACCCCGGGCAAGATCCGCTGTGTGAAGTGATAGACGCGCGGGTCGAAGTTCCCGGCGACGTCTCTGGCCATGTACTCGACCACCCGACGCAGGGTCTCGCGCTGCTCGGCCTCGCTCATGCGCGAGAGCTTGCGGACGACCTGGCGCCAGAACCCGAGCCACTCCCGAGCCTCGTCGTCGCGCTGCTTGCGGAGGCGCTCGATCTCCCGGTGCGCGGTCTCGTTGAGCAGCAGCTCGAGCTTGCTCTCGAGACACTGGCCGACCACCCGCGTGGCGACCTCACTGATGACCAGATCACGCTCGTCGTTGAACCCGAAGATCCTCGGGTCGTCCGGGGACGGGCGGGCCGCGAACCACTGGGGCAGCCGAATGGGCTTGGTCAGGAGGTCGCGCAGCCGGGAGGTCTTGGGTTTGGGGGCGGGCTTGTTCATGCGGCGGCGGCCTGGAGCATAGCGCGTGTATGATGCTTCATGTCGCTTCGAACCCTCCCCTGCGCCGCCTCCCTCGCGCTTGCGCTGACGCTGAGCACCGGCTGCCCCGACGCCGCGGACGACGGGGGCGACGACGCGATCGGAGAGGAATCCGAAGACACCGGGACCAGCGCCGATACGGGCACCGACTCCGATACGGGCACCGACTCCGATACCGATACTGGGGTCCAGACCATCGACCCAAACTGTGAGGGAGACACCCCGATCGTGGTCCTCGAGACCAATAAGGGCACCATGGTCATCCAGCTCGACGCGGTCCGGGCCCCCGTCACGGTCGCCAACTTCCTCACTTATGTGTCCTCGGGCTTCTACGGCCAGACCCTCTTTCACCGGGTGATCGATGGATTCGTGATCCAAGGCGGAGGCTTCGACCTCAGCGCCACGAGCAAACCCACCATGGGCACGATCCCACTCGAGATCGACCCCGGCCTACGCCACGTCGACGGGGCCATCGCCATGGCCAGGAGCCAGGCGCCGGATTCGGCCGAGTCCCAGTGGTACATCACCGACGGCGCCCAGCCGGGCCTCGATGATCAGTACGCTGTATTCGGCGTGTTGATCGACGGCTTCGACGTACGCAACGCGATCGCCGGCGTCCCGGTGGGTATGGCCCCCTTCACCCTCGAGGGGATGAGCTTCACCTTCGCCGATGTCCCGGTCGACGACGTGATCTTGAACTCGGCGACCTGCGTCACCAGCTGGCCCTGACACTCGCCCCGGCTCGCACCCTCGGCCCGGGGACGATTCGGTCGCTCAGCGCTCCATGAACGCGTCGGCGAGCGCCGAGAGGGCCGCGTGATCGAGCTCCAGGTGGAGGGCCACATCGGCGCCCTCGCCCACCCCCAGCCCATATTCGTCGTAGCGAGTGAAGCGACCCAGATCGAGCACGGCCCGGCGCGCGCCGTCGTGCTGGCGCACGCTGAGTTCGTAGACGCAGGCCAGGGCCAGGGCCTCGAGCTCGGCCTGGCTCTCGGCGGGCAGATCTTCGGGGAGCTGGCCGAGGTCCACAAACACCGCTACCACCCCACTGGCGAATTGACTCTGACGAGCGGCAGCCGGGATCCGCGGCAGGCTCGAGTCCCAGTCGAACTCGCGCTCGGCGAACACCTTGGCCAAGGCCGCGCCACGGCGCCGTGACTGGGGTCGACCGCCCTCCTCCTCGACCACCCTCGCGGGTGTGCGACCTCGGAGCCGGGCCTCGACCAAGGGGGCCAGGCGCGTCGCCACCTCGGCCGTGACCGCGTCGATCGCCCAGGGGGTCATGTGGAGGCGGCCCGCGGGCGGGCTCGTAAATGGGGAGACCTCGAGGTGCCGGTCGAGCATGCGGTCGCCGACATCGATCACCGGCAGGCCCTGGCCCTCGACCAGGGCCAAGAACTGGACCACCCGCGGCAAGATCGGGCGCAGCGCGGCCCGGTGCCGAGAGATGTAGGGCGAGGTGTCGATGAAGATCAGGGCTGCGTCCGTGTGCTCGGCGAGTTCGACCAGAGCGTCGAGCTGCTCGACCATGAACGCCTCGTCCGCGTCCTCGGGTAAAAAAATCGATGCATTCGACTCGACCAAAATGATGTCCGGGCGGCCCCCCGATTCGAGGAAGGTCTCGAGCGCCGCGATCTGTTTGACCAGCGCCCCCCCGGGCACCGTGCGCTGAAACAGCTCGAGGCGCTGCCCCTGGCGCAGGCGCAACCCCCGATCGAGGCGCGCGCCCAGGCCCCGACCCATGGAGTACTGGCCGCCCACATCGGACATGGCCATCATCGAAGAACACAGCAGCAGCCCCGTGTAGGTGTCGCGCGCGAAGAAACGATCGGGGCGAAAGGCCGCGTAGGCCCGGCGCGCGGCGTAGGTGACGAGCAGCTCGCGAAATCCGAGCGCCTTGAAGTTGACGTTGCCGATCTGGGCGACCCCGAGCAGGCCATCGGCGAGCCGCAACAGGCGCGAGCGCCCCTCCTCGATGTAGTAGAGCGTGGCCGTGCGCTGATCCAACGCCATGGCCCCATCGTGGTAGTAGGACGAGAACCCGCCGGTCTTCTCGTTGCGGTAGAAATAACCCGTGCCCGCGACCAGGGGCTTGAGCCAGGGGTAGACCAGCTCGTGCTCGAGGTCGAGGTAGCGCAGGTGGACCCGCTCGGTGACCTTCTTTTTGTAGCCCCCCTGCTTGGGGTGGCGGGTCTGATCTTGAACCAGGAGCCCACCGTAGCGCTCCACATACTCGAGACCCACGATCTTGGTCAGGGCGATGTGGTCGAAGGCGTAGGGGAAAAAATCGTTCTTGCCCTGGGGCAGGACGTGCTCACCCAGGTTCTCGTACACGAGCTTCAAGCGCCCGCGACCGGCCTCGGTGGCGATGTCGACGGGCGTGGCTTTTCCCTGGCTCAGGGCCTCGCCGAGGCTCGGATCCAGCGACCAGATCTGCCCCGCCGCCGTGCCCAGGTAGAGCGTGCCCTCCGGGTCCGAGGTCAGGGCCACGACCCGCGACTGAGGCTGCGAACTACCGACCACCCACACCTTCACAGCCCCCTCCCCCGGCCCCGCCCCCGGGTCGAAGATGCTGACCTGTGTGCGTCGAAGCTGGGTTTGAATCAATGCCAGGCTACCGGCAGGGCCGGAGTCGGAGTCGGAGTCGGAGCCGTGGGCGTAGGCCTGGATGTCCACGATCCGCCAGCTCGAAGCGAGCTCGGAGAGCGCGACGGTGTGGACGCCCCCCCGCACCGTATCCGGGTGCACCGCATCCGAGTCCCCACCGAGTTCGACCCAGCGCAGCGCCCGTCCGCGCCGATCGCTGAAGTAGGCCCGCGTGCCCAGGACCGCCAGCGAGTCGGGCTGGTTGAGGCGCGCCTCGGCCCCGATCCCGTCTTGGCTCCCGGGCTCCCCGCCCACACCCGCGAGGGTCGAGACCACCCCCTGGTCGCCGTGCAACACCCGCAGCACGTGGTTGCCCGAATCGGCGATCACCAGCTCCCCCCGCTCGGGGACGAAGGTCAACGACCGCGGACGATCGAACTGAGCCTGCCACGACGCGCCGTCGCTGTAGCCGACCTCGATGCGCGCAACCAGGCTCGCGTCCACCCCCACCCGCCGGATCTGCTCTTCGAGGGTCGGCACCTGGCCGACCCTCACGCCCATGTCCAGCAGCAGGTTGATGGCCATCAGGCGGTGGCCCTCGGGGCGCAGGTGGACGTGATCCCAAAACAGGGGCGAGGCGAACAGGGGGTGGTCCATGGGCGAGAGCTGGACACGCTCGCCGTCGGGCTCGAGCAGGCCGTCGAGGCGCGCGAGGTACTCGCCCTGCTCGCGCGGGGTCTGGACGCTGGCCATGAACTCGTCCTCGATCGGCGTGGCCACAAACACGACCCGCCTGCCCGCCGCCCGGCAGCGCGCGACCACGCCGAGCAGGGCCTCGACCTGGACCGACTCGGTGCCGAGATCGAGGTCCCGATAGTGCACACTCAGGCGAGCCAGGGCCTCGAGCTCACCGACGCCGCCGCCCTCGGCATCCGACCCGGACGCCGCCCCCCCTTCAGCGCCATCGAGCGCCACCGGGTCCAGGGGCGCGCTCGACTCCTCGCGGCCGGTCCGAAAGCGATCTCGATGACGGACCAGGGGGGTGTGGGCCGTGAGCCAATCGAGCGCCTCTGTGGCTCGCCCGTGTAGACCCTGGTCGTCTCCCAAGGCCGCAAACCACGGCCGGCTGTGCTCGACCTGCTCGGCGTAGGCAGCCGAAAAGTAGCGCGGCGAGAGCTCGACCAGGAGCGAGATCTCGCCCTCGGGATCGGCCCTGTCCAGGGCCTCGACGAGCAGGGCCATGTCCACGGGCAAGAGCCCGCTGTAGGCCAGCTGGTGCAGGCGCAGGCCCGACTCTGGGGACGCCTCCTCGGCCATGTAGTCGACCAGCCGGTGCTCGGCCCAGCTCGGCAGCTCGGCCTTGCCCGTGTCGCCCACGAGCACCGAGTCCCCGATCAGCAGCCAGTCGCCCGCCTGCGCGCCGAGTCCTGCTCCTGCTCCTGCTCCCGGCCCCGGCCCTGAAGGATCTCGCTGAATCTGAGCCTCGACCCGAGCGTGCGCCACGACCTCCTCCAAATAGAGGTTCACCGCGCCCGCCCCATCGGGGGTCACAGGCTCCCGAGGGCTCCCCCGCAGCGCGAGCGCCACGACCAGGTCGAGGACCAACAGGACCACCACCACACCCAGCAAAAACTGCCACGCGCTTCGCCGGGCGCTCGCTGGCGGGGCCTCGGGCGGGGTCTGTCGGGGGTCGGACATGCAAGAGTCGCTTGGGCTCAGAACTGAAAGTAGATGAACTGGGGGGCCTGCTCGCGCGCCAGCACGATGCCCGCGACCATGGCCGCGCCGTAGACCGCCACCGACAGGGCTGGGCTGTCGTCGAGGCGTTCGATCAGTCGGCCACGCCGGACCGCCAGGCCCAACCCCAAGATCGCAAAGAACAGACCCACCCCGAACAGGGTCTCGGGGGCGGGCAGGCCCTCGCGTCCACTCAGGGCCCTGCCCATGGCTTTGAGCATGACCTTGCCCTTGCTCATCTCGTCGATTCGAAACAACAGCCAGCCCAAGATCACCAGGTGCAAGGTCAAAAACCACGCTCCGAAATCGAAGCTCTTGGGTGCCCGCTCGCGCAGGCCCACGACCCACGCCCGGGCCCGCAGCTGAGTGTGGAGCAGGAGCAGGAGCCCGTGAAACAGCCCCCACAGCACGTAGTTCCAGGCCGCCCCGTGCCACAGCCCCGAGAGGAACATGGTCGCCGTGAGGTTGAAGAGCACCCGCGACTTGCTCACCCGGCTGCCGCCCAGGGGCACATACACATAGTCGCGAAACCAGTTCGACAAGGTCATGTGCCAGCGTCGCCAAAAATCGGAGATGTTGGTCACCAGGTAGGGCTGGTCGAAGTTCCAGCTCAGCTCCACGCCGAGCATGCGGGCGCTGCCCTTGGCGATCTCCGAGTAGGCCGAGAAGTCGAAGTAGATCTGGAGCGTGAAGCAGTAGCAGGCCAGCAGCGCCGCCCAGCCCCCGTAGGACTCGGGGTGGGCGAACACCGGGTCGCAGGCCGCCGCGAACGAGTCGGCCAGGACCACCTTTTTGAACAGCCCGAAGATCACCAGGCGCAGGCCAGCAGCCAGATCTTCAGCCCGCACCCGGGCCCCGACCATGGCTGCGAACTGGGGCAGAAGCTTGCTCGCGCGCTCGATCGGCCCGGCGATCAGCTGGGGGAAAAACGCGACGTAGAGCAGGAACTGGACCGGTGAGCGCGTCGGCTCGAGCTCTCGACGATAGACGTCGATGCTGTAGCTCATGGTCTGGAATGTGTAGAAGCTGATCCCCGGGGGCAGCACCACCTTCACCCAGCTGTCGGCCTCGATCAGGCCCGCCGCGTGCAGGTTGTCCATAAAGAAGCCCTTGTATTTGAAGTAGCCCAGGATCCCGAGGTTGACCACCAGGCTCAGGGCCAAGAGCAGGCCCCGCCGGAGCCGATCCGACTTGCCCGGGTCTCTCCCTTCATCGACCTCCCCGCTCGGACTCGGCCGCCCGAGCGCCAGCCCGATAGCGAAGTCCGTCGCCCCCGAGATCAAGATCAGCGAGGTCATGGGCAAGCTCCAGACCGCGTAGAAAGCGAGGCTCGCGATCAACAGCAAGCCCGCCCGCCAGCGCCCCGGCACGAGCGCGAAGGCCCCCACGACGACCGCCAAAAACAGGGCGAATTCGATGGAGTCGAAGGTCACGAAGCCTGGCCCTGCGCTCCGCCGCGCTCACCGCGTCCAGAGGGGCCACGAGCATAGCAGCCCGCGCCAAAACTCCTCACGCAGCTCCGCGTCGCTCGGCCCTTCCACCGCGGGCTGCCGGCCGAGCTCAGGGCCCGCGACGACACAGCTGATCTGCGCGCTTGAGCAGCGTGGGCAGGCGGTGCGGCCCGTGCATGCTGGCCACGGCCTCTGCCGCCTGTTGCGCGTCCATCCCCGCGGCGGTCACGAACAGGGGTCGCCGGCTCTGACCCCGGACCACCTCGAGGGCCGCCCCCCGAATCCCAGGGTCGACCCCAAAGCGGTTCTTGGCGACCCCGACCACTGGCACCGCCCGACCCAGAGACTCGTAGAGATAGGCGCCCAGGCCCGGGCTGTGGGCATCGCCCAGCCACACGTGGCCGTCGACCACCACCGTGTCCACCCGCTCGGGGACCACTGCCAGCAGGGCCTCGATGCAGGGCAGCTCACGGCGGTAGAAGGCACCCGACTCGTAGGGCGCGACCGCGGGGATCAGCAGCGTGTGCTCGGCCGTGGGCTCCGCGTCGGTCCAGCGTGAAAACACCACCCCAGCGGCCACACCCGAGCAGGCCCGGTCGATACCCGAAGCTCCGGGCGCCTCGCGGTAGTCGACGTCGATACAGATGATCAGGGTCGGGCCTCCAGAGTCCGAGCATCGCATGAACGCCCCTCCTGGGCGCCCCGATTGCCAGGATCCCGGAATTTTTTCTGCCTGGTTTGTCTCATCTTCCGTGTATCGCAATCGCTATTCATCGGCTTCGACAACGGAGCTCCGAGGTTCGCTGTTCCATCGTCACCTCCGCGGAACGCTCGCGCTCGCTGTCCTCGGTCTCGCTCTCGGTCTCGGTCCACTCGCCTGTATCGAACCACCGGGGATCACCCTCGACGACTCGGAGACCGGCGACTTGTTCGCGCCCGGCTCGACCTACTCCGGGTGCATGAGCGGCGACGAATGCCTCAGCAACTGGTGCCTCCAGCCCGCTGACGAACCCGGGTTTTGCACCGAGCCCTGCGGGGCCGGAGGTCCGCCCTGTGAACAGCCCGACCTCGGGACCGCGACCGCGGGCTGTGTCACCCTCCAGACCGATGCGGTCTGCGCCCTCGACTGCAGCGATGACCGCAGCTGCCCCGCAGGCATGCGCTGCGAGCAGGTCGAAGTCGACAGGACGGCCCGCTCACTGTGCTTTTGAG
>CAYVJQ010000129.1:14329-20001 GCA_964451725.1 uncultured Nannocystaceae bacterium | reverse complement strand
TTGTGGCCTGATCCTGGGATGGATCCAAAGCCCATCGGAGAGCAGCCGCTGCACCGAGTCAATCCCGAAGCAGAGGACTCACCGTCCGGCTGGGTGGTCGCCCCCGCCTCTCCTGGGCTCTAATTACGGTGATGAACCAATAAAATGCCCCGACGCAAAAATGCGTCGGGGCTGCAGCGAAGGGATGGCAGTGACCCGTTGGCCACCCCTGCGAGATCTCAGTCCCAGCGACCTGGGGTCGGCTTCAAGTACAGCTCGTCCTCGGCCTGGAGCTCCTCGATCAACTCGAGCTCTTCCTTGCCGAACTCGCGGTCTCCGAAGTCGAAGGACTCGCGTTGAAATTCTTCAAAGCTACTGAAACGACGGCGAAAGTACATGATTGATGCTCCTGGAGGTGAACTTGGGTGAGGCGGGGGAAGAAGAGAAGCCGGGGAGCCGGGTCCCTGTCGGGCGGCTGGGGCGGGCCTTGGTCGGCTCAGCGCCACCGGCGATGTCCAGACAGTAGGGCTTCGTCCTACATGTAGGCAAAAAACCTACTAGACTTTTTTCATGCCCCTTCAGCCCTGCCCCATCGCGTCGACCGGTGGTAAGGATGTCCGCCCCGTGCCTGAGGCCAAACACCGCCCCTCCCCTCGAAACCGCCCGCGCATACTGGCGATCAGCAACCAAAAAGGTGGCGAGGGTAAGACCACCACAGCGGTCAACCTCGCGGCCAGCCTCGCCGCGGCTGAGCGCAAGGTCTTGCTGATCGACCTCGATCCCCAAGGCAACGCGAGCTCCTCTGTAGGCTACCCACGAGGTGCGGCTCAGCGGGGGACCTACGACCTTTTACTCGGCCAGGCGGGCCTGGCCGAGGTCGTCCACAGCACCGAGCTCGAGCGCCTGGATGTGGTTCCCGCCTCGGCCGATCTCGCCGGTGCCGAGATCGAGCTGGTCGGGGTCGAAGGGCGCGAATCCGTGCTCGCGCGGGCGCTCGACACCGCCTTCGACAGCGCAGATCCGACCCTCGATTGGGAGTTTGTGGTCTTCGACTGCCCCCCCTCTCTCGGGATCCTGACCCTCAACGCATTGGTTGCCGCGAACGCAGTCCTGATCCCGATGCAGGCTCGCTACTTCTCCCTCGAGGGCCTGGGTGCCCTGGTCGGGACCATCGACCGTGTCCGGGCCGCGCTCAACCCCACGCTCGAGATCGAGGGGATCGTATTTTGTATGTTCGATCGGCGCACCAACCTCGCCCAGCAGGTCGTGGCGGAGGTCGAGGCCCATTTTGGCGACAAGGTGTTCGAGACCGTCATCCCCCAAAACATTCGGCTCAGCGAGAGCCCCAGCTTCGGCAAACCCGCGCTCCTCTATGACATCGAGAGCAAGGGCGCCCAGGCCTACCTCGCGCTCGCCGAGGAGCTGCTCCAGCGCATGGACACCCGGGCCGCGAAAACCGCGAGCGTGAAGACGGCGAGCACAAAAGCGAAGACGAAGACGAAGGCGAAGGCGAAGCCTTGAGTCGGCCGAAGCGACCGGCGCTCGGCCGTGGTCTGGGCGCACTCATCCCGACGCCCCCACCTCCCCCCGCCTCGGTCCCCCGGGGCGACTCGGACGCGAGGGCCCCTGCCGAGCTGCCCATCGAGGCCATCGAGCCCAACGCAGATCAACCGCGCAGACGCTTCGACGAGGCTCGGCTTCGAGAGCTCGCGGACAGCATCGAAGCTCAGGGCATCATTCAACCGATCGTGGTCACGCCTCTGGCCCCAGGCCGCCCTGGGAGCCAGAGGCGCTACCAGATCCTCGCGGGTGAGCGACGCTGGCGAGCCTCCCAGCTCGCAGGCCTCCGCCGGGTCCCCGTATTTGTGCGCGAGACCTCGGAGGCCGAGCGACTCGAGCTCGCGCTCGTCGAGAACCTCCAGCGGGCAGACCTCGATGCGATCGAAGAGGCGAGAGCCTACGAGGCGCTGATCCAGCAACACGCCTACTCTCAGGCGGAACTAGCGAAACGGGTCGGCAGGCAACGCAGCTCCGTCGCCAACGCCCTGCGCCTGCTCAAGCTCCCCGCCAAGGTCCAGGAAATGGTGATCTCGGGCGCTCTGGGCATGGGCCACGCGCGCGCACTACTGAGCCTCGACAGTGATGCCGACATGCGCGAGCTCGCCGACAAGATCGTGCGCAAAAGCATGAGCGTGCGCCAGACCGAAGCCGAGGTTCGACATCGCGCACGCGCGGCCAAAGCCGAGCCGACTCCCGAGCCGGACGACGACAAGAAGCGTCACGCGATCATCGTGCAGAACCTCGAACAGCGCCTGCGTAGGCGCCTGGGTGTCAAAGCGACGCTGCGGACGGGCAAGTCGCCGCGGGGTCCGGGGACCATCGAGCTCCCCTACCGCGACCTCGACGAACTCCAGCGTCTGCTCGGCAGCTTGCTCGACGATGCCACCTGACTCTGCTTTCTCAGGCGGCACTGCTACTCTCGGCTGGATGACCGAGCGTATCGAGCGGACGCCCCGCGCGGGCATTGTGCTCGAAGTCAAATACCGAAACGCCGGTCAATTTTTGGTGTCCTACTGCACCAACTTGTCACGCGGCGGCCTGTTCGTCAGCACCCGCGAGCCGGAGGCCGTGGGCACCGAGCTCCTGCTCTCTCTCCGGGTACCTGGGAGGGAGCTTCCGGTCTCACTCGAAGCCCGCGTCCGCTGGCTGCGTGAACGAGACAGCGAGGAGGGCCCCGCGGGCATGGGCCTGAGCTTCGCCGATCTGGATGACCTCCTCGGCGAACACATCGACACCCTCGTGACCCGAGCGGCGCCGTTGCACATCGACTTGATCGGGCGCAGCGACCACGCGGCGGCGCACCTGCACGCACTGCTTCGCTCGCTCGTGACCTGTGAGACCCGCCAGCTGGCGCTGCGCACCGGCGTCGAACAGGTCATCGGCCGGGCAGACCTCGTGATCGTCGACGTCGACGACCACCCCTCCAACGCCACCGCCCTGCTCCAAATTCTGCGTAAACGCGACCCCGCACCGCCCATGCTGGCCCTGTGCAGCGCCCGCGATCCAGCGCTGCGTGAGCAGGTCACAAAGTTCGCGCGGATCGTCCCGACTCCGGTCGACAAGCGTGAACTGCAGCTGAAGGTCCTCGAGACCTTGGGCGAGGTCCAGTACGTCCAGACCTCACTCTAGCAGCCCATGGTGAACCATCGGGGGGTCCGCCTCGCCTCGCGCAGGGTTCACCCCACGGGCTGCTCGCAGATCAACCGGCGGACAAGACCGTCTCAGCCGCCGCGACGACGTTGGCCAGCAAACACGCGATGGTCATCGGACCCACCCCACCAGGGACAGGCGTGATCGATCCAGCTCGCTCCGCGCTGGCTTCGAACTCGACATCGCCGACCAGCTTGGGCTTGTCGCCGCCCACGTCGACCCGGTTGATCCCCACGTCGATCACGCAGGCCCCGGCCTTGATCCACTCACCACGAATGATCTCGGGGCGTCCGACCGCGGCGACCACGACATCCGCACGCCGGACCTCCGCCTCGAGATCGAGGGTCCGGGAGTGGGCGATGGTCACGGTCGCGTGAGCCTGAAGCAGGAGCTGGGCCACCGGCTTGCCCACGATATTCGATCGACCCACGACCAGCGCGCGCTTGCCCGAGAGCTCGACCCCCGCCTCCGCGATCAGGCGCATACATCCTTGAGGGGTGCAGGCCACAAAGCGTGGGGTCCCGAGCATCAGAAGGCCGAGGTTGTCGGGGTGAAAACCATCGACATCTTTGCGCGGATCGACAGCCTCGAGCACGACCTGCTCGTCCACCCCGTCTGGGAGTGGAAGCTGCACCAAGATCCCGTGGACCTCGGGATCGGCGTTGAGTTCGGCGATACACGCGAGCACGGCCTCGGTGCTCGTCGTCGCCGGCATACGATGATCCCGGGTCGCTATCCCTGCGCGCGCGGCCTTGCGTTCCTTTGAACGCACATAGATCTTGGAGGCCGGGTCGTCTCCGACGAGGACCACGGCCAGACACGGGGTCACGCCACCGCGGACACAAGTTTCGACCCGCCCGCGCAGCTCCTCCAGCAATCGCTTGGAGAGCGCCCTGCCATCCAAGCGTATCGCGCTCATGTCGACGCCGACCCAGAGCCCGACTTCGAGCCGCCCGACGTCGAGCCGCCCGGCTTCGAACCGCTCGAACTAGAGCCGCTCGAACTAGAGCCGCTCGAACTAGAGCCACTCGAACTAGAGTCCCCCGAGCCGCCCGAACTAGAGCCGTCCGACGTTGCTCCTCCTGAGCTGTCGGCGCTCGCTGTCTTTGCTCCTCCCGAGTCGGACTCCTTGCCACCGCTGGAGTCCTTGCCACTGGACGAGTAGAGGTCCTTGTACCAACCCCCGCCTTTGAGGTGGAAGGCCGCCGAGGTCATCAGCTTCTCGAGCGCGCCACCGCAGCTCTTGCAGGTCTCGACTGGAGCATCGCTGATGCTCTGAATGTGCTCTTCCCCCGCGCCACAACTGGCGCACCGGTAACGGTAGATCGGCATCGCGGCCGACTGTAGGCCCGTCATCGCCGAGGTCAACCCCAGCATCGAGCGGGCGCCACCGCCCACGGATGCTCGCGTTGTGCGCTCTCTCCCTTCACGGCCATCCTTGCGTCCCTGGAACCGATCGAGGCGGTCGAGCGTGTCATGTGGAGGCCGCCGAGGCCCGCTCCCTGCTAGGATCTTGTTGTGCCGCGCGACCGCTCTCGCCCCTCCCGCCCTGCGATTGGCACTGGACTCACCCTCGCCCTGTCCGCGGCTCTGCTCTGCCCTGCCGGCATGGCCCGCATGGCCCGCGCGGCCCCCCCCGGCGACGACTGGACCCTCGAGACTCGCAAGGACGACGAGAAGCTGATCAAGCAGCGCTTCGCCAAGCTCCGCGCGAATCCCTTCGACCGCAAGCAATGGAAGGCCCTCGAGAGGGCCCTCGGCCACAAGGGCCTGGTCCGCAAGATCGAGGCGGCCGCCTCTCACAGCCCCGCCAACACGGCCCTACAGATCCTCGAGGCCCAGGGTGAACTCGAAGACGGCGATCCTGCGTCGGCGGCCGCCCGCCTGGCTGCGCTGGAGGGCAAAGCCGGACGCTGGGAGGCCCGCGTCTTCGACCTGCGTATCGACGCCCTCGAGCAAGCCAAGTCCTGGTCTGAGGCCATCGACGTGCTCGAGGCCGCCGCGAAGGACACACCAAAACACGCCCAACGCCTGCTTCAGCGCGCCTACAAGCTCGCCGACCGTGGGTCCATGCACGAGCGCGCGCTCGTGGTCGCACAGGCCCTCGCCGCTCACTCCCCGAAGGATATCGACGCGACCGTCCGCGTCGCCCGGGCGGCCCGAGCCGCCGGCGACCTCCCGCTCTCGGACACCTCGTACGCGGCAGCGATCGACTGGGCCAAGGGCGGCCGCAGGGATGACCTCGAGGCCGAGCGCGCCCGCGCCCGACTCGACGCCGGCGCGCTAGAGGAGGCCGCCACCATGTTCTGGGCCCTCCTCGACGACGCTAGCCGGGGCCGGGCCACCCAGCGCGAGGGGTGGTGGGCGGACCTCGAGACCTGCTACCGAAAACAAGCCAAGTCCGAGGTCCTCGTGGAGGCCCTCGGGCGCTGGCTGGAAAATGGCAAACACGGCCGGGAGGTCGCCGCATGGCAGGCCCTCGC
>CAYVJQ010000129.1:12286-14229 GCA_964451725.1 uncultured Nannocystaceae bacterium | reverse complement strand
CACGCAAACATGGATCGGGGCCTGCGCGAGCTCGCCCTCGAGTCCCTCGCCAAGGCTCTGCGCAAGAAGCCGAAGGAGCCGACTTACCTGCGCCTCCAGGCCATGCTCGAGGAAGACCGCAACCGCCCCGACCTCGCGCTCGAGATCTGGGAGAAGGTCCGCGCGGTCGCCGATGGCCCTGCCCACGAGTTGCTCCGGGCCGAGGCCCGGACCCGGATCGTGGAGCTCCTGGCCGGTCCGCTCCCCAACAAGACCCAAAAGCGCAACGAGGCCGTGACCGCGGCCGAGCGAGCCCTCGCAGCGGGTCCCGACCCGGCGGCCCTCGAGGCCGGTCTGTTCATGGCCGAGCTCCTCTCGCGCGAAGAGAACTACGCCGCTGCAGTCCAGATGTACACGCGGCTCCGGGACATGTTCCCGAACGATCCGGACCGGCTCATGGAACTCGCGGTCGCTCAACGTCGCGCCGGCCGACCGCTGGAGGCGGTCCAGACCCTCGAGCGCCTCTTGCCCCTGGCCCCCTCGCGGCAGGTCGACGTCCTGGTCATGCTCGTCGAGCTCTCCCACGAACTCGACCAGCCCGAGGAGGCCCGCAAAGCAGCGATTCGAGCGCTCGAGCGAGGCAGCAGCGGCATCCGGGCGCTCTTGCGCCTGGGCGAACTCAGCGAGCGCCGCGGCAACATCGAGCAGGCCATGTGGTGTTACCAGTCGGTCCTGGATGCTCACCCGACCCACGCCCGCACCCGCATGCGGCTGGCTGAACTCCAGCTGACCACAGGCGAGATCGCCAGCGCCGCCCGGAGCTTTCGAGACCTCTTGGAGGCGGGTGGACCCTCAGATTTGATGCGAGAGGCGGGTGCCCGCGCCCTCGACCTGGCCGAGGTCACCGACAGCACCGCCGAGCTCCTCGATCTCGCCGTGCGCCGAACCAAGCGCGAACCCAACGCGGACGAACCACGCGATTTTCTGCTCTCCGCCCTCGACCGTATCCAGCCCCCCCAAGTCGAGGTCTGGCTCGTCGACAGCACCAAGCAGCGCGACGACAACCGGGTCGCAGCTCTCCGCCGGCCCCTGGTCGCGGCCCTCTCGCGGGGTTCGATCAACAACCGTATGAGCGCGGCGCGACACCTGGGCAAACTCGCGCTCCCCGATACGGCCGTCCACCTGGCGCGCACAGGCGCGAACCTCCAGCCCCCCCGCGATGCCACCCACGCCGTCCGCCAACGCTTCATCGCGGCCCGGGTCGCGGCGATCCAGGCCGCGGGCGAGCTCGACGATCCAGCGTCGATCCCGGTCATGGCGGAGGTCGTGGACGACCGCGCTGTGGACGGACAGGTCCGGGCCGCTGCATTTTGGGCCCTCGCCCGGAGCAGCTCGGCCGACGCGGCCTCCCCCCTGCGCAGGCGGATTCGGAGCCGGGACGACGAGGTCGGGATTACTTTGGCCTGCCTCGGCTTGGCCCGGCTCTCGCGGGACGACAAACGGGTAGAGGACCTCGTCGTCGTCGACCGCCTCGCCCGAGACTCCAGCCTCCCCGTTCGCCGCGCCTGCACCTTTGCGGCGGCGGCTTTGACCCCGGACTTTCGGGTCGTCCGGCTTCACCCGCAGCTCCACAACGCGGACCCCTTTATCGCCGCAGTCGCCGCGTGGAGGCTCGGGCAGGTCGAACCCAAACACCTGCGCAAAGACAGCGTCGAGGCGCTTTTTGGCATCTACTTCGGACCTGGCGGACTCCCCCGAGACACCGCGATCTCGAGCCTCCAGCGACTCCTGGGATCGACCGCGGCCACCACAGAGCGCGGTGTCGGCCTGCCCCCCATTCCCAGGCAGCGCAAGTGGGGCAAGATAGTCGAGCGTTGGCTGGTCGCTCAGCTCGCCCCTGCGCTCCCGGCTCTCGACGCGGGCGACCTCGCCCCCTATCGCAGCGAGTTGCTCGCCGCCTGGCG
>CAYVJQ010000129.1:6885-12186 GCA_964451725.1 uncultured Nannocystaceae bacterium | reverse complement strand
CAGCGCAAGGATCCCCGGGACATGGAACTCGGCCTTGCGTGCCCGGTCTGCGGCCAACTGAACACGATCCGGTCCACGAGCTGCAGTCGCTGCGGCACGGTGTTGGCTCCGTCGGCACAGCCACAATCTGCTCCTCCTCCGGCCCCGGTCCCAACGCCTGATCCGGCCCCAGCGGTCACTCCAGCTGTGGCGGCTCCGGTCCCGGCGGCTCCACTCGCTCCTACGGCGGCCCCGGCCCCAGCGGCTCCGGTCACAGCACCCGGACGAACGATGATCGCCTCCGCTGAGGACATGCCTCAAGGACACCCGGGCGCCGATCCTGGTCCCCGCTTCGACCCCTCCACCGGTCAGCCGATCAGCGACAAAGCCAAGCCCGCTGCCCGGACCATGTTCTTCGGCGCGCTCCAACAAAAGGCCGTGACACCGCGCCTGGTCGTGATCAAGGGCGAGGGCGGCGACGGGGTGACCTACCACCTCAGCGGCACCACCCACATGGTCGGCCGGACCCAAGGTGACATCACCTTTTCCGACGACGTGTTCTTGAGTTCGGAGCACGCGCGCTTCTCTGTCCAACACGGCCGCTTGTTTGTCCAAGACATCAGTGACAACAACGGGGTGTTCATCCGCATCAAGCGGCCGATTCCACTGGATCACGGCGACTCCTTCCTGCTCGGCGAGCAGTTGCTTCAGCTCGACAGTGATCCTCTCCCCGAGTACGCGCCCAACAAAGACGGCACCTATTTCTACGGCAGCCCGCGACCCGACGGCGCATTCCGTGTCATCCAACAACTCGCGGGTGGCGGCGAGGGCTTGGTCTGCTCGGCCAACGGCACGACGATGGCGATGGGCCGGGAGGGCAACGAACTGAACTTCCCGGACGACCGCTTTATCTCCGGTCACCACGCCAAACTCGACCTGTCCGATGGCGGCAAGGTCCTGCTCACCGACACCGGCTCCCGCAACGGCACCTTCATCCGTATCAAGGGTGCCCAGGAGCTGTTCCACGGCGACTACTTGTTCGTCGGCCAGCAACTCTTCCGCGTCGAGATCTCGTGAGGCTCCCGTGATCGTCTGTCCCAACTGCGCCAAAGAAAACCAGGACCACTACAAGTTCTGCCTCGGCTGTGGGGCCAAGCTGCCCGCTCCGGGACAGGCCGTGGCTCCGGCAGCTCCAGCTCCGGCAGCTCCTGTCGCGCCGCCGCTCCCGGTTGCCGCCCCAGCCCCCCAGCCTGCCGGCTACGCTCAGCCGCCGCAGGCTCCAGGGCCCTACGGGCAGCCTCGACAGGGGACCTACGGGCAGCCGGGCCCAAGCCAGCCTCGACAGGCTTATGGGCCCCCTCAGACCCCAGCAACCCCGGTTTCCGGGGGCGCTTCGCCCTGTCCGAGCTGCCAGGCCCCAAACCCGCCGCAACTCAATTTTTGTGGGGCCTGTGGAACCTCTCTCCGCACCACGGAGGTCACTTCGGTCTCTACGCCGCCGCCTCCTCCGCCCGCGGCTCCGATCGCTGCTCCGCCGCCCCCTCCGCCCGCTGCACCACCTCTGGCTCAAGCCCGCACCATGTTTATGGATGCGAGCCAGTCACCGGTGACTGGACAACCACAGGCCAACAAGGTCCGCCTCGTCCTGATCCGTGAAGACGGCACAGAGGGCGGTGTCCTCGTCATTGATGGTGGCCCAGAGCGCATCGGGCGTGGACACGGGCCCCCCTTCGACGCCGACGCCTACCTCGACATCGATCACGCGGAGTTCAAGGCGACCAAGGAGGGCCTCCTGATCGACGATCTGGACTCACTCAACGGTGTCTACATCAAGCTCGAGGGTCGCACGGAGCTGCGCGACCAGGACTCCTTCCGCGTCGGGCAAGAGCTCCTTCACTACGAGGACCTGCCCGAGCCGACGACAACCGGCGACGGCACCGAGAAGATGGGCAGCCCCAACCCCGGCTACTGGGGCCGGGTCAGTGTGATGGCGAGCGTCGATCGGGCTTGCCTCGCGTTCCCCATCAAGGACGACGGAGTCTCCATTGGCCGGGACTCCGGCGACATCACCTTCCCCGACGACGGCTACGTCTCGGGAAACCATTGCCGCATCATCGGTGATGACGAGGGGGTGTTCCTGGAGGACCTCGGGAGCTCGAACGGCACCTATGTCCGCGCCCGCAAGGACCAGAGCGTCCCGCTCGGTTCACTGATCTTGGTAGGTCAACAACTGTTCCGCATCGACGAGGGTTGAGCCACTCGGGCTCAAAAAGGGGCACCCATGCTCTCGCTGAACCGGCCGGTCCGGCGCGAGCATGGGTGCCCTTGGTGTGTCTATGGGCCCTGAGAGGCCCTATGGGTATCAGAGCATCTCGAGCCGCTTGAGCTCTCGACGGATCTTCCCGAGCGCCTGCTCTTGGAGTTGGCGAATTCGCTCACGGGACAGAGAGTACTGACCACCGATCTCCTTGAGCGTGCGCTCGTCCTCGTCGATGAGGCCAAAGCGCTTGCGAATGATATCCGCCTCGATCGGTCGGAGCTTGGAGACGAGGCGCTTGACCTGCTCGTTGAGGGCGCTGACCTCGAGCCCGTCACCGGGCGTCTCTGCGTTGTCGTCTTCGAGGAAATCGACCACGCGCCGACCATCTTGATCGGAGACCGGCTTGTCCAGAGAGACCGGGTTGTCGACGAGCAGCGTGCCCATCTTCTCGATCTTGGCGAGGGCCAGACCAGTCTGCTCAGCCAGCTCCTCTCGGCTGGGTTCACGCCCCAACCTGGCCTCCAACTCTCGCCGCGCCTTGTTGACCTTGTGGTAGGCGTCGATCATGTGGACGGGGAGCCGGACCTGCCGGCCCTTGTCCGCGATCGCACGGCTGATGGCGTGTCGGATCCACCAGCTCCCGTAGGTGGAGAAGCGGAAGCCCTTGCGGTAGTCGAAGCGATCGACCGCCTTCATCAGACCGATGTTGCCCTCCTGGATAAGGTCCTGAAGCGGCATCCGGCCGTGGTTGAAGCGTCGTGCGATCGACACCACCAACCGCAAGTTCGCCTTCACGAACCGGTTCTTCGCAGTCCGGAGGTTCCGGCCTGCGCGATGAACCTCGAGCGCGTAGGTAGCGAAGGGACGCGAGCCTTCGCGGGGGGGCTTGACCACCAGCTCGAGGCCATGACGTTGGCCTCCCTTGATCGCGGCGACCTCTGCGGCGAGCGCCTCCGCGATGATGTTGTCCGTGTCCAGCTCGAGCATGCGCTCGGTCAGGTCGGAGACCGCGGCCTCATAGCCGTCCTTGTTCCCGCGAGTCTCTCGGTCTCGCAGGCTACGGGAGGTTCGCCGCATCGTCCGCAGCGCCTTTGCAGGCACATCATCGGCATCGATACGAGCCTCCAGGACCGCCACGATCCCATCGACGAAGGGGGGGTAGGCCAGCAGCGCCGTCCAGTACGCCTTGCGCAGGTTGAAGATCCGCGTCGCCGCCGCGAGCTCTTGCTCGGCCGTCATCACGTCGAGATCCGACATCTCGCGGAAGTAGACGCTCAAGAAGTTCGCGGAATCGGAGTCGCTCTTCGAGCCTCGACCTGTGCCCTTGGGCCAGGTCTTGCCACGCGAACTGCGTGCGAGCTGAGGAGGTGCTCCGCGGGTGACCTTGCGACGTGCCATGGTTTGTTCTCATTCCTGGCGCAAAAATGCGCCTCTCAGGATCGATGGTGGATGGCTCTGGCCATCCAGAAATATCGAGTCAGCAGGGACTCTTGGTACCGAGGCGGGCTCGATTCTATGCCCCGTGGGGGCGGACACCTTCGCGGTGTGTGAAGTTGCGACTTGAAAAACGTACGAGATGCCCGATGTGTTCGACTGCGTTGACCAACGAAGCGAGAGGGCGGTCGCTGACACGTCCCTGGGTGGGTCGGGTGTGGTCGGGGTATCGAGCAGATGCGAATGCCAATGCCGTGCCAGCATCATGAATGAGCGCGATTCTCGCTCCCCCACGTCGATGACCATCGTGTGGCCGAGTTCCTTGCCAGTGAGTGAGGCATACCTAGGCCGGTCTACGGTCCCGACTTGGGGAGGTTGCAACATCCTCAATGGGCGGGGCCGTCCATCGAGATGGAGAGGGTGGTGCCCCCCCATCCCCGGACGCCGCCGCGGCACAATGACACGCGATGTGGCGACCACGCGACACATCTGTCAGCAGATCCGTGTTCCCGGCTACTACTCCAGCCATCCGCCGGCCCACACGAGAGTGATGTGCTCCGGTGTGTGTGGATGCGACCTGTCCCTATTCGGGCTTGCGCTCTGCGACGATCCAGATCTCTGGAGACGCGGCACCGTAAAAACGACCGCGTGTGTCTCGGCTCCCCGAGACCTCGAGGACCCGCATGCCCATCGCGGAGATGGCCTTGCCCAAATCGTGAACCGAGAACGCCCGGATGAACATTCGATGCTCATACTGACGGCCATCGTCGAAGATCACCCGCCGATGCACCCGGAGCCGATTGGTGAAAAAATTCATGTCGGCCTCGTCGATGACCATGCAGCGACGGCCTTGCCACCAGCTTCGGGCGGGCAGTTGAGGGCAGACAAAATCCCGGTTGAACACATGTAGAAGCAGTCGGCCTCCCGGTGCGAGGCGGGCCGTCATCTCCTCGAGACAGCGGAGGTTTTGCTCGTCCTCGAAGTACCCGAAGGTCGTCCCTACACAGATCACGGCGTCGTACTCCCGGTCCTGGGGGAGCCTGTTCATATCGCAGTGGATGAAGTCGACGCTGCCCGACTCGAGCGCCGCACCTTCTTTGTTCTGCGCGGCCGCGAGCATCAACGCCAGAGAGTTGTCGATGCCGATGACCTGGTAGCCCATCTTGGCCAACTCGATCGCATGGCGCCCATCCCCACAGCCGACGTCGAGGATGCTCGCTCCCTCCTCCAGACCGAGCTGGGCCTGGATGAACTCAGCGTCACGGGTGCAAGCCTCCACCCAGTCGGGTGGGTACAGAAACAGATAAGGCTCGGCGAAGACATCGTCGTACCAAGCCTTGCGGCGTTTTTGAGCTTTTACCTCCGGCGGTGCGGGTGGCTTCACCTCTTGGGGACCGGTGCTCGGTTCCGGCGCCTCGTCGTCTTCTTCGACTTCGAGGACCTCATCTTCGAGCATCTCTTCGACCGCCTCGATCTCCTCGACCTCCGCGCTGTCGAGCACCTCACTGGCCTCGAGCACCTCGTCCTTTTCTTCAGCCGGAGCCGGAGCCTCGGGTTCCGGCCGGGTGAGAGAGGGGATCACGACGCTGGGCGTGGCCAGGTTGGGGATCACCATCTCTTCGGTCGGC
>CAYVJQ010000129.1:0-6785 GCA_964451725.1 uncultured Nannocystaceae bacterium | reverse complement strand
CCCCGGACCGTCGACTCCGCCGCCGCGCGGTGGGTCCCTGCGTTGAGCGCCTCGATAATTTGCGCATCCAGGTCATCGAGCGGGACCTCCGAGATGATCGGATCGGGCATGTGCAGCCAGTCCTGCTCCTCGACATCCCAGCTCATTGTTCGGCTCCAACGGCGCGCAGCAAGGCCTGGCCAAACTCGAGCTTCATGCCTGGCTCGATCCCAGGAACAACCTCGACACCAGGCTCAGTCAACATCACGACGGTACTTCCCAAATGGAACACACCGAGCTCGTCGCCCTTCGCCAAAAACGGCGGTGGCTCGAGCTCGTGAACGATCTCGGTCTCAGGATGTGCTTCGGCTGCGTGGTAGGCGCAACTCATATGCCCGACGCCAAAGGCTGCAACCATCACGACCGCAACCATACCCAGGTCGGTCTCGAGCAGATGAACGACCCGCTCGTTCACGGCGAACAAACGCGGCTCGCTGGCCACGGAGGCGTCGGTCACCGGCAACAAGCGGCCAGGGACCAGGGTCAGACGGCGCACGACACCGGAGAAGGGGGAGTGGACCCGATGGTAGTCCCGGGGATGCAGGTAAATGACGGTCTGAAGCCCCCCCACAAAGCGCTTGGCGAGCTCGGGGTCTGCCAACAGCTCACCGATCGCGTAGGCGTGGCCTTTGGCGACGACTACACCCTGAGCCTCGATATCGGAGACCTCGCGCACCCGACCGTCGCAGGGGGAGACCAACACACCGCCGCGCTTGTCCACGCTCCGCACCCCCGCCCGGAGCCGGCGAGTGAAGAAGGCATTGAAACTCGAGAATCCCTGGTCGAGATCGCCAGGCTCGATCTCGTCCAACTCCACACCAAACACCTTGGAGTAAGTGGAGACCGCGGCCCGACACACTGCTTTGGGCAGTGGCAGGCGCGCGACGGCACCCATGGCCTGCGTCGCGGCCATGGCAGACCACTGGGGCGATCGATCGATCAGGGCGACCGCCAAGCGGTCTCGCAGCGAAAGGTCCGAGCCGCGCATGAAGGGGGCAAGCCTATCCGAGCGGGGCTCGCCGCCGCAAGACTATCTCGCAGAGTGATCGACTACCCAGATCCATTGGTCGGCGATCAGCGGCGAGGGAGCGCCGGACCCGGGGGTCCCTCGCCAGGGCCGGCCCAACGCGGCTCAGACGTCGAAGTAGAGCTCGAACTCGTGGGGGTGTGGTCGGCCCCGGACCTCAGCGACCTCGTTCGTGCGCTTCCAGCTGACCCAGGACTCGAGCAGATCGCGGGAGAACACGTCGCCGGCCAGCAGGAACTCGTGGTCTGCCTCGAGAGCGTCGAGTGCCCCCTCGAGCGTCGCAGGAACCGAGGGCACGTTGGCGAGCTCCTCAGGACTGAGGCTGTAGATGTCCTTGTCGAGGGGCTCCCCTGGATCCATGCGCTTTTGGATGCCGTCGAGGCCGGCCATGAGCAGGGCAGAGAACCCGAGGTAGGGGTTGCAGGTCGGGTCCGGGGTGCGGAACTCGATCCGGATCGCCTTGGGCGAGCTCGAGTAGGTGGGGATGCGGATGGCCGCCGAGCGGTTGCGAGAGCTGTAGGCGAGGTTGACCGGGGCCTCGAAGCCGGGGACCAGACGCTTGTAGCTGTTGGTGCTCGGGTTGGTGAACGCGCACAGAGCCGAGGCATGGTGGAGCACGCCAGCGGTGAACTGGAGCGCCATCTCTGAGAGCCCGGCGTACTGCTCCCCCGCGAACAGGGGCTGGCCGTCTTTCCACAGCGACATGTGTGTGTGCATGCCGTTGCCGTTGTCGCCGTACAGCGGCTTGGGCATGAAGGTCACAGCCTTGCCCGCGCGCCGCCCGACGTTCTTGATCGCGTACTTGAACCACATCACCTTGTCGGCTTGAGACAAGAGCGAGTCAAAGCGGATGTCGATCTCGGCCTGGCCCCCGGTGGCGACCTCCATGTGTTGACGCTCCACGGTGATCCCCAGCTCTTCGAGAGCCAGGACCATATCCGTGCGCAGGTCGTGCTGAGCGTCCGCGGGTGGGACCGGGACGTAGCCCCCCTTTGCGCGGATCTTGTACCCGAGGTTCGGGTACTCCTCCCGACCCGTGTTCCAGTGCCCGAGGTCCGAGTCGAGGGCGTAGAAGCTGCTCTGCGTGCCGCTGCTGTAGCGAACATCGTCAAAAATAAAGAACTCGGCTTCGGGGCCGACAAAGAAGGTGTCGGCGATGCCCGTGGACCGAAGGTAGTCCTCGGCGCGCGCCGCCAAGGACCGGGGACAGCGCTCGTAGTCCGCGCGTGTGATGGTGTCGACCGCGTTGCCGAGCATGACGAGGGTCGGCACCTCCATGAAGGGATCGACCTTGGCGCTCGTGGGATCCGGTATGACCAGCATGTCCGAGGCGTTGATGGTCTTCCATCCCCGCACCGAAGAACCGTCGAAGCCAAAACCCTCTTCGAAGGCATTCAAGTCGAGCTGGTGGGCGGGCACGGTGAAGTGCTGCCAGGCACCCAGCATGTCGATGAAGCGCAGGTCGACCATACGGATCTCCTGCTCGCGAATGAAGTCAATGACGTCCGTGGGGGTTTGTTCGCTCATGATCGTGCTGCTCTCTGGGCGATGTGGCGAAATCGGGACCGACTAGAAAACCTAGAGGGCCGACTCGCCGCGTTCATCGGTACGGATTCGAATGGCGTCGAGGACGGGCAGGACGAAGATCTTGCCGTCGCCGATGCGCTCGGAGGCCGCGACCTCGCGAATCGCCGCGATCACCTCTTCGGTGCGGGCGATCGGGATCACGACCTCGATTTTGATCTTGGGTACGAAGTCGATGACGTAGGCCGAGCCCCGATAGAACTCGGTCTTGCCGCCGGTGCGGCCGAAGCCCTTGACCTCAGTGACGGTCATGCCGCCGACCTCGAGTTCGGTGAGCCGCTGCTTGACCTCGTCGAGCTTGAACGGTCGGATCATGGCCTCGACCTTGACGAGTTCGATCTCGCCTGCATCCGCGATCGGTGTGCTCATCCTTTGCCTCCACCTGAGCGCTCAACAGGACGGTGCGGGGCAAAGGGAGGCTCGGGAGTGAGGGGCACGAGCGAGCCCACAGCGTCGGCGACCGACTCGAAGTCGAGCTCGGCGAGGAGTGAGCGCAGCTCGCTCGTCACCCGTAGCGCGGCCCCTGGCTCGGCGAAGTTGATGGTCCCGAGCTGAACGCAGCGCGCCCCCGCCATCAGGAACTCGAGCACATCCTCGCCCGTCGAGATGCCGCCCATCCCACAGATCGGGAGATCCGGCAGGGCCTGGGAGATCTGATGGACCATGCGCAGGGCAACGGGCTTGATCGCCGGGCCCGAGAGCCCCCCGAAAGTGGTGGCGATGCGTGAGCGTCGACGTCGAACGTCGATGGCCATGCCCGTGATCGTGTTGATGACCGAGACCCCGACCGCACCGGCCTGGGCAACGGCGTCGGCCATGCCCACGATGTCGGCCACATTGGGGGTCAGTTTGACCACAATCGGGATCTCGCTGACCTCGACACAGGCCTTGGTGAGGCGGTGCGCCACTTCGGGGACAGTCCCAAACTCGATCCCCCCCTTTTTGATGTTGGGGCAGGAGATGTTCATCTCCAGCGCGGCGATCCGCCCTGCACCGCCCTCGCTGAGGGTCTTGGCGCACTCGACGTAGGAGTCGAAATCGGTGCCGAAAAAATTCACCCAGACGCTGACGTCGAGCTCGGCGAGGTAGGGCAGCTTCTCGTCGAGAAAGACCTCGCAGCCCACGTTCTCCAGGCCGATGGAGTTGAGCATGCCCGACGCAGTCTCGTAGATTCGCGGCAGGGGGTTGCCGTGGCGCGGGAGGGGCGAGATACCTTTGGTCGAGAGCCCGCCGAGCTCGCGCAGATCCATGAACGGCTCGAAGCGACGGCCGTAGGCAAAACAGCCGGAGGCCGTCAGGATCGGGCTGCGCAGCGTCAGCGGGCCGAAGTCACACTCGAGCGCGACGCCGGGGGCGGCCTCAGGCGGGATGTCGGGAGTCGAGCTCACCAGCGCACCTCCCGGGCCTCGAACACAGGCCCGTCGGTGCAACAATATTTGTAGGGCTTGTCACCGTAGACCGGCACAGCACAGCCCAGACACACACCGAAGCCGCAGGCCATCATCTCTTCGAGACAGATGTAAGTCGGCAGGTCTCGGGCCAGCCCGATCTCGCGGACCGCCTCGAGCATGGGGGTCGGTCCGCAGGCCAAGAGCTCCACAGACTCGCCCGTGGCCGCGGCCTCCTCGATGCGGCGAACCAGGGGAACGGTGACCCGGCCGGCCTCACCGCGACTGCCGTCTTCGGTCGCCAAGACCGTCGGGACCCCCCAGTCGTCCAGCGCACCGGTCAACACGAGATCCTCGCTTCGCCGACCGCCGTAGAACAGCTCGATGGAGGCGACAGCTCCATCGGCGACGGCCCGGCGAGCGTGAAAGTGGAGCGGCGGTAGACCGACGCCGCCCGCGATCAAGAGCTGGCGTCGCCCCGCGCCGTCGTGCCCAGGTTTGGGGAACCCCCTGCCGAGCGGCCCGGTGACCGTGAGAGTCTCCCCTGCCCCCATGGCCTGCATCTTGGCCGTGCCCCGACCAAAGACCTTCATCATCACCGTAAACCGGCGGCCGTCGATGGGCTGGAGAACAGAGAAAGCCCGGCCGTTGAGCAGATCTCGGCCCCAGTCTCCACGCAACATGACAAACTGGCCGGGCGCGGCGTCGGCGACTGGGTTGTCTGCTTCAGACTCGAGCTCGAGCACGAAGTAGCCCCCGGTCAGTCTGCGGTTCGAGACGACGTTGACCTGGAATTGGGCCGGGGCCACGCGCGAGTCATATGCCAAAGCTCGGGCTCCGTCTACTCGCAGCGTGCAAGACTTCGCACGCTGATTTTCAGCATGGAACGTCGATTACGACGTTTTAGAGCAGGTCGCGCAATCCATGAGGATCGCGTCGACGGGTTGGGAACGGCCTTCTCCGGCGTAGTAGCGAGGTCTCCGTCCCACCTGCTGAAAACCCAATCGGGCGTAGAGGGCCCGCGCGGGCGTGTTGTCGGCCGCGACCTCGAGCTCGATTCGGTCGCAGCCGTATGCCGCTGCGCGTGCGATCGCGTGACTGAGGAGATCTCGACCCCAACCCCGGCCGCGATGCTCGGGCGCAACTCCGATCCTCCTGAGCTCGCAGCGCACTCCAAACACCGGCGCGGACAGAAACCCCACCGGCTCCGCCCCCCGGTAGCCCAAGGTCACGAGGGGAGTTCCGGCCCGAGGTGCGAGCTCGGACATCCACGCCTCCCGCGGCCACGGTCGAGCGAAGCAGACCGTGTCGAGGGCCATGAGCGGGTCGAGGTCCGCCTCGCTCGCGTCACGTGTCTCCAGCACTCTCGGTCGCCGTCTCGGTCGCCGTCTCGGTCCCGGCCTGGCCCTCCGTCGGGCCCTCCGTCGGGGCGTCCGTCGAGGCGTCCGTAGGTGCGTCCCGGCTCAGGCGAGCGAGCTCGTCGCCCAGGCTCCCGCGGCGGTCGCCGACGGTCAGCCCGAGGCCGCTGCTCGCGGAGGTCAACAGCACATCGCGGGGGTCGATACCCAAGACGTCGGCGAAGCGCCGCGGCAACAACCCGCGTTCAGAGGCCCCCAGCTTGTCGCACTTGGTCACGCAGACCAGGCAGGGGAGCTCGATGGCGGCGCAAAACTCGAGCAGCCCAAAGTCGTTGTCGCGCGGACCGTGACGCGCATCGATGAGCGTCAAGAGCCCACGCAGCGTCTCGCGCTCACGAAGGTAGCCCTCGATCATGGGCCCGAAGGTGTCTCGAACCTCGCGCCGGGCCTTGGCGAAACCGTAGCCGGGGAGGTCGACCAGGCGCAGGTTCTGATCGACGCGCCCGGGGCCGCGCAGGCGCAGCGCGAAGAAGTTCAGCAGCCGGGTGCGCCCGGGGGTGCGGCTCACTCGAGCCAAGCCCGTCCGCCTCGTGAAGGTGTTGAGCAAGCTCGACTTGCCCACGTTCGACCGGCCCGCGACGGCGAACTCCGGACGGTCGCCAGGGGGACAGCTCGCCAGGTTCGGCGCGCTGAGCTCAAAGGCGGCTTCGACCACTTGCCACCGCGGCGCTCTTGCCTTGCTCATCCGGCGTACCTTGACAGCACGAGCGACGTAGATGCAATCGGCTCCGGCGGGGGTTAGCATCCATCGATGGAGGTCTACGGACTCACCGGGGGCATCGGCAGCGGGAAGTCGACGGTAGCGACGATGCTCGAGGAGTACGGCGTCCCCGTGGTCTCGGCCGACGAGCTCTCACGCATGGTCGTCGCGCCGGGTAGCGAGGGGCTCCGCGACGTGGTCGAGGCCTTCGGCGACGAGGTCCTCGACGAGCACGGCGAGCTCGACCGCAAGAAAATGGGCGCGATCGTGTTTCGGACCACGGATCGTCGACGTCAGCTCGAGGCGATCTTGCACCCTCGGATCCGTGAGCGCTACGAACAGGTGCTCGACGCCCTCGAGAAGGCGGGACACCCGGTGATGGTCTACGAGGTCCCTCTCCTGTTCGAAAAGAAGCTCGATGAGGGCGACGAGATGAGCGCCGTGATCTTGGTGACGGCGACGGCCGACACGCGGATCGCACGAGTCAAAGCGCGCGACTCGCTGACCACCGACGACGTTTTGGCCCGCATGCGCGCCCAGATGCCCGAGCAAGACAAGCGCCAACGGGCCAACTACATCATCCACAACGACGGCGGCATCGACGATCTGCGCCGCGAGGTCGAGTATCT
>CAYVJQ010000128.1:0-20353 GCA_964451725.1 uncultured Nannocystaceae bacterium | reverse complement strand
ACCGAGCTGTGGACGCGAGCATCGACGTCTCACCGAAACGCTACCGCTACACGGGTATGGAGCGCGACGAGGAGACAGGCCTCGCCTTCCACTCGGCCCGCTACCTCGCCCCCTGGCTCGGGCGGTGGACCGCTGCTGACCCCATCGGCCTCGGAGACGGGGTCAACCGATACGCCTATGTGGGGAACAATCCTATTACGACGAGTGACAGCTCCGGAACAACCGGTTTTGTAGGAAGAACCCTCCAGAAGAGGGCCCGAAGGGAAGACATCGAGACCCTGCAGCGGGACGTCTTTGAACTTCGTTTTGCTCGGGAAGAAGTGTTGCAGAACAACCCGAGCGGGCAACAGATCGAAACCATCGACGCCGAAATAGTACTGCTCGAGGACAGCATTGCTGACCTCGAGCCTCCTCGGCGCCCCCTCGCACCGGTCAAAAACCAGGAGTATATCGGGCCAGGCTACAGCATGACCGAGGAGGAGCTTCATGCCGCACGTTTTCAGCGGGAGCTCAATGTGGTCGTAGGCCCATCAATCGCAGCCATCTCCTACGCGGGTGGAAAGGGGGTGGATCTCGAGACAGCCGAGTTGGCGGCGATCGCGGAGCGCGCATTCGGGAGTCTCGCACCGGCCACCCGATCGGTGACGGGGCGCAGGACTGTTCCCCAGACGGGTCGCGTAACGGACCGAACCAAGCCCGCAGCTGGACACAGGAATGTCGAGCAGTTTCCGAATACCCGATCTATTGCTCCGACAACGACCCCCCGTGCGCGGGCGCTACCCGCCGCAAAAGGGAAAGGGAAGCCACCGAATCTATTTGAAGTAATGGGCAGGGAGACGGGGACTCTTGCGAAGCAGGTCCTGAAAAAACGGGCGCCGCTGGACTCTCTGACGGGCGCAGAACGACAAACGGCCGCTCAGTGGTATCGGGGCGTCGCAGAGCGGACGGTTGGCAAGAATGCGGAGGCGGCGAAGCTGTACAATATTGCCCGGGCAGAATATCTTGAGGGAACCCGGCCTACACTTGAGCCGACTATCATCGAGTTCATCAAGAACAACAGGCTCTGAAACGTGACACAACGAGAACATGACCTCTTGTCCGCTGGTGACTGCCCGGTTTGCTCCTCGTCGGGCGTTTTGGCCCTTCTAGTGTCGGTTGCTAGCGGGTCGATGTTGTTTGTCTGCCCAATGTGTGGGGTGGCGTGGACCTCACCACCAGTCGAGAACACAGTAGACGAAATCGTGGCGATTGAAGACGCCGCGCCAAAGGGCTTACGTTTCCCGAGCACCACTGAGTCAGAGGCTGTCAGGCAAGCGGGGATCCCTCTGCGCCAAGTTTCGTTCTTGGATTGGGAGGAGGACCTCGTGCAGTATTTGATCGAGTGATGAGCGTTGCGGCCCAGGTCTGTTCGCGCGTACTGTCGGAGGGTCTCCGACTACTGCACAAAAACCATCACCATGATGTCTCGGATTGCCTTCCCGTCGAGATGGACACCTCAGCTGCGCTGCCTCCGCAGCGTACCTACGTACGTACGTAGGTACGCCGCTCGCACTCTCGTGGCGCCGCATTACCGATGCCCGAGTGCCGTCGCTTCCCGTTACAGAACTTCGATCCACTCCGCAATCCTTGTCTTCGCTGCTCACGAAAATACTCCTTTGCCCCAGCTCCGTCTTGACGCTCGAGAAGAAAATCTCCGCCACCGCGTTGTCCCAAAAATTGGACAATCCAGAACGAAAGGACAGGAGCACGAATGCAAGATATTATATCCCACATTTCCGAAGAGGGGGGAGGGCTAAGTGAGGCCTCGGGGGTGTATGTACAGGGTTTGGATCCAGGTGAATCAAAGATGTTGGTGGGCATCGTTCTGAAGTTCGAATCGGGGACGCTTCCGTTATTTGTGACTGACGATGACGAACTGACTATAGTTAAAAATTTTGATGTGCACTCCCCAACCGAGGGGCATTTCTGCGAGAGCATAGGGTCGTTTCCTCCTTGGCGTGATGTCCTTGGTGCATCTGTGCTCTGGGGCTGGGTGTTGGTGAATCAACAAGGGTATACGGATGGCATGCAGTTTGAGTTTCTGAAGCCGACGGGGGAGTCGGCTGTTGTCCAACTTCTTGCTGTTGCCGGAGAGATTCTCATGCGGACCATGGAGGTGGTTGCTGAGAGCGACAAACCATGACCGGTTTACCTGTCGTCCGCATCGCCGCGGTCGCCTTGAACGTTATCGCTTTGAAAACCCTACTGCGCCACAAACCAGTGAGCAAGGTCTGGCCCGCCGAGGCCTCGATACACACGCCGGAACGGGTATCGTCACACTCGAGGTCAGGGTTTTACCCCGCGCTCTGTCCCCGATAGAGCGCGGGGCCCCTGTTTTGGTGCCGCGACAAGGGAGTAGGATGTGACAATGTTTGGGCGAAAATCACGGAAGACGTTCTGTTGTGCCGGACTGCGGGAACTGATCGAGAATGCGGGAGGCGCCGGATTGTCGGCTCTTGCCAAACGGTCAGGGGCGACCGTCGTAGTGGTCCTCCAGGCGAGAGGGATTCCGTACGTGTGGGAACACCTGCTCGCGGAGGAGCCGGACACGCGGGATCGGATTTGGAAGATATCGGAGAGTACGGGAATGAAATTCTGCCCATTCTGCGGGGCGCGAATGGCACGAGTCGTCTCCGCCGACGTTGAGCGGTTTGACGAGTTGGCCGACTCTCACTTCAAGTTCACCGACGACGATCCCAATCGTCCTGCGCTTCGCCCGAAGCAAAACTACAAAGACCGTTGAAGCAGGTTTCGGAGTCGCAGAAGTCTGGGCGTGGTCCCACTGCCTGAACCCCATCCATCCGTGGACTGCGCGGCGGCGTGGACCCGCAGGTCCACGCCCTGGAGAACGAGATGCCGCCACTCAGGCGCGAGCCAGGAGACTCGTTTCCCTGGGTATCGAAGGGAGGTCCTCTTCGGTACTCTCCACCGTCCGGGATGCCCACACCTACCCAACTCGACGCCATCCTCGCCTGCCAGCTCGTCGTGGCCTGGGCCGGCGAGCGCAACGAAGACGAGCCCCGCCTTGGCTGGTGGAACACCGACATGGTCAGCGAGTTCGGCGGCCATGACCTCTTTGCGCGCCTGGCCCCGCGAACCGCTCACTGGGCGGCGCTCGAGGTCGCGCGTGAGGCCGCCCGTCGAACGGACGCGAGCGCCCGCAAAAAGGACGCCCGCAGGCTGCTCTCGCTGTTTCACTTCGGATTTGATGTCGACGAGGCCGTCGCCGACCGCCTCGCCAGCCACAAGCGCTCGGGCAAGTCACCAGCCGAGGTCTTCCCCGAGTTCGCCATGACTGCCGGGGCGTGGGACCGAGCCGTGTTCGAGGAATGGGCCAGGCAGGGGCCGGCGCCCAGGCTCGCCACCGAGCCAACCGGCCGCCGGCTCATCAGCCCGCCGTCGGTGGAGGACCACGCAGCGCTCGCCCGCCAGTTCGTCCGTGCCCTCGTCCCCCTTGGTGAGCAGTACCCGTGCCCGCACATTCGCGGCCCCTCGTCGTGAGCGAAATCGTCGAGGAGACCCGTGCTCCACACACCCGGCTCCTGCGTGTGAGCCTCGAGGTGGAGCACGCCCGCACCTACTGGCAGCGGGCAGACCCCTCCCGACCCCGCGAGCGAGAGGTCGAGATCGCCTTTGGCGAGTACTGGTTCGGCGCGAAGTCCATGGCTCGCGTAGGGGCGCTGACGCTGGCTTTCTCGACGCGTTTCGACCCTTTCCCCCACGCCATCGAGGCTCTGCGCCTCTGGACCGCTGCCGAGCGCAGCACCCGAACAACGATCTGCCACTGGCACTTGCAGCTCACAGATCCCATCTACCGCGCGTTCACAGGCACCTACCTTCCCGAGCGTCGCGCGAGCGGGCGCCGAGAGATCAGCCGCGAGCCTGTGGTTCGTTGGGTGGGCGAATTCGACCGCGAGAACCGGTGGAGCGCCGCGACCCGGGTGGGATTTGCCAGCAAGCTGCTCTCGGCTGCGAGCCGCGCGGGCCTGGTCGAGGGTACCCGAGACCCCCGGCCCCTGATCACGCCGCGGGTGTCTCCGGTCGCTCTGGGCTACCTCCTCTACCTCCTGCGTAGCGTTCGCTTCGCCGGGACGCTCCAGGACAACCCCTACCTACGCTCGATCGGCCTCGAGGGCGGCCTGGTAGACGATACGATGCGCCAGGTCCCTGGCCTGACCTACCGGCGCATCGGCGACCTCATTGACGTGACCTGGGACCACGAAAATCTCGTAGCCTGGGTCCGCACGGTCGAAGCGACCAGCCCATGAGCCAGCAGCTACGCAACACCTTCGCGGATCTTGAGCGCGATCTCGTGCACGAAGACGGGCCGCGCATCAGCACGATGCGCAACTATCGGTTTTGCATCGTCGTCTACGACCCCAAGCGCGAGTTCGAGCTGCGTAGAGAGGTCCAGCGGCTGCACTCGACCCTTCGAGAGTCGGGCTGGGTGGTCAAGGACATCTCGCTGCAAAAGCTGTTGTTCGCGCGCTTGCGTCGGCGTGGCGAGGGCTTCATTCAGCACCTTATCGACCGCGAAAAGCTGGTGTTTGGCCGCAACCCCGCGCGTGGGATCAACCTGCTCGGTCAAAAACTCACCGTCGAGCTCGAGGGCCCCGCGGGCATCGCCCGCGACGTCGCAGACGAGATCAAGGCGTTTGCAAAGGCGCACCCCGACAAGGTAGAGCGCACCGTCGCCATCGTCGGCCGAGCCGGCGCGCTCTACCCCTTCTTTCGCAATTCGGCCCTGCTCAAGCACCTCGACGGTCAGACCGACAACATCCCGGTCGTGCTGCTCTACCCTGGGCAGCGCGAGGGCGACGGCCTCAAGTTCATGGGCCAGCTCAAACCAGACTCCGACTACCGCCCACGCATTTACGGCTGAGCCATGCAGATCTTCGAGCTGTTTCGATCCGACGTCATCCGGGACATCCCGCCGGTCGTCTACTTCCACGAGCAAGACCCGGCCAAGCTCGAGGCCGAGGTCGGTGAGTACATCATCACCGGCGGCTGGCCCAAGGGCCACCCACGCTTCATCAAGGACGGCATCCACGAGCACTACGTCCAGTTGCTCACGAACATCACCCAAGCCGACAACCCAGAGAATCCGGCGTCGTGGATCTCGGGCTTTTACGGCTCGGGCAAGTCGAGCTTCGCCAAGCTCCTGGGTCTCTCTCTCGACGACAAGCGGCTGTCGGACGGCAGCCTCCTCGCCAAGGCGTGGTTGGCGAGGGACACCTCCGAGCGCAGCGGGGACCTCGTGCGGGCGTGGGAGGCCCTGCATGCCAAGTTCGACCCGATCGCGGTGGTCTTCGACATCGGCGGCGTCTCGCGCGGTGACGAGCACATCCACTCGGCGGTGGTCCGCCAGGTCCAGGCGCGCCTGGGCTACTGCGAGAGGGAGCCGGTCGTCGCCGACTACGAGCTCAAGCTCGAGCGCGAGGGTCAATTCGAAGAGTTCGAGGCCAAGGTCCAAGAGGTACTCGACAAGCCCTGGGCCGAGGTCAAGGACTCCTACATGGTTGAGGACGACTTCTCCCTGGTCCTCCACCACATGTTCCCGCAGCGCTACGCCGACCCCATGGACTGGGTGGGCGCGCGCGCAGGCCAGCAGAGCCAGCCGCTCTCGGCCGAGGACGCGGCTCGGGCCATCGCTCACATGCTCGATCGCCGCGCGCCCGGCAAGACCTTGTTCGTGGTGATCGACGAGGTCTCCCAGTACATCTACCAGGACCACAAGCGCATGCTGGCCATGCAGTCGCTGGTCAGTGCCCTCGGCCAGCGACTGCGCGGCAAGGTCTGGCTCCTGGCCACGGGTCAGCAGCAGCTCGACGACCAAAATGCCGGGCAGGCCGGGGTGGTCCTCGGCAAGATGAAGGACCGCTTCCCGGCGAAATTTCGTGTCCACCTGAGCACGGTCAACATCCGTGACGTCGTCCACAAGCGCCTGCTGCAAAAGAAGCCCGCCCACGAGCTGCGCCTGCGCGAGCTCTTCGACAGCCACCGGGCCAACCTCAAGCTCTACGGCTACGCCTGCGAGGACATCCGGCGCGAGGATTTCGTCGAGGTCTACCCTATGTTGCCCGAGCACATCGAGCTGATCATGGCGATCACCTCGGCGCTGCGCACTCGCTCGCGGCGCTCTCAAGGTGACGACCACGCGATCCGGGGGCTCTTGCAGCTCCTCGGCGAGCTGTTTCGCGGGCAGGGCCTGGCGACCATGAAGCTCGGCGCGCTGGTGACCCTGGACATGATCTACGAGGTCCAGAGCGCGGCCCTCGAGCCCGAGATCCAACGGACGATGGTCATCATCAACCGCCACTGCGCCAAAGCGGACGAGGCCCTCGCGCTGCGCTGCGCAAAGGCCGTGGCGCTCCTGCAGCTGCTCCAGGGCGACGAGGAGAGCACCGGCGTGGGCACGACGAGCAAACTCGTGGCCCAGAGCCTCTACGCCGACATCGCCGACGGCGACAACGAGCCGGCCGTGCGCGAGGCTCTCGAGTCCCTGCGTCGGGCCAATCTGCTCGGCTACTCCAAGCGCGGTTACAAGATCCAATCGTCGAGCGGCCAGGATTGGGAGAGGGAGCGCCGCGACATCACTGTGTCCCAAGAAGGGCGGGCCGACGCGGTGCGCGACGCCCTGGAGCGCCTGGTGGGAGACACCGATCGGCCCAAGCTCGACGGCCGGGGCTTCCCCTGGTTGGGCCTGTTCAGCACCGAGCACAGCCACGACGAGCGCCCGCTCCGGGCGACCCGCGAAGAGGCGCCGATCACCGTCGATTTTCGCTTCGTGCCCAAGGAACTCCAAGACCGACCCAGCTGGGTGGTGCGCAGCGCAGAGTCTCACTACCGGCGGCGCATCTTGTGGGTCACGGGCCAGTACGAACTGGTCTCGCGCTGCGCCGGCAAGCTGTGCAAGTCGGCCGGTATGGTTCGGCGCTACGCAGACAAGGTCGAGTCCCTGACCTCCACCAAGCGCGCGCTCTTGTTCGAAGAGAAGCGCAACCTCGACGACCTGCACAAGGAGCTCCTCGACGCCGTGAGCCTCGCGTTCATGGAGGGGCAGCTCTACTTCGACGGCGCCGAGGACAAGCCGGACAGCTTCGGCTCGGCCTTTCGCCCCGCGCTGCTCGGTGTCGGCAACCGGCGGCTACCGCAGATCTACGACCACTACGTGCCCACCCAGGTCACGCCCAAGGAGCTCAAGCAGCTGACCGTGACGCCCCTGTCCGGGCCCAGCGCCAAGTTCTACGAGGGCGAGCTGGGCATCCTCACCGACGACGCTGGCCGCATTGTGCCGAGCTGCAGCGGCCCGGTGCCTCGGGCCTTGGCTGAGGCCATCGAGGGCAGCGGGGGCCTCAGCGGTGCCCTGCTGCTCAAGCGCTTCAGCGCGCCGCCCTACGGACTCACGGCGAACGTGATCAAGGCCTGCCTCGTAGGCCTGCTCCACGCCAAGAAGCTCAAGATCATCCCCAGCGGCGACAAGCCGATCACCGAAGTTGGGGATCGGGGCGTGCAGGATCTCTTCGAGCGCGACCGGCCCTTCAAGCAGGCCGACTTCTTCCCCGCGGGCGAGCAGCGCATCAAGACCCGAGATCGGGCGAAGATCGTAGAGCTGTTCCGCACCGTGTTCAGGCGCGAGATCGATTCGGAGAACGGCCCCATCGCCGACGCCGTGTTCCAGCTGCTCCCGCCCATGAGCTCCAAGCTGTCTTCGGTCGAGGATCGGCTGAACCGGCTCCCGGACCAGCCCGAGGCCCCCGCGGAGCTCACCGCCCTGCGCAAGATCACGGAAGACTGCCTGCGCGATCGGCAGATCGAGCCCACGGTGCTGGCGGTCAAGAAGCACCTCGACGCCCTGCGCGACGGGGTCTCCCTGCTCAACACCTTCGATGTCGAGCTGAGCTCTGCGGCCATCGACGAGGTGACCCGGGCCCATCAGGTGGTTGCCAATCACCTCGCGCAGCTCTACGAGGTCGGGGCCGTGACCGCCGAGGTCACCGACGCCGAGGCCCGCATTGCCGAGCAGTTCAGGGGCGACCGCCCCTGGCGGGACATCGAAGGTGTGGCCGACGAGGTCGAGGCGATCCGCGACGCCTACCGCCACGAGCGGCACAGCAGGCTCAATACCCAGGAACTCGCCGCTGAAGGGGTCCGCGAGGCCCTGGTGCGCCACCCCGATTTCCCGGCTGTGCCCGTCGAGCAACACGATGCCGTGTTTCGCCTGATCGCAGCGGCGAAGACCGAGACCCACCAGGACGCCCTCGCCCCGCGCCTGGCCGCGCTCAGCGACGGCTTCAAGTCGCGGCTGGTCCAGGCCGAGCAGGCGGCGACCGCCAAGCTCGAGCAGCTCGCCGTGCGTGAGCAGGGCGAGCTGGTCGTGCGTGTGAGCCTCGAGCTGCGCGACCGGGAGATCCGCAGCGCGGCGGACGTAGACGCGCTCCTCGACGAGATCCGCACGCGCTTGCTGGAGCAGCTCGACAAGAGCGACAAGGTCCGCCTGCGTCTGACCTGACCCAGCCTGGACCCACTGGTCCAGGCGAGATTGAAGCCGAACATGGGCATGACCCCCGAAGTCAAAAGCAAGCTGAGCAAGACCATCCGCGCGCTGCAGGGCCAGCTCCCGGCGCTGCTTGGTGACGCCCTCGAGGCTCGCTACCGCCTCAGCGTCCCCGTGGCCAAGGCCGCCCTAGACGAGGAGGGCGAGAGCAAGCGGGCGCGGCTACAGCGGTGGATCGACGAGCAGGTAGCGACCCTCCCGGCCAAGGAGCGCAAGGCCGGCACGCCCCGAGAACAGGCCGAGGCCCGTTTTCGCGGCGAGGTCGTCAAGCGGGCCGCCTACACCTGGCTCAACCGCCTGGTCTACCTGCGCCTGCTCGAGGGCATAGGCCTGCGCAAGACCAAGGTGATCACGGGTGTGCTGAGCTCCCAGGGCTACACCGACTTCCGCGAGCTGGCCCCGGCGCTGGTCGGCCACGGACAGAGCGACGAGGGTGATAGCGACGACAGCCAGGGCTACGCGCTCCTGCTGTCGATGGTCTTTGACGAGCTGGCCCTGGACCTGCCGGGGCTCTTTGGCCGCGAGGGCCTGGCCGAGCTCGTGCCCATGCCCTGGTCGGCGCTGCGCATGGTCTTGGAGGCCCTGGACGACCCGGAGCTGACTCCCCCCGACGACCCCCAGGCCAGCTGCTGGACCGACAACATGACCCTGGGCTGGGTCTATCAGTACTGGAACGACCCGGACCGCGAGGCCATCGACAAAAAACTCAACAGCGGCGGCAAGGTGGCGCCCCACGAGATCGCCAGCAAGACCCAGATGTTCACGGAGCGCTACATGGTCGACTGGCTGCTGCAAAACAGCCTGGGGCCCATGTGGCTGGCCATGTGCAAACGCCATGGCTGGACCCCGCTGGCGCAGTCTTCGGGCGTGCTCGACCGGTTGGAGGCGCGCCGGGTGGACTGGCGGGCCAAGCGGGAGGCGGGCGAGGTCGAGCTGACCGCGCTCATGCCCCTGCACGACGACATGGAGCGGCGCTGGGCCTACTACGTGCCCCAGCCTATGCCCGAGGACGCGCCCGGCCACGCGCCCGAGTCCATCCGAGACGTGGCGATCCTCGATCCGGCCGTGGGCTCCGGCCATTTTCTGGTCGTGGCTTTCGAGCTTTTGGTCGCGCTCTACCGGGAGGAGGCCCAGCACCGCGGCGAGCAGGACGACCCGCGCTGGTCGAAGGTGGCCATCGTCGAGCGCATCCTGAGTCACAACCTCCACGGCATCGACCTGGATCCGCGGGCGGTCCAGATCGCCGCGGCGGCGCTGTGGCTCGAGGCGCAGCGCGCGGTGCCCAGCGGCGGTGCTCGGCCCGAGCGCCTGAACCTGGTGGCCTCGCAGCTGCGCTTGGGCAGCCTGCCCAAGGACGACCCGGGGCTGGTCGAGCTGCGCGCGGAGCTCGAGTGGGAGGTGGGCATCTCGCCCAAGGTCACCAACGAGATCGTGGCGGCCCTCGAGGGCGCGGACCACCTCGGGAGTTTGCTGAAGGTGGGCGAGGCCCTGGACGAGGCCCTGGTCGGAGCCACGGGGCCCAAGCAGCCTGAGCAGGGCAGCATGTTTGGCGAGGCCTTTGGGCCCGAGCAGCGCACGGTCGACTTTACGCGGGAGGAGGCCAAGGAGCGGCTGATCACGCGGCTGGAAGAGTTCTTGGCTGCACACACGGGCGGGGCAGACTTGGGGCTGCGCCTGCGCGGGCAGCAGCTTGCGGCGGGGGTGCGCTTTTTGAGGCTGGTGCAGGAGGGGAAGTACGACCTGGTCGTGGGTAATCCTCCCTACCAGGGAACCTCGAAGATGGTGGACGCGGGTTACGTGAAGAAAACCTACCCCGAGGGGAAGGCGAACTTGTACGCGGCATTTTTGCTGCGGGGGTTGCAGCTGGTGACGGCGGGAGGCGTGTCGGCGTTGCTGACGATGCGGAATTGGATGTTTATCAAACAGTACGCGCAGCTTCGGAAGAAGCTACTGGAAGGGTTTGACTTACGCGCACTTCATGACCTTAGCTCAGGTGCATTTGAAGAGATCAGTGCAGCTCAGGTAATCGTAAGTGTGAGCTCTAGTGTGTTTGTGCGCATTCCGCCGTCAGGTGGAAGCAAATTGGCGACACGTTCCTATCACAGTGCTACTGTGACGACTTCAGGAGAGACCCAGCGCAAGCGTGCAGCAACACTGTGCCATGTTGGGCGATTCAATTTTTTGCCTAGCAAACTTCGCGTCGTCCCTCAGTGGCCGCTAATCTACTGGTGGTCCGATAAAGAGTTCAAGCTCTACGAGAAATTTAGCCCTTTGGGCGCATCGTTCTGCGCACGCTCCTTTCAGTCGACGAGTGGAAACTCGCGATTTCTCCGCTGCCCAAGTGAAGTGACTTCATCTCAGGAAATCGATTTTTGTAAGTCCACACATGGCAGTTGGGTTCCATGTGTGAATGGATCCAATGGTGCTGAATGGGTTGAGCCGCTAACTTTGCTCGCATGGTGGGGACGGAGCGGGTTGGAGCTCAAAGTACTTAAACAACATCTTGGTCAAGGAACAGGCCAACTGGCGAACCAAGAGTTTTTTTTCCGTCGAGGTGTGTCATTTTCTATGATTGGTGACACCTTCTCTGCACGCGTTCATCGCTATCCAAGCTACATAGCAAACAAAGGAAATTCAGTCTTTCCGACAAACGTGGACGAAATTGTATGTTTGTTGAATGCGGGCCAATCTCGCTGCATTCTACAAGACCTTAATCCGTCGATTGGGTTTGAGTCAGGTGATGTCAATCGTCTTCCGCTGTTTTGTGTGGGCGGATCGTCTGAGATCATTGCTCGAATAGAGATTGCCTTCACCAAACATGAGTTCCACCGGGAGCCCTCCGTCGAATTTCTCAGCCCTGGCCCCTCCCCCTGGATCCATGCCCAAGCCTGGGCCCAGCTCGCCGTCGATCGACCCGAGAACACTCCGCTACCCGATTACATTGAGCAACTCACCCCCGAGCCACCCAAGCACCACCTCAGCTTCGCCCTGGGCGTCGCTTTGGGCCGTTTTGATCCGGCAGGCGAGGCGGGTATCCTCGACCCCGCCAAGGCCGACCTGAGCCACGCGCTCCCCGACGCGATCTTGTTCCTCGACGGCACACTGGACCCCGACAGTGAGATCGACGGCCTGGGTCACGGCGCCTGTGCAGTCCTGCACGAGACTTGGTCGGTCCACAAGGACCAACTAGACACCAAGCACAAGCACCTGCGCGACTACCTGCGCCAGGACTTTTTCAAGGCCGTCCACCGCCAGATGTATGAGAACCGCCCCATCCACTGGCCGCTCTCATCCAAAAAACGCACGTTTGTCGTCTGGATCAACATCCATCGCTGGCACGCCGGGACCTTGCGCAGCCTGCTGGCCGAGCATGTCCACGACGCACAGCGCCGCCTGGATGGGGAGCTGGCCGACCTGCGCGCGGCCCGGGATGGGGCCGACGTCAGGGCGGCGCGCAAGGCCGAAAAGCGCCTGGTCAAGGTCACCGCCTGGCACGAGGAGCTCGAGCAGTTCATCGCGGACCTCAAGCAGTGTGCCGAACTCGGCCCCGATGGCCGGGTGGACGACGCCACCTACGACCCCGACTTGGACGACGGCGTGATGGTCAACTCTGCCGCCCTGTGGCCCTTGCTGGACCCACAGTGGAACAAGCCCAAGCAGTGGTGGAAGGAGCTCGTGGCCGCCAAGGGCGGCAAGGACTACGACTGGTCCCACCTCGCCCGGCGCTACTTCAAAGACCGCGTGGAACAAAAGTGCCAGGAGGACCCGTCGCTGGGCGTGGCTCACGGCTGCTTTTGGAAGTACCACCCAGCCCGGGCTCACGCCTGGGAGCTGCGCTTGCAAGACGAGATCGGCCCGGACTTCACCATCGACGAGGACGACTCCGACGCCTGCCGCGAGGCCTTCTTGCGCGACTGCGCCAGCGAGGTGGCGGCGATCAAACAAAAAGAGCTCAACCGTCGCCTGCGCAAGCTCGAGAAGGCTCAAAAGGCCGCGCAGACAGCTACGAGCAGCCAAGACCAAGTGAGCGAGAAGGTGAGCGAGGATGCTTGATCTGGCCTCTCGCCCCGTCTCGGCCACCCTCGTCACCCAGCTCGAGGCCGACCTGCGCCGCTACGACATCGTGATCTGGCTCGACCGCGATGCGCACTACACCGAGCTCGCCGACGCCCTGGCCCATCCCGCCAGCGGCTTTGCGGCGCCGGTGCTGGGCTTTCGCGGCAGCTACCTCGAGCTCATGCTCAGCCTGGAAGACCACGCCGGGAGCATCGACAAGTCGCCCCTGCTCATCCACCTGCCCGGCGCCACGGAGGACAGCGTCAAGGCCTCGCCCTTGCTCGAGGTCTACAGCGCGGGGGTCCGTTTTCGCCGCGGGCTCGAGACGCTGATCAAGCAGGCGGCCGTGGGCCGGGTGCCCCTCGAGGAGGTCGAGGCGCTGTTGGCGAGCGAGGCCGAGGGCGAGGAGCCCCTCGACCTGGCCCGCGCCGACGCCTGGATGGCCCGTCGGGTCCGCAGCGCCTCGGGCGAGCTGGCCGCGATGCTCGGGGGCCTGGACGCGCCCGGGTTGGCCCAGGCGCTGTTCGACGACGGTGGTCCGCTCATGCGCCAGCTCGCGCACAGCGGGGCCTATGGGGAGCTGTGGCACCGCCTGGGGGCGGTGTTGGGGCTGCCCGAGTCGTGGGAGTTCCCGCGCCCGCGGGCGAAGCTCGTCGAGCCCGAGCGCCGCGTACAGGATGGCGAGCGCGACCTCGGTGGGCCCGTCCGCCGGGGGATCCGCGATGCCATGGCCAGCTGGGCGATGTGTGTCGAGTACGTCCATGACCTGGGTCGAGAGACCCGGGCCCCGGCGCTCGAGGGCCTGCGCGACAGTCTGAGCGCCGAGCTGCGCGTCGCCTGCGAGGACGTGGCGAGCTTCGTCCGCGCCCACTACCCCAAGGACTACGCGCCTATCGCCCTCGACCTCGAAGGCTTCATCGAGAGGGAGCTCAAGGCCGGGAGCGCCGCCGATCTCGGCAAGATCGACACCTTCCGCTTCGAGGAGCGCCAGCTCTACAAGGGGGCCCTGTCCGCCCTCGAAGCGGGGGACTGGGGCCCCGCGGGGCAGTGGGCCCGCGACCGCCTCGAGGGCCGGAGCTTCTGGGTGCAGCGCCAGCCCGAGCGCAAGAACGCCTGGACCTTGATCGGGGCCGCGGCCAGCCTGGGCGCGGCATTGGCCAGCTCTTCGCTGAGCTTCGAGGGCGCCCGCAGCCACGCCGAGGCCGTGTCGCGCTACGTCGAGCACGGAGCGAGCATCGATCGCCTGCACCGCGAGCTCGGCCAGCGCCGGGTCGAGCTGCTCTACGACAAGGTCCCCGACTTTGCGCGGCTGCGCGCGGTAATCGAGGCGACGCGCAAGGCCTACCTGAAGTGGCAGGACGCCCGTGCCCGGGAGTGGGCCCAGCTTTGTGTGGAGGAGGGCCCCCTGCCGGGCGCCGAGCTGCGCCAGCGCCAGATCTTCGACGACGTCGTGGCGCCCATGCTTGAGGACGGCCACAAGACCGCGCTGTTCATGGTCGACGCCATGCGCTTCGAGATGGCTGGGGAGTTCCTCGAGCTCTTGTCCAAGACGGACCGCAAGGTCGCCAAGCTCCGGCCCTACCTGGCCGAGCTCCCGACCATGACCGAGATCGGCATGAACGCCCTGGCGCCGGTGGTCCAGGGGGGGAAGCTCCGGGTGCAGGTCAAGGACAAGGGCAAGGCGAAGGCCCAGCGTTTCAAGGGCTTCTCGACTGGGGAGTTCGTGGTCCACGACCCCAAGACGCGCCGGCGAGCCGTGGCCGGCCGGACGCGGGGGCGCACCTGCCCAGGGTTGTCTCTCGAGGCGCTGCTGCGCAAGGACTTGCAGAAGCTGGGGAGCATCATCGCCGAGGCTCAGCTGGTGGTCGTGCACAGCGAGAACATCGATGCGGCGGGGGAAAAGGGCGTGGGCCTGTCGGTGTTCTCGGGCGAACTCTTGCGCCTGCGCAAGGCCTGGCAGCTGCTCCGAGACGCCGGGGTCACGCGCTTTGTGATCACCTCGGACCACGGCTTCCTGCTGCGGGTACCCGGGGATGCCGAGCTCGACAGTGGTCACGACAACGCGCGGGCTCGCTACGCGCTGAACTCGGGGCCCAGCAACTCCAGCGAGCACTACAGCGTGCCCCTGCGCGCGCTGGACTACGAGGGCGAAGATGGCTACCTGGTCTTCCCCCGGGGCGGGGAGGTGTTCGCTGGCGGCAAGCACCGCAACTTTGTCCATGGCGGCAACAGCCCCCAGGAGCGAGTGATCCCGGTGCTCACGCTGCGCCACAAGACGCCCCCGGGCGGCAGTGATCGCCGCTACCAGCTACGCCTGAGCCGCGACTACGGAGCGATGGCCGGCATGCACTACCTCGAGGCCGAGCTCGAGCGTGAGCTCGCCAGCGGTTTCGACTGGGACAACCCCGAGGCCGTGGATCTGGGGATCCGCGTCGTGGACGACTCCAGGGTGCAGGCACACGTCAACCACGGGGGGGATGGGGCCGAGATGGAGGCCGGGCTGTGGCGGGTGCCGATCGGGCGTCGCTTTCGGCTCTACTTTCGGCTCACGGGTCCGCGGGGGGCACGGGTCCGGGTGGAGCTCGTGCACCCGAGCGGGACCGAGCAGATCGAGATCGAAGGGATCCCGCGCCGCTTTGAGGTCACCGAGGTCGTCGAGACCCGGCGAGAGCCTGGGCCGAAGGTCGAAGCCAAGACCGACGCCTCTCGTGAGCCCCCGGCCCAGGCCGCGGACGAGCCGTCGGGCTCGGGCTCGGGCTGGGCGAAGGGGCTCGAGGTCTACAAGGACGCGGACGCGCGCAAGATCTTCGAGCACCTCGCCAAGCACGGGTCGATCAACGAAGACGAAGCCCTCAACTTGCTCGGCTCGACTCGCAAGTGTCGTCGCTTCGCCCGGAACTTCGACGCCCACGCCGCGCTCGCGCCCTTCGTGGTCAGTATCGAGTCGATCAACGGCAGCAAGCGCTACGTCAAACACAGCGACAAAGACCAATGATCCTGTCCAACAAAGACATCAAGCACATCTTCGAGAAGCTGCGTGTGGGCCTGGTGCCCGAGCGCGGGCTGGACAGCTACGTCGTGGGCAACGAGCGCGAGCTCGCCGAGATCGGCCGCCAGCTCGAGTTTGTGCAGGGGGGCGAGGGCAACGTCAAATTCCTGCGCGGAGGCTACGGCTGTGGCAAGACCTTCATGGCCCGGCTCGCGGTCATCGAGGCCCAAAAAAGGGGCTTTGCGACCAGCTTCGTGGTCGTCTCGGACAACGACCTCAAGTTCCACCGCTTCGACGACGTGTACCGCAAGGTCGTCGCTGAGCTCGGGACCTCGGCGTGCCCGCGCGGGGCCCTGGGCGACATCCTGGATCGATGGATCGGCAATGTGGAGGCTGCGCTCGAAGACACCCTGGGCGAGGTCGACGACGCGACCTTCGACAAGGCCGTGCTGGCCAAGATCGAAGAGAACCTGGCCAGCATGACCGGAAACCAGGCCCCGGCAGACTTCATTCGGGTGATTCAAAAGGTGTTCGAGCTCAAGCAGGCCGGCCAACTCAGCGAGGCCGCGGGGCTGCTCAGCTGGCTGTCGGGCAGCGGAAACGTTGCGGCGAGCGTCAAGAAGCTCGCGGGGATCCGCGGCGAGCTCGGGAGTCGGGTGGCCATGGACTACCTGCGGGGGATCGTCGGTATCATCCACGCGGCGGGCTACCAGGGCCTGCTCATCGTCATCGACGAGGCCGAGACGATCTTGCGCATGCGCAAGGACTCGCGCCACAAGTCGCTCAACGGGCTGCGCCAGATCTGTGACGGGGCGGGGGGCTACCCCCGACTGCTGTGGCTGTTTACCGGCACCCCGGACTTCTTCGAGTCGCGCCACGGCGTGGCGGGCCTGCCCCCCCTCTACGACCGCATCCGCTTTCAGGAGCGGGGGGGCTTTGCCAGCGTCACCCAGCCTCAGCTCAACCTGCGCCCCTTCGATCAGGACCGGCTGCGGAAAGCGGCGCACAAGCTCAGGGCGCTCTACGTCGGCCGAGAACACCCCGAGCTCGTCGAGCTGAAGATCACCGACGAGTTCATCGACAAGCTGGTCAAGAGCGTCTCGAAAGGGCTCAAAGGGCACGTTGGCCTGGTCCCACGCCACTTCATGCGTGAGTTCGTCGACATCATGGATCTGGTCGATCAAGAACCCGGGTTCGATCCCATGAAGCAGTTCGAGAAGCCCTACCAGGTGCGAGAGCTCGACGACGCCGAGAAGGCCGTGATCGCCCGCGGTGACTCGATGCTCGATGCGGACGACGGCGACGACGAGCTCGTCCCGGAAGAAGAGGTCTGGTGAACCGATGAGTGTGTTCGCCCGCTTTCATCCCCGCCTCCAAGACGCGATCGTGGCGCGGCTCGGCTGGACGAGCCTGCGACCGGTGCAGGAGCTCGCAGGGGAGGTGCTGCTCGCGGGCAAGAACGCGGTGATCCTCGCGCCGACGGCCGGTGGCAAGACCGAGGCCAGCATGTTCCCGATGCTCTCGGATTTGGTCAGGGATCAGCCCGCGGGGATCGGGGCCTTGTACATCGCCCCGATCAAGGCCCTGCTCAACAACCAGGCCGAGCGGCTCGGGGTGTATACGCAGATGGTCGGACTGGACCGCTTTGTCTGGCACGGCGACACGCCCAGTCACGCGCGCAAGCGCTTCTTGCGAGAGCCGTGCGAGCTGCTGATGACCACGCCCGAGTCGCTCGAGGTGATGCTCGTCTCACAGACCGTCGATACGGCCAAGCTGTTCGTAGATCTGCGCATGGTGGTGATCGATGAGATCCACGCGCTGGCCGGGTCAGACCGCGGAGCCCACCTGATGAGCGTGATCGAGCGTCTGGCTCAGCTCTCCCGCCACGACGTACAGCGCGTCGGTCTGAGCGCGACGGTCGGCAACCCCGAGGCGATCTTGGGCTGGATCAGAGGGACCTCGAAACGAGAGGGAGCGGTGGTCGATCCTCCCCACGCGCCCGCTCCACGCCAGTTGCTGATCTTGCGTGAGGACTCCTTGCCGACGTTGGCCGAGAACGCCGCGCGCTTGGCCAAGGACGGTAAGAGCCTGGTCTTTTGCCAGTCTCGGGCGGTCACCGAGGCTGTCGCCGAGTACATGCGCCGCGCGGGGGTCGAGGTCTTCGTTCACCACAGCTCCGTGTCGCAAGAGGAGCGAGAGCACGCCGAGGAACGCTTTCACCGGGGAAGCTCAGCCTGCATCGTGTGCACTTCGACGCTCGAGCTGGGCATCGACGTGGGCGACCTCGATCGTGTGCTGCAGGCCGAGGCTCCGAGCACCGTCCGGTCCTTTCTTCAGCGCATGGGCAGGACCGGTCGGCACGCGGGGAAGGTCGCCAACACGACCTTCTTTTGTGAGACCGACGAAGGGGTGCTCCAGGCGATCGCGCTCGTCGAGCTCGCCAAGGCGCGCTGGGTGGAGAGCGTGGAGCTCTCGACGCGGGCCTGGCCCGTGCTCGTGCACCAGCTGCTCGCCCTGTCGCTGGCTGGCAATGGGATCGGACCCGACTCGGCGTGGGAGCAGTTGACGCGAGTCCCGGACCTCTCGGGCATCACGCGCGCAGAGTTCGACCGACTGATCCAGTGGATGCTGCGCGACGGCGGCCTGCGCATGGCGAGCGGTCTGCTGCTGCTGGGTCCCAAGGCGGAGCGCCGCTTCGGGCGACGGAACTTCATGGAGCTCTACGCGGTGTTCTCGAGCCCGCAGAGCTACGCCGTCCAGCAGTCGGGTGGGCAGGTGCTGGGCTCGCTGAGCCAGGGCTTCGTCGATCGCCTCGTGGAAGGGGTGTCGTGCTTCTTGCTGGGTGGACGACCCTGGGCCGTGCTCCGGGTGCAGCACAGCGACCGTCGAGTGGTTGTGCAGAAGGCACCGCGCGGTCGCAAGCCGACCTGGGGCGGGTTCTTGCCCCAGTTCCTGGGCTTTGAACTTTGTCAGCAGATCTCTCGGGTGCTCACCTGCGAAGACGACTATCGCTATCTGCACGACAACGCGCGCCAGACCTTGCAGGAGGCCCGCGACAGGCACCGCGGGGTCTTGCAGGCGGACGTGGGGGCGGTCGAGATCGCCGAGGATGAGCTTCGCTGGTGGACCTTCGCCGGTGGTCGGATCAATCAGACCCTCCGCTACGCTCTCGAGGCCATCGGCCCGGGCTGGAAGGTGATCCCCGACAACTACCTCATCAAGATCCGAGGCGACCTCGACCATGAGCGCTTCCGTGCCGCCCGCGAGCAGCTCGAGGACCCTGAGTTCTGGGCTGACGAAGGGCTGTGGGAGCGCATTGGCGCCTCGCTACCGAACTACCGATTGAGCAAATTTCAGCCGCTCATGCCGCCCTGGATCGAGCGAGAGGTCGTGGCGGACTACCTGCTCGACGTGGACGGGGCCTGGCGATTTGTCTCGGGGATGACCCAGGCCCGCTTTGAACGCGTGCCCGCGCAGCTCAAGCGGGCGCCCTCTGGGGACCTGCGGCCACTACGGACTGAGGCCGAGGGCGACGACCTGCCGCCACGGGAGCCGTCCTTGCCGGTGACTTGGATCGAGTGGGACAAGGACCTGGCGGACGTTTGCGAGCGGCTGCACCTCGAGGACGCCGTGGCCCTCGACGTCGAGACCACCATCGCCCACCAGCGGCTGTGCTTGGTGCAACTCGGCACTCGAGAGCGGATCTACTTGATCGACGCGTTCGAGATCACTGACTTCGCTCCGCTCGCGGACCTACTGGGAGATGAGGCGGTGGTGAAGCTGATCCACAACGCGAGCTTTGAGAAGCGTGTCTTGCGACAGCACGGCATCGAGATCCAGAACATCGCCGATACCTTGAAGCTCTCGAGGGCCCGGTACCCCGACAAGCGGGGGAAGGGGGAGCACACGCTGGAGACCGTGTGTCGCCGGGAGCTCGAGATCGAGCTGGACAAGAGCGAGCAAACGAGTGATTGGGCTCGCCGACCGCTCTCGCGGCGCCAAAAGGCATACGCAGCGCTGGATGTGGAGGTGCTGCCCTTACTCTGGGATCGCTTGCAGACCCAGGGGAAGCTGTTTGAGTAAGGGCTGACGAACCTGTTGGTCAGCCGACACACCTCCAGACCAGCTAGACAAGGTGCCTCCACGGTCTCACCTTGCTTGGGTAGGGTGTCATGGAGGACGGGCGGTCTCTGGACTCCCGAGTTGTCTGCCCTCCCGGAGTCGAGGATCTGTGCTAGCCCCATTGGGCCAAGGCCACGGCATCGCTACCGACAGGATTCAGCGATGACCGTGCGAAAACGACAGTGGCGCGACAAACAAGGCCGCGCCCGCGAGAAGTGGATGATCCACATCGAACATACCTGGCCCGACGGGCGTAGGCAGACTATCCGCAAGATCTCGCCCGCGCAGACCAAGCGTGGTGCCGAGAAGTACGAGCGGGAAGTTCGCTCGATGCTCGTGTCTGGCCGATGGAAGGACGGAAAACCCCAACAACAGACACCCACCCTCAAGACCTTCAGCAAGGAGTTCCTGGCCCACCAGGGCTCCATCAACAAGCCCAGCTCGGTGGCGAGCAAGGAGTCGATGCTTCGGCGTCATCTCCTTCCAGCACTCGGGAAGTATCCGCTCGACCAGATCGACGAGCGGAAGATCGACGCCTACGCGGTTCAAAAGCTCGCCACGGGGTTGGCTCCGCAGACCGTGAACCTCCA
>CAYVJQ010000127.1:0-20415 GCA_964451725.1 uncultured Nannocystaceae bacterium | reverse complement strand
GGAGTCGGAGTCGGAGTCGGAGTCGGAGTCGGAGTCGGAGTCGGAGTCGGAGTCATCCGACAGCGACGAATCGGACTCCGACTCCGACTCGACCGACACCGGCCCCGAAGAGGTCCTGCTCTTCGACCTCTGGGACCTGGCCTGCAGCGCAGACTGGGGATCGGCCTTCGACTCCGGCTCGAGCGCCTCGTCGCTCGCGTGCAATGTGAGCGACGAGGGCCAGGGGTCCGTCATCAAATACGAGACCTTCGACCTGGAGACGAACGAGGCCGCCGGTCCGGTGCTCGTGCTTACGCCCTACCTCAGCCCCGAGGGTACGAGCTCGGGCGTCTACACGAACCTCAACCTCACCGGTACGGTGAGCCCGGTCTTGCGCACGCAGATCGCCTGCCCCGACAACGCTAACTCGTGCTCGATCAAATGGCAGATCTTCGCCAAGCCCACGGGCGCGGGGGGCCCGCCGCCCGTGTTCGAGGACGGCTTCGAGAGCTACGACGGCGAACTCACCGACCTCGAGATCGATCTTTCCCTGCTCAAGGAGCCCGTCGACATCGTGCTCGGCGTCATTGCCAACGGCGAAGCTTCGAGCGAAAATCGGGCTGTGTTCGTCAACCCCCGGATCGTCGACGCCGGCTGAGCGGGGCCGTCACAGGTCGTAGCGACTCAGCACCTCCCGGTGCAGGGCCGCGTAGTCGGCCCCCATGCGCGCCGCCGAGAACGACTCGGAGGCCAGGCCCACCGCGCCCTCGGACAGACCCAAGAGACGCTCGGGCCGATCCAAGAGCCGGTGGACCGCCGCGACCACGGCCTGCGGACCCAGGCCAGGGTCGACACGCTCGCCGAACTCGAGACCCTGGGCCTGGCCGACCGTGAACAGCTCTCGCAGCGGGGCCCGGTCGAGGGCCACGAGGGGCAGCCCCGCGGCCAGCCCCTCGAGCACCACCAGAGGCAGATCGATGCGGCGGTGCACGGCGTCGGCCACAAACAGCTGGAGAGCGCAGCGCTGCATCAGCGCGCCCATGTCCTCGACCTCTCCATAAAGCTCGACCCGGCCCGAGCCGATCGCGCCCGCCAACTCTCGAGCCAGGCGGGCGCGCTCCAGCTCGTGCTCGGCGCTCCCGGGCCGACACGCGATGATCAGCGTCCGGCCTCGCATGCTGGGCTCCCCCAAAGTCCGCGCCAACTCGATGAGTCGGTCGGCCGCTCCCGCGTCGAGCTCACCCGCGTACAGGAGACCCGGGCGCCGCTCGAGCGCCCCCCTATCGGTGATCGCTCCGACCCCGGGTCCCACCCCCGGGTAGATACGGTGGACCCGGGCCCGGGGTACTCCAGCACCGATCAGCCGATCGCGGATGTGATCGGAGAGCGCGACCACGGCGTCGAGCGACTCCAAGAGCGCGGCGTATCCCTCGATCCCCTGGCCGCAGGTCATGGTCTGGATCACAGGTGCAGGCCGGGCGTGGCCACGCTGACGCCCTCGGACCATGGTCCGCGCGACCCCCAGCCACGACCGCAGCCCGCCGCTGGCCCGCCTGGCCAGACCGCGGCTGCGCGAGATCGGTTCGGGCGTGGCCACCAAACCCGCGGCGATGCGCTCGGTCAGCGGACCGGGGGAGAGAAACAGGTGCACAGGTTGGCGCCGGCGCTCCCGGGCCACCAGCACCGCGCCGATCGCCGCGCGCTCGAGAAGCTCGGCCCCCCGACCCCCGGGCATCCGCGGGACCCGCAGCAGCCGATCTCCCGAGTCCAGCGGTCGCAGGGGGCGACTGGGATCACCGAAGTAATCGCAGCGCTCCGTGGTCGGCAGAGCGGGGATCAGCTGACGCAGCAGGGCCGGACCTCCATCGAGGCTCGGACCGATGATCGGCCGAGAAACCAGCAGCCAGCGGGCGGCTTGGGCGTCGGGCATGTCAGCACGTTACCCATGAACACGACGCAGGCGTGAGATCCTCGAGCCTGAGCGCGCGAACAACGCGACACCCGGTGAGTTCGGGCTCCCCCAACTGCGCGAATACCCAGCACTGCCCACGCCAGAGGTTTGACGTCTCCCGCCCCGCTCCCTATCGTGCGCCCACGGGCCCATAGCTCAGTTGGTTAGAGCGGCCGGCTCATAACCGGTTGGTCCCAGGTTCGAGCCCTGGTGGGCCTACTTCCCCCGTCCCCAAGACACGCGGCAACGAATGAAAGACCAGATCGAAGCGCTTCATCGCCTCCAAAAACAAGATCGCCGCATGGGCCGCATCGAGCGCAAGCTCGGAGCCATCCCACGGAGGTTGCAGGAGATGGACCGCGACCTCGCCAAGCTCGAGACCATGCTCAAGACCGAGCTCGACAAGCTCGACGAGAGCCGTGACTTCCGGGTCGACCAAGAGCGCCAGCTCGAGGACGAGCGCGAGCAGATCAAGAACAGCAAGACCCGCATCGCGGCGGTCAAGACCCCCCGCGAACTCAACGCGGCCCAACGCGAGATGGACTCGACCCGGCGCCTGGCCGACAAGCGCCAGACCGAGCTCGGCAGCATCGACGAGGCGATCGCCGAGGCCGAGGGCCGAATCCGGACCATGGAGTCGGGGCTCGGGGAGCTTCGTGACAGCGTCGATGTCGAGCGCGGACGCCTGACCACGATCGCCGCCAAACTCGAGCGCCAGGCCGACAAGGCCATGAACTCGCGCAAGTCGCTGACCGACGGCATCGACGCGAGCCTCCTCAATCGCTACGAGCGGATCCGCAAGCGGGCCAAGGGCCTCGGTTTCGTCGCCGTTCGCGAGCGCCGCTGCATGGGCTGCAAGATGGCCGTCGCCCACCAGACCTACGTGTCGCTGCGCTCCGCCGAGAGCATCTCGCCATGTGAAAACTGTGGTCGCCTCCTGTATTGGGCCGGCCTGTTCCCCGACGACGACAAGCCCAGCGAGACCAAACCCAAGAGCGCCCCGGCGCAGTAGAACAGACGCGGGTTCGACGACTCGGCAGTTCGGAAGCCCCGAATTGCCGAGTTTTTCAATTCTGCGACTCCCGAGTTCACTGACCCCACAGCTGGGCCCTGAGTCTCCCGATCGGCGACGCCCGGGTTCGGTCCGCCGCCGAGTTCCCCGGCCAGCACCGATTCGGCACGCCATCGCCCGCGAGAACATCCGATCTCCCCTGGCAGCCCGACGCAGGCGACCGCTGTCGTCCTCGCTCTGCGCGCGCCCCTATCCGCGCGGCGACCCGCGGTAGCCTGTGTGTGCTTGGGAGGCCCAGACACACACGATCCGCGAGCACAGCCTACGCCTCTGGATCTCGACCGGACCTTCAAGTCCAGCGATCTCGACGGTCAGGAGCCGACGGGCGAAGACCCCAGCGAAGGCGAGCTCACTCCCACCCGCATCGGACGGTTCACAGTCCTCGATCGCCTCGGCCGCGGCGGCATGGGCATGGTGTTCATGGGCTTCGACGTCGAGCTCGATCGCAAGGTCGCCATCAAGCTGCTGTTGCCTGAACACGGCGGCCCCGAAGCACGGATCCGGCTCATGCGCGAGGCCCAGGCCATGGCCAAGCTCTCGCACCCCAACGTGGTCCAGATCTACGAAGTCGGCACCCACGCGCTCGGGACCGGCGAGGCCAAGGTCTTCATCGCCATGGAGTTCGTCCGTGGGGACACCCTGGGCGACTGGCTCGAGCCCGAGCGCAGCCTCGAAGAGATCCTGCAGATCTTCACCCAGGCGGGCCGCGGGCTCTCGGCGGCCCACCACGCGGGCCTGGTCCACCGAGACTTCAAGCCCGACAACGTCATGGTCGGCGACGATGGCCGGGTCCGCGTGCTCGACTTCGGGCTGGCTGCGGAGCGCGATCACGGCCGGCCTCCCCGCCAGCGTCCGGCCGTCGAAGATCAGGTCCACCGCCGGGCCCGGGAGCACAGCGGTCGCGCGGGTGACGACTCGCTCACCCGGACCGGCGCGATCATGGGGACCCCCGCGTACATGTCGCCCGAGCAACACCTGGGCCTCGAGGCTGGGCCGGGCAGCGACCAGTTCAGCTTCTGCGTGGCCCTCTACACCGCCGTGTACCGCCAGGCCCCCTTCGCGGGGCGGAAGCTCCTGGCCCTCATGCGCTCGGTGACCAGCGGCGAGCTCCGGGATCCCCCCAAAAGCCACGAGGCCCCGGCGAAGCTGTTGCGGGTCCTGACGCGGGGCCTCTCCGTGGAGCCGAGCGAGCGCTTCGTCAGTATGGACGAGCTCCTGGCCGAGCTCGAGCGGCTCCCGCCGCCCGGGGCCCGTCGCCTGGGCCTCACCGCATTGGCCGTCGCCGTGATCGGCGGCGCCGTCATGCTCAGAGCTGCGATCCAGCGCGAGCCCGACCCCGAGCCCTGCGCCCAGGTCGGCGACGCGCTCTCGGAGGTGTGGAGTATGGAGCGCGAACAGGCGATCGCCGCGAGCTTCGACGCGAGCGCCCTGCCCTATGCAGCCGAGACCTGGATCCGTATTCAGCCCCGCCTCGACGCCTACGCCCTGGCCTGGGTCGACGCCCGGCGGGACACCTGCGAAGCCACACACCTGCGCCACGAGCAGTCTGGGGCGCTCCTCGATCGACGTATGCGCTGCCTCGACGGCCGCCGCACTGAACTCGACGCCGCCCTCGAGCTGCTCGAGCAGGCCGACAGCGACGTCGTTCGACACGCTGCGTCCATGGTCCCGAGCCCCGCCGAGCTCGAGCGCTGTGCCCCCGCCAACCTCTCGGCCCAGGACGACGCACGCGCAAACATGGACCCGGAGCTCGCCGAGGCTGCCGGCGAGCTCGAGTTGCTGCTCGCCAGGGCCTCGGCCCGCTACGACGCCGGCAAGTACGACGACGGCCTCGCCCTCGCCGAGCAGGTCGAGGCCCGCGCCGGGACCCTGGGTCTGCCCTCGATCGAAGCCCAGGCCGGGCTCCAGGCCGGGCTCCTCCACGAGCGCAACGGTGACTACCGACGGGCCACCCAGACCCTCACCGAGGGCTACTTCACGGCCCTGAGCGTCGACGACGACGACACGGCGATCGCCTGTGCGGCCCAGCTGACTTTCGTCGTCGGTGCCCGCGAGGCCCACTTCGACCGGGGGCTCGCCTGGGGTCGACACGGCGAGTCCCTGCTCGCTCGAGCCCAGGCCCGGGCCAAAGACCGAGACACGCGCCGGCTCCAGGCCACCCTCGACAACAACATCGGTGTCGTCCTCAAAGCTCAGGGGGACATCGAGGGTGCTCACCAGCGCTACACGAGCGCCCTCGCCCTCCGCCTGGGACTCAGCGGGGAGAGCGAGCTGCGGATCGCCAGCTTGCACAACAACCTAGCTCTGGTCTCGCGTTCACGTGGAGATCACAGCCAGGCCATCGCCGAGATCGACCAGGCCATCGAGATCTGGGAGCGCCTCTACGGCCCGATCCACCCCGAGCTCGTCCTCGCCTACAACAACGCCGGTCTGACCGCCAACTCCGCGGGCCAGCTCGAACGGGCCCGCGCCCACTACCTGCGGGCCATCGAGATCGGCGAGGCCTCTCTGGGGCCGGACCACCCGACCCTGGGTCACCCCTACAACAACCTCGGCGCCCTCGATCTCGACGCCGACGACCTCGACGCCGCGGGTCCCAACTTCGAGCGCGCCCTGGCGATCTGGACCGCCGCCCACGGACCCGATCACATCATGGTCTCGGTGGTGGTCTTCAACCTCGCCGAGATCGCCCAGCGCTCGGGGGACCACGCCCTGGCCATCGAGCGCTACGAACAGACCCTGCGTATCGACGCCGAGACCCTCGGCGCCGACGATCCAAGCCTCGCCTCTGCCGACTTTGCGATCGCCGTGTCTGCGGAGGCCCTGGGGGACTTCGAGCGCGCCCGCAGCGAGTACGAACGGGTCGTCGAGCTGAACGCTGGGCTCGAAGAACGGGAGATCGATGCCGAGCTGCTCGCTCAATCTCAGTTCAACCTCGCCAAGCTGGTGCTGGTGCTGGATCGAGCGCCTCGGTCTGCTGAGAGGTTGGCCCAGGCGGCGTATGTCCACGCGGACGTGGAACAGCGCGCTGATATCGAGGCTTGGCTGGCCGAGCTCGAGCTCGAGCTGCCCCTCGAATGAGGACCTTGCCCCTTGAAACGATTGCAGATGCCACCCAGGGCCCAGGGTCTTCCTCGTATGGGACTGATCGAAGCCCACCCAGTTTGATCGACACCTCTGGACGAAGGAAACTGGAGGACATCGGGCGTCACTGCATGGGGGCGCCGCGGAACTCACCTGAACACAGCTACGACTGCGTCGGCGAGGCTTGGCCCGTAGTGGCCCGACCAATACTCGGAGTCCTTGCCGCCGTCTTCCCAGCGCACATAGCGTACGTTGGGCCCGTAGCCTGTGAAGGTGTGTGACACGGTCTCCCACTCAGCATCCCAGTCACAGGGCCCCGATTGCTCAACGGTGCCGGTGTCGAAGACGTCGAGGACGCTCATGTTCTCGTCGAGGAGCTCGACCTTGAGAACGTAGGAGTCGGGGCAATAGAAGCGGAGGAAGCGCTCGGACACGAAGATCGGCGGTGCATCGGACAGCGAGCTGCTGGTGTAGCCCTCGGCGTGGAGATCGATGAGCTGCGTGCGCCTGCCCCAGTCGTAAGAGGTGCGGAAGACGCCGTTAGAGGCCAACCACCCGTTGCCGCCGTTCGCGGTGACCGTCCAGCCTGACATATCATCGCTCGCGGCGTCGCCGTTGATGAGCAGGTTGGTTCCCACCTTCAACACCGCGTCGTCGAGCTCGGGACCGTAGTGGCCCGACCAGTTCTCGGAGTCCTTGCCGCCGTCTTCCCAGCGCACATAGCGTACGTTGGGCCCGTAGCCTGTGAAGGTGTGTGACACGGTCTCCCACTCAGCATCCCAGTCACAGGGCCCCGATTGCTCAACGGTGCCGGTGTCGAAGACGTCCACGACATTCATGTTGGCGTCGAGGAGCTCGACCTCGAGGTAGTAGGAGTCGGGGCAGTAGGTCCGCTGAAATTTCTCGGACACCTGGATGGGCGGCGCGCTCGCCATGGCGCTCGCATCGAACCCTCGTGCGTGGAGGTCGATGGTCTGGGTCCGTCGAGCCCAGGCGTACGAGGTCAAGAATTTCCCGCCGCCTGTCGACCAGCCGTCGCCGCCGTTGGCCGTGATCGTCCAACCCGACATGTCTCCGAGGGTGCCGTCGGAGTTCGCCAGCAGCCCATACATCGCCTGCACGCCCGCCTTGTCACCCTCGCTGAGCTGCCCGGATCCATTCCAAGTCGGGTTGCAGTAGTTCAGCACAGAGTCCAGGTCCCACTCGCCGATGGACCAGTTGCCGCTAGTGCCCACGGCCTGATCGCAGAAGTCGAGATCCGTGTCGGGGCGGTTTTGCTCGTGCCCGATGCCGATCGCGTGGCCGAACTCGTGCACGGCGAGCGCTTCAATGCAGTGTTGCTCCTGCCCGATACACGACTGGCTCCAATTATTGAACGTGAAGTTGAGGACCATGCCGTGCCACAGGCCGTCGAGGTCGTCGCCGAGGCCCTTGGTGTGGGGTCCCTCGTCCGCGATCTGGATGCGGACACCCCAGGAGGCAGGGCCGCAGGTGCCCCAGCCGACGAAGTCGAGGCCAGACACGGCCGGCCAGGAATTCTGGGCGGCGTCGCGGACCCAGCCGCGCTGCGTCTCGTTGTCGGGGCTGGGGTTCTCCCAGCACACCTGGATCGAGTTCGACCCCCAGATGGCGGAGGTCAGCGGGTAGAGCCTCAGCTCGGTGCCGCCGTCCTCATCGATTTCATCGATGAAATCATCGTCCAGATCACAGGCGGAGGCCTGCAGGAGAGCGGTCATCAGGACGATGGATTGGAGGGGGAACGACTTTGTGCTCATGATTGGTCTCCTTGGCTTGGGGGTGACTTGGGTTTGCGATGGCTCGAGAGGCCGCTCTCTGGAACCGAGGTGTTCATAAAACGGCGCCTTCGGCTACGAGCCGGGTCGACCTAAAATGAACCTGCGAACCTCGAATGTCAATACATACACCCTGCCTCTGTGTGCCAACAAAGGTGAGGCAGTACAGGCCACAAAATTCAGAATAGAGGGCGAGATTGAGCGAGCAGATGACTCAACAACCAAAGTCACCCCAGGCCTGACCTGACCTGACCCGAAGTCCAAGTGGTGTCCACAAGATCGGGGGAGGCCCAATTCACAGATTCTGCGCCTGGCGGATCAACCCCATAAAAATGCGGCCACGTATGGGAATCGGGCGTAGTCATCGACACCACAACAGGTACCGCCTCGACCACCAGCCCCACATCGGTGAGATTGTCGGGCCCGGCGAGCTCGAGCATCGCGGCCATCCAGTCGGTGGTCACCTCGGGGTCGTTGTCGCCACTTCGCAATCGCAGGTGCAGGAGCGGCTCGGCGATCTCTGGGCGGCCGCGCGCCGCCAGTGCCCGTATCGCGCCGAGCCTCGCCGAGCGTTCAGGATCGGCATGCTGACGCAGCAGACAAGGTCGCCGGCGAGGACCCTCCGCGCAGCACGGTCACGCGGTCAGGCTCGTGGACAGCCACAGGACCTTCAGGGTTGTGGCCCCATTGCCTCGGCCTGCAGCGCTTCGAAGTCGGGTCGGAACGGCTGGGACGTGAGCACCCGCGCCTGTTCGATGCGGTCGAAACGAAAGGTCCGCGCGTCGCCGGTCACGACGTCGCGCGCCAGCAGGTACCACGCTGGCGTCTCCACCAGCAGGCCATGCGGCTCCACGCGACGACGCGTCTGCCGTCCCTGGCGATCGGTGTAGGCGAAGCTGACGCACAGGCTCCGGGTGAAGGCGCGCTCGAGCGCGCCGAGCAGGTCGCCCGAGGTTGTACCGAGCTCGGCACGGACTCGAGCGGTCGCGGGTCGACCGACCTTGACCCGGTCCACCAACCTGCGCAGCGCACGACGACGCGGCACGGGGACACTCGCGAACACCTTGCGTAGGCCCGAGCGGGCGGCCCCACTCCACGGGAGATTGCTGGTGCTCGCCGATAGGCGCGTCGAGAGCCACAGCGCGGCGACCTCCTCTGTGGTCAGATGCACCGCAGCCACCCCTCGGTCCCGCTCCAGGCGAATCCCTCCGCCCGGCCCTCCTTCTCCAACGATGGGCCAGCCACGCTCCCGGAGCGAGGCGAGGTCCCGGAGCACTGTACGCCGGCTGCAGGCGAGTTCCTCCGCGATGTCCGCCACCGTCAGCGTCTGCGCGCCGCGCAGTAGATCCAGGAGATCGAGCACCCGATCGACGCGCGTCATGGGTGACAGTTTCTGACACTGTCACGCGCTACACAAGGTCCCGATGTCCATCACGCTGTATCACCATCCCTACTCCCGCGCGGCCAATGTGTTGTGGATGCTCGAGGAGGCAGAGGTCTCTTACGACCTCCACTTCGTCGACAGCATGGCCGGCGCCCAAAAATCGCCCGAGATCCTCGCGCTCAACCCCATGGGTAAGCTCCCGACCTTGACCGACGGCGATCAGGTCGTGACCGAGGCCGCGGCGATCGGGCTCTACATTGCCGATCGCTACGCCCTCGGGCGGCTGGCACCCAAGTTCGACGATCCCGACCGCGCCCCCTACCTGCGCTGGTCGTTGTTCGCCCCTTCGGTGATCGAACCGGGCTCGACGGCCAAGGCCGCGGGCTGGGACTACGAGCCGGCCTCGGTCGGTTGGGGGACCCACGACTCGATGCTCGACGCGATGGAGTCCGCGATCTCGGATCGAACCTATATCCTCGGTGACGAATTCTCGATGGCCGACATGATCTTCGGCGGCACCCTGCGCTCCTTGCTCATGTTCAAGATGATCGATCCACGCCCCTCGTTCACCGCTTACGCGGAGCGGCTAGCAGCACGACCCGCGCTTCAGAAAGCCGATGGGATCAACGCCGCCGTCGTGAAGGAGCGCGGGATCGAGCGCTGATCGCCGCTCTAGCCCGTGGTGATACAGCTCTAGAGATCGGCCAAAATCGAGCGTGCTGCCATCAGCGCGAACCCCAAGAGGTTCTGGCCGCGCCAGGCCAGGGGACTGTGGGCATCCGGGTTGTCGCGGCCCATCCCGATACCCCAGATTCGATCGCGGGGCGCGGCCTCGACCAAGACCGCGTCACCAGTCGCCATCAACACCCGCTTGCACGCGGGATTTTGGCCGAACTTTGCGACGTTGCCGGCGACCACGATCTCGAGCCGAGTCGCGTTCCAAACTGGCCCTTCAAAACCCCGGACCTTTCGTCCCAGGCCTTTCGCCAGGCCGGGGTCCGGGGTCCCGAGGATCGCCGCGAGCACCTCCGGGTCGTCGAAGAGCCGGGCCTTGCCGGCCATCATGTACTGCTCCGCGCTCTCGTACCCGATCCCTCCGAGCTCGAAGCGGGCCGGGTACCACTGGCTGAAACAGGCCGCAGTCACGCTCGGCCCCTGCTCTGTGTGGCCATAAAACAAGGTGTAGTCGAGGGACTCGCCCGCACGCACCCGCGCCCTGAGGCCCTCTAGATCCAAGATCTCGACGCTCATGTTTAAAGTGTATATGTGACACTAAGATAGTCAAGGAGAGCCGCCCTTGTTCCCCAGGCCGTCCCCTCGACACGCTCACTCGGGGACGGCCGCTCCAGCCCGGCTCGGCCAGGCTTTCACGCGAGGTCGGCAGCTGCGTCGGCGCCGTCTCGACCCGGGGCGCTCGATAGGGGAGTCACGCCGCGCAACTCGAGCCGAAAGCGAGCACCGTGGCTCCCCCCACCGGCGCTCGCCAACACCAGAGAGCCACCCATACGCTCCGCCAACCCCTGTGAGATCGCCAGCCCCAAGCCCGTACCCTGGCCCGCTTTGCGGGTGGTGAAAAACGGCTCGAAGAGGCGCTCGAGTGCCTCTTCGGGGACACCTGGGCCGTCGTCCTCGATGTCGATCACGACTGCGGGCACCCCCTCACCCTCGCCACGGGAGCGCAGGTACACACGCACCCCCGCCCCCTCCCGGTCTGCGCCCTCCCCTTCTGCACCCTTCCTGTCTGCACAGGCTTTGGCACCGTTGAGGACCAGGTTGATCACGATCTGCTCGAACCACTCCGGGTCCGCCTCGACCGGGCATCCGCCTTCGTCCTCGTCGATCAACTCGAGCGAGACCCCCGCACAGACCGGGTCTGCCCGCAGCAACATCAGGGTCTCCGAGATCCGGGAGCAGGGCGAGAACCGCTGGAGCTGTGCCGACGCCGGCTTCGAGTAGTCGAGGAGCTGCCCGACGATCCCCTGGATGCGCTGAGTCTGGGTCGCCACACGCGTGAGCAGATCGCCGTCTTCCTCCGTGCGGCCAGCGACCCCCTGGAGCAGCTGCGTGTACCCGATGATCGCCGCCAGCGGGTTGCCGACCTCGTGGGCGACACCGGCCGCGAGCCGACCGACCGCAGCCAGGCGCTCTGCTCGCTGGAGCTGCTGACTCTGCAGCTCCAGCGCGCTTTGCTGGGCCCGCAGCGAGGCCGTCATATGATTGAATTGTTCGGCCAGTTCACGCAGCTCTGCCGGGCCGTCGGTCGGTGCCTCGACGTCCAGGCGCCCCTCCCCGACCGCGGCCGCCGCCCGCTCGAGGGCCCGCATGGGTCGCAGCACCTGGATCTCCAGGAGCAGGCCGCCGAGCACCAAGAGCAGCAGCCCGACCCCCCCCGCGACGATCAGGGTCTCGCGCCAGTCGTGGCTCCGGGTCCAGGGCGAATGCTCGGCGATCATGCGCAGGGAGAGCTGCTGACTGTCGAGGGTCGGGATCGGCTCCTCGATAATCAGCAGGTTCCAGCGCTCGAGCAGATCATCGTCGACCGCCCTCCCGAGCTCTCCCCTCGCCAGCGCGCTCGCGGGCAGGGCCTCGAAGCCGGCGTGCACCCCCACCGAGGCGATCGCCTCGACGTCCCCATCTCCGCGCACACGGTGGACCTCGTAGGAGACCCCCAGCTGCCCTGCCGAGCTCGCAAGCAGCTCCTCCAGACCCGCGCGCTCGAAATCTCCACCCCGAAACGAGCGCGCCGCGAGCACGCCCAGCTGACGGGTGTGGCTCTGGAGACGCTCGACCTCCTGCTGGTCGTGCCGGCGCTGGCCGAGCAGCTCAGCCGCGAACGAGAGCGAGACCACGGCCATGACCAGCACGATGGCCAACATAGCGATCAACTCCACCCGGAGGCTCGACCGCCGCGGGCCGCCCTCGCGTCTCGCCATGAATCTGGCCATGAAAGGGCTCATGTCCGGCCCGCGGCTCAGGACAGGACCCGCAGGGCCCTCGAGCGGCGAGCCCGACTCGACTCGGCCTGTGCCTGTGCCTGTGCAGATGGGGTCGCCCCGAGCGGGTTGCGATCGCAGCGGGCACAGCCGACGGCCTGCCCTGCGCCGCCGAACCCACCGAGCTCACCCGACTCCCCCACCTTCCACCACCGAAACACCAGCCACAGCGCCGCCAGGGCCACGCTCAGCAAGGCCGCAGATTCGTGCAGCCAAGGCGGCAGCTGAAGCATCAGGTCGCCGCCTCGACGACGGCCATGATCTGTTCATCGTCGAGAGTTCGGTCCTGATTCTTGGCGTACTTCAACACCCGATCGACGAGCGCATCGCGAGGCTCGATACCCCGCTCTCGCAGCCAGTAGATGACGTTCGAACGCCCGCTGTAGTGACCGATCTCGATCGTCTGACGACGCCCGAAGACCCGGGCTGGGACCGCGGAGTAGACCCGGTCGGCGAGCTCGTGCTCACCGCGAGCCTCGGCCTTGATGATCGCCGCAGCGTGGACCCCCGTCGCCGTGCGAAAAGCATCCCGACCGACCAGGGGGTAGCTCGGGTGGATGGGCACCCCCGTGTACTCGCTGACCTTCTCCACGTACTCGACCAGGCACGAGAGGTCGTGCTCCGCCGGGTCGAGGCGACCGAGCAGATAGAAGTTCAGCAACAGGTGATCCATGGAGGTGTTGCCGACCCGCTCACCGATGCCCAGGGCGCAGCCGTGGGCCCGATCGACACCCCACTCGAGGGCCAGGGTCGCCAGGGTCAGGGCGTGGCCCCGATCGTTGTGCCCGTGCCAGTCGAGCTTGACCTCCTCCTCCATCCCCATGCCCCGCAGCAGCCCCTTGGTGAAGTTCAAGAGATTGCGCAGACCGTGGGGGACCGCGTGGCCGCAGGTGTCGCAGAGCACCAGGCGCGTAGCCCCGGCCTCGATGGCCGTGCGAAACAAGGTGTCGAGGGTCTTGGGGTGCGAGCGCGTCGTGTCTTCGGTGACGAAGCTCGCCGGCAGCCCGTTGTCCGTGATCAGCTCGATGGCGGCCTTGGTGTGGCCGACCAGACGCTCCACGTCCCAGTTCTCCGCGAACGCCCGGATCGGACTCGAGCCGATGAAGGCCGTGACCTCGATGGCCACCCCGACGCGCTGCGAGATGTCGATGATCGGGCGGATGTCCGCCTCCATGGTCCGGGCCGCGCAGTTGGGCAGGATGCTCAGCTTCTCGTCCACGATCATGCGTAGGAGAGCTTCGACGTCCTCCTGCGCCCGACGCCCGGCCCCCGGGAGTCCAAGGTTGACCACGTGGATCCCGAGCCGATCCATGAGCCGGACCAGCTCCATCTTCTGCTCGATGCTCGGGTCCCGGACCGAGGGCGACTGGAGCCCATCGCGGATGGTCTCGTCGACAAAGCGGACCTTCTTGGTGCGGGGGTGACGTTTGTCGACTTCATTCCAGTCGTAGATCAAACTGGAGACGTCGTTGGCTTCGAGCATGGGGGTCTTTCGTGACGGGTCTTCTAAATGAACGGACAACTCGACTCGGGCTGCTCGGCTCGGGCCGACTCGACTCGGGCGACTCAACCGGGGACGAGGCCGTCGATGTCGAACACCCGATCGAGCTCCTCGACCAGCGCCTCCACCAACACGTTGGCGATATCTGCGTCGTCGACGATCTCGCGGATCAGCATGTCACGAAACAAGATGATGCCGTCGAGCTTGGGCTCGGTCTCGGACTCGGCACCAATCTCGCCGCTGGTCTCGAACAAGACCACCGCCCGAGGATCGCTGCCGGCGCGGATCTGCTCCTCGCTGATCCACCGTGAGACCGAGATCGGCGCCGTGGCCACGAGCTTCAAGATCCGATCGGGCAGACTCTCGAGCACCTCTTCGAACTTGCGCTTGAGGTCGTCGGCCTGTTCCCCGGGCAGGGGCTCGCCCGCATCGACGTCGGCGAGCGCGAGCTCGAGTTCCCGCAGCTCACAAAGCACGACCGCCGCCTCCGCGTCCTTGCCGATCGAGCGCAGCGCGAGCCCGAGTTGGTAGCGAAGCTCGCAGCCGCTGTCGGGGTCGTCCTCCGCAGCGACCGCCCGGGTGAGCATCTCGACGCCCTCTGCACCCCGATCGAGCTCGGCCAGGGCGGCCGCCCGAACACAGATCCACGCCGGGTCGCTGTGCACCGAGGCGTCGATGGAGTCGAGCAGTTCGAGGGCCTCCTCCGGGTCCGAGTCCACGTGTGAGAGCCGGGCCTGGGCCAGCAAGAGCAGCGTCTCTGCGCGCTGTTCGACGTCGAGCTCGAGCTCCTCGCGCTCGAGCAGGCTGCGCAACACATCCTCGGCGGCGTCGAAGTCGAGCAGGTCGGCGTACAGCTCACCCGCTTCGATGTAGATCCGCGGCTCGTCGGGCTTGGCCTCGATCGCGGCCTGAAAGAGGTCCGCAGCCTCCTCGACATCACCGGTGTTCCAGCTCTGGAGGGCACGCAAATGCAAGATCCGCGGGTGCTTGGGGTCCTCGCCCGCGGCGATCACTGCGCTGATCTTGGCTTCGAGCGCGTCGACGTCGCCCTCGTCGAGATCGGCGTAGGCCTCCTCCAATTTCGCGGCAAGCTCTGGCTTCATGCCCGAGAACTTAGCCGGCCCGCCCCCCAAAGTCAGGCCCCGAAGCCCGTGCTAATCCAGACCCGTGACCGACCCGCAACCCGTGAGCGCGCTCATGCCAACTCTCCTCTCGATCCTCGAGGCCCACTGGGTGATGGCCCTGGCACTCCCCGACGTGGCCGATGCCGATGATGGTGCGCCCCAGCCTTACCCCGCGCCCCTGTTCTACGCGCTCGCCCGACCCGACAGCATCGGCGAGCACACCGCGCCGCTGCTGATCTTCACGGGCAGCCCCAACAGTCACCACAGCGAGCTGATCGGTGATGCCCCGACTCCCGCCGCCGCCGCCCTCTACCTCGAGACCGAGACCGTGGGCTCGATCCGCGGCGCTCAGCTGCGCGGTCTGGCCCTGTGCGCGTCATGCTGCACACCAGGGGCTCAAGCGGGACTTCGGCGCACCTATCTCGCCCGTCACCCGATCGCCCACAGCGCCCTCGAGGGCGGCCACCACCAGCTCTACGCGCTGCAGATCACGTGGGCGAAGCTCACCGACAACAAGCTCGGCTTCGGGGTCCACCCCAGCGGCAGCTTCGACGCCGCCTGGACCGGCCTCGCCTGAGCCGCTGAATCGACCACCTGGGCCGCCGCCACGCTTGTCCTCGTTCGCCAGACCGTGGAACAGTCGCGGCGATGCCCGTGACCCCGACCATCGACGCATCCGCCGACGCAGAGCACGACGCGGGTGGGCCCGCTGAGCCGACTGAGCCGACTGAGCCGGCTGAGCCAAGCGGGCCGAAGAAGCCCGCCCAGGGCATGCAGCTCTACACCAAGATCCTGATCGGCATGGCCTTCGGCGCCCTCATGGCGCTGATCACCAAGGAGCTGCTCACTGGCGACGACGCCCTGGTCCAGCTGTTCACCGATCAGGCCGCCCTGCTGAGCTTCGGGGAGCGATGGATCGAGCCTCTGGGCACGCTCTTCATCCGCGCCATCATCCTCACGGTCGTGCCCCTGGTGTTCACCTCGATCGCCACCGGCATGCACTCGCTCGGCAACCCCCGGGACCTGGGTCGCCTGGGCGGGCGCACCATCGCCCTGTTCATGGCCACGGCCTTCGTGGGCGCCGTGTTGGCCACGGGTCTCTACATGCTCATCCAACCCGGCGCGGTGATCTCCGCCGAGACCCGGGACCTGCTGACCGCGCAATTCGAGAACCAGGCGGCCACCAAGGCAGCCGCGAGCGCCGACGCAAAAGCCTACTTCTCGGGCTCACCGCTCCAGATCGCGGTCAACCTGGTGCCCGAGAACATCATGCTCTCGATGACCAGCAACCGGGATCTGCTCAAGGTCATCCTGTTCGCCCTGGCCTTCGGCGTCGCCCTGACCCTGATCGACGAGGCCAAGAGTCGGCCCGTCGCCGCGCTCCTCGACGGGATCAACGAGGCGATGATCAAGCTCATCGGCATGCTCATGAAGCTGGCCCCCTACGGCGTGGCCGCGCTCGTGTTCATGGTCGTCGCCCGCTTCGGCGTCGACGTGCTCCAGGCCCTCGCCCTGTACACGGTGGTCGTCCTCTTGGCCCTGGCTCTGCACCTGGTCCTGGTCCTCCTGCCCCTGGTCCGCCTCCTCGGTGGCTGGGGTCCCAAGGCCTTTCTGCTGGCCCTGCGCGAGGTCTGGATCACCGCGTTCTCGACCTCCTCCTCGGCGGCGACCTTGCCCACGACCATCCGCGTCGCCCAGGAGAAGCTCGGCGTGCCCAAGCCCATCGCCGGCTTCGTCATGCCTCTGGGCGCGACCATCAATATGGACGGGACGACCATCTATCAGGTCATCGCCGTCCACTTCATCGCCCAGGTCTGGGGCGTGCCCCTCGACGCGACCGCCTGCCTGACCTTGATCGTCGTCGCCATGCTCATGGCCGTGGGCGCCGCGGGTGTCCCAGGTGGCGTCATTCCGCTCCTGTACGTGGTCATGATCACCGTGGGCATCCCCGAGCCCATCGTCGGGACCGGCATCGCGCTGATCTTGGGTATGGATCGGATCCTCGACATGTGTCGCAGCGCGATCAACGTCATCGGTGACTCGAGCACCGCCGTGATCATCGCCAAGCTCGAACAGCGCCGGATAGACGCCGAGGCCTGACCCCGACTCGACCCAGACAGACCGACAGACCGGCCGCGCAGGGCGCTGTAAATCTGATTTCACGTGGACGGGATTCACCGGTAGAGGGCCATGACAGGCCGTTCACCGTGAGCCAACATACCCCCGCTGTCGTGACATCGACTCGGGCCACAGCCATACTCTCGCGTGCTCTGAGGCCACATCTCACGGCGCCCGAACCCCCATGGACACCTTCCCCAAGGCCCAACAGCGAGAGTCTCTCGACTCGGTGGTGATCCGCTTCGCCGGTGACTCCGGCGACGGCATGCAGCTCACCGGCGCGCAGTTCACCAACTCGACTGCCCTGATGGGCAACGATCTGGCGACCTTCCCGGACTTCCCCGCGGAGATCCGGGCGCCGGCCGGCACCACCTACGGCGTGTCTGGATTCCAGATCCACTTCGCGTCGCACGACATCATGACCCACGGGGACGCCCCCGACGTGCTCGTGGCCATGAATCCGGCGGCGCTCAAGACCAATATCGGAGATCTGGTCAAGGGCGGCCTGCTGATCGTCAACTCGGACGCCTTCATCAAGAGCAACCTCAAGAAGGCCGGCTACGAGGACAACCCCCTCGACGGCGACGGCCTGTCCCACTACCGGGTCATCAAGCTCGACATCCAGGCGATGACCCTCGCGGCCGTCGAGCAGTTCGAGCTCGGCTCCAAAAACGCCCTGCGCTGCAAGAACATGTGGACGCTGGGGCTGGTGTTGTGGCTCTTCGACCGCGAGTACCAAAACACGGTGACCTGGCTCGGCCACAAGTTCGCCAGCAAGCCCAACATCGCCGAGGCCAACATCGCCGCGCTCAAGGCCGGCCACGCCTACGGGGAGACCGCGGAGCTGCCCAGCGGCATCGGGCCCTACGAGGTCCCCAAGGCCGAGGTCGCCCCCGGCACCTACCGCAACATCACGGGCAACGACGCCCTCGCCTGGGGCCTGACCACCGCCTCGCAGCTCGCCGGCATCAAGCTCGTGCTCGGCTCGTACCCGATCACCCCGGCGTCCTCGATCCTGCACGCCCTCGCCAAGCTCAAACACTTCGGGGTGACCACCTTCCAGGCCGAAGACGAGATCGCGGCGGTCTGTGCCGCGATCGGGGCCAGCTGGGGCGGCGCCCTGGGACTGACCACCACCTCCGGCCCCGGCGTCGCGCTCAAGGGTGAGGCCATCGGCCTGGCCCTGATCTTGGAGCTTCCGCTGATCATCGTCGACGTCCAACGCGGCGGTCCATCGACGGGCCTGCCGACCAAGACCGAGCAATCCGACCTGCTTCAGGCCGTCTACGGCCGCAACGGCGACTCGCCCATCCCCGTGCTCGCGGCATCGACCCCGGGCGACTGCTTCTACGTCGCCATCGAGGCCGCCCGCATCGCCATCAAGTACATGACCCCGGTCATGCTGCTCAGCGACGGCTATCTGGCCAACGGCGCCGAGCCCTGGAAGATCCCCAACTACGCCGACCTCCCCCGCTTCCCGGTGACCTTCCCCACCGAGCGCCCAGAGGGTTTTCACCCCTACATGCGCGACTCCGACACCCTCGCCCGCCCCTGGGCCATCCCGGGCACGCCGGGTCTCGAGCACCGCATCGGCGGGCTCGAGAAGGGCTTCGACTCCGGCGACATCTCCTACGATCCGGACAACCACCACAAGATGACCAAGGTCCGCGCGGCCAAGATCGCCGGGATCGCCGACGACCTGCCCGAGCAGAGCATGGAGACCGGTGAGGGCAGCGGCGAGCTGCTGGTCATCGGCTGGGGCTCGACCTACGGACCGATCACCCAGGCCGTGCGCCGGGCGGTGGCCGCCGGCAAAAGGGTCTCGCAGGTCCACCTGCGCTACATCAATCCGCTCCCCCGCGGCCTCGGCGAGATCATCCGCAAGTTCGACAGGGTCATCGTCCCCGAGATGAACAACGGCATGCTCTCCAAGTTGCTGCGTGCCGAGTTCCTGGTCGACGCCATCGGCATCAACAAGATCGCGGGCCAACCCTTCAAGGTCAGCGAGATCGAAGCCGCCATCGCGGAGAACCTGTCATGAGCCCCTCCGACCTCCCCAAGAAGCTCACCCGCAAGGACTTCGCCTCTGACCAGGATATCCGCTGGTGCCCCGGCTGCGGCGACTACGCGATCTTGTCCACCATTCAGCGGACCTTGCCCACGATCGGCTCGGACCCGGCCAAGACCGTGTTCTTGTCGGGCATCGGCTGCTCGAGCCGCTTCCCCTACTACATGGGGACCTACGGCTTCCACAGCATCCACGGCCGGGCGCCCGGGTTTGCGACCGGGCTCAAGCTCGCCAACCCGGAGCTCGACATCTGGGTGATCACCGGCGACGGCGACGGCCTGAGCATCGGTGGCAACCACCTGGTGCACGTCCTGCGCCGCAACGTCGACCTCCAGATCCTCCTGTTCAACAACCGGATCTACGGGCTGACCAAGGGCCAGTACTCGCCGACCTCTCTGGTCGGCCAGCGCTCCCCCTCGAGCCCCATGGGCTCCATCGACATGCCCCTGGTACCGGCCCTGTTGGCCCTCGGCGCGGGTGCACGCTTCGTGTCGCGCTCGATCGACACCATGGCCAAGCACCTCGGCCCGACCTTCGTCGCGGCCCACGAATACCGCGGCACGAGCTTCATCGAGATCCTGCAAAACTGCCCGGTGTTCAACGACAACACCTGGCTGCACGTCAAAGACCGGCCGACCGCCGCCGACACCATGCTCATGCTCGAGCACGGCAAGCCCATGCTGTTCGGGGTCGACGACCAAAAGGGCCTTCGCCTGGTGCCCGGCTCCCTCGAGCTCGAGGTCGTCACGATCGGCGAAAATGGCGTCACCGCGGCCGACATTTTGGTCCACGACGAGACCAGCCGGCCCATGGCCTTCCTGCTCGCAAGTATGGAGCCCCCCGAGTTCCCGATGGCCCTCGGTGTGCTCCTACGCCAGCCCGCCCCCGCCTACGACGCCTCCGTGCTCGCCCAGGTCGAGGAGGCCAAGGCCCAGCGTGGCCCGGGTGACATCGACGCCCTGCTGCGCAGCGGCCACACCTGGACGGTCGAGTAGGGGACGGTCGAGTAGGGGACCGTCGAGTAGGGGACCGTCGAGTAGGGGACCGTCGAGTAGTCGAGTAGGGGACCGTCGAGGGGTCGAGTCGGGTAGGAACCCGCCGAGTCGCCCCTCGCGTTGCACTTTGCCCCAGAGGGCCAGCCCGCAGGCTCTGCGCCTCGCTCGGATGGCCGAGGGCTGCTTCCTGTGCGGCGCAGGATCGCCCCGAGGCAGATCCCTGCGTCGAATTCGACGTGAGCCGGCCCCTGAGACAGAATGATCTATCCCGAGCTGCCGTCCGTATGGGCCAGCCCTACCGGGACCCAGGAGAAACTAGACATGCGCCTGACTCAGACCCTTCGGACCCTCAA
>CAYVJQ010000126.1:0-20485 GCA_964451725.1 uncultured Nannocystaceae bacterium | reverse complement strand
CGGTACAGCGGCGTTTCAGCGCCTCGCCCTCGACGAAAAATCCTGCGCGAGGCGCTGCGATGGGTTTCACCACGGACTGCGAGAGCGGGAGTCGATGACTCGTTCACCACCGCTCTCGCGCCGCTGGTGAGCCGCCTGTGTGACCCGGACATGGGCTACCGGGCGACGGCCCTGGATCTGGAGGATGGATTCTTGTTCGCGCGCCGTGAGGCTGTCGACTGAGGCGCCGGGTGTGTCGAGGGGTGGTCGATGCTCGGCCTCTCGGAGCTCGGAGCTGGTCCGGCACCGGGATCATCGGGCCTGGGACTTCGGCGCGGGGACGGTGATCTGAGGGCCGTCGAGGCCCTCCACAAAGGCTCGCCACTGGGCCCGCTGGGTCAGGGCACCGATCAGCCCGCGCCCGAAGATCTGCCCCGGTCGGAGATCACAGAGCAGCTCGAACACGGCGGCGTTGAGGGCGTCGAGGACATAGAGGGTCTCGCGCCACAGATCCTCGGTGCAGTGCGGCGACCAGTGGCCGAAGTAGTTCCTGGCCAGGTCGCGCTCGCGCTGCGCGTGGCGGCGCAGCTCGGGCAGGCGAAACAGGCGGGCGGCGTAGTCGGAGTAGGCGCACTGCTGGACTTCGTTGAGGCCCACGGCGAGCTGCCAGCGGGCCCGGGCTTGATCGAGGTCGCCGCGCTCGAGGAACTCGCGGAACACGGGCGGGAACTCGAAGCTCGGTGTGTAGCCGGCGGGGACGTGTTCGTGGCGGTGTTCGAGCCAGGGAAACTCGGTCTCCAAGACGGCCCGGAGCTCGGGTTGGAGGCCGCTTCTGAACCGTTCGCCGGCCCGCAGCACGGCGCGCAGGGAGGTGAGGAAGACCAGGGCGTTGGTCGTGCGCGGTGCCCTTCCGGCTTGGGTGTAGGCCCAGCGCAGGGCCGGGGGCATGCTCGCTCGGGTCGGCTCGGCGTGGGTTGCCCAGGCCTGGATCAGGGTCTCGATGTCGCCGCGTTGGTAGGCCGCGAAGCTGAACTCGACCTCGGGATCGGTGGCCTGGCGAAAGTAGGGGATGGCCTCGAACTGGGCGAGGAGCGGGCCGTGCAGACCCTCGCTGGCCGCAAAGGTCCGGTCGGCGAAGCGCTGGGCGAGGGACGGCCCGGTCTCCCTGTCGACTTTGGCGTGGGTCTCGCTGTCGGCTCCGGCGGCGTGGTCGTCGGAGGTCGGAGGTCGCTCGCTCACTCTTGGTCTCGCTTGCTGGTTCGCTCGCCGGAGTTCAGGCGGCGTGGTCGTCGGCGCGGCGGCGAATCTCGACGGGCCGAGGCGCGGGTCCGGGCCCCCGGCCGCCAGCCATGAGCGAGAGGATGTCGGGCCACAGGAGGTGGCGCTGGCTCATGCGCTCCATGTAGCCCCACAGCCGCGTGATGATGAAGAAGTAGGGCCGGGCCTTGGGCAGGCGCCACAGCGGCCAGGTCGCAGAGTAGACCAGGCGCCCGGGCAGGAGGGCCTTGGCGAGCAGGCGAGGGCTGCGGCCGCCGAGCTCGGGGGTTCCCCGGTCGCGCTGAGCATCGGCGCGCGCGTCTTGCATGAACTGAATCAGGGCGTCGCGCCGGGCCTCGCTGCTCCACTGGAGTCGATAGTTGCGGTCGAGGTTGTCGGGGGTCCAGTGTCTGGACTCCTGCAGGTGGTAGAGCTCCGCGATCTCGGCGAGGTCGTAGAGGGCGGTCTGCATGAGCACGTGGGGCTGGTGCCAGGCATGCTCGTACTTGAACTTGTTGAGGGTCCGGACCGACTCCTGGGACAGGGCGTGGTCCCGGTTGAGGCGGGCGACGGTCTCGGCGCAGACGGATCGCGTGGCTTGGCGGGCCTGCTGAATCAGGGGCAGGGCGGCGATCAGCTGGCGGCAGGCCATCTCGACGCCGATCGAGTAGAGGGGGTCGACGAAGGTCGCGGCGTCGCCGATGAGGGCGTAGCCCTGGGTCGAGATCCAGTGCGAGGACTGGTAGGGCAAGTTGGCGTAGTAGTGGTAGGGGCCCTTGGGGCGGGCGCCGGCGAGGGCCTGCTCGAGGGCCGGGAACTCGGCGGCCATCTCCCAAAACCCCCGGTCTTCGGCCTTGATGTCGACCTCGTGCTGGTCCCGGTCGAAGGTCACGCCCACGGAGGTGGTGTCGTCGTCGAGGTGGATCCACCAAAACCAAAACCCGGGTCCGCTGAAGTGGATGGTGTGGCGCCGCCGATCGATGCCCCTAAAGGTCTGCCAAAACTCGCTGTCGTCGCGGACGTTGGTGAAGTGGGTCCAGATCGCGGCCGTGCGCAGGCCGGCCATGGGCGAGGTGATGCCGAGCTGTTTGCCCAGGACCCGGCGGCGGCCGCTGGTGTCGAGCACCCAGCGACAGCGCAGCTCGCCCGGGGCAGAGGATGAGAGTGGGGATGGGGAGGGATCTGGATCAGTACCGTCGGGGGTCTCGGCCCCGAACAACACCCGGTGTTCCCGGAGCTGTCCACGCGGGTGCTCGTCCAACACCACCCGGCGGACCGGGGCGGCGTAGCGATACTCGGCGCCGGCGAGTCGGGCCCGGCGGGCGAGCTCGGCGTCGAAGCGGGGCCGGTCGACGTGGTAGGTGGGGATCAGCTTGGGGAACGCGCCGGGGATGGTCTCGAGGGGGGTGAGCGAGAGCAGGAGCTCGTGGCAGCCGTCGAGGTTGTGGGGGGCGGCGCCGGCTCGGGGTTGGGTGACGAAGTCGAAGCCGTACTTGCGAAACCCGTGCTCGCGCAGCCAGTCGCCCATGCCGAGCTCATGGTCGAGAAACACGCTGGTGCCCTCGGTGAAGGCCTCTCCGACGACCGTCTTTTGGGGCTGACCCTCGGCTCGGGATTCGAGCACCACCGTGTGAAAGCCTCTTCGCTGGAGCATGAGGGCCGCCATGCTGCCGGCCAGGCCACCACCGATGATGGCCACGTCGTACACGGGAGACGGGGTCATGGGCGGATGCTACCAGTGTTCCGTGGACGCAATAAATTGCCGCGGGTGGGCAGGTTGAGGCCCCACAGGGCAGGGTGGGGGTGTTATCTGTCGATTCATGCTCGCGCCCTTCGCCATCGCGGTCCTGTGTATCTCCGAGCCGTCCGCCGACTACGAGGCCGCTAGAGAGCAGCTCGAGGTCGCCTCGAAGGAGGCCAACGGGAGCCAGAGCCCGGCTACGGTCGAGCGCCTCGCGGGTGCGATCTCCGATGTCGAGCAGTTCCCCCTCGAGCTCGCCGAGGATGGGGAGGGTCGCGAGGCCTGGCTGCAGGCCCAGGCCAACCTCGCGCGCCTGCACCTGAACCTGGGCAACCCGAGGACCGCGGGCTCGGTCATGGACGCGGCGATCATCGCCGCAGACGGGGGGGCGGGCGGGAGCCTGCCCGTCGCTCGTTTTGGGCCCAAGGTCATCGCCCTGCATGCGCAGGAGATCGGGGTCCTCGAGCTTCGCGGCCGGGCGACACTCGAGGTCGAGTGTGTGGTCGAGTGCCGGCTGATCGTCGACGGCAGCGCCATCGAGGGGCTCAGCGTCGACCTCTACCTCGGCCCGCACCAAGTCTATGTCTACTCGGAGGTCGATGTGCCGCTGCACAGGGAGGTCGAGCTCGAGGAGGCCGGTCTGGTGGTCGAGTATGAGGGCCGTATGCCCGTGCCCGTGCCCGTGATCGCGCTGCCGGTCGAGGTCGAGGCACCCGCGCGCAAGTTGGTGTGGGGTTCGAAGAAACCCTTTCGAAAGTGGAAGCTTGCGATGGTCGGGGTCAGCGGCGGTTTGTTCGTTGGTTCACTCGTCGCGGGTATCGGTCTGACCGTCGCGTTGGGTCCAAACGGTAAGATCAGGAAGGAGCTGGTGGCCACGGCCGCGGCCAGCTTGGAGGACGACAGGCCCAGCAACGACGTCAACCCAAACTCGGAGCAGGACCTCTGTGTGCTCGCCCAGACTCCCCCTGATCCAAACGTGCCCAGCCAGGTCACCAACGCCGCGGTCACCGAGGTGTGTGTCCGAGCGGAGAGGCTGGCATCCGGAGCCACGGCCGCGTGGGCGATGGCGGGTGTCAGTATGGTGAGCACCGCCGTATTCGCCGTGCTGTTGAACGTCCACATGGACGACGGGCGGGCAGCTCGGTTCATGCGCAAGCACCAGGTCGGCTTTGGGGTCGCCCCCCTGCTCGAGGGGGGAGTCACGGTGAGCGGTGGCGTTCGGTTCTGAGCCCTCCCTCGGTGCCGAAGATCGTCTTGTTCCCGGTCGTTGTTCTCGATCGGGGGTCAGGACCGACGGCCTGGGTTGTGGGCGTCGGGGCTGAAGCGCTCGGTCTCGGCCTCTTTGGCCTCGGGTGCCCGGACGGCAAACACGGTGCCGTCGTCGTCCTCCGAGATCGCGGCTGAATCTGTGTTGGGCAGCACACTGGTGGAGGCGGAGAATGCCAACAGTTCAGTCGACTCTTCACTAGTGTCCGAAAGGCCGTCTCGAGGCATCGTCTGCAGGAGAGCCTGAGCCTGGGCGTGAGAGAGCGACTCTCCCGATTCATCCGACTCTCCCGATTCGCTACCGCCGCTGACTCTCCACAGTCGCCACGCCAGGGCCAGCAACCCGAGCATCAGCGCAACGCCCAGTACACCTAAAATCAGGCTCGATAACGTGGAGGACATGGGCGTCGAGGGCCCAGATATACCCCAAACCAAGGTGGTTGACACACCCTAGTCTCGGCCCCGATCGTGGACCTTGGTGCGACGCCTCGGCCGCTATGAGCTGACTCAGCCCCTCGGTAGCGGTGGCATGGCCGAGGTGTGGATGGGGCGCCGGGCGACGGCCAGCGGCGCCAGAAAAACCGTCGCCATCAAGGTCCTCTCCGAGAAGGTCGCCAGCAAGCCCGAGTTTCGTCGCATGTTCGATGACGAGGCGCGTCTCACGATGCTCTTCAACAACTCGAACATCGTCCAGGTCTTCGATGTCGGCGAAGATCAGGGTGAGTGTTACATGGTCATGGAGTGGGTCGACGGGCTCAACGTCTCGCAGCTGTGCAAGCTGGTCGGAGGGTCGGGGGAGCACCTGTCGCTCGGGATCTCCGTGTACATCATCGCCGAGACCCTGCGCGCGCTCTCTTACGCACATAACCTCATTCATGAGGGGGTGCGTACCCAGGTCATTCACCGCGACATCTCGCCACAAAACGTCATGCTCTCGGTCTCTGGCGAGGTCAAGGTCATGGACTTCGGCATCGCTCGGCTCTCGACCGAGGAGACCAGCGGTGTGCACATCAAGGGCAAGCTGCGCTACATGCCGCCCGAGCAGCTGCGTGGCAACGCCCGCCGGCCGACCGTCGATCTGTTCGCGGTCGGGGCCATGTTGCACGAGCTGCTCGAGGGTCGGCGCTTTCGTTGGCAAGCTACGGACGACAGCCGGCTCTACGGAATGATCCTCGATGGAGAGGTCCCCGCGCTCGAGCTGCCCGGGGGCGCCGCGCTGCCGGCCGAGCTCGAGGCTCTGCGCACCGGGTTGCTCGCGGCCAAACACGAGGACCGGATTCAGAGCGCCAAGGAGGCCCTGCGGCTCCTGTATCGCTGGTCTGGGTACCGCAACTGCGCGATGGAGATCGAGGACCTCGTTCGCCACTACGTGGGCACGGAGTCGGCCAGGACCAGCATCGAGGCTCCCGTGGCCAGCCGCAGGGGGGACTCCTTCGACGACCTGCCGGCACCGGAGTCGGTGTCGGCAGGGTCCTCGGTGGGGGGGCTCCCTCTACAGTCGGAGTCGGAGTCGGAGTCGGAGTCGGAGTCGGAGTCGGAGTCGGAGTCGGAGTCGGGTTCGCAGTCGCTGCCCGAGCCCCAGGAGTCCGATCCCGACGACAAGGTGCCGACCGTCCTCAACCTGCGGTCGGCCGAGACGACCAGCCCGAGCATCGTCGGCGGCCGCTCCGTGACCACGCTCGTGGGTATCGCGGTGCTCGTCGCCGTGGCCCTGCTGATCGGCGTGGTCGGGGTGGGGTTCGGCCTCGGCCTGTTTCGGAGTGGGCCGGAGTCGGTCGAGGGGGAGGTCGCGCAGCGCGAGGGGGCCGAAGCTGATCTGCAGACAGAGGCAGAGCCTGGGCCCGAGGCCGGTGGCCTCGAACTTCGACCTGTGGCGGTGCTCGAGGCTCAACCGGAACCGGAACCGGAACCGGAGCCGGAACCCGAACCGGAGCCGGAACCCGAACCCGAGCCGGAACCCGAACCGGAGCCCGAACCCGAACTCGTCATCGAGGACGACTCACCCGAGGAGAGCGCTCCGGCGCCGGTCAAAGAAAAGCCGGTCATGGTTTCGGTGGAGCTCGTCGCCAACGACTATTTCTACGTCGAAGCCAAGATCTCGGGTCGGGTGTACAAACTCGACCCGCTCTCGAAGGTCGAGATCCGGGCCGGTCGGCACACCGTCTACCTGCGCCCGACGGCCGGAGACAAGTGGGTCCGGGCGGGGCGCTTGGTCCTCCAGCCCGGGCACAGCGTCCGGGTCGAGATGCGGGACCCCGCGGGGCTGCGGACCTTGGACCGCTGAGGTCGAGGTCGAGGTCGAAGTCCCGGCGAGCTCGCCTCGGCCTCAGCCGCCGTCGACTGGGCACACCGCCGGCAACACGGCGCCGGGTGGGAGCGCACGGCAGCCTGCGGACAGCCACAGGCGCGGGTCGACGGGCCAGCGGGTGCTCGTGCCGTGGGCGTCGATGGCCAGCAGGGCGTCGCCGTCGAAGCGCAGGGCGAGGACCGGAGCGCTGAGCCGGAACCGGCCCACGACCTCACCCGAGTCTGTGCGCCACAGCTCGACGACACCGGGGCGTGCGAGGGCGACGTAGGTGCCGTCGGTGGACGCACGCAGGGCGTGGATGGGCTCGCGCCCGACCTCGAAACTGGCGGTCCGGGTGTGGTCGTCGAGCGACCACAGGGAAGCCCCTCCGAGGGCGTCGATACCGAGCACGAAGGACGCGTCGACGGCCAGGTGCACGGCGGGTTCGAGCACCGAGCTGCCGGGGCTGGCGTCGGAGCCGTCTGGATTGTCCGGGTTGCTCTGGGTGTCCGGTGTGGAGCCCCATGTGGAGTCCAGTGTGGCCAACAGCGCGGCGGTGTGCGGGTCCCAAACTCGCAGGCCCCCGGCGCGGTCGGCCGAGACCAGGCGCGCGCCGTCGAGGGAGAGGGCGAGGTGCTCGACGGGCGCCTCGTGCCCCGAGAGGATCGCTATAGGCTCGCCCGCCCCGCCCCAGAGGCCGATGCTCCGGCCCTCGAAGGCGACGGCGAACACGGATCCGTCGGCGCTCAGGGCGATGTCGAGTGCCCTGCCGTGAGGGCTGGCAAAGCCCGGTGTGCCGTCCGCGGCCATGGGGCCCGGGCTGCCGCCGACCCGCACGAGCGCCCCGCTTGCCTCCCCTGTCGCGCCCCCGGTGGGGTCGGGGCCCATGGCCGCGGACACGTGGTGGTCGGCGTCGTACAGGCCCGCGCGGCCGTCCTGAAACAGGAGCGCGATGCGCTGACCCTCGAGGTCGGCGCTGACTCGGGCCACGGGGGCGGCGAGGGCCAGAGGGGGGAGCGGTCCGAGGCGGTCGAGACCGTCGCGCCACAGCCGGCTCGGACCTGGGTCGGCGTCGTCGCTCGTGGTCTGGTCAGGGCCCACACCCAGGGTCAGGCCGCGCCCCTCGCTGTCCCAGCGGGCGAAGCTCGCGTCCGGTCGGTCGTGTTTGCGCAGGGCCTGAATCCGGAGCTCGCCGTCGGCGTCGGCCGAGACCAGGCCGCCACGGACGAAGCTCAAGCTGGTGATCGGGCTGGCGTGGGCTCCGAGCTCGGCGATCAGCCGGCCCTCGCGGCTCCACACCCGCACGGCCCCAGACTCGGCTCCGGTCGCAAACAGGCCGCCGTCTTCGGTCGTCGCTACCGCCGAGATCGGGCTGTCTTGGCTGGCGATGGGCTCGAGGGTGCCGCTGCTGAAGTCCCAGATGAACAGGGCGGGATCGTGGGTGCCGCGAACCAAGAGGTGGCGTCCGTCCGGGAGCAGGGTCAGGCCCGCGATGCCCGTGGGCAGGTCGGGGGCGAGCACGCTGGCCAGGGCCGCACCCGAGAGTGGATCCCAGAGCTCGAGGGAGCCGTCGTTGAGGAGCGCGAGCCGGGGAGGGCGAGCGGGCGCCGGGGGGATCATGGTCGCAAAGTCGAGCGGGAGGTCGCTGGGGAGAGCGCTGGCTCGGACCCGAATGCTGGCGTGGCCGGCCTGGGGATCGACGGCGTCGATGCTGCCGTCGCCACGCCGCACGAGCACGCCGCCGGCATCGTCGACTTGAAGGTGGATGACCTGAGCAACGGCCCCCGGGTCCTGAGCGATGGCCCCCGGGCCCGGTCGGGTCGGGGCGACGATCGGGGCTGGGCCGTGTGTGTGGCCGGCGCTGAGAGCCCACACCGTCAGCGCCCCACCCCGGCTGATACACGCGATGTGTTCGCCGTTGGGGGAGATGGCGACGTGCCTGGGGGCGCCCGCGGGGCTCTCGAAGCTGGCCAGGCGGCGGCCGGAGGCCAGCGACCAGACCCGCAGCTCGGTGGTCTGGGACGGGGTCTGGACCACGCTCAAGATCCGGTCTTGGGTCAGGGCGAGGAAGCGGACGGCGCTGTGGTGGGCGGTGATCACCCGGGTGTCGCCGGGGCTGGCGAGGTTGAGGGTCAGGGCGCGGGTGACCGGAGCCGGGGCCTCGTCCACGGTCAGGGCCCAGGGCTCGAGGGCCATGAGCGCGAGCGCCAGGCCCTCGCCTCGGCGCAGGGGGTCGCTGGCCAGGAGCTCGGCTCGCTGGGCCCGCTCGACGGCCAGGCGCTGTTCGAGCACGTCGAGCTCGGTATCGAGATCGGTGACCGTCCGGCTGTGGAGGTCGGTGCCGGAGGCCTCTTCGACGGCCTGGCGGGTCTGGGTGACGAAGGTCGAGGGCAGCCCCGCCAGCTGGAGGTCGGCCCGGTCTCGGTCGGCGGCGCCCGTGTCGGCATCGGGGCCCGCCTGGCTGTGGTTTTGAGCCTGGGGTGACCCGGCGTCGGTATCGGTCCCTTCGAGGACCCCCCGGTACTGCCACAGGGCGAGGCCCAAGAGGCCCGCGAGGCCGAGGCTCAAGGCGCCGCCGGCGAGCAACAGGCGGCGCAGGCGTTGGGTTCGACCGTGTTCACTGGCGAGCACGAAGTCGCGCTCGCGGGGGGTGACGTCGGGTCGGCCCTCGAGCCAGCTCGAGGCCTCGTCGAGGGTCTGTCCGCGCAACAGCAGGCCGGGGCGACGCAGGCCTGCCTCCCAGCGCTCGAGGGCGTCGGAGACGGGGCGCCCGGCCAGAGCCCGGCGGACCCAGTTGAGGTCGAAGGCGCGCTCGACCACCTTGTTGCGCACCCGCAGTTTGCCGCCGGCAGCGGGGGCGACCAGACCGGCGATCTTGAGGCGAGCGACGATCAGGGCGCCGTCGGCCCCGAGCTGGCGCCCGCGCAGATCGACACGCTCGCCCCGGAGGACACGCTCGTAGGCGGCCAGGCAGCGCGTGCGCCAGGGCGCCCGTTGGTCGCGCCGCAGCCTCCGGGCCGTATCGCCGAGCAGGGGGGCGACCTCGGGTCCACGCTGCAGGAAAGTCTCTCGGATCACCGCCTCGACCATGGTCGCCTCCGCACCCGCCTCGACCTCGCGCAGGAGCAGGTCGCCGGCCGTCCACTGAACCATGGCCGGGCTGCCGCTGGTCCACTCGTGGAGGGCGTCGATCATGGCGGCCGTGTCGACGCCCAGCGGCGCCAAGGTCGGGGTGAGAGCGTCGAGTTGCTCGCGCGAGAAATCGCGGGGTGTGACCTCGCGGGCGGGGAGCTCGAAGGCATCGCGCCGGGGATCGCTGACCAGCTCGTCGCGGGTCAGGGCGCCGACCAGGCACACACTCAGCCGCGCCCAGATCGGATCGCTCCCGCGGGCGTCGGCCATGGCCCGAAGGGCGGAGAAAAAATCGTCGCGGGCCGAGTCGAGGGCCCGGGTGAGCTCGAGTCCGTCGATGAACAGGACCACGGGGGCGTCCGCCGGAGTTGGGATCGGGTTTGAGTCGGAGTCGGAACCCCGGTCGGTGTGGTCGTCGGGGCTGGGGGTCTCGAGGATCACCTCGCGCAGGCACGCCCGCAGGCGCAGCTGGGGCGGGCCCTTCGAGCGTCGCCAGGCCCGCTTGGCCTCGACTTCGAGCCCCAGACTTCGCCCGGCTTCGATCAGCAGGGAGGCGCAGAAGGCATCGGCCCGACTCTCCGCTCCGATCGCCCCGAGGTCGACGCTGGCGACCCGGACCCCGGCCTCGAGCAGGCGCGCGCCGGTCCGGATCCGCAGCGCGGTCTTGCCCGAGCCCCGGGGTCCCAAGACCATCGCGTACTCGCCCCCGCGCAGGGCGTCGAAGAGGGCATCGTCGGCGTCGCGCTCGATATAGGGGCCGGGGCCGTAGAAGTGTCGGCCGCGTTTGGGCGTGTGCTGGGTCGGCATCGGGGCGAGCTCGGCGAAGTGCGGAGGCGGGTATGATACGCGCTCGGCCCGCTCGAGCGGCGATCCGTTTGGAGGCGCGTCGCCAGGGTCGCGTGGCCTACAAAGATGCGCCCCGCCTTGGGGGGCGGGGCGCGGTCCCGCAGCGCCGTCTACTCGGCGAAGTAGCCGGTCCAGATCCAGGTCGCCTGGCCCTGGCCCGCGTTCAGTTGGGCGGTCATCGCAAAGTTGCCCGCGCTGTTGCCGGAGACGCCGGCGATGCTGAGGGAAGGCGGGATCACGGAGCCGTCGTCTTCCATGTAGTGCCCGCGGCACAGGAAGCTGCCGCTCGCATCGACGCGCGCGACCCAGGCTTCGCCCCACTCGATGCCCTCGCCGGGCTCCTCGTTGAGAAAGCGGCCGCCGACCATGAGCTCGCCCGCACCGTTGACGGACAGCCCGCGCACGGACCAGTCCTCGCCGAGCACGACCTCGCTGTTCAAGGCCCAGTCTTCCTCGGTCTTGACCCACTGCTCGCTGCCGTCGAGGCCCAGGCGGTAGGTCCAACTGCGGAGCGGGAAGTCGCTCTTTTCGATCGCGAAATAGACCCCGCTGTCGTCCACGGCCACGCCGACCGGGTTGTGGGTGTGGGAGCCGCCGAGCTGGGGCTGGAAGGCCGCGACCAGGCCCCCGTCGGCGTCGAAGTGGAGCAAGGTCGCGTCCTGGGTGTCGAAGGCGATGTGCTCGCGGGCGCCGACCCAGATCTCGCCGTCGCTGCCCACGGTCACGCTGTCACTCCGGTCGGTGGAGAAGCTGCCGTCGCCCACGCCGCCCCAGGTCGAGGTCCAGATTTCACTGCCGTCCCCGGCCGCGCGCTTGCTCACCCAGACGTCGTCGTCACCCTCGCCCACGCGGATCTGGCCGACCACGACGACGTCGCCGTCGGGGGTCACGGCGATCCCGGTCGCCAGGTCGTCCTCGCCCGCGACGTCGCCGTCGATGACCTGCTCCCAGACCACGCTGCCGTCGTCGGGGTTCAGGCTCGCGAACCAGATCGCGTCGGCGTCGGCCTCCATGCGCCCGGCCACGTAGACCTCACCGTTGGGGCCGAGGTCGATGGCGAAGCCCGCGTCGTTGCCGTTGCCGCTGTCGAAGCTGACCGACCAGGCTACCCCGCCACCGTTGGCGCGCTCGACGTAGATGTCGTTGTCGTTGTTGGCGCGCTGGCCGACCGTGTAGAGGTCGCCGGCCGCGTCCACGGCGATCCCTACGCCGCTGCTGTTGCTCGACTCGACCGACTCGATGGCGGACCAAACCAGGCCGCAACTGGCGATCGTGCACGTGGCCGAGCAGCCGTCGCCGTCTGCGGTGTTGCCGTCGTCACACTCCTCGCCAGCATCGAGGATCCCGTCGCCGCAGCTGTCCCCGACATCGTCCTCGCCTTCTGTGTCGGTGTCGGTGTCGGTGTCGGTGTCGGTCCCGGTTCCGGTGGTGTCGGTGTCTCCGGTCGTCCCGGCCGTGTCGGTGCCCTCTTCGTCGGCCGTCACGTCGTCTGCAGGGCAGGCGGTCAGCAGCAAGCTGAGCCCGATCAGAGAGACGGCTGGAGTGAACAAGGTGAAGCTACGGGGGGTCATGCAGCGAGTGTCCCCAGGGTGTGCGCGAGGGTCAACTCAGGGGGGTGTGGAACAGCGCACGTGCGCAGCGAGGGGCGGGGGGACATCGGCGCGCTTCTCGAGATCGCCAATTTTACGCAGCGGGGCTCTCGATGGTCCCGAGCCCGGTTTCCTGGTGTTGTGCAGGCCCACATCGACAGCCACGCCAAGGGTGATAGTTTCCTCTCCGTGCTCCGCGCCTCCACGTTGCTCTCGACCACGGTCGCCGCGTCCTTGCTGTGTGTGTCCCTGGCCCTCCCGGCGATCGCCGAGGCCGCGGCTCCGGAGCCGGAGGCCGGCGACGAGGATCCGGCGCTGACGGAGGCCAAGGCTCTCTACAAAGACGGAGAGACCAAATTTCAGATCGCCGACTACGAGGAGGCACTGAATTCGTGGAAGCGCGCCTACGGCATGCTCTCCGACGGCGAGGACACCCGCGCGATCCGTCACGCGCTGGTCTACAACATCGCCCGCGCCCACAGCAAAGCCTACGAGGTCACCCGCAACCCGACCCACCTGCGCAAGGCCAAGCTGCTGCTCGAGAACTACCGGGCCGAGCACCGGGCCCTCTACGGCGACGCGCCCGAGGCCCTCAAAGATCGGGGCGAGGCCGACGACCGGATCGCCGAGCTCGAGGTCAAGATCGCCGCCTCGGAGGCGGCGGGGGAGACCTCCTCACCGCTGAGCGAACCCAGGCCCGAGCCGACCGATGACGGACAGTCGGGGACCCCGGCCGAGCCGAGCCCGCCCGTCCAGACCGAGGTCCCCCTGACCCCCGATCAGCAGTGGCAGGCCGACATCAACATCGATCCGATCTTGGGTCCCAAGTGGGAGAGGTCCGGCAAACATGTCGTCGGCGGGGCCGTGCTCGTGGGCATCGGCGGGGTCGTGGGTCTGATCTCGCTGGGCATTTTCTCGATTGCATCGGCCATCTCAAGCGCTCGCGGTGGGGACCCGGCCGTGGGGACACTCGTCACGGGGAGCATCTTCGCCGCTGGGGCCGTCGGCATGGTCGTCCCGGGGGCGATCAAGATCGCCCGTGGCCGCAAGGCTCGCGCTGAGGTGCTCGAGGCCAAGCCCAGGCCCACGGGGGTGCTCGTACCCATGTTCCTGCCCAAGGGCGGCGGCGTGGGCTGGGCGATGCGCTTCTAGCAGCCCGTGGGGTGTTCAAACCTGCTCTCGGCCGATCTCAAAGCCGCGAGTCAGACGCGCGCGCGCAGGTAGGCGCCGACGCCCTCGATGGCCTTTTGCGCGTCGTCGAGCATGAGCGCGAAGTAGTGCCAGGCGTGGAACATGTCCTCCCAGACCTCGAGCTCGACGTCGACGCCGGCGGCCTTGGCTTTGGCCGCGAGCGCCTTGGCGTCGTCGAGCAGGCCCTCGGCGGCGCCGGCGTGGATGAGCAGGGGCGGCATGCCCTCGAAGTCGGCGTGGATGGGGGCCGCGCCCGGGTCGGTCGCGGGGGTGGTGGTCCCGAGGTAGGCGGCGGCCATCATGGCGACCACGGCGGGCTGCATGATGGGGTCGTCGGCGGTCGCCAGGCTCTGGGAAGTGCAGCTGAGGTCGACCCAGGGCGAGATACAGGCGAGGGCTTTGGGCAGGGGCTCACCCGCGTCGCGGGCGGCCAAGGTCGCGCTGATGATCAGCCCGGCGCCGGCCGACTCGCCGACCAGGCCGAGCTCGTCGTGGCCCTGCTCGCGCAGCCAAGCGAGGGCCTTGCGGACGTGGTCGAGGGCGGCGGGGTAGGGCGCCTCGGGGGCACGTGGGTAGTCGATGGCCAAGGTGTCGGCCTTGGCGGCGACGGCGATCCGGGAGGCCAGGTCGCGGTGGGAGTCGAGGGAGCCGAGCATATAGCCGCCACCGTGCACGTACATGAGCGTGCGCTTCGGGTCGGCGCCCTCGACTCGGATCCACTCGGCGTTCACCCCACCCGCGTCGACGGGTTCGTAGCGGACTCCGGGCAGCGGCGGAAAGTTCGCGCCGGCGGCGTCGAGGTTGGTCCGCATGTTCTCGAGGGTGGGCTCCTGGGTCAGGGCGCTGGCGGCCAGCATCTGCCGGATCTGTTCAACCTGTGGGTTTGTCATTGGGGCTCCGAAGCGTGGGGGTGGATAGTGGGGGTGTGGGTGGTGGGAGTGTGGGTGGTGGGGGTGTGGGTGGTGGGGCGTGGGGTGGTGGGGCGTGGTGGGTAGGCTCAAGTCAGGGACAAGTTGAAGCTCGGCTGGGCCACCGGGACGGTCGCTGTGGCCGTGAAGCCGAGCTTGGCGGGCCCCAGAGCCGAGGCGGTCTGGACGAGGGCCTCGGCCAGGGCCTGGGTGACCGCGCCGCCGAGGTTGGTGAACTCGACCTCGAGGATGGCGGCGTTGGTGTTGACGTAGCGCCCGACCTCGGCCAGGACCCGCTCGGCGTCAGGGGTCAGGCGCAGGGCACCCGTGGGGGCGAACTCGAAGCCGATGTCGACGGCCGGACCGATCTCGACCTCGGCGCTCGCCCGGTTGATGCGGACCCGGCCCGGGGCGTCGGTGAGCAGGGCCTGCCAGTGGACCACGGCCTCGGCGATCGCGTCGTGGAGGGCCTGAGAGACGGCCGCCTCGGCGGCGATGCGCGGTCCGGCGTACCAGCTGCCCGCGCTCGAGAGCACGGTGGTGGCGTCGTAGAACACCTGGGCGTACTGCTCCTGGGAGTGGGCGGCCTGGCGGAACAGGGAGATGTAGCCCCGGTAGTAGTCGAGCCCGCGGACCAGGGGGTTGAGGGAGACGAGGGTCTTGAGCCCGAGGGGGATCGGCAGGAACGAGGGCACGCGGGGGATCGGCGCGAGCTTGGGGATGGCCTGGGCCGCGAGCACCAAGCTCGCCCCGGCGGTGCTGAGCACGGCGGTCGGCACGTCTTGGCTGAGCCCGCCGTCGAGCAGGCGGGTGTTGCCGATATAGGTCGAGATGAAGGGCGGGAGGGATCCGCTGGCCATGAGGCTCTTGCCGGTCAAGCCCGCGGTCTGGTGAAAGGCGTCGCCCTCGTTGGCGGTGGTCGAGACCGAGATCGTGGGTTGGGCCAGCTCGCTCAGATCGATGAACTCGGTGGCCCAAGACAGCCACCAGGTCAGGGGGAAGTTGTTGAGCAGGGCAAAAAATACGCCCCAGCCGATGGTGTTCGAGTTGAGCAGCATGCGCAGCAGGCCGCGCTCGCCCAGGGCCGAGTAGAAGGCGCCCACGAAGGTGCCCGTGCTCGACCCCGAGAGGATGTCGATGGGCACGCCCGCGTCCTTGAGCTGCTGGATGAAGGGGATGCCGATGTAGGACTGGGCGCCCGCGCCCCCGAGGGCGACGCCGACCCGGCGGTGGGTGACCGCTCGCGACCAGCGGCCGTAGCTGGAGTCGTTGTCCTGCTCGGGGGTGAGCACGGGGTTGCCCGGGTCGAGGCGCAGGCGCACGGCATCGAGCGGCCAGGGCAGGGGGATCCGGGCGGCGGAGCCGTAGACCTGGGAGACCACGGCGACCCAGCGTCGCAGCCAGCCGGCGAAGCGGCCGCTGGCGACCCCGTCGTTGAGGAACTGGCCGAATTTTCCCGGCGGATTGCTGGAGGTAGCGATCGTGCCCAGCTCGACCAAGAGATTGCGGACGATCTGGGCCTCGGGCACGGGCCCGAGCAGGGCCACCGGTTGAGCGGCGAGAGTCGGGAGCAGACCCAAGGTCGCCGGGAGCTCATCCCAGACCTGGGGAGCATCGAAGAGGTAGTCGACGCCGGCCGGGTAGGGGAGCCCGTCCATGGCCCACCACAGCTCCGCGTTGCGCAGCCCATCGGGGTCGAGGCCGCTGGCCTCGATGAGGACCTGATCGAAGGCGATGCCCCAAGTCTGACAAAAATCCTCGATCGCGTCGTGGACGAACACGGTCAGGTTCGCGGCCGGGGGCACACGGATGAAGGACGGTGGGCTGCCCGCTGGGGGCACGACCCCGTCATCCCAGATCACGTGCAGGACCCAGGTCAGATCCGAGAGCTCGCTGCGGATGACCTCGGCGAGGCGCTCGACCATGGCCGAGAGCGGGAGCCCTGCGCGGTCGACCGTGGGGTCGGTGAGGACCATGGTCGTCGCCGCGCGGGTGACGAGGGGGAAGTACATGGAGCTGGTCACGGGTTCACCCGGACGGCTTGATCGAGGGGACCCAGGGAGCGGCCGAAGCCGGGCGAGAGCTGGGCGAGGCGGCCGACGGCCGAGCGAGAGATGACCACGACCTTGGTCGTGGTCAGGGCCATGGGGGCCGAGAGCGTGCCCAGGGCGGCGTCACTGGGGAACAGGGCGGTGCCCCCGAGTTGGCCGGCCGAGACCGAGACGACCTCGTCGGCCAGGGGTACGTAGAGCTGGCCGTGGAGCACGTAATAGAGGGCGCGCTGGCTGCCGCCCCCGCCCCACTCGGCGAACTCGCCGGTGGGGATGAACATGTCTGCGGGCGGGACTTTCTGGTCTTGGTCTTGGTCGGGGTCTTGGTCGGGGGACGGCTCGAGGGTCAGAGTCGGGGCGGCCTGCAAGAGGGTGTAGAGGTCGGCGCTGCTGACCCGCTCGAACTGGGGCGTGGCCCGCATGGCCTCGATGATCTTCGGGGCCACGACTACGGATGGATACGCGGCCATGAGCCGATGCCGGACACGCTCTCCATCGCTGGCGAGCAGGACCTCGGAGAAGTGCTCGGGAGCGAGGTCCAGGGTCCACAGCGGGCTCATGGCCCAGCAGCTGATCCGCGGGAGGTTGGTCTCGGGCCAGGCCTCCTCGAGGCCCTCGTGGACCGCCCAATCGTTGACCGAGCCCATGCCCAAACTCGCGCCTCTGGTCAGGGTCCAGGCCCCCTGTTGATCGCGGCTGTGGGACGAGTGCCACATGGCGCGGCCGTGGACCACGAAGCGCAGCGGGGCGAGGCGATCGGGGACCTCGCTGGAGAACAGCCGCGTGCCGCGTGGGTGGCGGGTCCACTTCATGTGTGCGGCCATGGGTTGGAGGTCGGAGGTCGCCAGACCCGTGAGCCCGTGACAGCCGACGAGGAATCTCGTCAGGTCCGCGGGCGAGGGGGTCGGCGGAGCCGGGGGAAGCTTCGACAGACTCGGCATCGCTAACGTGGGGGAGTATAACCCAGGGACCCCAGAGCGAGCGCCCAGCTCGGGTCCGCGCGCACTCGGGGGGGTGCCATGAATCGACATCTGACGACCTCCGAACGCGTCTTTTTGACGATGGCCAAACAGGTGGTGATGAACCCTGTGGTCATGGTCCGCTGCCGCGGCGTGCTCCGCATCGACCGCATCAAGGCGGCACTTCGGGCCACCCAGCGCCGTCACCCCGCGCTCCAGGTCAAGCTGGTGCCGGGCGCCGAACCTTGGTTTTCGAATCGGGATGTGCCGCCAATTCCGCTGCGCATCGTCGACCGTCAGGGTGAGGAGCACTGGCGCGAGGTCGTCCGTTTCGAGCTCAATTCGCCCTTTGACGCCACTGTGGGGCCTCTCATCCGCTTTGTCCTGGTTCGGGACGAACAGGCCTGCGAGCTGATCTGTGTCACCGATCACCTCAACGCCGACGGCCGCTCGGGCCTGTTTGTGCTCCGCGATGTGCTGCGCATGATCGACGATCCGCAGCTGCGTCTGGTCCCGCTGAGGGATCGAGACAGCTTCGATCGCTACCTGCCCACGGGTCTCTGGGATATGCGTATGCCCGATGCGATCCGTGGGCTGTGGGCGGAGCGGACCCGATCGGCCCTGTCGCGCTTCGACAATGTGGGCTCGCGTGTCCTGGGACGGGACGCCGAGCCGGCCTTGCCGCAAGTGCCGGCCCCGATCGAGATCGTGCATCGACGCCTCGACCCGGCGCGAACCCAGGCCTTGGTCGAGGCCTGTCGAGCGCGTGGAAACACGGTCTTGTGCGCGCTCGTGGTCGCGTGTGCGCACGCCCTGGCGACCGTCGACAGCCCGCGCGGCAAGGGGGTGATCGGCTGCGTCACCCCGATCGACATTCGGGATCTGCTCTCGCCCTCGGTCGGCGACGACTTCGGGATCTTCGCGTGGGCGCCGACCTCCTATCACCCGCTCGGACCCGGCGCGGAGTTTTGGGGTCTGGCCCAGCGCATGCGGCGAATTGTTCGGGTCTATAGGAGCACGCCGGCGCTCGCCGGGATGCGCCGGCTGCTCGACTTCATGGAGGCCACCGAGGGCACGCGCTTCGGGGGCGCCTCGGGTCGAGCCATGCGCCTCTTGGTCGACGGCATGATGGTGGTCAGCAACCTCGGTCGGGTGACCCTGCCCGAGCGGGTCGCGGGGGTGGAGGTCGAGTCCTTCGGCTTCTTCGCGATGATCCCCGAGGTCGAGTTTGTGCTCGGCGTGCAGAGCTTTCGAGGGGTGCTCGAGCTCAACTACTGCTGCTCCCGGGACTGGATGCGGCGCTCGGTGATCGAGGGTGTGGCCGACCGGGTCGAGGCCGTGCTCGACGCGGCGAGTGGGCTGCCCACCCGGGACTCGGCCGAGCAGCTGGTGTTTGCGGGGGCCTGAATCAGGCTGAATCAGCTTCGGAACAGGCCGCGCATGTACTGCTCCCACCAGCTTTGGACCGCGGGCCCGAAGCTCAGGGCGCTGGCCCAGGCGTCGATGCCGACCGGGTAGCGCAGCTTGGGCTCGGGGGCCACGGCGATCTCGGCTACGACCCGGGCGACGTCGGCCGGGTCGGCCCAGGACATCCAATCTTGCATGCGTGCGCTCGCGGCCTCGAGGGCGGCGGTGGTCTTCGAGTGTAGGGCGCGCGATGGTTCGTCGGGGCCGGCGCGACGGTGGTTGCGGCCGAAGATCTCGGTCGGGTAGAGGCCCGGCTCGACCAGGGAGACGAACACGTTGTAGGGCACCATCTCGTAGCGCAGGGCTTCGGACCAGCCCTCGAGGGCGAACTTGGCCGCGCAGTAGGCCGCGTGTGAGGGCAGGGCCCGGCGCCCGCTGACACTCGACATGTTGATGACCCGGCCGTGTCGACGCTCGCGCATGGCCGGGAGCAGGGCCTGGGTCAGGGCGGTGACGGCAAAGAAGGTGGCCTCGAACTGCTCGCGCAAGCTGGCCTCGTTTGTGTCCTCGACGAAGCCCGTGAGCATGGTGCCCGCGTTGTTCACGAGCACATCCACGGCGCCGTCTTCGGCCAGCACCCGGGCGACGACGGCCTCACGCTGGTCGGCCGAGGTGACGTCGAGGGCGATCGGGATCACCCCCTGGGTCTCGAACCCAGATTCGGCGACCGCCCGCTCGAGCTCGCCGCCCCGATCCAGGTCGCGCATGCTGGCGTAGACCTTGAACCCGTGGGCCCGCAGGCTGAGGCAGCTGCGCAGACCGAAGCCGCTCGAGGAGCCGGTGACCAGGGCGACGCCGCGCTGCATGACCGGCCTCAGTCGCCCTTGACGGGAGAGGGGGAGGGAGAATGGGAAGAGGGGGAGGGTGGGGGAGAGGAGGAAGAGGGGGAAGAGGGGGAAGAGGGGGAAGAGGGGGAGGGTGGGGGAGAGGGCGAGTCGGGGGTGCCGTTGATGACCACGTCCATGAGCAGCTGGTAGACGCCGTGCATCTGTCCGCCCGTGAAGTCGATGATCGCGCTGTTGAACCACGCTCCGGCGTCGGCGGCGAGCACCGAGACGAAGGCCGCGACCTCGTCCATGGTGTTCATGCGCTGGGCCGGGAACATGCGATCGTGGATGGCCTTGACCCGGTCCCAGACCTCCTCAGGGAAGATCCAGCGCAGGGCCGCCGACTCGACCGTGCCGAACTTGAGGGCGTTGACTCGGTAGCCCAGGGGCCCGAGCTCGAGGGCGAGGTGGCGGACGTAGGTCTCGAGCGCGGCCTTCGAGGCGGCGATCACCGAGAGGTTGCCGAGCAGGGACTCGTTGATGGCGTTGTCGAGGGCCAGGATGCGGGCGCCGGGGGCCAGCAGGTCGCGGCGGCGCAGGGCCTGGGTCCAGTACACAAACGAATGCGCCATGCTGTCGAAGGTCTTGGCGACCTGCTTGGGGTGGATCCAAGGCTGGTCGTCGCCGCTGGCGAGCAGGCCCACCGAGGCGTTGGCGATCGAGTGGACCATGATGTGGACCCCCTGGGCGCCGACTTGCTCGAGCACTGCGTCGGCCTGGGCGGCGATCAGATCGGGCTTGCCGGCGTCACCGACGAGCCAGCGGATCTCGCGGCCGGCGGCCTCGACCGCGGCCGTGACCTCGGCGACCCCGTCGGGGTGGTTGCCGCGGTGCAGGCCCATGATGTTGAGGCCGGGGGCCCGGGCGAGGGCCTTGCAGATGGCCGCGCCGGCGCCCGAGGTCGCGCCCAGGATCAGGGCCCAGCGTGTGGGGTGTTGCTGTGTCTGTGCCATGGAGAGCTCGGGGGGGCGGAACTGGGGGGCGG
>CAYVJQ010000125.1:0-20917 GCA_964451725.1 uncultured Nannocystaceae bacterium | reverse complement strand
ACCGCGAGAAGCCCGTCTTCACAGCTACCCTAGCAGCGGGGGTGTCCCGGGGCGAGGAGAAGGGCGAGGACGAGCCCTCAGCCAACCTCGATGCGCTGGGCGTCGAGCCAGCGCAGCAGCGAGTCACGGTGGAAGCGGACTCTACGGCCGATCTTGGTCACGCCGGGGATCTCGCCGCGTTCGACCATGCAGTACACGGACTTTCGGGAGATTCGAAGGAGGGCCGCGACCTCGTCCGCGCAGAGCAGATAGGGGAGCGACGCGGCTTCGCTCGAGTGCAAGTGACGGGGCATGTCGCTTGCACACTATGGACGTGGAGTAGGCCCTGACAAGCCTGCTGCGGGGATGGCGGGGGTCCTGCTGTGAAGTGGGCTGGACCTACGGAGGGGGCTCATCGGCCCGAAACGAGTCGAGTTGCCCCCCACTCAGAGTCATTTAATGAGGCCCCAACTTGATCAAACACGGCAATGTCGATGGTATTGCGGCGACTAATGTATCGACATTGAAAGAGTGAAGGGAAAGAAGGTCTACGCTTCGATGTTGCCGTCCATTCCGCGGGTCGCAACTCATCGTCGCGGACTGCTGGGCTTGCCCTTGGCGACCCCGTGAGGTAGGTTCAGCTCGGCCCTGTGCGAGGGGCTGACGACAACTCAACCCGCCGGGGGGTGGTCCACGTCTGGCTGCTCCCAACGGCCTACCAAGCGAAGCCGGGGCTTGGTCAGTAGCATGGTGGTCTCGCACCCATCATGCACCCGCATGGGTTGTGCGAGGCCCAGACGAGATGAAACGAGAGACTACCCAACAACGATGTAGGACCAACAGCGACACGCTCTGCCATCACCCTAAGCTGGGCTGGGAGTCGCCATGACCTCCAGGGATGAGTTCAGTCGTCGACTGCGCGAGCTGAGGGTTCGCCGGAAGTGGACCCAAGAGTACCTGGCCGAGGCCTCTGGCCTCGCGGTCGATACGGTCCGGCGACTGGAGGCCGCGGCCTTCAACCCGTCACTGGAGACCTTGCGGAAGCTGGGGAACGGGCTGGGGATCACCACCGTCGCGCTGCTCAGCGAGCACTTCGATGTGATCGATGACCTGGCCGTGTTCATCCGCCAACTGCCTGATCCGCAGCAGAAGATCGCCTTCGCGGTCGTCTACACGCTGCATCAGCACTCTCTGACCAAAGCGCCCGAGCCTAGTTAGGATTGGGCGTCGTGTGCTGCTCGGGGTCGACCACCAACTGGGTGACGTCGACCTCGAGCGCGTGGGCCAGCTGGGTCAGCCAGTCGAGGTCAGCGTCGTATCGCCCCGCGATCACGGCGAAGATCTCGTTGGTGTCGATGCTCGCGGTCTCGAGGAGCTCCGCCAACGTCACGGCGCGCTGCTCAGCGAGACGCTGGAGGTTCTCGGCGAGGAGTTGGTGCGTGGGGCGGTTCTCCACGCGCGGCAGGGTACACCCTCTGGTGATCCCATGGAGGCGCTGCGCCGGGTTCGACCCCAATCGTCGATCTCATGCTCCGCCGACCTCGCCGCAACCTTGGGGACCAAGGGAGGCGCCATCGACGAGACCGAGCGAGCCTATCCTGTCAGCCGCCGGGAAGTGATGATCGCGGCTCGAGGGATGTCCACGACCTCGCTCAGGCCCCCGGGCCTCGAGCTCACCAGTCGCGCCCGTACGTAGGTCTCTCGCGGCCAGACCACCCGCGCCACGAGCCGGTCGCTCCTCTCCTCGGCGTCCGTCTTGTCAACAACACATGCCGTCACGAGGTCCCCGACCTGCGGGTCCGATGGCCTGCCCTCGTTCCCCTCATGGATGTTCCGCCCCGACTCCTCAGCGTCGACATACCGAAACCCGCTCGGCGTCCGAGGTGGCTCGACCTCGGCGTAGGGCACCTCAGCCTCCCGCGCCTCTCGGGTCGCCCGATGTCGTTCCGCCCAGAGCGCCAGGCCAAGGAGGGAGAGACCCCCTATCGAGACCGACAACCCGATCACCCACGACCACAGCTCGACGCCCTCTTTCATGCTGCGCTCGCCACCAGCTCGAATTTCCAACTGCACACTGGGCGCAGCTCGTTCTTGGGATCTGGGACGAGGAGAGCAACGTTGACCTCCCCAGGGGAACCACCGAGAGCCACCAGCACTCGCTGATCGTCCTCCTCGAGGATGTTCAGCTCGACATCGTCTCGAGACACACGCCAGCGGCACGCGCCCGAGATCGGCTTGCGGGGTCGAAGCGAGATCAAGTCCCCAGCACCTACCCTGTAGCGCTTGCGCCGGTTCTCGGGCACCAGCACCGCGGGTGGCTTGGGTTTGATCACCTGGATCGCGCGATCCCGACGCAGCATCACTCGGTCGCCAACACCAAACCCATGATCGAGCTTGGGCTCGCCGAGGGCCTTCCCCCTCACGCCGCCCAAGATCTCGACCCCAAGCACGTCATCCTCGGCCGATTCGACCTGGGCGAAGATGACCTCGAGGGTGCCAGTCTCGTGGTCGCAGGCCCCTTCAGCGATGAAGGCGATATCGTCTCCAAGCTCGAGCGTAAGCGCGGGTCCGTGCTCACGCTCAGGCCAAGTCGTCCTGACCCGTGCCTCGACAAACGCGAGGTCGTGGTCCCGAAGCTGGCTGACACCGTAGGTCCGGGCGTCAGTGGACGCGACCTCAGCCGTGACTCGGGACCCCGCCACCCGCTCTTCGGAGTTTTGGGGATCGGCCGCGGGGGACTCGGCCTCGTGAAAATCGAGGTCCCCGACACTCTTCCCCTCATCTCCTCCGGTCGCGGAGACATCGTCGGCGGGACTGGGTACGGCGTCGACCTCGGCCTCCGGGCGACCTCGAGCAGCCATCTTTCTCCGAGATAGCAGCCACCAAGCCACGCCCCCGATGGTCAAGGCCACGCCGGCGGCCAGTACCCAGATCAGCTTGTTCTTGCTCCTCATCTCCCGCTCGCGGAACAGTCTCCCCCGCTCCGGCTCGCAGCGAAACTGGACGCGCAGCGGGGGTCCACCACCCCGAGCAGCCAGCGTCTTTCGGCCTGTTCGCAGCACAGCCCTCGGCCGGCGACAGAGCACCGGAGCTCGGACTACGTTGCTCGTGAGCACTGCCCCCTTGCACTGAGATCGGCATCGCAATCAGGGGCACGACACGCCAACGAAGCCCCGCAAGCAGTGCAAGCGCGGCACGTTCAGAGGCAATCGACATGAGCAAACGAGCGAAGAAACGACAACCAACCCAGACCCCGTCCGAGTGGGTCGACCTGTTCACCGAGCACGACGACGTGCTGATGCGCATCCGAATGTTGTGGCGCCGAGGTGGGGGTCGATACCGACCGCTCGTGCCAGTCAACCTCGCGCTCGAGGATCTCGAGGCCCTCGACTTCGATGAGTGGGAGGAGCTCGAGATGCCCGAGACCCACTTCGAGTGGGCGACCCTCGACAGCGAGGCGCCCGACGACCACCAGCGACGGCTCGCTGACCAAGCCCGTGAGCTATGGGCGGTCGCCATCCTGTGGACTCGCGCCAAGGGGCCCGTGTGCGACTTCCAGCTGCGCGGCTACGCCAACGGCGAGGACATCCTTTTCGAGGATGGCAAGCGCTGCAACCTCAGCGGCGAGTACTCGCGCTACGACGACAACGAGCGCGAGCGGCCCCCCGTCGACGAAGCCATGCGCGCGATGATCAGCGACGAGCGCTCTGCCTGGCACCAAATGGATCGCGTGAAGGACGGCCTCATCGGCCAGCTCAACGACGACCGAGAGCGCCTCTTCGCTCACCTCGACCGCACCACCTCAGCAGCGCCCGAGCTCATCGAGAACGCCCGTGACGTACTCGAGCGCGCGATCAGCTTTCAACAGCACCATTTCGAAGACTACATGAGTCGCGCCGGTGGCCGCCGCGAGCTCGAAGCCAAAGCCTTCACGGAGTACCAAAAGACAAAGCGCTCCAACATGGCCTTCGCCTTTCTCAGGGACGCCGGAATGGCTCTCGCCGCGACCTTGCCACTCGTGCAGGGCCTGCTGGAGGGGATGACTGGCCGTGCCTCACAGGTGATTCCGAAGTTCGAGAAAGCCCAGCAGGCCCTCGCCTACCTACACTTGAGTGTGATCCCTGAGCAGTTGGCTCAGTGTTTCAGCGGTACCGCGGAGGAGCGGCTCGAGAGGGCCAAGAGCATCATCGCCACGTTTGATGTGCTATCCCAGCGACCCGATGAGTCGGCGATGCTGATCGAGGCCCAGCCCTTGATCCGCTCACTGTTGTCGACCCTTCAGTTTCAACAGGCCGTGTCTCCTGACCAGGTGTTGGTGGCTCAGTACGTGATCGGGCGGGCGGCAATGTTCCGAATGGGACAGGACGTGTACGAAAATGCCGGATGACGACGAGAAGGAGGCTCGGTTCGTTCGTGGCTATGCGGCGTCAGTTGGGCTGGGGGAGATGAGCATGGAGGCGCTCGAGAAGGCGCTCGGGTTGGATGAGCTCACGGAGGAGAAGTTAGACGCGTGGTTCGAGGAGGAGGTCCTTGGTCCCATGGTCGATGCGGCGGGTAGCGAGCCGGAGTCCGTCCGTGTTGTTCAAGTGCCGGATGATGAGAACTCGTCATCTCCCGGTGGCGTGCACCGGGCTCTACCGAGACCGACAAGTCAGAAGCACACCGGTCGTCGTGGTCGGCACAAGAATAGGGGCCCGTAGCGTGGCCTCAAGCGGCGAAGACGATCCCGGCGAGGAACCGCTGCGAGGTGTCGACGGGGACCGACCGCCGCGTCCTTGGCCGCGACGCCCTTGTCTGCGCGAAGTCCGGCGTACAGGCACTTGACCGCCGAGAGGCTGCCCTCGAAGCTAGCAGCCTCGTGCTCGGTGCGAAGGTGGTCGTAGATCGCCGTCAGGGTCGCGCTCTGCGCGTGGCAACGAGTGCGGCTCCAGTCATCAGACTGCGTGGGGACCGCCTCCAATGCCATGAGCCCTGTACAACTTGCCACGGGCTGGCTGTCTGAGGCATAACAGAGTGTGGGAAACAAGATCTCTGCAGCACAGTTGCGCCTCATGGCCGGTGCTACAGCGCACCAGCTGCGGACGTCACTTAACCGAATGATCGAAGAAGGCCGAGCTAACCTCACTGGCAAGGTTCGCGGCACCCGTTACTCCCTGAAGTGAGTCTCCTCGGCATGCTCTACACACCGATACAAACTCGAAGTGAGTTTGAGGCCCGGATTCGACTCTCGGATCGGAGTCGAGAACGCGACGGTACCGCGGAAGGTGTACATGTCGATTTTAAGTTTAAACAGGAAACAAAGCCGAACAAGCAACGCGAGTTCGCACGAGACATCACCCAGTTTGCCAACACCGAAGGTGGCACTCTCGTCATCGGCGTCGAAGCGCCCAAGATGAACGGGTTCGACACAGCCAAGAGCATCGTCTCAATCACTGATCCTGGAAGGCTACAGGACTGGATGGAGCGAGCGATGAGCAACTACTTGTACCCCGCAGCCGCCCGTCCACGTGCCCAGTTCTTCGACCCTTGGGGCGAGGGAACCGTCTGTGCACTCAACGTGCCGCCCAGCATCAACTTGGTCGGCGTCTGGCGCCAGTGTGAAGCGAAGGGTGGCGTCGAATACCTCTACCGAACCACCACCGGAAAGGAGTGGTTTACCCCCTCGGAGATCGAAATGAAAATCTCTAGTTCATATGCCCGCGGTCGGAGGCTTACCCTCGAGTCGCTGTGCACGCCGCCCCCGAAAGACATTTTCCGGCCCTACAAAGTGCATTTGACGCCTCCACTGAGCCAGATGCTTTGGTCGATACATGGGCTGCAGCACACTTCAATCTCCAAGAGTGAGTGCTGGGTTGAACTGGGGAAACGAACCGAAACTGAATTTACGCTCAAACTGAACAACTCGTCCGACGGCCGCGCTGTCGCGTCGCCAATTCACCTTCCCTATGAGTACATCAACGCTGCGTGGCGTACCAACTGCCGACACTTGGCACTAGACCTTGCGGTGAGGATCTACCGACTTGGTGATGCCCGGAGTTTCGAGCGGCTGTAGGTGGGGCCGTTAGAACATCTCAATCTGATTCAGGCTCCTACTCACCGACTTCCCCTCTGTGCCAACAAGGGTGAGACAGCAACAGCCTCAGAATTTAGAGTAGGGCGAACGCGACCCGACCGATGACCCGACAACCGAAACCAGGCCAGACCCAACCCGAAACTCAAGTGACCGCCAAAGCAACACGGCGGCGCTTCACCGTCCAGTACAAGCGCTCCGTCCTCGAGCAAGCGGACGCCTGCACCGAAACCGGAGAGCGCAGCGCCCTGTAGCGACGTGAGGGCCTCTACTCCTCGCACCTGCACGCGTAGCGGCGGGCCAAAGCCAAAGCCAAAAGCGAGCTCGAGGCCCTCTCGCCCAAAAAATGTGGCCCGCAGACAGAGACAACGTTTTTTCCGTAATATTTGAGTTGCGGATTCCTCGCCGATTCTGCATAGTCGTACAGATGATCCTGAAGTCTTCGGCCTCCATGCGCTCGGTACTGCTCAACATCCTATCGAGTCGTCAGAAAAGTGACAGCGGTCCAGTCTTCATTGTGGGCTCTCCCCTTTCTAGAGGACCAAAACAGCGTTCGGCCGGGGTTCCCACCGAAATGGTTGGGGTCCCAACGACGAAAGAGATGGTCGGGATATGCCGTGAAGTATGCGAACGGCAAGGGCTCGACCTCACGAAATTCGACAGAGCTACGAGCCATGCATCTGCAGCCGACAACTATCAGGCTGCGTTCGAGTTCATCGAAAACAACGCCGGACACGCCGCCAAGGCCATTCATGAAGTCGTACGTACGGCCGTACGTTCCGCCTACAAAGGTACGGAGGATGACGATCGCCGCGCCGAAGCCGACCACGAGAACTGGGAGCTCCCCGTCGGTACGGTCGCGCTCGCCAAGATACTGGTCGACCCCACGAAGGACGCGCGCACAGTTATTACCACCAACTACGATCCGTTGCTCAAGATCGCCATCCAGCGCGTCGGTGGGCGCGTCCAAACTCGCATCATGGGCCTCGACGGCACGCTCCCGACCACAGGCGAGGCAATGAGCGGGGCGGTCCAGATCATCTATCTGCATGGATACTGGACAGGAATAACCTACCACAGCGTCATACAGCTTGAGCAGAAGAGAAATTATCTCGAGGCCGGGCTTTTCGACATGCTCCGAGACAGGACTTTGGTCGCTATCGCCTATGGCGGCTGGCATGACTCATTCACCCGCGCGCTCGCTCGACTTTCCCCGCACTTGAGGCAGGACACGAACATCGTCTGGAGTTTTTACGGATCGGATGAAGACTCCGTTAGCGATGAACACTCCGAGCTACTCGATTCGGTCTCAGATCTGAGCTTTCGTACACACTTTCGCATGTATGGTGGCGTCGATTGCCACAGCTTTTTGCCTGAGATCGTCGATGCAATGAAGTCGGCTTCCTGACACCAGGGAGTCAAAAGGAACGTTGTTATGACAAAGACGTTGGCGTCCCAGGCCTCGATGCGCTCAGTGCTCCTGGGCATCCTTTCCGATCGAGAGATCTGCGTGACATTCTTGGTCGGCGCCCCCATGTCCTACGGGCCTCCAGCCCTTCAGGTCGACAAAAGCTCGCCCCCACCCCCGCCAGCCGAGGCAGGTCAAACAGAACCGGTAGCGATTAGATATGTAGGGGTTCCAGACACCACCGGCATGCTCGCGGTCGTGCGGGAGTGGTGCGAGCGGCACGACCTCGACACCAACATCTTTGATCGCCTGACGACCGAATCATGCTCGGGAATTGAGAGGTATCAGGCTGCATTTAATTTTGCCATCGATAACGCGGGCCACGCCTCAAACATGATCAAAGAGATCGTGAGGACCGCTGTCCGATCCGCCTACACAGGCAAGGAAGATAACGACAATCGAGCGGAGGAGGACCGAGAGAGCTGGGACATCCCTGCCGGCACCCTCGCGCTTGCGGAGATACTCGTCGACGCGAACAATGGCGCGCGTACGGTCATCACGACCAACTACGATCCCCTGCTCAAGATCGCCATCGAGCGATTCGGGGGGCGCGTGTCGTCTCGAATCATAACGGTTGACGGGACGCTCCCGAGCCGGGATGAGATCCTGCCAGACGCTATCCAGATCATCTACTTGCACGGATACTGGAAAGGCGCGACCTTTCATGGTTCTCAGGCGGACGAATGCCGCACATACCTCAACGCTGGCCTGTTCGATATCGTGCGAGGTGGATCCGTGGTGAGCATCGCCTATGGTGGCCAGCACGACTCGTTCACACGTGCGCTCGCCCAAGTGTCTCCGCAGATACTGGATGACCGTAGCACGAACGTTGTATGGGGATTTCGAGGCGGAGATCTATGTTCCATCCGAACTGAACACTCGCTCCTACTCGACTCAGTCTCCGACCTGATCCTTCACTCGCGCTTCCGAATCTTCGGAGGCGTTGATTGCCATAGTTTTTTTCCTGATGTCCTCGGCGAGTTGCGTTGCAGGCAACTCCCCACGGAGAACCGACAATCTATCCAGGCCCGGATCTTGTCGAGCCAGGGCTCGAAAGCCCGCTGTGAAGACAAGTTGCAGGCGGATCTCGTCCGCTACCTTGCCTACGCGTTGTGGGAAGAGGGCGAGCGCAGCGTCATGGAGGCCCGTGGCTTCAGTGAAGCGGGTATACGCTCGATCCTGAGGCAACGACCAACTCTCGCACAGGTCGAGCAACTTCGAGAGGTTGCGTTCATGCATCAGATGTTCTCTGATCGAGCGACCGCGGCTGCTTACACCTCACCTCAACAGAGCCCCTCGCTCCTCAGTGAACTCAAGCTGCGAAGGTCATTTGTAAAACCTGGACCCAAGCCGAGCGCGAGACTACATCGGTTGCTGGACGAGTACTACATTCGCACTAAAATGGTCGAGCGCTGGAAGGGAGTGGTTCGTCACCATGTGCAAGGTCTCAGTGCCAACAACACGCGCTGGCGAGAAACTCTGGACATGATATATTTCGAGGCCGCGACGACATGGTCCATTGATCAGATGCGGCATTTTGTCAAGAGTGACTTTGGCAATGAGCAGTGGATCTGTATCGTCGAACAGGCGCAATCTGGCATCGAGAGAGACGAATGGAACCATCTTCATCACGCAAATGAGAAGATAGGCGAAACCTTGGGACGGTTGCTCCGCCGCGAAGCACAAAACTCGCCTCATACCGAGGATGCACAGGAACTCCTCGTCATCGAGGGGGGCGTCGGAGGCGCGAATACGACTCATCAAGTCTTGGATTGGATCATTAAATCTGTCGATCCGATCTCGCAGTACGACACAATTCGCTACTGTGGCTTCGAGATCAATGAGCTCATCGCAGCGCAATCTCAAGTTATTATGTCGGGACATGGGCGCGCCGAGGACGGCAAGATCGACCCACGCTCTCAGTTCTTCGGGGATGTTCTAGGTAGGCGCCTGAAGCCCTTGGTCGATGGAGAGAAATTTGTCAAACCACTCGATGTCTATGATGGCGTGAGGGACTTGGTATCATCGCGTGCGAACCGCGGAAAGTTCGATCTCTTCCTATGTTCCTACGCCTTTCATCACATTCCAAACGGTAGGGCGGCGCGCCAATACATTTTTGGTCGACAGGCGCCATTTCGATTGGACCCACGAAGCCCGAAGGGTAAGTGGTTTTCCGAACACGTGCGTGAAGAGCTGCATTACTGGATGGGCATTAGCGAAGCAATATATTTCGACCTCGAGGATGTCCCAGAATCCTATGTCGCCGGCGCCTTCTCTCCGCTCGCTCGATTAGTCCTAGACTACTTTCCACTGCGCGAAATGGCCATCCGCGGTCATACGACTCCGCTCAGGCGGTTGCTGAAGGACTTCGAAAATGCGTATCGCCCGGGGCATGAAGGAAAGCTACCAAAATCATGGTTTGACCACCTCGAAGACCGGCAAGAGATACTCCTCCAGAACATCTGGATGCTCCTGCGTCCAGGAGGGCTTATTGCTATCGCAGATCCAGACGGATACTCCCACTACAACCGCACGCAAGTCCCGAAGAACGCCGAGATGGGGGTGGCACACTTCCTCACGCTGTCAGAAATCCTGATGTTACTCGCGCGAAATGGATATGAGATCGAGCTCCGGGACATGCAGGCCAAGGCGATCGAATCCGTCCGTGGTCGAGACAGCCACGAATTGCTCTCCCAGCGGCGCTATAAAGAAGATCCGAACCTGCGAGATCCGAACCTAGGATATATTGCCATAGCGCGAAAGCCCTATGGCGGAGATAGACCGCAGGGGTTCTCATACGAAGAGAGGATGTTATATGATAAGGTATAGTTTTTTCGAGACCGAAGCCTTGCGTGACCGGGAGGCAACTGCTGCGGACTGTCACAGGATTCGTGAGGAATTACTTTCAAACCCCGATCTCCGGGCATGCTTCGAAGATGGAAGTCTCATCGAGGTCGGAGACACTCCTGAGCCCCTAGAGCGGAGCCTGTCCCGGGCCTGTCTCGTCTTGCCCCAGCGATCACGTCTGCTCCCCACATTTCGAATCCGCCAGGTTCGAGATCTGCTCATTACGACGGACTTCCCCATCCAGCTTCGTGATCGCGTATTCCCCTGGGGCGATGAGGCAGAGCTAATTATCGATATGATTGAGGCGCTCTATCGCCCCAGAAATCCGCCAAGGGGCATTTTGAACATGTGCTCGGGTACAGGAATGATTGCGCTGTGGCTCGCACGGCGTTATCCAACCGAGACTGTGACGGCTGTTGATATACAGTCCCGGGCACGTAGCGTTGGAAAGTTCAACCTTCAGTTGAACTTCGCGCAGTTGGACGAGGACATCACCCCAAGCGTAAAATTTATCACATCAGACCTGTTCAAGTACGCGGCCGAAGGCCCTATCAAGTACGACCTCATCATCGCCGACCCTCCCTTCGCTCTGCAGCCCCCTCGCTGGCCAGAGCAGTCCCACTCTGCAGGCGGGAAGTTTGGAGACAATGTCATAACGAACTTGCTCGCACAGGTTCGCATGCACCTCAAACCCGGCGGCCGATTCTTTTGCTTGGCCTATAGCGTCGGAACTGAAGACCAACCAACGAGGCTGCTAGACAAGGTCGAAGAGTTCCTGTGCGAGCCGGGCGAAGACCCGAGGCGCAAGGTCAAGGTCTTGGAGGGCGAGAAGGTGTGGCGATTTTTGGAGAAAAAGCGCATCCCCTCTCCCATGCCCCTGCCCTACCTAGCGATCCGGGTGGGAGACCCAACCTATCGTCAACACGAACGCGCCCCTGACGTCGATGAGTACATCGACTGGATCGAGGGAACGCTCATGAACAAGAAGAAGGGCTACACCCACCTTCACTACGCCCTCATCGATCACACGGAGCCAGAAAAATGACCAGCCCAGTTATCGCAGTACACGGAGGAGCGGGACGCACCCCCGCAGACGACGAGCCGACTAAAACCGAGGCCCTCGAGCAGGCACGCGCACGCGCGGAGGAGTTCCTCGCCAACGAGGACGACGAGGACGCCGCAGTCAACGCGGTCGTGGAGGCCGTGCGCTACCTTGAGTCGACAGGCCTATTCTCGGCGGGCAAGGGGGGGGACCCCCAGTCGGACGGCCGGGACCGCTACGACGCGTCGCTGATGTCGAGCGACGGCCGAGCCGGCGCCGTGATCGCCGTGTCTCGCGTGAACTCTGCGATCTTGGGCGCGCGCGCGATCCACCAGCATGTCCACCACAGCTGCGTCGTCGGGCCGCCCGCAGACGAGGTCTGCGGGGCTCTGGGCGTCGAGCTACGCGACCTGCCCTCGCTAGAGCTGCGACCCGTCAGCGAGTGCGTGGCCAAGTACCTTGAGGCCCAAGATGGCGGTGGCGGGACCGTTGGCGCGATCGCGCTGGGTCGCAACGGTATCCTGGCCGCGGCCACCTCGACCAGCGGCTTTTCGACGGCCCTGCCAGGTCGCGCGGGCGACTCGGGCGCCCTCGGCGTGGGCACCCTCGCGTCGAAGCGCTGCGCGGTGTCCTGCACCGGTGACGGGGACTTCTTCCTGCTCACGGGTTTGGCGGCGCGGATCGACAGCTACCTTGAGGTCGGGGTTTCGCTGGCGGACGCGGTCGAGCGAGGTATGGCGTCGCTCGTTGGCGCGAAGGCATGGGGAGGCTTCATCGTGCTGAGCGCCGACGGCCAGCTCGTTCGCGCGCGCAACGTCGCGGTGTTGCGCGCGGCTGGCTCCGTGCCCTTCATCGAGTACGAAGGGAAGCTATGAGCGCGGGTGAGGGGATTCGCCGCGGGCTTGAGCGCCACGCGAGCTCTTGGGTCGATCTTCGCCGCCAACTTCATCGTCACCCCGAAGTCGGCTGGGAGGAACTATGGACCACGAATCGAATCGTTGACGCGCTCGAAGAGTTTGGCCTGGAACCTCGCTTCGGCCGGGTCATGCACAGCGAGACCCCGCGCCTCGGTGTTCCGAGCTCAGCAGACTTGGAGGCCGCGGTCGAGACGGCCCGAGCAGCCGGCGTCAGCGAGGAGCGGCTCGCGTCGATGGCTGGGGGATACACGGGCGCGAGCGCCGAGATTATCGGCGCGTCTGCAGGCCCCACTCGCCTGTTTCGTTTCGACATTGACGCGCTCCCCATTCAAGAGCTCGAGACGAACGAGCACCGGCCATTTAGCGAGGGCTTCGCGTCGCGCACTCCCGGGCGCATGCACGCGTGCGGCCACGACGTGCACACCGCGATCGGGCTCGGCTTCGCCCAGATGGTGGCCGAGCTCCGACCCGCCTTGAAGGGGCGTGTTCGCGTGCTGTTTCAGCCGGCCGAGGAGGGCGTCCGCGGTGCCCACTCCATGGTCGGGTGCGATCTCCTCGACGAGGTCGACGAGTTCTATGGCCTGCACGTCGGCGTCAAGCTGCAACATTCGGGTTCGCTCGTGTGTGGATGGCGAGGCTTGCTAGCGACCACGAAGTGGGACATCGACATCACCGGGCGCAACGCGCATGCGGGGATCAACCCCGAGGACGGTGCAGATGCGCTCCTGACCGCGGCCCAAATCGCGCTCTCGCTAGCCTCCCTACCTGGGCGACTACCACCCGGAACCAGGGCCCACGCTGGTATCCTGCACGCGGGAGAGGCCCGCAACGCCGTGGCCGCGCGCGCGCGCATGAAGATCGAGGCTCGCGCGCTGGACGAGGAAACACTCTCGATGGTCGAGGAGCGAGTCACGATGGTGTTCGAGGCAGCGGCGCGGCAATTCGGCACGGAGGTCAGCGCCGAGATGGTCGGGCGCGCGAGCGCGGCGGACTCAGATTTGCAGCTCGCCGAGCGTGTACAGCGGGCGGCCTCGGCGATGCCAGGATGGTCCAGCGTCGAGCGCCAACGCGCCGGCTACTCGGCCAGCGACGACGCGGCGACATGGATGAACCGCGTCCAAGCTCAAGGCGGACAGGCGACCTTCATTGGTCTCGGTACCCCCGTGGGTACGGGCCACCACAGCCCGACCTTCGAGATCGATGAGTCGGTGATTGCGCAGGGGGTCGAGCTGCTGGTTCGGACCGTGCTAGAAGGAAGTGAGACATGATCAGCACAGAGAAACTCAACGATATCGTCCTCCAGGTTCAGGCCCTCGACGATGAGACTTTGCAAGAGCTCCGCTATGCGCTCCGCGCTACGGCCGAGTCCGAGGCCTATGCGACCTGGAAGGCCACCGAGTCCGAGGGTAAGCGCTGTCCGCTCCCCGCCGGCGTCGACGAGCGCATCATCTTGAGTCGTTTTGGGCTCTCGGACGAGAAGACCATGCTCGCCAAGGTCAATGTCAACAACGATAATTATTTGGTGACGGACGGTCTGTGGACGCCAGCCGCGAAGCGGGTGTTCCCGTTTACGGACGAGAGCGAGATACTGCAGCAGCACATCGCCAAGGGCGACCACATCGACTGGGCCGACATCATCGTGGACCCGGCGACGGGCAGCGGAAACCACGCCGTGGCGCTGGGCAGCAAGCCCTGCGTTGCGTGCGACGTCAACCTGAGGGCGATCGCCTACTGTGTGTTGAACGTCAAGCTCAACCAGCGCAAGGACACCACGGTGGTGTGGAATGACCTCCGCAGAGGTCTCCCGCCGGTCGTCTCGCTGTTCGGGAACAAGAAGGTCCTGTTCGTGGTGAACATGCCCTTCGCGCTCGCGCCCGCACCTCCGCCGGGGGACGAGCGCGTATCCGGCTATCTACCGTTGAGCTCAGACGGCGGCACGACCGGAGCGCGCATGACCTTCGCCGCGCTCTCGGCCATCGCTGACTTCGCTGCAGCTCGGCCTAGCGAGAACACCCGACTGGCGCTGCTGTGCTACAGCATGGGCAACCTTGAGGAGGAGCGCTGGCAGGTCGTCGAGCACGCGAAGCAGCTGTTCGGTGAGGAGCGCGTGAGCTGGAGCCTCGCCCGAGACCGAAAGATGTGGCGAGTGAACGGTGTCAAGGCCGAGCTGAACCCGATGTCGCTGGTCGAGGGGCTGCCGAAGAAGGCCGACTGCCGCTATTACATTCAGGACAAGGACCGGAACGAGGTGCTCACGGGATACCAGCGCCTCGCGGCTGACATGAACAACGTCGGTTGGGATGCCCTGGGTTACGGCGTGCTGGAGGTCAGATCCGCCAGCTGACCCACTTGCCGCCGTGAAAGGGGACGAGGAGATCGTCCTCGCCGAGGCTCACCTGGTCGGGCACGAGCCACCGCTCGCGAGTCAAGGTGAGCGTCTGGTCGTTGCGGGGAAGCCGAAAGAAGTCTGCCCCGTGGTGACTGGTGAAGGCCTCAAGCTGCTCGAGCGCGCCGACGGACTCGAAGGCCTCGGCGCACAGCTCGACCGCCGCGTGCGCGGTGTAGATGCCTGCGCGACCGTGCCACTCCTTCTCGTGTACCGAGCGGGCCATGCTGCTCGTACCCAAGAAGAACTTGCTTGAGCCAGAGGTTGCCGCCTCGAGCAAGGCCAGACGGTGCGGCTCGCTCTGCAAGACGGCGCTGCAGTAGTAGTGAGGCCGAATGCCAGTATCGAGGAGGATGTTTCGGTTGAGCAGGAGGTGGTGAACCGTAATGGTCGCGGCCGTGAGGGGCCCCGCCTCGAGCGTCCACCTGATCGCATCTTTGGTGCTGATGTGCTCGACGACGATACGCAGCTTGGGGTGGCGTGCTCGCAGACGACTGAGTGGACCTTCGGTGAATCGCGCCTCGCGATCAAAGATGTCTATTTGGCTATCTTCTCTATTGTCATAGATGAGCAGAGGCACATCATACGCCTCCATCTCATCAAAGACGGGGGTCATCGAATCGAGATCGTTCGGCTCCTGCCCTCGATGGCGCGAGATGTCCGCCGTGTAGAGCTTGACGGCCAGGACATCCGGTGTCTCCGCGAGCTTCTCGATCTCAGCCGGGGGCGTATCGTGGTTGGCGCAGATCGCCATGTAGGGCTGAAACAACGAGTCTTGAGGGCGAGCTTCGATGATGCGATCTCGATACGCGAGCGCGTCCGCGACGGAGAAGATCGGGGACTCGGGCGGAGGAATAATCAGACCGCGGCTGAACCGCCCCGCCATGTCACAGACCGTCTTTTGGAGGCGACTGCCTTCATTCACATGCACGTGCCAGTCATCGGGCCGCGTGATGCGCAGGGACGTCACCGGTGCATCATAGCAAAAGCGGACTTGAAGTCCCAGGCCCGCATCTGCGAGCTGCGGCCTACGCCCAGGAGACATCAACAGATGACACGCCTCGCCGAGGCGCATTGGGCATTGCGCAGAACGCTCATGGCGTTGTGCGCGCTGCGCAGTACACTCAGCGCTCGGCCAACTGACACACCGACCCTCGTGCCCGAGAACTCTGCGTTATTAGGAAGTGCCATGACGCCGCCCTCGCTCACGCGGCCGAGCTCGACAGAGCAGTCTACGTCGAGGCGACTCGTCTCCAAACCGTCTCCAAAACGAGGGAGGAGTGCCCGGGACCCCTGCGGACTCCTGAGTACTCCTCCCTTCCCAAAAACCTAAACGATCCCAAGCTCTTACTGCGAAAAGACGAGCAATCCCGCGTGGTTAGGGTTCACCGCAGTGCAGGGTTCGAGTCCCTTTGCCTCCAACCGGAAACGGGCAGCTAGATCACTCTAGCTGCCCGTTTTCAATTGTCGGCCCGAGGCGGTGCCGCTATGGTGCCTCGCCGATCGCGCACTGGATCTTCGGACGGGCCTCCGAGGGCCCGGATGGCCTCCGCGGACGCGCCCTTGATCGTGTGCAGGTAGCGCTGGGTCGTGCGCAGATCCGAGTGCCCCAGCAACTCCTTGATCACCCACAGCGACACCCCGGCTGCGACCAGCCGGGTCGCAAAGGTGTGCCGCAGCTTGTGGCTCAGCCCCGTCTCGGCCATCGCGGCCGCACGCTCCGCTTGGAGCACCCGCACCCTGACTGCCTTCGCGGTCAGGGGTTCCCCGTCATTCAACAGGATGTGCGGCTTTCCCCGTCGACGCGGCAGCGCCTCCAGAGCCTCGAGCAGCCGGGGGGTCAACGGTACCGTCCGCCCCCGCTTGCTCTTCGGTGCGTGTTCGACATCGATGTCCCGGCTCCGACGGATCCTCACCGTCGGCTCTGAGCTCGAGCGGATGTCGGCCCACTGGAGCCCTCGGACCTCGCCTTGGCGGAGGCCAGCGTCGCCCATGAGCAGGACCAGCACGAGCACTTCAGGACCGGCCTTTGCCGCACCCGTCACCAGTGCCTCGTACTCCTCCGGCTCATAGAACTCTGCCTCGGGTTCATCGAGGCGCAGCAGCCCCGCCTTGATGCGCGGGGCGATCTGGTCCTCGCGCTCGTACCAGAACCGGACCATGCGCGAGAGGACCGTCAGCGCGTTGTTGACGGTCTTCGGTTTGACCTGAGCGCGGGCGCGGACCATCGCCCGCTTGACCTGCCCGAAGTGATGCGAGCGGATCTCATCGATCCGCACACTCCCCACCACGGGTACCAGGTGCCTGCCGAGGATCGTCCGAACACTGCGGATGCTCGAGGGCCGATGCCGCTCGACTTCGCAGTGCTCCGTCACGAACACCTCTACGAATTCCTCCACCGTTTTGGGAGGCGATCCTTGTTCTGTGGTCGTGGGTAGCGCGGACGAAATAGTCTCCCCGCCACCCCCTTGTTTACGTTTTCCTGCCCTTCCAAGGGTGCCGGCCTCGAACGCCTGACGCAGCTTGCGTTCGTGAGCTTCGGCCCCCCTCCGAGTTTGGACCGGGCTGACCCGCCGCATGCGGGCCTCCTGGCCATCTGGGTTAACGATGCAGATATCGATCATCCACTTTCCCCGCGGGGATCGCCTGACGGTCATGTGTTGTCTCCTGTCGAGACGACGCGACCTTGACAGGCCCAGTGTACGATGGAACCCCGCCCAAACAACAGCGGATACCTAATCTTATGATGGGGAATCTTCCGGCGCAGACCGGCGTAGATACACTTGCTGTCGCCACCCCACAGCGAGGTTGGCCCGTCTGCCGCTGGGGCTGCGAGGGCAGCCAGGCCGCCAACAGGCGGCGGCGAGAGATACTCCATGGGACCAAACTTGAGTCATCGCTGGTGAGATACAAGCTCACTGCGGGGTCTGGCTGTTCGCTCGTGGGGGTTTGGGGCCAACGCAGATGTTTGGGCGTCGCGGTTGGCCTGCAAGCACGGGCGAGAGTTGGGAGGGGAGATCAGAGGTCGAGATCTCGTGCGACGGCAGTTACCGGGTAGCGACCGACCTGTCCGACTTGAGGACGTTGTGAAGTCAACGACGGGCTCACTCCTCCTCGGTCCAAGATGCCATGAGATCGTTCTCGAAATGCAGGGGAAGGAGCTCCGGAGGGTCCGAGCCCTCGCTTCCGCGCGTGCTGATGTTCTCCACGTCGTTGTTGCGCAAAAAGCGGGGCCTGACCTTCTTCGCCCTGAAAAATGGTGTCGCATTCGTGGTCTGCACGTGGAGGAACTCCCCCTCCCGAAAGGCAACGTCGACAGCCAGAGAGGCGTTGGAGAGTTCGGCGATCGTCAAGGCCTCGCCTCCCTTCGCCGCAAAGGCAACCCTCGAATTTCTTGTCTGAGACACGAGTACGTTGAGGGATGCGGCGGCCCAGATTTCGGTGATCAGGATCCAGCTTCGATTCCACTCATTGCGCTGATCCAGCTTGAGGATCTCCTCCGTTACATACTCGAGGTTGGCGATGCGACGCTGCTGAAGCCCGCGAACACTGATGATGTAGTCGCCCCGTTTCTCAAAGCGAAACCCGATGCTGGCCGACGCGAGTGGGCCGAACTCGGCCTCGAACTCGGCGCCGGCCTTCACCTGAGATGCGCTGGCATGGGTGAACACCTCGGCGAAGCCCTCGGGGTTCTCGTCGCTAGGATCCTCGAACTCCGGGGAGATGCCGAGCCGGGCCAGACCATGCTTACGTTCGAATTCGCCCTTGTTGAGGACCCCGACCGCCCCAAGCTCGAGGATGTCGCTGGGCAACCACGTGCCATGGCGGTTTAGGCTGCGGATCGTATTTTGATAGGAGCGGTAGATGGAGCGCATGACTGGCATCCAGTATAGACTCGATGGCAATGGATGTCGGTCATAAAGGGGTTGTCCGGCTCGAGGTAGGCTCGATCTCGGACCCGCGTAGAGGCACCGGGTTCATGATCGCGCCGGGGTGGCTCCTGACAGCACTGCACAATGTCGCCACGGTCGAGTCGGGGGAGCTCCGAGGCCTGGGGGAGATCAGGATCGACTACGGTGAACCCGGCGGTCGTGATGACCAGGCCGACGAGACCTTCAATCCGGATGATCTGAAGAGCTTCCGCTATCACATCCAAGAAGACTGGATCGTTCTCGAAGTCAAAGAATCTCGAGGCCAGAAGGTATGGACGCTCGCCGGGGTAAGTTCGAACGATTGTGATCGTACCTGGCACACCTTTGGCTTCCCGAGCAAGAACGGAGATGAGGCCAGCGGGACCTTGAGAACCGTCGACAACCCCGAGCGGGGTACTTTGCGACTTCAGCTCTACTCCGAGGAAGCCGCGGCAGGCGAAGGACAGCCTATGGGCGGCTACTCGGGGGCGCCCGTCGTTATGGCCGAGCAGGTGGTTGGTTTTCTGGTCCAAGCTGCGAAGCCAGCTGGCGAAGAAGAACCTGAAGAAGAGCCTTTGGAACCAAAGCGTCCAGCGCGAAAGCCTCCAGCACCAGGCGCGCGGGGGGGCACCGTCTACGCGCGCCCGATCCAGTGCGTCGCCGAGGCACTCGATCTCGAGTGGACGGCTACGCGAGCCCCAGGCGTGCGCTTCACGGATGCGCGCGAGACTCAAACTCACTTTGTAGGGCGAGAGCAGCTCCTCGAGCAGCTAAAGGTGTTGTTGAATCCCTCGCCCCCGGTCGTGGCCCTCACGGGCATGCCAGGGGTTGGCAAGTCGTTCTTGGCGGATCATTTTGCGACGCTGCATGCGGGGCATTTTTCCGGTGGAGTCATCCGAGTGCTGCTCGAACCTGGAGAGCAGCGCTCTGTGAATGTACTGCTTCGAGAGCTCGTAGACCGATTTTCCGAGCAAACAAAAGGGGTCTCTTCGGCGCAGGAGCTCGCTGAGCTTGTCACTCGAGGCCTCCGTACGGGGAGGGCCCTACTCCACGTCGAGAACGCCGATGACGGGGCGAGTTCCCGCGCGGCAAGGGGGCTCGTGAAGAAGCTGGGGGGAGCGCCAGTGGTGGTGACTGGGCGCCTCGAAGGGCTCGGGGTCAGCCAGGGGTGGACATGCCTTCGAGTTGGGAGCCTCGACCTCAAGGAAGCACTCTCGCTTCTCGAGCGGCATGAATGCGTGCCTACGACGGACGAAGAAGCCGAGGGCTATCGCCAGCTCGTCAAGGAGGTTGGCGGTCTTCCCCTGGCGCTCAGCATCGCCGCGAGCCACCTCCGGGCACGCTGGACGCCCGAAGAGTTCATCGCTGCGCTTCGAAGAGACATGGGCTTGAAGCCGACGGAGCTCCCCGTGGAGACGACGGAGCTCCCCAAGGCGATCTTGGAGAGCAGCATCGGTCTGGGCTGGGCAGCCCTGGGGAAGGTACTCGACTCGGCGGCGCTCGAGGGTCTGGCGAGGTTGGGGCATGGCCCGCGGGCTGGGTGCGGAGCGAGCTTGGGAGCGGGGCTGAGTGGGCTCGAGTACCTCGAGTTCATGGAGATGACACGGATGGCGACGCAGATGTCGCTGTTGCAGCGTCAAGCGGCAGGACGTCGCTGGAACTTGCACCCGATGATCCGGGCGTTCTTGGAGCGGCGCTCGGAGGAGAGGGAGGTCCTCGCCGCGATGACAGAGTGGTTCGTGGCGCGCTTACCCAAAGTCCCTTCTGGGGATGAAATCGAGCAAAGGGACCCTTGGACTGAGGTGGGCGAGGAGGAGGGGGCGCTGGTGGAGTGGCTGCGACGAGTGCCCGAGCACGCGCTGGCCGGGGTCGAGCGGGCCGGGAGGGACTTCGCTTTGATGCGGGGCCCCTATGGGGCCTGGGCCGAGTTGTGTGAGCGGCTGCTCGCGGCGTCTGAGGACGAGCAGGTGCGCTCAAACGCGTATTGGACGTTGACTCAGGTTGCGCGGCGTCAAGGGGAGCTCGAGCGAGCGATGGAGGCTGCCAAGGCCAAGCTCGAACTCGATGAAGGGCGGGGAGCCGAGCGAGGGGCTGCTCTTGCGGCGGGCGCAGTGGCGGACATCCTCCAGGCCCGAGGGGAGGTCGACGAGGCCCTCCGCATCCGTCGGGAGGAAGAGCTCCCGGTCTACGAGAAGCTGGGCGACGTCCGCTCGCGCGCGGTGACGATGGGTCAGGTGGCGGACATCCTCGAGGCCCGAGGGGAGCTCGACGAGGCCCTCCGCATCCGTCGGGAGGAA
>CAYVJQ010000124.1:15870-21135 GCA_964451725.1 uncultured Nannocystaceae bacterium | reverse complement strand
ACCTTGGTCACCCGCTGACCGGACGACGGGCTCCAACGCGGGCCAGCCGACCTCGTCGGTCGGGTGGGCGCTCGGGGTGGATCGGATCTCAGAACCGGCGCAGCGCCGGCACCAGAGACTCGAGCAAGGTCGCAGCCCGGACCTTGGCCTCGAGCCGGCCCTGCATGCCATCGTAGACCTGATAGTGGGTGTCGTCCGACTCGAAAGAGTCCGAGGGCAGCACCGTCTCGACCACGACCACCGGCCCGGTGAGTTGGAGCGTCCCCTCTCGATCCGGGCCGAGGTAGCGCATCGCCTCCGCCGGACCGATCACCCCGTCGGCGACCGAGCCCATGGGCAGCTTGATGCGTGTATCGGGGAAGCCCTCGAGCTCGAGGTAGAGCTCCGTGTCCGCGGCGTCCAACAACGGCCGATAGTGCCCCGGAAACAGCCCGACGACCACGATCTCGGCGTCCTCTTGCTCGATCGAGACGACCGCGTCGCCGGGGGTCACCCGCTGCCCGGGCCTGGCCCGCACGTCGGAGACCGATCCGGCGCTCGAGGCTCGGATCCCCCGCGCCCGCAGGTGCGCCCTGGCGACCTGAAGCTCGGCATCCAGCCCCACCAAGCGCTCACGGCGGGCGCTCTGCTCCGGGTTCCTCAGCAGCTCGACCAGGCGCTGCCTATAGGCACGCTCGACCCGCTCGAGCTCGGCCTGCTCCGCGCTGTCGTCGAGCTGAACCACGACCTCGCCCGCCTCGACCCGCTCGCCCGGGCGCACGTCGACCCGGACCACCGTCCCCGGCACCGAAGTGGTCACCGCCACCCGCCCCTCTCGGCGCACGATCGCGGTCCCCTCGGCGTACTCGCCCACCGGCGCGAGGGCGGCGAAGGCCAGACCGCTGACCACCATCAACACGGTCACCCGCGTCGCCCAGCGGGCCCAGCCGGGCACGATGTGCAGGGGTCGCCCAGGCCGGTCGCCCCGGCGGTGGACCGCCAAGGCCCGCTCCCGAAACATCGCCATCGACTCAGCTCTCCAGGCGCGCTGTGTGGGCCATCAACGCGGCACACAGGGCGCCACAGATGTCGACTCCGGTGCGGGCCTGAAACCCGACAAACATGGCCGAGGGGTTGAGCTCGAGGATCTTGTAGCGGCCGTGGGCGTCGCCCTTGATGTCCATGCCCGTGTAGCGCAGCCCGATGACCTCGGCCGCGCGCACACACGCCGCCTCGATCTCGGGCTCGAGCTCGACCGACTCGATCGCGTTCTCGTGCTGCCGAAAATCGATCTCGTCGGTGTCGATACGCAGGGCGCAGACCACCCGACCATCGATCACATAGACCCGGACATCTCGCCCGGGGAGCAGCTCTTGAAAACACACCGGCGCGGCCCGGAGCTTGTCGAGGCGCTCATCGACCAGGTCGCGCGCCTCCACCCGACGGGTCTCGGCGCCACCCGAGATCGGCTTGTAGATCGCCTCTCGCTCACCGCAAAACCGGCGCACCGCCTCTGGGTCGTTGGTCCACAAGGTCGCGGGTACGGGCAGACCCGCCGCCTCGAGCAGGGCGATCTGATGCGGCTTGGTGATCCGCGCGCCGACCGAGGGCGGATTGTAGAGCGGCACACCCAGGGCCTCCCAGCGCAGTAAGATCGACGTCAGCAACGTGGTCCGCTCGCGAAACACCATCATGGTCTTGCGCCAGTCCTCGCGCATCGCCTCTTCGGCGTCGACGCCGAAGCCCGCCGGGCTCTGATAGAGGCTGCGCACATAGACCGCCGAGGGCCGTCCCACCTGACGCCCGTCGAGCTCGATCTGTGCCTGCCCCTGCTCCAGGGACACACGCAGATACTCGGGGAAGCGCAGCGCGTCGAAGATCAGCGGATCGCGGCCACGCGCGCGCAGTTCCTCGTGGACCGCGTGAACATGGGGATCGTCGAGGCTCCCGACGAGGACGATGGGCCTGAACGCTGAATTCGTCAAGATACCTAGTTTCTGCTGCCACGCTGAAATTGCAAGACAGCCCCCAGCGGCCCAAGGCGAGACCCGTCACGTCACCCATTCACGATCGATGATCGCTCGATGATCAATCACGGTTGCCACAGGCCGCTGGAGGCCATCGCGGCGACCCCGAAGGGTCACCGGATCAATGGACTACTCTTCGCACAGGGCGAGGGTCGTCACGGGGTCTTCCTCACCGACCGCGAGGGTCGTGTAGGGGTCATCCTCTTCACCGACCGCGAGGGTCGTGTACACCGCGCGTTTTCCACCGGTGGCCTTGCCCAGATCTTCGATGAAGAGGTCCTTCAGCTGACGCTTCTCGTTTTTCTTTGTCATGATCTTCCTGGTCTTCCTGATCTAGCTAGATCAGGACTCTGGTCGCTCTCGCCACCATCTGTGTACTTAAGGACGAAGATAGATCACCGCCGCCCTCATCTTTCGAGAACATACGTCGACATCATCGCGATTCCTAGCGTGTTTCTGCGCTCCGACTCACAGACCCCTCAGACGGCCTGTTCTCGACGGTGGCGGTCGGCCCCACCCCGAGGTCGGTCGCCCGGTCAGCCCCCGAAGGTCTGCGTCCAATAGTGTCCATATTGTGATCCGTTGACATTGGCATAGCCCATACCGATCTGTGCGAATCCACCATTGAGCATGTTCGCGCAGTGTCCATCACTGTCGAGCCAACTCTGGACCACCGCGGCCGGGCTGGACTGACCAGCGGCGATGTTTTCACCCCACCCGCCGCCGGCGAATCCCGCTTGATCGAGGCGCCAGCCGGGGCCGTTGCCCTGCAGGTTGGTGTGGCTGAAGTACCCGGCCTCACCCATGTCCAGCGAGTGCACCCGGGCCGCACAGCTCAGCTCGGCGTTCCACGTCAGCGGGCCCGAGGGCGCAAAGTTTCCCTGGGCCCCACAGTTGCCGCCGCTCGAGCGAGCGCTGTTGACCAGCTCCACGACCTCGAGCTCCCAGGCCAGCCAGGCCGCCGACCAATCGTCGACGGGGTTGCAGTAGGCGTTGTCGGGCATATCGCCCCCACCTTCGCCGCCCGTGCTCTCCCCACCCGTGTCCGTGCTCTCCCCACCCGTGTCCGTGCTCTCCCCACCCGCGTCCGTGCTCTCTCCACCCGCGTCCGTGCTCTCTCCACCCGTGTCCGTGCTCTCCCCACCCGTGTCCGTGCTCTCCCCACCCGTACCCGTGCTCTCTCCCCCCGTACCCGTGCTCTCTCCCCCCGTTCCCATGCTGCCCGTATCACCCGCTCCCTCGCTGCCACCACTCTCCCCGCTGCCACTCTCCCCGCCGCTCGCTTCGCTGCCGTCCTCTCCGAGGGTCTCACCGCCCCCGTACCCATCGAGGTTGTCTGGATCGAGCCCCGAGTAACAGGCAGTCCCAAGGCTGCTGGCGAAGATCACGACGACGGCGGTTCGAAGAGTTTGGGTATACATTGGGGGGGGGCCTCCACCCAGTTGTATCGCCCTCGCAAATGCACACTCAACCAACTTCAAAGCGATTGCCTATTGTCGGCATTTTCTGATCTTCGCATACAAAACAAACAGTCGAAATTGTAGCTGTCCCCACGCCGACTACAGACTGCGCGATCCCACCTCCCCCGGGCCCTGCCCAAAGGACAAGCGCCTCAGTTCAGTTCGTCGAGTGTGAGGCCCCGCCGCTGCCAGGCCCAGCGGGCGAGCGCTGCCAGCTCGGGCTCGGCGTCCTTCGAACAGCGCTCGAGGGCAGCCTGTTCATCCTCGTCCAGCGGCCCGGCTGCGTTGCCGATTGCGAGCAGCGCGTTGCGACGCAGGGCTCGCCGTGGGATCCGATTGAGGGCCGTGTGTTTGACGAACTGCCGGTATTGATTGCTGCCGATGGTCGCCAGCTTGGGGAGGTCGGGCTCCCGCGCTCGGCCCGGGGGCGGCGGCAGCCAGGCCGCCAAGGGCACACGCCCCTCTCGCTGCGCCGACTGATTGTGGGGGCAGACCTCCTGGCAGCGATCGCAGCCCGCGACCCGGACCCCGAGCCGAGCTGCGAGCGGCTCGGGGATCGGCCCCCGGTGTTCGATCGTCAGGTAGGCGATACAGCGGCGAGGATCGAGGCGACCCGGGGCCTCGAAGGCGTCGGTCGGACAATCGTCGAGACACTGGCGACAGCTTCCACAGACCGACCACGGCCCCCCTCGCCCCCCCTCCGCGGCCCTCTGATCACCGTCTGCTGCCGTCTCGCCCCCCACCCACCGGGCCGTCGTCATGAGCACCGCGATGAACACGTAGCTGCCCAGACCCGGCACGATCAGGCAGCCGTTTTTACCGAGCGAGCCGAGCCCCGCGAGGACCGCAAAGCTGCGCTCGAGCACCGGCTTGGTGTCGACGCAGCTCAGGGTCTCGACCCCGGGGAGGCGAGCCTCGACCGCCGCCGACAGGCCCACGAGGCGACGGTGGATCCCGCTGTGGTAGTCGAGCGACTGGGTGTAGCGTGCCAGCGGCCCGGCCTGTCCACGGTAGGGCACGACGGCGACCAGGGCCGAGCGGGCCCCCGCCAACATCGGCCGCGGATCCATACGCAGCGCACGGGTCCGCTGCATGAAGCCCATCTCCCCCTCCAGTCCCCGGTCGAGGTAGTCGCCCAGGGCCACGCGCGCCGGCTCGAAGCCCGGGTCGTCCAGGGACACGGCCCCGAGCCGAAGCAGGCCCTGGGCCTCCGCCTCACTCGCCAAGGCCGCGAGGTCGCCCGCTGTCATGACTGGCATGGACACACTCACACTCCCCGGTCACTCGACGCGCCGCCTCAATCGGGCGGGCTCACGTCTGTGTTCGTGAGCCATATTTTCGAGATGGCGACGCTGTCTCGATAGCCCAAGGCCAGGCTGTGGATCCCCTGGTCCCACTCTTGGGTCCACGGGTCGATCTCGTAGGTGCACTCGGGCGCGTCCAGATCACGCCAGTTGAGCTCGTTCCACTTGTACTCCGTGTCGTTGGGCCCATTGTCGCAGGCGAGCTCGAAGATCGCCCAGTCTTGAGGCTCGTCGTCGATACGCACATAAAACGTGTCCTCCCACTTGTAGTCGGTGGCCCGCACCCAGACATGCCAAGTGTCCTCGCAAGGGATCTCGATATTCCAAGCGACGTAGGCGGGACCCTCTTCATCCCACAGCAAGACCGTGCCCTCACCCAGCTGGCTCTCGAACTCGGACCAACCATCGATCACGTCGGCGTCCTCAGCCTCGATGGTGAAGGACATGTCCCCGTTGCAGCCTGACTGACCATCGGAGCTGCTCTCTTCCTCGGAG
>CAYVJQ010000124.1:0-15770 GCA_964451725.1 uncultured Nannocystaceae bacterium | reverse complement strand
CTGCTCTCTCCCTCGGAGCTGCTCTCTCCCTCGGAGCTGCTCTCTCCCTCGGAGCTGCTCTCTCCCTCGGAGCCGCTCTCTCCCTCGGAGCTGCTCTCTCCCTCGGAGCTGCTCTCTCCCCCCTCGCTGGAAGAGCTCTCTCCCTCACTCGTCCCTGTCTGTTCACCAAGTTCGTCGCTCGCGCTCTCCACAATCGTGCTCATGCACGCGAGCCCCACACACAAAGTCGAACCCAGGGCCAAGGCAGCTCGAATCACGGTCATCCGACACACACTGCCACGACTCGCCGCCTGCGGTGCAGCCGCATCGCAGCCCATCCCACTCAACCCAATCTTGGCCGGCACTCAACCCAGCAGACGCTGGAGCAGGTCCCAGACCATGCGCGCGGTGGCTCCCCACAGCGGAGGCTCGCCGATTCGATACTCATGCAGATCGTAGGGCGCCCCACGCCAATCCACGCTGCCGGTCTTGCGGTGGACCGCTGGGTCCATGAGCGTCGCCAGCGAGGGTGTCAACACTCGGGCGACCTCCCCGTGATCAATGCGCGGCTCCCAGCTCCCCCGGACCCGACCCACAAAAGGCATGATCATGTAGCCGGTCGGCGTCGGCACCGGTGCCAAGCGGCCGATCATTCGGACCTGATCGCGGGGCAGGCCGACCTCTTCCCAGGTCTCGCGCAGCGCCGTATCGACGAGGTCTCGATCTTCGGGCTCCGGCTTACCACCTGGAAAGGCGAGCTGCCCACCGTGCTGGCGCAGGCTCTGGGCCCGCTCGATCAGCAACAGGGCGGGCGAGTCGAAACCCTGCTCCCGACCCAAGATCAGCCCGGCGACCGCGGCGAAGCGCAGCTCCCCAGGCGGCTCCGGGATCTCGTGCATGTCGTCCAGCCGGCGACCCAGGTCGTCCAGTCGGCGACCCAGGTCCAGTCGGCGACCCAGTCCGGCCTCGGCGTACAAATCAGACCGAGAAGCTGCTGCCACAGCCGCAGCTGCCGGTGGTGTTGGGGTTCTCGAACTTGAAGCCCGCGCCCTGGAGCCCCTCCACGTAGTCGATGGTCGTGCCCATCAGATACATGAAGCTCATCTGATCGCAGACCAAAGTGACGCCGCGGCTCTCGAAGATGTGGTCGCCGTCCGCGTGCTCGTCGAAGAACAGGTCGTACTGGAAGCCCGCACACCCCCCTCCCATGACCTTCACACGCAGGTCGTAGCCGTCCTCGATCTCCTCGGCCTGACGGATCTCGACGACCTTCTCGGCGGCGTTCTCACTGAGGTTCAGGGGCCCCATCGCCTCGAGGTCCATGTCGGTGCCGACCGCCCCTTCGCTCGAAGCGACCGCCTCGTTGCTCGGGGAACTGGGCGCGCTCGTCTCGGTGCTGGTCTGGCTCATGATTCCTCTGTAGTCGGCCCCGCCGACCTCGGCAGCATGGGCTGTGGCCCCACCGTGGTCAACTCGCCCAATTGGCTGGAACAGGCCCAAACCGGACGCTGTTGGCCATGTTGGGTAAGGTTGAGTGCGCTTGGTGGAGATCGAGTGTGCTCGGTCGACCCCCAAACACCGGCGCCTGAGCGTGACTGCGAAGCTCTGCGGTACGCGCGGTCGCGGCTCACAGCGGCTCTTGAACACCGTTTTAGACGGTTTTTCTGGTTTGACAGCCCTGTCTGCGTCCGCCTAGGGTCAACCCGCTCGGAGCGTTGCGCTTGGAGCCCACCCAAAGGACGAGTCACCATCATGCTACCGACGCTACCGACCCAGGGGATGCAACGAATCAGCTCGATCGCGCTCGCCATCGCGATGTTGGGCACCACGGCCTGCGGGGAGAGCCGGGAGGAGCGGATGCGGCGCCAAATGGGCTACGACAGCTCCGGCCCCAAGGACGGCGACGAGGTCGAGATCCCTCAGATCCCAGCCCACCCCACCCGCGACGCGCTCGCCCCCGTACTCGGTGAGCTCTACGCCGCCGACAGCCTCCCGGATGTCCAAGACACCACCGTCACCATCGAAGGCCAAAACTTCGAGGTCACCAACCCCGGCGCCCTGGCCGTCGTCAACATTCGCCCCGGCGTCTCGAAGACCGATCAGGTCCAGGCGATCATCCGCGGTGTGGCCGAGGCCGACGCCTTCGCCGTGCGCAGTGGTGGCGACAAGTACTTTTCCGAGCAACTCACCAAGATCAAGTACAGCTTCGACGACGCCGAGCGCGACCTGATCCGCACCATCTACGGCGACCTGCGGCTGCTCGATTTCTTCGCCTCCGAGGCTGGCGACACGGCCATCGCCAAGCTCGAGGGGGAAGTCCAGACCGCCACCAAAGCCCTCCAAGAGGACTACCTCGGCCGCAAAGACGAGATCTGGGATCGCTGGATGGGCGTCAAGATGTACGCCCGCCGGGTGGTCTCCTACGACCTGCCCTTCAAACCCGTGCTCCGCAGCCTGCGCAAGCGCTACGAGATGAAGGAGCCCGTGCCGATCACCTGGGAGGAGGCCCACGGTCCGGCCTTCACCCAGTGGGCCAAGACCATCAACGGCGACGACCAGCTGTTCAAGATGCTCACCAACCTCCCGGAGCTGCGCGAGCAAGAGGAGTTCCGCGGAGACACCCACGCGCGCTGGGCCGTGGCCGGCTCGGCCGTGATCCCAGCCGAGGCCAAGGGCACCAAGATCGAGAAGGACGTCGGCTACGGGGTCTACCGCGAGGACCTGGGCAGCGGCTTCCAGGAGATCACCTTCATCTTCGACGCCAAGCTCAAGGGCGCGGCGCTCAAAGAGGCCTACCTGCGCTCGCTGATCTACCGCCAGGTGTTCTCGGACTTTGCGACCTTGTCGACCGCCGGCGGCGACTTCGAGGGCGATCAGGTCCCCGATGAAAACGACGCCGACTACGCCTACTGCGCCTCACGCATGGCCCTCGACGCCATGATCAACGACTACGGCGACGACAAGGCCATCCTCTCCGGGCTCAAATCGACCCAGAGCAACGAGGACAAGCTGATCTCCGACGCGATCGACTGCCTCCTCCTGCGCATCCCCAAGGGCATCAACCGGGGCACCCCCGACGACGAGGCCCGCCCGCCAGCGCCCGCCAGCCGCAACGCCTTCTTCCAGATGATCGCCCGCTTCACCAAGGTCAGCGTCGATCTCGACAACATGAAGAAGGACGTCAAGAAGTCCGCCGAGGTCGAGGACGCCGAGGCCTTCCTCAAAGAGTTCGACGACGAACGAAAAAAAGAGATGCGCTGAGCCCTCGGGCCAGTCTCCAGCACCCGCGCCCGGGTCGGCTCAGCCGACTCGGGCGTCGCAATTGTCGGACCTGACTGCCGGGCTCGACTGCCGGGCTCGACCCTGTGCCCACCGCCCGTCGGGGTACCCTGGAGGGGCGCGGCGCCCGGTCTCGCCACGAAATTGAATATCGCCACAGGACACCGAATTCACCTATCTACGCCCGTGTTTTCCTGATCTGGGTGGGACCACGAAGAGCGCACAATTCCCTGGCTCAGCCCGGCGCGGATTGGTATCGAGTTCGCAATGGCACCCCCCCCCACGCCCCAGGAGATCGAGACCATGGACGCCACGACGATCGAGCGGGGCCTGCCCGGCTTTGGGGCTCAGACCTTGGCCGCCATCATCCATCGGACCAACGACGAGTACTGGACCCACAACGCGCCCAGCATCCCCGACCCCCTCTACGATCGTCTGGTGGAGGCCCTGCGTCGGCTCGAGCCCGACAACCCGGTCCTCGAGGAGCTCGGTGAGCGGGCCCCCGAGGGCGAGGTCATCGAGGCCGACGCGACCGCCGACATCGCCCCCGAGCTGCGCCTGGGCGCGCCCGTCCGCCACACCCGGGCCATGCTCTCGCTCGACAAGTGTTACGGCCCGGACGACCTGCTGAGCTGGACCGACAAATTCGAGGGCGACATCTTGGTGATGCCCAAGATGGACGGCGTGGCCTGCTCCCTGCGCTACAGCTCCAGCGGCGCCCTGTTCCTGGCCGCCACCCGGGGCACGGGCAGCGAGGGCGAAGACATCACCATCAACGCCCTCGAGGTCGACGACGTCCCCGCCCAGCTGCGCTTCGACGGCCCCCTGGCCAAGGCCAACTTCGGGGCCAAGGCCGTGCCCGAGCTCGAGATCCGCGGTGAGCTGTTCATGCGCCTGTCCGTGTTCGAGCGCTACAGGGCCCAGTACTCCAACCCCCGCAACCTGACCGCGGGGGCGATCAAACAAAAGACCCGGGGCAAGACCGGGGCCTACACCCTGAGCTTCTACGCCTACGACCTGATCAACCACGACCTCGAGCACGAGCGCGACAAGTTCGAGCTCCTGCGTGAGCTCGGCCTGCGCGTGGAAGAGTGTGAAATCGTCCCCCGCGATCAGCTCCAGGCCGCCTACGAGCGCTGGTCCGCCCGACGCAGCGCAGGTGAGATCGACTACGAGATCGACGGCGTGGTCTACCGGGCCGCCGACGTCGGCGAGCAGCTGCGCCTGGGCGCCACCGGCCACCACCCGCGCTGGTCCATGGCCTACAAGTTCCAGGGCGACACGGGCACCACCTCCCTCGAGGACGTGCTGTGGTCCGTGAGCCGGACCGGGACCATCACCCCCGTGGCCCTGTTCAAGCCCATCGAGCTCTCGGGCGCCATGGTCGGCCGCGCGGGCCTGTTCAACCTCAACCACTTCGAAGACCTCGACCTCAGCCGCGGCTGCGCCATCGAGGTCACCCGCCGCGGCGGGGTGATCCCCTACGTCGAGCGTGTGCTCGACCCGGGCCCCAAAGCCCAGCCCTTCACCATCCCCACCCACTGCCCGGCCTGCGGAAGCGAGGCCATTCGCCGAAAGAAGCGCGACGGCGAATTCCTGTTTTGTGGCAAGCCCGAGGACTGCGTCTCGGCCCGCCTGGGCGAGCTCCAGCACTTCGCCAAGATCATCGACATTCAGGGCTTCGGGCCCAAAGTGGTCACCCAGGCCGTCGACGCCGGCCTGCTCTCGACCCCCGCCGACTTTTACGCGCTGAGGGTCGAAGATCTCGAGGGCCTCGACCGCCTCGGCCGGCGCAGCGCCGAGAACCTCGTCGCCCAGGTCGAGGCCCACAAACGGGTCGAGCTTCACCTCTTCCTGCAGGCCCTGGGCATCGACCACCTCGGCAAACAAAACGCCGTGCTCTTGGCCAAGGAGTTCCGGACCCTCGCGGCCGTGCGCGCGGTCGACCGCGACGCCCTGCTCGAGGTCAAGGGCATCAAAGATGCAATCGCCGACGCCCTCCTCGAGGGTCTGACCACCCGGGGGTCGCTCATCGACGCCCTCCTCACCCACGTCAGCGTCATCGACCTCGCCCCCAAGCCCGAGGGCGAAGACAGCGAAGACGCCCCTATCGACGGGGTTTTGGGAGGCGAGAGCTTCCTGTTCACCGGCACCTTGGAGGGCTTCACCCGCAAGCAGGCGCTCGAGAAAATCGAGGCCAACGGCGGCGTCCCGGCCGCGGGTGTCAACAAGGCCCTCGACTACCTGGTGATCGGCGCGGGCAAGGGCGCCAAGTCCAGCAAGCAAAAGAAGGCCGAAAAGCTGATCGAAGGCGGAGCCAAGATCACCGTGATCAGCGAGGCCGAGTTCCTGGCGATGATCGCCGGCGAGTAAGCGGAGACCGCGAGCTATGATCTAGAAGTGAAGATGCCCAGTCGGATTCTCGCCCTGTCGTTCCTGTGCGTCGCGCTGACAGCCTGTGACACCAACAGAGACGACAGCTCGTCGGATGCGGCGGACGCCTCGACCCCACCGAACCCGACGTGTCAGCTCCAGTCGACAGTCGAACTCGACGGCCCCGACACCCTCGCACCCAACGGCCGGACCGGGGCCGACCTCCTCAGCCAGATCCCCGACACGTTCCAGACCACCCTGCATTGGGTTCTGTCGACCTCGCAGGTCGAGGTCGAGGTCGTCGGTGCCTCGGGTCCGAGTTCTACGCTCGATCTCGGGTTCTCCTTGTCGGCGGATCCGAAGTTCTATTTCGACGACTGGGAGGCGGTGCGAGCGTCGGGTGAAATCGTCACGGCCGTCGACGTGTTCTGCGACGACTACATCCGAACCTCGATCGACATCACGGCGGACACACAGGACGGTGCTCTCGACCTGACGATGTCGGGGGTCGATGTTCGGCTTGGAACCGACGACCCCACCAGTGGGGCTCCTTTGACGCCTTTTGTCCTCGACACCCAGCAACGCGAGTCCCCGCAGATCGACTTCGTGACCCCGGTCGCCCAAGCCGCGGACGCAGAGAAGACTGTCGCCTTCAGCTTCGACGGCGCCGAGCTGACCGGATCGATCATGGCCTACGCCACCGCCTCGGACGACACCCACTTTATCGTGGTGGCGAAATGGTGAGCAGCCCTTCCCCGCGACTGGCCGCGATTGGGAACCTGGCCGCACGAGAGTAGCCATACCCACACCCAAACCGGCTACCCTCCATCGCCATGCCCACGGCCGACACACACCCGCCGCTGATCTGGCTCGACATGGAGATGACGGGCCTCGACCCGGACACCGAGCAGGTCCTCGAGATCGCGACCTTGATCACCAACGCGGACCTCGAGGTCATCGCCGAGGGCCCCGACATCGTGGTCCACCAAAGCGACGCGATCTTGGAGGGCATGGACACCTGGTGCACGGAGCACCACGGCGCCAGCGGCCTGAGCCAGGCGGTGCGCGACTCGAAGATCGATCTGGCGCAGGCCGAGGCCGAGACCCTGGCCTTCATTCGGGCCCACTGTGAGCCCGGCAAGTCGCCCCTGTGTGGCAACTCCATCGGTCAAGATCGGCGCTTCTTGGTCCGCCATATGCCGACCCTCGAGGCCTTCCTGCACTACCGGGTCGTCGACGTCAGCACGATCAAAGAGCTGTGCCGGCGCTGGTACCCGGACCTGCAGGCCCACCCCAAGGCCGAGACCCACCGGGCCCTCGACGACATCCGCGAGTCGATAGGAGAGCTGCGCCACTACCGGTCCCAGGTGTTTCGCTGAGCCCCGCGCTCGAGCTCAGCCCGCGCCTGCGGGCGATCGCCGACCAGGTTCTCCCGGGCCGCGGGATGGCCGATCTGTGCTGCGACCACGCCCACCTCGCGGCCCAGCTGTGCGCGCAGGGCCGCGTGCCCTGGGCGATCGCCGGCGACCTCAACCCCGGGCCGCTCGAGGCCGCGGCGGTCGTGCTCGCCCGCCTGGGCGTCGAAGACCGGGTCGAGCTGCGCCGAGGCAGCGGGCTCGAGGTCCTGAGCGGCGCCCCTGAGCCCGCCACGATCTGCATCGCGGGTGTCGGTGCTCTGTTGGCGGCGACCTTGCTCGAGACCGGTGCGGACCTCGGCCTGCTCGACTCCGAACGCGGCGTGACCCGCCTGGTGATCCAGGCCAACGACGGCTTCCCGCGCCTGGGCACGCTGCGGGCGCGCCTGGACGCCCTGGGCTGGGGCCTCGTCCACGAGCAGCTGGTCCTCGATCGGGCCCGCGTCTACACGATCTTGGTCGCCGAGCGCGGCGGCCTAGGGCTGCGCGACCCCCTCGACGCCGCCCTCGGGCCGATCCTGCGTCGCGGCCTCGACCCCTTGTTTCCACACTGGCGGGCCCTCGAGCTCGCCCGCATCGAGCGGGCCCTGGCGGGCATGGACGCCGCCGCGATCCGGCCGGCCGAACGTGCGAACTACTCACAGTGGCAGACCGACCTCGAGGCCCTGGGCTGAGGTCCCCAAGCCGGGCGAACCCATATACGCTCGACCGGTGCCCAGCTTCGAGACCGCGTTCGCCGAAACCCAGCAGCTGCTCGCCCAGGGTGACGCATCGGCGGCCTTCAGCGCCCTTCGCCCGCTGATCGAAGACCCGAATCACGAGCAGAGTGCCACCCAGTTTCGCGCCTGCCTCGGGCTGCTCGCCGCGGTCAGCGAGGGCCTGGCCGGGCCCGAGTACGCGGCCTCTTTCCACGCCCTCGCCAAGTCTCCCGACGACATCGAGCTCATCCACAATGTCGCCTACGAGCTCCACGAGCAGGGCCAACCCGGGCTCTCGGCGCGCCTGTTGATCCACGGCCTCGACCACAGCCCCAGCCACCCGCGCTTGGTCGCCGAGCTGATCCCCAACCTCGAGGCGCTGATGCGAAACGCGGACGCGGTCGCCGTGCTCCAGGGTGCCGAGCTCGTCGATGCCCACCCGATCTTCGCCTACTCGACCGCCTTCAACGCGATCCTGATCGACGAGATCCCGCTCGCCCGCCACGCCCTGGGTCTGCTGCTCGACATGGAGCTCGACCCGGGCTTGCGCGACATGAGCCTGGCCATCGAGGGCATGTTGGCGCGCCACGCCGCCCTGTCCGGGGTCTGTGCCCTCGACGCCCAAGACCTGGTCGGGTGGCAGCTCGTGGTCGACGGCAGCGCCCTCTTGCACGTCTCACCCGAGGGCTACGAGGGCCCCATGCGCGGGCGATACGCGTTCTTCCAAGACGACTATGCCCACATTCGCGAAGGTCTAGAGTCGCTCCAGGTCGTGCTTCAGGCCCTCGACATGGCCCCCGAGATGCTCGTCGCCGCTCCCGAGCGCGGCGCGGAGATCGTCGCCGAGGCGCTCTCGACCAGCCTCGGCCTACCCGCCCACGAGTGGTCGCCCGAGTTCGCCGAGACCCCGGCCCTGTTCATCGCCGACGACCTGCGCGCCATCGAGGACAACGCCTTTCTCCAGGCCATGAGCACCCACCGACCGGGCCAACGCCTGTTCGTCCACGCCTCATGTTGGACCGAGCCGTTTTTCTACACCCCCGACGCGACCACCTTCTTGTTCCAGCACCGGCTCGCCCCCTGGGCCGAGGGCCGCATGCGCATCGACGCAGACACCCAAGAGATCAGCCAGGGCGTCGCCGACCCGAGCCCCACCTTCGAGCTCGCCACCCGGGTCCAAAACGCCGAGATCGAGAGCCCGAGCCAGACCCCCCTCGACCCCCTGATCGCCGGGCTCCTGGCCCTGCGCGAGCTGCCCGAGCCCCACCGCCCCGGCCTGCTGCGGACCAGCGGACAGCGGGCCATCGCCCGCCTGGGCTCGCCGGTGGTCAGTAGCCGTTTCGGCTGAGCGCAGCGCGGAGCTCCCGGTCCTCCATCAGCTGGCTCTCGCGACCGTAGAGCAACCCCCAGCTCGCACCCACCTGCCGCTCACGCTCGGCCTCGATCTCCAGCAACGCCCGCTCGTCGTCACTCGGAAGCAGCCACCCGAGCAACATCAACCCCATATTCAAAATGTAGCGCGCCGATCAGACTCGACAAGCCTGCCGCCGCGCCCGCGCGCCGCAGTTGCTATCGCGGCGGTCGTGGGGCCGTGATCACGCACCTACTGCGACCCACCAAAATCCCGTACACCTCTAGGGTGCGGCGCTGGAGCCTGTCGGATCTCGCCTTGGCTCGACCGGTGACGGTCGCCATGGTCTTGCTCGCGACCTTCCTGCTCGGCGCCATCGCCCTGGCCAAGCTGCCGCTCGCGTTCTTGCCGGCCGACTCGGTCAAGCAGGTCCAGATCCGGGTCAACATCACCCGCAGCTCCCCCGAGGCCCTCGAGCGCGAGGTCATCCGGCCGCTGGAGGAAGCGGTCGCCGGGGTCCGGGACCTCGACCGCATCCGGGTCTCGAGCGGCTCGTGGGGGGTGCGCGTCAACCTGAGTTTCAAGCCCGGCACCGACATCGACGCCCGCAAGCTCGAGCTGCGCGAGCGCATCGACCGGACCCGGGGCCAGCTCCCCGACCTGGTCCAAAACATCAGCCTGACCTCCTCCAACGGATCTGCCGACGAACCCGTGATGCGGGTCCGGATCGCCAGCGACAAGTCCCTGAGCAGCGAGTACGAGCTCATCCAGCGCCGGGTCGTCCGGGCCATCGAGCGCATCGAGGGTGTCGCCCGGGTCGAGGTCGACGGGGTCGAGCCCCAGGAACTCGAGATCGCCGTCGACCTCGACGCGGCCCGGCGCTACGGCGTCGACCTCGGGGAGCTCGGCGCCACCGTCCGCCAAAATCAACGCGGGCGCAGCCTCGGAACCCTGCGCCGCAGCAGCCACGACACGGGTGTGCGCAGCCCGAGCGCCCCCCCTCGGGTCGAGCACTTCGCCAACTTGCCGCTCAGGCGGGGCGCGAACAGCTCGGCCGACGCAGGACCATCGGGACCATCGGGCATGGGCGACGCAGGCGACGCCATCGCCGTCAGCGTCGCCGATGCTCGGGACGCCCACTTCACCCGGGTCGGCGAGGTCGCCGGAGTCTCGATCCACCCCCAGGCCCAGCGCCGGGGCAGCCGCCTCAACGGCCGCGCCGCGATCAACGTGGAGGTCTTCGCCGACGCCGGAGCCTCCCCCGTCGCCGTCTCTGCCCAGGTCCGCGCCGTGGTCGAGACCCTGCGCATCGACCCCAGCTTGGGTGGCATCGACGTCGCCGTGTTCGAGGACCAGGGCGCGATCATCTTGGACACGCTGGGTGACCTGCGCGACACCGGGCTCTACGGCGGGCTCATCGGCGTCATCGTGTTGTTCGGCTTCCTGCATCGGTGGCGGACCACGGCGATCGCGGCCGTGTGCATCCCCCTGAGCGTGCTCGCGGCTTGCGGCGTCCTGTTCCTGCGTGGGGGTGAGCTCAACTGCATCGTGCTCCTGGCCCTCGTGTTGTGCGTGGGCATGCTTATCGACAACGCGGTGGTGATCGTCGAGTCGATCCAAAACCACCTTCAGCGTGGGCTCGGCCGCTTCGAGGCCGCCAGACAGGGCGCAGCCGAGGTCGGCCTGGCGACCGTGGCCTCGACCATGTCGAGCGTGATCGTGTTTCTGCCCATGATCGTCGGGGGCGGACCCAGCGACATGTACACCTTCATGCGGCCCCTGGGCGGGACCTTCGTGACCGCGCTGGTCGCCAGCTTGTTGGTCTCGCAGCTCGCTGTTCCCCTGTTGATGGCCATCCCCAGGCCGAGCTGGCTGCCCGCACGCACGCGCCCCGAGACCGAGACCAAGGAAACTCCAGGGTCTGAACTCGCGGCCCGTGGATCGAAGTCGGAGTCCGAGTCCAGCTCGGACGCAAATCTCGGCGAACCGGCGATCAAGAACTACCTGCTCGAGCCCATCTCCCGCGCCTACGCCAAGGTCGTGCGCTGGACCACCGGCCACCCCCGCCTGACCCTGAGCGTGGGCCTGCTCGTGTGCGCCTCGGCCTACTACCCGGCCAAGAACATGAACATCGACATGGGCATGGACGAGAAGATGGTCGCCATGCCCATCCGCCTCGAGTTCACGGGCAGCCGCAGCTTCGAGGATGTGGAGGACCGGGTGAAGGTGCTCGAGGAGGCCCTGCTCGCCGACCGAGAGACCATCGGATTCGAGACCCTGACCTGCCGATTCCGCGATTGGGGGGCTCACTGCGACGCCTTCCCCAAGGGCAACATCGAGTCCGAAACCCAGATGTCGGACTTCAAGCAGCGCATCTCCGACGTCCTGCCCGAGCAGGCCGGGGTCCGCTATCACATCGGCGAGCGCGACGGATCGTACGGCCGCAACCGCGACCCCCGAGAGGTCCACTTCGTGCTCCGGGGCAAGGACATGGCGACCCTCAACCAGCTCTCGGCCGAGTTCGCCGAGCACCTGCGCGCCCACCTGCCCAAGGGTGACCCCGACGACCCGGAGACCCGGGGCTACGACACGATCACCGGCCCCTTCAACGAGGGCAGCCAGGAGCTCTCGGTGCGCCTCGACACCGAGCGACTCCGGCGTCTGGGCCTGCGAGCCAGCGACGTCGCCCAGCACGTCTCGCTCTCCTTTCAGGGTGTGTCCCTGGGTCGGCTGCGCGGGCCCGAGGGCGAGGTCGAGCTGCGCCTGTCTACCGGCGGCGGTCCCCACAGCACCCCGCGCAGCTCGGCTCGCAACAGCGACCCGACCATGGCCGACCTCTACGACCTGCGTATTCCTCTGCCCGCGCCGACCCCCAGCGGCGTCCGCGAGGTCCCCCTCACCTCCGTGGCCAACATCGAGCTCGGCCGCAGCCCGTGGTGGATCCAGCGCGTCGACCGACAGACCGAGGTCCGCATGCGGGTCCGCTTTTTCACCGCCGACGCCGAGGCCAACCAGGCCACCGTCGACAAGGCCCAAGAGGGCTTCATGCTGCCCACGGGCTACTCCTTCGGTCAGGGCACCCGCTGGGGCGCCGACGAAGGCGAGATGATCGAGCTCGCCATCAACCTCGGCCTGTGCCTGATCTTGGTCTACGCCGTCATGGCCTCTCTGTTCGAGAGCTTCCTCCAGCCCTGCGCCATCTTGGTGACCGGCCTGCTCGGCTGCTTCGGCGCGCCCTGGGCCCTGTGGGCCACCCACACCACCTTCGACCTCGTGGCCATGATCGGCCTGTTCATCCTGATCGGCATCATCGTCAACAACGGGATCATGCTGATCGACAAGGTCACCCAGCTCCGCGCCCAGGGCGTGGGCCGAGACGACGCCCTCGAGCAGGCCGGCCGAGACCGACTCCGGCCCGTGCTCATGACCGCGTTCACGACCATCTTCGGGCTCGTGCCCATGCTCGCGCACCACCCCACCCTCGCGGGGGTCTACTACCACTCGATAGCGATCATCATCGCCGCCGGGTTGGCGACCAGCACACTGATGACGCTGGTGTTTCTGCCCTCGGCGTATGTGTTGGTGGAGAACTTCTCGCGTGAGTCCCAACGGATCTGGTCTTCGATCGTGAACCGGGGATAGCACCGAGACCCAGGGCCAATCTCCCTGATCCGAGTACAAGTTCAGGATCGTCGAACCACCATTCGAAAACCGAGCAACTTGGACAACCCCGGCACACGCTCACGCACGCGGCGTTCGAGCGCGGTCATCCCTCGCTTGGTCATCGACAGCTGTTGAAGCTCGCCCAACAGCAACGCCTCGAAAGCGGCGGACTCGACCCAGTCGGTCGTCTCTCGGTAACCCATCAGCGCCACGGCCCCCGTCTGCCGCAAGAAGGCATTGAGCTTCTGCCCATGTACATCCAGAGTCTCACATGAGCCGAAGTGGATCACCCGCCCCTCGCAGGCGCTGCCCAGAAGTTCGGCCAGTTCGGCCAGCGACACCTGACGATGCCGTCCTCGACGCTCACCAACCTTCAAGACACCGGGCTCCCCATGAAACCCCAAATACAACACCGGGTAGCGCCGCAACCCTTTGTTGGTCCACTTGCGGATGTAGTGCTCGAACTCCTCGCGGTGCCGACATCGCGATGGATGTAGGGTACCTTGAGGTAGTCGATAGAACGCAGAAGACGAAGGACCGGCTCGATGGTCGCGCGGTCCTTGATGCCCCATCAATCCGTCTCCAGGCAGAAGATGCCCTTCGTACTCTGCGTAGTCACACCCGGATTCTCACACCTCTGTCACGTTTCCTTATCGTCTGTTCAGTAGTTCAACTCCGCTACCAACAACACGGCCTACGCGAGCTCCTCTGCAGGGACCGAGATGCGATGTATGATCGATCCGGTGCTCGGATCCTCCAACTGAACGACGGCACAGGACAACCCCGCGAGCCCACGACGCCCAGGGCCCCTTCCACCCTTCGATTGCTGTGATCGCGAGGACGCCACGGCCCGGGCCTACACCTCTTTTCAGCGCGAGATCGACCTATGAGAACTACCATGTTCGAATCCATCACAATCGATAAAGAGCGCGCCGCCGCGTGGGGCCTCAAGCCCGTCAAGCTCGACCGCCTCGGCCGTAGGGTCGCTATCACCGGGCCCAACGGCGCGGGCAAGACCCGGCTGTTGAACCTCCTGGCGGAGCAAATTCAGGATGAACAAGAAGAATTCCGACGGCTCTCCATCCTGGTCACAAAGAAGGGATTCGATGCATTCGAATACTACAATGCTGTGTGCAGCGGTGCTGAGTCTTCTCTTTTCGACCCGGAGACCGAGGTCCCTGGTGACGCCCGAAGCGGCAACCTCGCCTCGATGAAGCGCATGATGTCCAGCTACCGACCGCAGCATTCGGATTGGCGCGATTTTTTCAGAACAGGAACCTGGCCGCGAGTCGTTCTGCTGTCTCTAGGCTCAAAAGACAAACGGAGATCCCGGACTTTCAAGACCGCCAGGGTTCCCACCGAAAAGGACCTTCGCACCTTTCCGAGAGCCACTCTCGACGAGTTCGCCCGCGCGCTCTACCTCGCCATGCACCCCACGTGGCCTCATGAGAATTCTGCGCTCATCGAGCAAGCCCGAAAATTCGAGGTCACCGTCGGAGCCATGCTCGGCGCGAGCTTTGGCGCAGTTGCGCAGGGAACAGCCATATTCGCCACCCTCAACGGCCGGAAGGTCGAGGAGAACGACCTTTCCGAGGGTCAACGCTTGCTCCTGCGCTGGGCCCAGATCATCCACTCCGAGGTCGACGACATCCGTGGTGCGATCGTGCTCATCGACGAACCCGAGCTCCACCTCCACCCCTCGGCGCTCATCGACACCATGAAGCGCCTCGAGCAGCTTGCTCCCGCGCAGCTAGGGGTTGCAACCCACTCGGTCCCACTGCTCGCCTGGATCGGCCCCAAGCAGATCTACGCCATGAACCAGGGCACCGCGCGCTGGGCCGGCAACGACATCGAGGCGACCTTGCGAGGCCTGCTCGGGGATCGGGATGGCACCGAGCGGCTGCAGATCTTCCTCGCCGACGCCGGGTGCATCGCCTTTCATCAGTTCGCCGCCGAGAGCCTCCTGGACCCGGGGGTCGCCGACCTCAGCCCCGATGGAGACCCACAGGCCGAGGGATTCGTGACTCGCATCGGAGAGCTGCTCGCAACCGCCGACGAGTCAAAGGTGCGAGTGCTCGAGTACAGCGCCGGGCGGGGCCGCTTGATCAAGGCCCTCGCCAACACTCCGGTGGGCGACCGCGCCCGACTCCAATACTTCGCCTACAACAACCCCGACCACACCCCCAAGCCGGACGCTGAGTCTTGCAAGCGAGAGCTCCAGCGCCTCTATGAGGGCGCCATAGGCAGCGCCGGCAAGCTCGCGCGACGATACTGCGAGGACCTGCGTGCGCACAGCCTCGACGCGGCTGAGAAACACCATGCCGTGGTGCTCTGCAACGTCCTCCACGAGATCCCCCCCAGTGAGTGGCCAACGCTGATGGCGACGCTCGCCCAGGTCCTGCGCCCAGATGGGAAGCTGTTGATCCTGGAGGACCAGCACATGTCGGTCGGCGAGCTCCCTCATGCCAAGGGATTCCTCGTGCTCGACGAGATCGAGCTTCGCGCGCTCTTTGGGCTCGGCCCAGAGAGCCCGCGACTGCGTTACAAAACTGTTCAAGACGGGCGTCTCTCAGTCGCCGAAATCTCGGTCTCGGCCGTACGAGGATGCTCGACCGAAGGGGTCGACGCCGCCTTGAAACAACTGCAGACTCGCGCACTCGCCGAGATCAAATCTCTGCGCCGGCCCCACCCGAACTCCGAGCTCGCCAACCACCGCCGCGGTCGGCTTCACGCCTACTACGCCCTACTCCACACAAACGCCACACTCGCACGCCTGGGTCCTGAACCCTCTTGACCAACTACTGGTCAAGAGGGTTCAGGCGCATGCTCGACGTCCTGCTCTTTCGCCCCGAAGACGGGTACTTTAGCGGCACAATCAAGAACCTTGCAGTACCTAGCATTTGACGAACTCCATACTTGCAACGGTGCCCAGGTGCCCGACGTAGCGTTCTTCCATGGTGCTACAACCTCCGCCATGATCGAGCTCATCTGCAAGCAGACCTGCAGCACCTG
>CAYVJQ010000123.1:18201-21658 GCA_964451725.1 uncultured Nannocystaceae bacterium | reverse complement strand
CTAGCCCTGCGACTCGAACCCGCGCAGGGGCATGTGCGTCGGCCGGCGCAACCAGTTGTCGTCGGGATACTCGGCCCGGGCGTCGATTGCGTGCAGGGTGAACGCGCAGCGCGGTGAAGCGGAGCGGTTGGGCGCGCTGCGGTGGGGCAGCAGTCCATCAAAGGCGACCAGCGTGCCGACCTCGGCCGGCAGGGCGCGCCAGCCCTCCCGGGGCCAGGGCCGCGCATCCAAGACCTCGGTCCAGGTCTCGTCCCCGCGTCGGCGGTAGCGCTTGCGCAGCCCCTCTCGGTGGGCCCCGGGCAGGACCTCCAGGCAGCCGTTGGCCCCGCTGGCGTCGTCGAGGGCCAGCCACAGACCGATCACCGAGTTCGGCTCGGTGTAGAGGTAGGTCGAGTCTTGGTGCGGGGGCACCACGCCGCCCACCCGCGGAGGCTTGAAGATCACCATGGACTGGAGCAGCAGCGGCTCCATGTCCGGGGCCAGGGTCTGGACCACGCGCGCCAGATCGGGGTGATTGCACAGGGCCCGGAACTGGGGGTCGAGCTCATGCAGGGCGTGGCCGAGCTTGTTGACCCGGCGGGCGCCCCCGCGGTCGCGCTCGGGCTCGAGGAAGGGGCGGATCGCCGCGCCCGAGTCGAGGAACCACCGGTCCCGGGCGTGGGCCTCGTCGATGGTGTCGAAGGTGGTCTCGATCTCGCCGAGGTCGAAGCCGGCGACGAGGGCCTCGGCCTGGGTGCGCAGCTGGGCGCAGTGGGCTTTGGGGAGAAAGCCCGGGATCACGACGAAACCCTCGGCCTCGAACTGGGCGCGCAAGCTGGGCGGGTCGAGGGCGGACATGGGTGCAGACGGTAACAAAGCCCGCGCCTCCAAAAGCTGCGGGTGAGACGCCCAGGTGAGCCGACCGGTATCACCCCGGGCCCCGATCACGTACTCTGGGAAGGTGAGTCAGCAACTCCAGGCCCGGACCCCAGGAGAGGCATTTTGGACCCTCGATCCCCAGGCGGTCGTGACCCCGAGCCACCCCTGGTTCACCGATCTCGACCAGATGTTGCGCCGAGATCACTATGGCGTCCGCAACCGGCTGGAGCGCCAGCTCGGGCCCTCACCCACGCGGCCGGAGTTCGTGCATGTGGCGCTCATGGGCCACCCAGGCATGGGCAAGTCGACCGTCGCTCGCAACGCCCTCGACAACCTCAGCAAAACGGGCCTCAACGCGGTCTTCATCGACTCGGTGCAGGCCTTTGATCAGGCCGACTTCACCTTCTCCGACATGGTCTTGGTGCTCGCCGAGACGGTCATGCGCGCCCTCATTGATCTCGAGATCGACATCGATCCGGCCCCGCTCGCGGTCCTCCACAACTGGTTCGCGGAGGAGCTGGTGACCGAGGAGCACCGCACCGCGCTCTTGGGCAGCGTCGAGACTCAGGCCGAAGCTTCGATCTCTGTCCCGCTGGTCGCCAAAATCGCGGCCAAAGTCACGGCTGCCCTCAAGTCGAACCACGAATACCGGACCCAGATCCGTCGCCGCGCGCAGCGAGATCCAAGCGAGCTCCTCCAGCGGGTCAACACCCTGCTCGACGCCGTCCATGTCGCCCTCAAACCGCGCTCGGGCCAGCTGTGTGTGGTCTTCGACAACCTCGAAAAGACCAGGCACGAGCTCGTCGACCGGGCTGTAATCCAACGCGCCGAGGAGTTTCGCCGCCTGCGCTGCAACACCTTGCTGTTCTTCAGCCCCATGTCCGAGTACTCACCGCTGAGCACGCCCCTGAGCCGGGTGTTCACGCCGGTCATCGTGCCTGCGCTGCCGGTGCGCTTCCCCGGTGACGCCCCCGAGGTCATCCGGCCCGAGGCCCTCGCTGCGATCGAACAACTGCTCAGCAAGCGCCTGCTCCTGGACGCTGTGTTCGACGATCCCAAGGCCTGCGTCGCCGCCCTCGCAGCCTGGTCGGGCGGACACCTGCGGGACCTGCTCGGTATCGCCCGGCGGGCGGTCGAGAACGTCGAACCGGCCAAGATCACGGTCCTCGATATCGACCGTGCCGCACAGTGGCTGGGGACGAGCATGTTGTCCTCGTTTCAGGCCGGCGACCTCACTCGGGCCGTCGAGATCCACCGTACACACCGGGTGATGGACAGCGAGCGAGACCGACGGCTGCTGCGAAACTCCTGCGTCCTCCAGTACAACGGCAGCCAGTGGTGGGACGTGCACCCGGCGATTCGGGCCGACCCTCTGTTTCTCGACGCGCTCGGCGCTCGGCCCGAACACGCTCGGCCCGAACCCACGGACGCCTGAGCGAAGACCGTGATCGATGCCGAGCAGACCCTGGCGCAAGAGCGGGCCGAGCTCCATCGCCTCACCCGGTTCTTGACCCGACCCGGGCCTGCCTACGGGCTGAGTATGGCGCTCTACCGCGATCCTGTGATCGCCCGCGGGCTCCAGGCCGAGCTCGTCGCTCGACTCCGGCGTGAAGGCAAAGAAGTGGCCTACGTCGAGCTCACACACGACGACGCCACCAGCGATCTCGCCGCACAAATCGAGGGCGCCAGCGGACAGGCCGATGTCGTGTTTGTGCTCCATCTCGACCGGCTGTTGCTCGACAGCGCAGGCCGACCCAAACACACGTCGGCGGTCGCCAACCTCAACCAGAGCCGAGACTCCCTTCCCGAGCGCCTCCCCGCCCGGATCGTGCTGTGGATCTCGATGGCGAGCCACGAGAGCTTCCGCGACCAGGCCCGAGATCTGCGCCAATATGTCCTGAGCATCGCTGAATTCGGACGCCAGGCGATCATCCCGACTGTCCTGCGTGGAGTCGAGGAGCTCCCGGACTGGCTCCGCTTCGCGCCGCCCGCAGAGCTCGAGGCCAGGCGCAATCGCGCGGAGACCTTGGCCCGCGCGGCGGCCGAGGTCTCAGATCGCCGCGGGTTCGCAGACGCGGCGGCGAGCGCAGGACGGGCCTTCGCGGAGGCCACCGAGTTTGAAGACGCCGCCACGTGGCTCGAGCGCGCTGTTGGAGCCTACACAGAGCTCGACGCATTCGCAGAGGCGTCCACTGCCCTGGGCCGGCTCGCGGAGCTCAGTCAATACCGCGGCGACTCCGACCTCGCACTCACCCAAGCAACGCGCGCGGTCGAGCTCGCCAGCCGCTCGGGCGACGTCAGTCTTCAGGCGTCACACAAGGGCAAGCTCTCCGACATTCTGATCTCGCGGGGAGAGCTGGACGAGGCGTTGCGGAGTCTCCAGACCGAACAAATTCCTACCTACGAGCGCCTCGGTGATGTTCGCTCCCTCGCCATCACATGGGGCCAGGTCGCCGACATCCTTCAACTCAAGGGCAACCTCGACGACGCCCTTCGCATCCAACAACAACAGATTACTACCTACGAGCGTCTCGGCGACATTCACTCCCTCGCCATCACATGGGGCCAGGTCGCCGACATCCTTCAACTCAAGGGCAAC
>CAYVJQ010000123.1:8392-18101 GCA_964451725.1 uncultured Nannocystaceae bacterium | reverse complement strand
CTCCCTCGCCATCACATGGGGCCAGGTCGCCGACATCCTTCAACTCAAGGGCAACCTCGACGCCGCCCTTCGCATCCAACAACAACAGATTTCGATCTTCGAGCGTCTCGGCGACATTCACTCCCTCGCCGTCACCTGGGGGAAAATCGCCGACATTCTATACACAAAAGGAAAACTCGACGAGGCTCTCCGCATCAGACGACAACATGAAACCCCTGTTTTTGAGCGCCTCGAAGACGTCCGTTCTCTCTCCATTGCGAGGGAGAAGATCGCCGACATCCTACATTCTAAGGGCGAACTCGACGAGGCCATTCGCATCCGACGGCAACAGATTCCCGTCTACGAGCGCATCGGCGATGTTCGCTCCCTCCTGGTCGGGCAGGTCAATCTTGTCATCAACCTGCGCGAGCGCGGACATAGCGACGACCTCCCCGAGATCATCCAGCTCCTCGCGGCCGCCCTCCAAGCAGCGCGCAAACTCGACATCCCTGAGGCCGCCAAAATCGAGTCACTCATCCGAGAGCTCGACCTCGACCCCGACACACCGCCCTTCACCGCGGCCACCTGACTCGTCCGACTCCCAGCCTCACGCGCCCGCCCGAGCAGGATCTTTGCGCCACCCCGAATACAGCAGCTTCGCCTCCCGCCAAGGCACCTGCTCCGCAACATCATAATCCCGCAGATCCACCGGGATCTCCCGCATCACATCGTAGCCCCCCAGCCCGGCAGCGATCGTCACAGCCCGGAATTTCACCCCGGCCTCCCCGGCTCGCCTCGCCGCCTCGGCGAACACGGGATCGTGCAGCATCGACGGCCGCACGGCCCAGACGTCCGTCCGCTGGATCGTGAACAACACGGTCGCCCGGTACCCGGCCTGGACCCGATCGACCAGGGCCTCGAGGTGCCCCGCCGCCCGGGCGCTGACCGAGTCGGGGAAGTAGGCCCGGCCGTCGGGGTAGCGCAGGTGAGCGTTTTTGACCTCCACGTAGTGGTCGCGGGCGCCCTCGAGCAGGAAGTCGATGCGCGAGCGCCTGGGCTTGCCGGCCTTGGTCAGGGCCGCCCCGGGGTGTGCGTAGCCGACCTCGGCGCGCAGGGCTCGGAAGCGCTTGAGCCCCGGCAGCACCCGCGCCGCCAACAGGGCCCCGACGATCCGGTTGGGGACCACCGTGTTGGCGCCGACGATGCGGGCCGCCCCGTGCTCGTCGAGCTCTTCTACGAGCTCCCAGGTGTAGTGGAGCTTGCGGGTGGCTCGGAGCTCGGGCGGCACCTCGGTCAGCCACACGCGGGCGCCCGGGCGGACCTGACCCTCCATGCGACCGGGGTTGACGCAGTGGGCCCGGACCCGCGGCCCAGCGTCGAGCTGAACCTCGGCGGTGAAGCGCTGGTAGCGATCGATGAGCCGGCCGCGGAGCAGGGGCAGGAGGTGCGGGACGTGGACGAGCGGGCGGCCCGGGGGAGATCCGGCTTTGGAACTGGCTTTGGAACTGGCTTTGGACTTGGCTTTGGATCCGGCCTTGGACCTGGGCGGCTCGCGGCGCGACACGGGCGGGTTTTGCCTGCTGAGAGCCGAGATGGGAAGCGCTGAGCCCCGCCCGCGGCATTTTCTAGAGCCGCGCGGGCCGCTGTGGCACAATCTCGCCGTGGCCCAGCAGATCATCGACAACGAAGCCCGCGCCCAGCAGCTGTCCCGGGCGATCGCGTCGGACATCCAGCTCTACAACAAGGCCAAGATCGAGGACGGTCTGCGCAACGACACCTTCTTCGAGCTCATCGGCGAGGAGATCACGGAGGGCCGTGACCTGTTCCGCAGCCGCGTGACCCCGGAGCTGTTTCGGCGCAACTACTTCGACCGGGCGATCGTCGATCGGGTGATCAAGACGATGGCCAACCTCGACACCAAGATCTGGTAGCGATCTGACCACCCCACGCCGCATCTGCATCGCGCTCGACGAGCGCGCGATCGGCCAGCGCCTCGACAGGGCGCTGGTCGAAGCTTTTACGCGACTCGAGTCCGAGCAGCTCCAGCCAGACAGCCCGCTCGCGCCAGACAGTTCGCTCGCCAATCTGGGCCTGAGCCGCTCGCAGCTCGCCCGGGCGTTCGCGGCCGGGAAGGTCCAGCGTACCGGTCCCGATGCCGCTCACGCCCTCCGGGCGCCCGGGGCCGGCCGGCCGCTCAAACCCAGCTTCAAGGTCCAGCGCCCGCTCTCGGTCACCCTCGAGCTCGAGGGTCCGCCGCCCCTCGCCCGGGCCTTCGCCGAGCCGATCCCCCTGAACGTGGCCTATGAAGACTCGCTCCTGCTGGTGATCGACAAGCCGGCGGGCATGGTCGTGCACGCGGGCCCGGGGCACAGCGCGGGGACCCTGGTCAACGCAGTCCTCCATCACCTGGGCGCGGCCCTGGAGGACCTGCCGACGCTCCCGGGCAACGGGCCCGAGCGGCCGGGTATCGTCCACCGCCTCGATCGAGATACGAGTGGGCTGATCGTGGTCGCCAAGACCCTGCCCGCCCAGGTCGCCCTCGCCGCGCAGTTTCGGGACCACAGCATCGACCGGGCCTACCTGGGCGTGGTCCAGGGTAAGCCGACCTTCGGGCGGCTGCGCCTGGAGACGGGGCACGGTCGGGACCCGAGCGAGCGGCGTCGGTTCGCGCCCAACCAGGGCACACGCCGGGCGATCACGACGATGACCTACCTGGGCCCACACCCGGCTCGCCCCGATGTGTCGGATCCCCCAGAGCTCGCCGCCCCCGAACACCCGAGCAAGCGCGAGCGCGAGCCCGAAGTCCTGAGCCTGGTCCGGTTCACGCTCGAGACCGGCCGCACCCACCAGATCCGCATGCACGCCCGGCACGTCGATCACCCGATCTTCGCGGACCCGCTCTACGGCCGACGACCCAGGGATCCGCAGCTGCGCGCGCTGGCCGACAGCCTCGGCCGACACGCCCTGCACGCGACCCTGCTCGGGTTTCAGCACCCCGATCCCGCCCGGGGCCGGATGCGCCTGGAGTCGTCGCTGCCCGCGGCGCTCCAGTTCGAGACCCTGAATCTGTAGTCGTGCTGTAGTCGACGAGTCTGTCGCTCAGCCCGACGACCTTGCGACCCGGGGGCTCCCAGCCGACACTGGGCCGACACCTGATCGGGCGAGGATCGGGCGAGGGCAGGCCATGAGCACGACCAGACGAGGATTTCTAAAGCAGGCTGTGGTCGGGACGACGATCGCAGGCACAGCCTGCGCCCAAGAGAGGCGCGGCGAGGCAGCGAGCGATCCAGAGAGCGCGCTCCCGCCCCCAGACCCGAGCGCGGGCGCCCACACGGTCGGGGTCGACACCCGCGTGAATGGGTCGGCCCAGCACCTCGAGGTCGGGGCCGACACCTCGGTGCTCAGCATCGTCCGGGGCCAGCTCGCGCTCACGGGCTGCAAGCGCGCCTGCGGCCAGGGGGTCTGTGGCGCCTGCACCATGCAGCTCGACGGTGAGCCGGTGACGACCTGCCTGCTGCCCGCCGTGCACCTCGAGGGCCGATCGTTGACCACGGTCGAGGGGCTCGCAAAGACCCCCCGAGCGAAGGCCGGGCTGCACCCGGTTCAGCGCGCGTTCATGACTCACGACGCGCTCCAATGCGGGTTTTGTACGCCGGGCTTCGTGGTCGAGGCGGCCGCCTTTCACGACACATGGCGGGCCGCACACCGGGGCTCGCCCGGCGCCGCGCCGAGTCGAGAGGAGGTCGCCGACGCCCTGTCTGGGCACCTGTGCCGCTGCGGCGCCTACCCGAGCATCTACCGGGCGGTGATCGCCGCGTGCGAGGGCCGGCACGACACCCCCCCGAGCGCCGGGGCCGAGCTCAGCCCGCGCGTGGAGGCCCGGGCCAAGGTCACCGGCGCTGCCCAGTTCATGGTCGACGTACGCCGCGAGGGCATGCTGACCGGCAAGATCCTCCGCTCTCCCCACCCCCACGCCCGGGTCCTGAGCATCGACTGGTCGGCGGCCCTCCAGCTCCCGGGGGTCCACGGCGCAGTCGAGCTCACCGCGGTCGGCAACAAGGTCCGGTTCGTGGGCCAAGAGGTCGCCGCGATCGCGGCCGTGGATGAAGCCGCCGCGATCGCGGGCCTGCGGGCGATCCGGGTGGACTACGAGCGCCTCGGCGCGGCCATCGACATGGACGCGGCCATGGCCGAGGGCGCGCTCCCCATCTACGGGGCCAAGAAGACCCGCAAGCGAGCCCCCAGCGAGAGTGAGGGCCCCATGTTCGGGGCCCCGTGGAGGGGCAACATGCGTGGCCCCCTCCACCTCTTCTCCCACCACGGCCGCCGGGCCAAACGAAGGCTCGCCGCAGCCGAACTGGGCACCGGGCCGGCCGAACTGGGCACCGGGCCGGGGGGAGACAGCGGCGAGCACCTGTTCACGGGCAGCTTCGAGCTCCAGACCCAGCTCCACACCGCCCTCGAGCCCCACGGGGCGGTCGCCGATTGGATCGCCGAGGACCAGCTCCTGGTCTTCGCCTCGACCCAGGCCGTGCTCCACATCGCCAAGGACATCGCCCACCGCTGGGATCTCGACCCGGAGCGGGTCGAGGTTCGGGCCCCCCACTCGGGCGGCGGGTTCGGGGCCAAGGCGTCGCTGTCGATCGAGATCGCCGCCGCCATCGACCTGGCCAAGGTCTGCGCGAGGCCGGTGCGGGTGGTCAACGACCGCCGCGAGGAGCTGTGCACGGGAGGCCTGCGCCCGGGCGTCCGGATCGAGCTGAGCATGAGCGCGCCGCCTTTGGGCGAGGGCACGCCGGCCCTCGAGGCCGTGTCCCTGTCCAACGCGGGCGTGGCCGTGGGCGCCTCGAACACGACCCTGATGCGCATCCACCTGCCCCAGGCCGACCTCGAGATCAGCGACTACGACGTCATCACCAACACCCCGCCGGGCTTCCCCTTTCGGGGTCCCGGTGGCCCGCCCGCGTTTTTCGCTATCGAGCAGGCCACCGACGCGCTCGCCATCTCCATGGGTGTCGACCCCATCGCGCTGCGCCGAAGCTGGAATCAAAACGCCTCCCGGACACGGGTCTACGACTGGGCGCAGGCCCAGGCCCTGTGGCGCGATCGCCCGCCCGCCCAGCGCGACAAGGGCCGCTTTCGCCGTGGCGTGGGCTTCTCCACCGCGAGCTGGTTCTACTTCACCGAGCCCGCCACACGGGTCCAGGTGGAGGCCCGGGCCGGCGGTTTCTCGGCCCAGAGCGCCTGCCAGGACATGGGCAACGGCAGCCGCACCCTGCTCGCTGACGTGGTCGCCGAGGTCTTCGGGGTCGCGCCGGCCAGCATCGACATCGACATCGGGCGCTCCCGGGGCGTGCACGGGCCGAGTTCGGCCGGCAGCCGCACCGCCTCGTCCCTGGGTCCCGCCGCCCACGATGCGGCCCTCGAAGTCCGCGGCGAGCTGCTCGAGCGCGCCCACACCATGCTCGGCTTGAGCGACCCCAAGCCCAACCCGGACGCCGCCGTGGGCGGGGTGCTCGGGGGCGGCGGCGAGGTCGTGAGCTGGGCCGAGCTGTGCGGGCTCGGGCCCACGATCTCGGCCACCGGCAGGCGCGGCCGAGACAAGCGCGGGTTCTTTTTTCCGGCCATCATCGGCGGCACGGCGATCGGCCGCTACCTCAGCGCGGGCGGCCAGATCAGCGAGGTCGAGGTCGACATGCGCCTGGGTCGAGTGCGCGTGCTTCAGACCCGAGCCGGGTTCAGCGTGGGTCGGATCTACTCGCCGATCCTCGCCCGCAGCCAGGCCGAGGGCGGCGTGGTCCAGGGCCTCGGCTTGGCCCTCTACGAGCAGCAGGTCCTCGACCCCCGCCACGGCACCCTGCTCAGCGCCGGCCTCGAAGACTACCGCGTGTGTGGGATCGGCGACGTCGGCGAGATCGAGGTCGAGTTCGTACCCGGCGGATTTGAAAACGTGCGCGGGGGCGGGGTCGGGGTCGGTGAAATCTGCACCCTGACCCCAGTAGCGACCCTCGCCAACGCCGTGCACGACGCGACCGGCTGGCGACCCATGCGGCTCCCCCTGCGCCCCGACTGGGTGCTGGCGGGCCTCGACACGATTGGAGCGACACCGTGATCTTCCTGCCCAAATCTGTGGATGAGGCTCTCTCGGTGCTCGCCGACCACCCCGACGCCGCGCTCCGAGCCGGCGGCACGGACCTCCAAGATCGGCGCCACCTGGCGACCATCTCCGGCCTCTCCGGCTCACGACCCGCGCCCAAACTCGGCCCGGTCATCGATCTTCGAGACCTGCACGGGCGGGGCGCGGCGGCTCCCAAAAACCCGAGCGGTGCCCACCTCGACGCGATCACCGTGACCGAATCCGAGGCCTGGCTGGGCGCTCTGAGCACGCTCCAGGCGATCGCCGACCACCCTCGGATCCAGGCTGGTTGGCCCGGCGTGGCCCAGGCCGCCGGCGCCCTCGCAACCCCGCAGATCCGACGCCAGGCCAGCCTGGCCGGCAACCTCCGCCAGGCCCCGCGCTGTTGGTACTATCGGAGCCCGGACTACAGCTGCCTGCGCAAAGGTGGGGAGGGCTGCCCGGCCCGCGGCGGCCAGCACCCCTGGCACGTGTGCTTCGACACCGAGCCCTGCCCTGCTCCCCACGCCTCGACCCTCGCCGTGGCCCTGCTCGCCTACGACGCCGAGGTCGAGGTCGTCGAGGCCCCCGCGGCCGCGCCCACCCTCGTCCCGGTGGCCGCCGCGCTCGCCCCGACGACCCCGAAACAGCCGGCCGGACTCCCGCCCACAGCGATGATCAGCGCCCTGCGCCTGCCCGCTCCCCTGGCCGACGAACGCAGCGCCTACGCCCGCGCCGCGAGCCGCTCCCGGTCCGAGTGGGCCCTGGTCGAGGCCAGCGTCCGCCTCCAGCTCGGCCCCACCGGCGAAGTTCGCTTTGCGCGGGTCTGCGTGGGCGCCGTCGCTCCCCTGCCCCTGCGCCTCACCCAGGTCGAGGACGCCCTGCTCGGGCACGCTCCGACCCCCGAGCGCCTGGCCTCGGCCGCCGCCCTGGCCAGCGCCGGGGCATCGCCCCTGCCCCAGACCGGCTACAAGCTCGCCCTGCTCGAGGGCTGTGTACTGACGGCCCTCGAGCAGGCCCTCGCCGCCGCGCCGACCGCATCGCCTCAACCCGACTCTCCGACGACCCCGGGTCACGGAAACGGCACCTCTCCGACCACCCCCGGCCAGGCCACTGGCCGGCTCCCTACGACCCCGGGTCACGCCACTGGCGCCTCTCCGACGACCCCGGGTCAGCGCTCTCCGCCTCCGACGACCCCGGGTCAGGCCGCTGGCCTGGTTCCGGGTCAGGCCGCTGGCCTGGCCGCCCTGGGTCACGGCACCAGCGCCTCTCCGACGACCCTGGGTCAGGGCACTGGGGAGGGCACTGGCCCCGCCCTGGGCCACAGTCAGGACACCGGCCCAACGACGACCCCAAGTCGCGCCACTGACATCAACCTCGAACTTTGCGCCCGCCTGCGGTGGAAGAGCATCTCCCGCGACCTCGAAGACCCGGCCGAGATCCTCCATGCCTTCGCCAAGAACCAGGTGCCCTACAGCTGCCTGCAGACCTGCCGAGCCTGGGGTCCCGACGACGAGCTCGCAGCCCCCGAGCTGTGTCACCGGGAGCGGACCTGCTTCGTGCCCTCGGTCCTGACGCTGCGCCTGCGCAAACAAGCCGCACGCCGCGAATAGAGAACCCGAGGCTAGCGCTATCATGGCCCCGTGCTCCTGCGCGCCGAGCTCTTCCCTCCGCACCTCGTCCACGGCTTCTCGACCCGCCTCGGCGGGGTCAGCCAGGGTCGCTTCGCGTCCATGAACCTCGGCGGGCGCTGGGGGGACACACCCGAGGCCGTGGCCGAAAACCTACGCCTGCTGGCCCTCGCGGGCGGCTATGACCCCGAGGCGCTGGTCCGGGTCCGCCAGGTCCACGGGTCCGAGATCGTGGCTGCCCACGATGTCGGACCCGAGACCGAGGCCGACGCGATCTGGCAGCACATCGATCACTCCCCGGCGGGACCCCCCGTCCTGGGCACCATGACCGCCGACTGCGTCCCGGTCCTGCTCGTCGACCGTCAGGGCACGGTCGCCGCGGCCATCCACTCGGGCTGGCGGGGCACGGTCGCCGACATCGCCGGCCGAGCGGCACGGGTACTCACAGAACAGGGAGGCGTGCGCGCGAGCGATCTCTTCGCCGCGATCGGTCCCTGCATCGAGGTCGAGGCCTTCGAGGTCGGCGAGGAGGTCGCTGCCCAGTTCGAGGACCGCTTCGTCTCCCGCCAGGGCCGGCCTAAGCCGCACGTCGATCTCGTCGCCTGTGTCCACGCCCAGCTCGAGGCCGCCGGCCTGCCCCAAAACCAAATCGAACGCGTGGGCGGCTGCACCCACGCGTGTCCTGATCGCTATTTTTCGTACCGCCGCGACGGGGCCGGTATCGGCCAGCAGCTCAGCTTCGTCAGCCTCGCCCAACGCCGGCCAGCCTCGAGCTGACGGCGCCTACCTCGCCTACTCGGCCTTGGCAGCAGGCTTGTCGATCTGCTGCTTCTTGTCGAAGTTCATCTCTTTGGTGTCGGTGAAGGTCCCGATCACCGAGCCGATGAGTATAGCGACGAAGAACAGCGTGAAACCGCTCATCATGATCAGCAAGCCGATCGAACCCGGGGTGCCGATCGGCGTCTTGGCGGCCGAGACCTCCCACTTGTTGTCTTGAATCTCTGCGACGGACATGTCTGCTCCGGACGGATGGAGAGGGAGGTCGATCTTCGACCTCGGACTGCGAAGCTAGCATGTCCCACATCGCGGGATCAATCGCGCAGTCTGCGATGATCGACCCGAATCGACAGGCCGAATTCGCGCCAATGCCGCGGTTTTCGCTACTAGAGGTAGTCGACCGTGAGCCGGTAGCGGCCCTTGGCTGCGCCGACCTGGTCGACGACCAGCAGCGCGCTGCCGTTGGCGCCGAGGTTGGCCGACGCCGTCGGGCCACACGAGAGCTCGCTGAGCGTGGAGCAGCCGGTCCGGATCGACACGATCGGATCGATGTCCCCCTCGAGCACCTCGACGCTGGCCGAGACCGTGCCCACGCCCGTGGTCACGATGTTGAAGATGTGGTCGGAGCCCGGTGCCGAGCACCCGCTGTCGACCCGGCCCTGCTCGGCTGCGAGGTCGGCCTCCCACACGAAGCTGCCGTCTTCGGCGAGCTCGATGACCTGCTCCTCCGTGGCGTCGAAGCAGTCGCCCTCCGACGAGCCCTCGCCGAAGCGCAGCTCGAAGGCGTACTTCCCGGACTCGCCCAGCTCCGTGTCGACGATGATGTAGTAGATGTCGCCGGGGTCACCCTGGTCGTAGAAGGCCCGACCGGGGACCGAGTTTTTGATGTCGGCGCAGACCTCCGAGGACTCGACCTCGCCGAGCCCACAGGGGTCCTCTCGGACCACCCGGAGCACCGGGTTGAAGTTGGTCTCCCCGGGCAGGAAGTCGATGAACACGTCATTGCCGACCGAGCCGATCCGGTAGACGTCCTCGCCCCCCGAGCCCCCGCACCAGCCCTCCGTGCCCGAGCACCCGCCGAGGTTGCCGCGAACGACGATGGTCTCGCCCGCCGGGAGGTCGACCGGGTTTTGGCACGAGCCCGAGCGCGGTTCGCCGGGCATGCCGTCGTCGCTGCCCGTGCCCGCCGTATCGCCATCGCCATCGC
>CAYVJQ010000123.1:5586-8292 GCA_964451725.1 uncultured Nannocystaceae bacterium | reverse complement strand
TGATCCTGCGCCAAACCACGGGGTGACGGTCCCATGCATGTCCGACCCGGTGGATCTCCTTCACACCCGGTCGACCGCGGCCTGGATCACCACTGAGGCTTTGCTCAGGTCCCCGCACGACCCAGCCGCCAGGTGCACACCAGGAGCAGCAGGTAACAAGCGGCGCCCACGGCGAGCGTCGTCGGCACCCCCCAGACCATGGAGCAGCCCAGGGCCAGGCCGCTCGCGCAGACCCCCGCCGCCCCGTTGATCCCCCACAGCCACGGACCCAGGTCCGGCCCCTGGCCCGAGAGCTCGCGGCGACGCTGAACCAGGCGCAGCCCAAAGGGAAAGCCCAGACCCATACCCAACGCCGGGACCGCCACCGTCACGACCCCCACGACCACCCGAACACCCATGCTCCCACCCACAAAGGCGTGAGTCAGGGGCCCCGAGGCGAGCACGGCGAGCGTGACCAGGGTGAAGGGCACGAGCGGGAACAGGCGGGCCAGCTTGCCGCCGGGCTCCAGGTCCAGGCGCGCGCCGAGCAGGCTGCCGATGCCCGTGAACAGGATGATCCCCCCCAAGAGCACGGCCAGGGCGACGGTCGGGTGACCCAGGAACACGTTGAGGCGCGAGAGCAGGCCGATCTCCACAAACATGAAGCCCAGCCCGATCAGCGAGAAGTAGGCCGTGGCTGCGGCCAGGTCCGCCCCGCCCACCGAACGCAGCTCCCTGCGCCGCGCCCACAGCGGTCCGAGCACCGTCAGCATGGTCAGCAGCAGGCTCACCAGCGTCGCGTAGACCAGGGTCTGGGTCGCCTGGAGGTTGCCCAAGAACGACACGTCCATGGCCTCGACCTTGGCCGGATCCCGGAGCCAGACCACCGGCTTGAGCATGTTGAAAAAGAACGGCCGGTCGTCCGTGGGCGGGGTCAGATCCAGGTCTTGGCTCCCGGTCCACGTCCACAGCTGCGCCTGACTCTCGATCGCCCACAGGTCTTTGAGCAGGCCCTCGTGCAGCGGCCCGCGCCGGGGCGTCGCCAACATCGTGAAGCCCATCTTCACGGCCGCCTTTTGCATGGCGTCGACATCGGCCTCCGAGAACGGCGTGGGCGAGATCAGCAAAGTCGCGACCTCGAAGTTTTGCAGCACGATCAGGTGTTTGTGCGGGTCTTCCACCCCCCGGCGCCACAGCACCTCCAGGCCCAGCGCGATCATCCTCGCGGTCTCCCCCGGCGACTTGGGGTGGTACCAGCGCGAGACCGTGTAGATGCCGTCGTCGTCGAGGCGATCGATGAACACCTCCCAGGCCTCGACCGTGTACAGCCCGTTCTCCGACAGGCTGTAGCTGCCCGCCCCCGTCGACGCCCAGGTGTCGATGAGCGACATGGTGATCACCGAGAAGCGCCGGGTCTCGCCCTGCATGTGGCTGCGGGCCTCCGCCGCGACCAGCTCGACCCCGGGGATCTCGGTCAGACCCGAGAAGTCGGCCATGACATCCGTGTGAAGCTCGACGATCAGGCTGTTGAGCTCGATCCCGAGCACAGACTCGTGACCCGCCCGGGCCGCGACCACCACATCGCGCCCGCCCCCCACACCGATCACCGCCGCCGGCCCCTCCGGCCGCAGCTGGTGTGCGAACGAGGTGATGTCCCAGTCGATGTGGCCGTGGTCTTCGAGCGCGTCGCCGTGCTCGAACATCATCGTCGCCGCGGCCCCGTCGATCTTGATGGTCCGCTGGCGCGTCGGCACGAACAGGGCCGGGGGGATCAGCCGGCTGCCCGCCCACATATGCGGCGGGACGTCGATCGTCTTCTCGACCGTGATCCGCGAGTAGGTGTTCCAACCGACGAACTCGAACTGCTCCGGATCCTCGGGCATGCCCTTGACCCACACCGGGCGCAGGGGCGCGAACACGGCCGACGCGTTTGCGAACCCGAGCCCGGCCAGCAGCACCGCCAACCCGCCCGCGGCGAGCACCCGACGCAGCTGGCTCGAGCTCCCGCCCTTGGACTCCGACTCCGACTCCGCCCCGGGAACAGAGGGCGCCGCCAACACGAAGGCCAAGGACCCGAGCGCACCCAGGGCCGCGGCCACGAGCGCCGCGCTCGGAGCGTCGAAGTGATCGAGCAGCGGGATCACCAGCGCGCAGCCCAGCGCCGCGCCGACCAGATCGACCCCGTAGGCCGTCGACGCCGGCAGGCCCGCGCGTGTCAGCGCCAGGGTCAGGGTCACCCCACCGAGGGCGAAGGGCACCGCCAGCACCCCGCCGTAGGCCAGCAGCGCGAAGAAGCCCATCAGGCTGTCGATCGGGAGCAGGGGGATCGCCATCGCCAGACCGACCGCCACCGGCGTGGTCGCGGCGAAGGCCAGCGCCGACTGGGCCAGGCGCCGGGGCACCTGTTCCGGGCTGAACAAGCGCGGAAACAGGAACACGATCACCGCGCCCGCCGTCATCCCCAGCATCGCCAGCGAGATCACGAAGAACGCCAGGTGGTACCAGGCGATCACGCTCGTGATCCGGGTCAGCAGGATCTCGAGCATCAAGGTCGCCAGCGCGACTACGAAGATGCCCACGTAGGTCAGCGGGCGCGAGGGGCTCTGCGAAGCGCTTGCTGCGGCCAAGGTCCGCGGAGGCTATCAGATCGGCTCTCGGGCGGCCCCAAAGACCCGCAACGCGGCCTTGATCCGGTCCAGAGCCGCCTCAGCCCGGCTTGGCTTGCTC
>CAYVJQ010000123.1:0-5486 GCA_964451725.1 uncultured Nannocystaceae bacterium | reverse complement strand
CCCAAACTTCTCGATGCATGCGTCCTTCAACTTGGGGAAGGCTTTCTTCAGCTCCGGTCCGGCTGCGTTCATCGCGTTGATCTCGCAGGCCGCAACCTCGAGGCTGCCCAACGTGTTGCACCCGGCCTCCGCCTGCGACAGCTGCCCACCCTTGATCTTGTTCCAGCGGGTCAGCGCGTCGCCCTCGTACAGGCGGAGCATGAAGTCGTCGTTCGCCTGCGAGACCGCCTTGCAGGCCTTGTCCAACTTCTTCGGCATGTCCTTCTCGTCGGGCAACACCGCGATCGCATCGATCGCCTTCGCCTGGGCCTCGGCCGCGTCCTCCTCGGCCTTCTTCTTGGCTGCCCGCTCCTCCCGCTTCTTCCTCACCCGCTCCGCCACCATCTTGTCCTGTTCCGACTGCTCGTCGGCCGCCGGATCCTTGGCCTCGGGCTGGTCGCAGCCCGCCATCGGAGACAGGAGCAGGCCCGAGAACAGCGCAAGCAGGAGGGGCTTGGGGAGCGAGATCGGCGTCGACATCGGGGCGGATCATGCCACGGCCAGGGAGCGCGAGGGTCGATGTCAGCGGGCGCCTGGGTCGTCCCGGCCCTGTGAATTGCAGCTGGTGGCCGGGCCACGCGGGAACCGCGCGTTTCACGCGGCCGCGCGAGGTTTCGGAGGCTTTTAGGTTGACGGGTGGGAGAGGCTCGGCTAAATCCCTGCCTTCCAGCCATTCCGGCGTAGCTCAGTTGGTAGAGCAGTCGGCTGTTAACCGACTTGTCACAGGTTCGAGTCCTGTTGCCGGAGTTTTGAAGGCCCACCGAAAGGTGGGCGTTTTGCTTTAACAACCAGAGACCCGCTCGAAAGCGCCTTGTATGCGGGAGTTTGGCGGGTTCCGGTCGAGGCTCGGCTTCCAGGATGTGGACGGCCAGGATGGACCATCCACGCCGAGAGCCGCAAGACCTACGGCAACCCTCGCGTCCATGCCGAGCTGGCCGAGCTGGCCGACGAGGGGTTCGAAGTCGGGCGCAAACGCGTCGCTCGGCTCATGGCCGAGGAGGGCATCGCAGGGCGCCGAAAGCGAGCCTTCGCCGACAACCTGTTGTGCCGAAACTTCGAGGACACGCAAATTGCTGGGACAACGCCACAGGACGACTACTCGACGGAGACGGACAGTGTGTGCGCTCCCCGGCCGCGGAACACGACGGTGTAGCTCCCGGGCGTCAGGACGTGGACGGTCGTCTCCTGGCCTTCGAATTGCGGCAACGGCTGGCCCCAGGCGGTGGCCTCGAGGGTATTGGGGGAGCACCCGACGTCGCAGCGCTCGATGAGTAGCCTCCCATGGGCCAGCTCGCCTGTGCCGTCGGCCAGCTCGAACCGGTAGTAGGCCGCCGTCGCAACTCCTTCGACGGTGAAGCGCCGGTAGGTCTTGAGACTACCGCCGTCGACACCGATCGCTCGCGGGTCACTGCATCCAAGGTCGACGGGCACTTCGAACGACTCTGAGTCCGGCGAGAGTGTGAAGTCGACCTCCCCGGCGCACTCCCAGATCTTCGACCGGAACTGGTCCGTCGTGCACGGTTGATAGTTGGCGTAGTGGTCCATCACGTCGCCGAAGGGATCTCCGAGGGTCTGGTTGAGCTCACGCCGCCAATCAACGAGGCTCGCGTCCTCACCCACGCGCGCACTGAGATCGTTGACCGCTCCGATGCCATAGCGGTCGACCAGGAAGGTCGTGAAGTGGCCGACGCGCCCGAACTGAGCGGCGTAGGCAGGCTGGTCCACAAAAATCTGGACGATGTCCCCCCAGTGCTCGGGGGCATCGTGTCCGGCGTGCTCGCCGAGTTCGAACCCGGCTGCCGTCGGGCCACGGTGAATGGTAGCGAACCCTTCCGCGAGTGGGCTCGACCGGTAGGGTAAGTACGCTTGGTCGACCGCGTGAGAGAGTTCATGGAAGTGGATGATCGTCGGCGCTTTGACCCGCTTGTCGCCGGCGCACCCCGACGCGCCGTTCGGGCACCACGGCTCCGCATAGAAGCGATCCGCGTTCACCCAGTGGTACTCGATCTGTAGCTGTGCCGGATCGAAGCCGTGATAGTCGGCGATGCCGACCGCCACGCGGTCGAGCGCCTCGAAGGTCCCAGGACACACGTCCGCCTCCTCGTTCCCATACCCAAACACCGTGACGGTCTCGCCCTCGCGCTGCCAGTCCGGCGTGGGGTCGAACTCGGCCGCACAAGATGTCACTGCGAGACCAAGCATGAGCGCTGTGGCTGGTCCCCGCACGCTGGCCAGGGCAAAACCGTCCCTCGGGAGGGTGGAAAATCGGCGACTGTTTTGGCGAGTCATCCCCATGACATGATACGCGATTCGAGCACATTCGCCGAAATCACTACTGAAACGAATGCAGCGAATGTGCTCAAAGTTGTGGTTTCGATTGTGAACCTCGATTTTCTCACATTGCCTTCACCAGTGAACATCCGACCAGGTGACTAGGTGACAGTATCGAATCACCACATTCCGAAGAAAGTGGACGCCCTCCCGAAGGAAGTGACTCCCCCACGGACTCATGACTCCCGAGCGCTCTGTCCCGCCGAAGTCGGTGGCGTCGGCCCGATGGGGGCGCCGCGAACCCGTGAACTCATTGGAGAAATCCGCCCGAGCCCGAGCCCCCAGCTGGGGGGCTCGGGTCTTGTCCTTTGTCCTCTCCCGCTCTCGAACAGAGATGTCCTCCTCGAGCGGGGGCATCCCCCGATCGGCCTCGGGCTTCGACCTGCGATCGCAGCCCTCGGAGGGATCGCTGGTGAGCTCGAGGTCGACGACCTCGCCGGGGCGGCGCCGAGGTCGTCGAGCGCCGACGATGTCGGCCCCACTTGACACGCGTCGAGCCGGCCGCCTCCGCCCTCCTTGCGTGCGACGACTTCGCCCGAAAGGGGGTCGAGGATGTCCTCATACCGGGCTTTGGCTACGGCAGAAACGCCCGGCCCTTCCTCGATCGAGGCATGTCGGTCACCGGAATCGAGATCTCCCAAGCCGCGATCACTCTCGCCCGATCGCGGCTCGGCCTCCAGCTCCCCATCCACCACGGCTCGGTCGCCGACATGCCCTTCGACAGCAGGCACTACGACGGAATCTTTTGCTACGGGCTCATCTACCTCCTGGATGCCGACGGGCGCGAGAAGCTCATTCGAGACTGCTACCGCCAGCTCACGCCCGGTGGGCACATGATCTTCACGCTCATCTCCAAGACAGCGCCATTTTATGGCCAAGGAACCCGAATCGGAGACGATTGCTACGAGCGCGTGCCCAACCTGAGCATGTATTTCTACGATGCAGACTCGGTGAAGCGGGACTTCGGCCCCTACGGACCGGTTGAATGCTTCGGGATCGACGAGCCCTCGGGCGGCGGCGCATCTCTCCCGTTCATCAATGTGGTTTGTAGACGGAGTTGAGCGCTCCAGCGACGTCGTCGGTACACCATGCAGGCGAAAGTCAGACCCCGCCCTGCTCGGTCCGTTCGGTCCGCTCGGCGACCATGCGGACCGCACGTCCCTCTTCTCCCCAGGGGGTGATATTCGTCATTTGCAGAACGAGTTCGTCGCTCGATGTCCGGAGGCTCAACCCGATCCGCCAACCCCAGTCTGCATCTGGACCGTAGGTGCCCTGAACCTGAAAGATGCCCCGGGCACCCGCGACAGACTCGCACTTCATCACGTCGGCGCTGTGAAAACTATCGGTAAAATCAGCACCGCCGGGGCGCAGCGCAATGCTCCCCCTGTGGGCCTTGTCCTCGTGACTCCAGGTATAGTGGACAACATCGCCCTCGACGCTAATGGTGCACTCACATCGAGTCGCACTGTTGCCCAGCGGGTCGAGCCAAAGCTCGCCGCTTCCTCCCCATTTTGTCCCGTTCAGCCAAGGTCAGCATGCGCGCAGCATACAAGAATCGGACGCCACCTGCGGCTGCCCACGTGGATGACGACGTCCGAACTGCGGCGCCGTCCGCTGCGGGCGCAGCGCGATTCCCGTGTCTGGCAAACAGGGAGCGCTGACTGCCCTGCCCTCGAGGAGCAGAGCGCCATCGCCGGATGGTCACTCGATCGAGATCCATACCTGAGCAGGCCCTCCCCGTAGACTGTAGCTCGCCCGACTTCTGCGCCTGGGAGGGCTCGGTCCTCTCATCGGCAGACTGATCGAAAGATCCGGCATGTGGTCACTTCGAGCTCGGCCGAGAGGGCCACAGATCGATCCCGCCGAGCCCGCGCGAATAACGCCCGTTTGCGGCGTGGGAGTTTCGGCTAGGGAAACGCCCCCGATCGAGGCCGCTCCCCACACAAGTCGACCTCGAGATCACCGACCCAATGGACAGATCATCGGCACTGGCCAATCGACGAAAACATAGATTGTCAATTGGCACACCCCATTCAACCCGCCCCCCATCTACACCGGGTGTCCCACAAACTCTCAATCCGAGGCATGATTATGGCCATTTAGAATGGCCGACAGATCAACCTCGCGGCCCCCCGCTCGAAGTCGACTGTCCTCAGTCCCACATCTGCCACCATGACCCAGCGATCGGGCGGGGGTGTCGACGAGGCGAAACTCCCCACGTTATTCGCTGGGAACAATGTGCAAATATATATGTGTGCAATCCAAATTAGCACGGGCGACTCCCACATTTTAAGGTAACTACTTTAGTCATGGTTCTGTGGAGCCAAACCCTCCACGCATAGAAATCGATCTCGACAGAGCCTCCACCTCCACCCCCGCAGACACAACACAATGCTAAATTTCAGCACCAGCTCGCTCGCCACCAACCAAAACCCAGTGATCGACAAAAACGGCGAAGCGACCGTTTCGTCGGGGCACTACGCGCTCTGGGAGACGGCCAACGGCTCGGTTTCCACGTGTTCACTGACCAACCCCGACAACCGGAACACTGTCACTTTCGTCGTCAGCGGCGCACCCTCGGACATCATGACGACCGAGGGCAAGCCCTTCAATGGGCTGCACGCGATCCCTCCCAACAGCCCCACTTCAAACGTCACGGTCATCGGGGACTTCAGGGGGACAAATGTCACCATTGTCAACATCAGCAACCCGGATGCTCAGTTCCGGGCCAGCGTCGTCGTCGCCCAAGCTTCCGACTTCGCCGAGGGAGGAGTGGGGGACAGCGGGGGCCAGAACCCAGTGATTCGACAGAGTGGTCAAGCGACGGTGTCGACGAACCATTTTTGCCTGTGGGAGACCGCCAACGGATCCAACTCGATCGCTTCGATCACCAACCCGGGGTCCCGGAACACCGTCTCGTTCGTCGTCAGTGGCGCACCAGACACGATCTTGACGACGACGGGCGCGCCCTTAAACGGGCTGCACGCGATCCCTCCCAACAATCCGACATTCAACGTCACGGCTGTCGGTGACTTCCTCGGCACCAATGTTACGATTGTGAATATCAGTAACCCGGATGCCGAGTTTCATATCAGCTGCCAGGTCTCCTCCTAGCA
>CAYVJQ010000122.1:7243-21733 GCA_964451725.1 uncultured Nannocystaceae bacterium | reverse complement strand
GTCCGTGATCGAGACAGCGTGGAGGCGGCCCTCGAATCGATCGAGGGCGAGCTCGGCCCGCTGACGGATCTGGTCAACAACGCGGCCGGAAACTTCCTGTGCGCGAGCGAGGATCTCTCGCCTCGGGCCTTCGACGCGATCGTTCAAATCGTGCTCTACGGGACCTTCAACGTGACCCAGGCCCTGGGCAAACGATGGATCGCCCGGGGCCACCCGGGCCCCGAGCTGCCGGCCTACTCGGTGCTCTCGATCGTCACGACCTACGCGTGGATGGGCTCGCCCTTCGTCCTGCCCTCGGCCTGCGCCAAGGCGGGGGTGCTCGCCCTGACCCGATCACTGGCGACCGAGTGGGCGAGCTACGGGGTCCGCCTCAACGCGATCGCGCCGGGACCCTTCCCGACCGAGGGCGCGTTCTCCCGCTTGGCCATGCCCGGCGCCGAGGCCTTGGGCCCGAAGCGGATCCCTCTGGGTCGCCACGGCCAGCCCTCGGAGTTGGCCGACCTCGCCGTCTACCTGAGCACCGCCGCCTACATCACCGGTGATTGCGTGACCATCGACGGCGGCGAGTGGCTCAGGGTCGGCCAGGAGTTCGGCGGGCTGCTCGACCTGCCCCGGGCACAGGTCAAGCAGGCGCTCGAGGGGATGCGGCCCAAAAAACCGAGTAAACCCACGCAAACTTGAGCGGTCACAGCGCAACCGGGGGCTCGCCTGTGGCAACATGTCGAGCCCGTGGCCACGCGACCCACCACCGCCGTGTTGTTCCTGGTCTCGCTCAGCGGCGCGATCGGATGCTCGATCATCACCGAGGCCGACGAGGTCGGCCTGACCTACGCCGACGACCTCGGGGAGGATGACGACTCGGAGTCGGCGCCCGAGTCGAGTTCGGAGGAGACGGCCGAAGGCTCGGAGTCGAGCGCCGATTCCGACACCGGGGGCGTGTCCTCGTTCCGGGTGGCCGTGCTCGCGGACCCGCACGTCGTCGGTCCCGATTACGTGGGCGGCGATGAGAACTTGGAGGGCACGCAGGAGCAGCTGGAGATCTTGCTCGACGAGCTGAGCATGATCGATCCGGCCCCCGCCTTTGCCGTGGTCCTGGGCGACCTCGTGCACGATCCCTACTTCTCGACCGCGGTTGAAGACTACACACAACAACCCAACGCCTTCGCTACCGTGGACGCCCTGTTCGGGGAGCTCGACTTCCCCGTGTACCCGGTGTTCGGCGAGAGCGACTATGGGGTCCCAGAGGTCGAGCGGACCTTCTCCCACGACGTCTTCGCCCAGGTCTTCGCCACCGATCGCTACTACAGCGTCACCCGGGGCGAATGGCGTTTCATCTTCGCCAACAGCCAGGCCGGCCCGACCTTCGAGGAGATGGCCACGATCTACGACACCGGCGTCGGCTCTTTCGGTGTTCCCCAGCTGACCTGGATCGTCGACCAGCTCACCGACGATACCCCCACGGTGCTGCTGACCCACTTCCCAGTCGGCCAGACCGCTCCCGACGAGGCTCCACAAAATGAGCCCGTGCGCGGCCTGAGTACGGTGATCGGGAACCAAGGCGGAAACCTGGCGCTGATCTTGAGTGGCCACACCCACATCTGGGCGAACCACCCCGACACCTTCTCGGCGCCCGCCTACGAGTTCGGGGCGACCCGCTACGACACGGACAACTTCTTGCTGTTCGAGTTCTCCAGCGACGGGAGCTTCGAGCTCTTGGATGGGGACAAGGTCCAGTGGGGCACGCCCAACGCCGACAACTGGGACTACAGCCAAGGCCCACCGGTCCCGGTTCAGGATCCCTAGCGCGACCGGTCTAAAGCCGCGCAACCGGGAACGTCGACTTCGCCCCTGCCCGCTCGGGTCTGCACAGCAGCTGCACAATTTCGCCGCCGCCGCGCCCAAGGAGCGCAGCATTCAATGCACGGGCGCTTGCTATCGCAAGTCCTGCGATGACCGCGACGACGAGCAATCTTCCCCCCATCGGCCTGCCCAGTAGGCACCCAGAATCGGGGCCCCCGCCCGCCAGCGTGCACCCGCCCCGAGCCCTGCGCGGCCTCGACATCCTGACCTCCCTGCTCGGGCTTGTGGCCCTGGGCGGGGCCGTGGCCCTCGGCAGTGCACAGACCGAAACTGCGGCACGCCTGGTCCCGAGCGTGGTCCTGATCGAGCTCGGCGCCCTGGCCCTCACGGCGCCGGCCCTCATCGCCCTGCATCAGTTCATGCGCCTGGCCGCCGAACCCGAGGCCCTCGCCGGCGCCCTGGGTCGAGCCCTCGTGCACGGTGGGCGGGTCGCGGCCGGGCTCGCAGTCGTCGCCCTGTTTTTCTCTGCAACCACAAACTTGTGGGCGGTCGCCCTGCTCGCTTCGCTGGTCGGGGTAGGCGTGTTCACGAGCGCCACCGCCTGCGTTCAACTCCAGCGAGTCGAGGCCGACGCCCGCCGAGAGCAGTCTTTGGTCTCCGACCCCAAGTTCACCCTCCTGGTCACGGGCTGGCTGATCCTGAGCTGGATCATCGCCCTGCGTGTGGGGGTGAACGTGGGCACGTGGGTGTTGGGCCTCTGAGCGCGGACACGGAGATCAAGATGACGACCCAAACCCAAACCCAAACACCCCCGGCCTCTACCCCCACCGGTGAGACCGAAACCACCGCGCCCAGGAGCTCGCTGCTGCGCCTCGCCGGCGTCCTCTTGCGCAGCCCCGAGCGCCTCTTGGGTGAGCCCGAGACCGGTCGGCTCGGACTCGGCCAGGAGGATGACGCCGAACTCGAGAGCCGAGACAGCGCCGAGCGCCTGGCCGCCCTCGCCCCCGGCCTGCTCGCGCTGACCCTGTTTGGGGGCGCCCTATTCGGGATCGTGCTCGGGTCCTACCGAGGCGACATTCAGTACCTCTACGCGGGGGTCAAGACCCCCCTGCTCCTGCTTCTCCCCGTGCTCGTCGGGCTGCCCGCGATCCGGGCCGTCCACGGGGCCTGCGAGCTCCAGCTGAGCTGGTCGCGGCTGGGCCTGGCGGCCCTCATCGCGGTCTCGCGCACGGCCGTGCTCGCGGCGGCCCTGGGTCCGGTGCTGTGGCTCTACCTGTCGCTGGGCCCCTCCTACCACCGGGCGATCTTGGCGATGGCCGCGAGTCTGGTGCTCGTGGGCCTGCCCGGGCTGTGGACACTGACGCGCTGCCTGCCGACCGGCGGCCACAATCGGGCGCTGGCGACCTTCGCCAGCGTGGCCGTGATCGGCCTGCTCCTGGCCCAGTCGGGCTGGCTTTTGCGCCCCTTCATCGCCCGGCCCACGGCCGAGGTCACCTTCCTGCGCCCCGTGGAGGCCGATGTGTTCTCCAGCTTGGCCAGCACTCGGCGGTCCGCAGCCGGAAATTACCGAGGCTGGGACATGGGGGGTGCGGGGCTCCTGGGCCGACGCGCTGGCTCAGAGCCCGGGCCCGACTTCAGCATCGGCTTCGACCCCGACCTCAGCATCGGCTTCGACCCGGAGTTGCTGCCCTTGTTCGGCCCCGACTTCGAGATGCCCCCGGAGCCCGACCCGGTCGAGGGCGCCCCCGTCGACCGCGCTCCCGTCAGCCCCGACTCCGGGTCGCGCACGCCCGGCACCGCGGTGTCGCGCTCGCCCGACATCGATGCCCCCGCAGACCCGACCCGAACACGCACCCAGGGGATCGTTCCCGGTGATCCACGATGAGCGCCCTGGGGCTGAGCGCGGCCATGTTCGGGGCTCGGCTCCTCCCGGCCGTGGCCGACGCGCTCGGGAGCCGAATGCCGGCCCTGTGGGTCACGCTCAGCCTGGGCTACGTGGGCGTGGGTGCCGGCGTGGCGCTGCACCTGGCCAGGCGCGGCCACTCCCTGGGCACGGTCGGCTCGGCCCTGGTCTGTTGGCCCCTGTTGGTCGGCCTGCTCGGACAGCGCCCCTCCCAGAGCGCGCGCGCCCAGATCGAGCGCGAGCTTCGGACCCGGCGCCCCCCGAGCCGACCGGGGAGCCACGCAGCCCGCATCGACGAGACTCTCGACGCCCTCCGAGAGGCCCTGCGCGACGACGCCCTGCGCAAGGGCACGATGCTCCTCGAGCCGCGTCAGCTCGAGCGTCTGAGCGACACCCTGCACCAGGCCGATCGCCGCCTGGCTCGTATCAACCACCTGCTCACCGAGGCCGAGGCCCAAGAACGGGCGAGCCATGGGGCCATCGGGGTCCCGGAGACCGACCCCGCCAACACCACGGTCGCCGACGCACACAGGGCCCTCAGCGGCGCCCTCGGAGACCTGCGCCAGGCCCGTGACTCGAGCTACGCGGAGCTTGAGGCCGTCCTCAGCGGACTGCTCTCGCTCCGCCTACAGCTGGGCTTGTTCACGCTGGCGGGCGACGCCACGCCGGTCAGGGAACGGCTGGCAGACCTCGAAGCTCGCGTGGCGGGGCTCGCGGAGTTATCGTCTATGGACCTACACCGCGAGATAGAGGGAGCGCCGTGATCGGGCCTCCGACCAGGTCCGAACGACCCGGACGACCCGGACGACTCGAGGATGGACGCCCGCTTGGACCCTCTAGAGCCCCCTCCCCCCTATCTCGCGGTCACAGCTCCCACCTCGGCCCCGCCTCCTCGCTCTCCGTGTCGACTCCACGCCAATCGAGGCTCCTGCTCGTCGACGACGATCCCAAACTGCGCGAGGTCGTCGGCTATGCCCTCGCCCGGGAGGGCCACGCGGTCACCGAGGCCGGAGATGGGGCCGAGGCCCTCGAACATCTGGCCCGGGCGGCCGCCGGAGCGTGCCCGCGCTTCGACCTGCTGGTGGTCGACGTCTCCATGCCGGAGATCGACGGCTTCGATCTGGTCCGACGGCTCCGGGTCGACGATCGAGAGACCCCGGTATTGTTCCTCTCGGCCCGCAGCGACGAGATCGATCGGGTCTTGGGTCTCGAACTCGGCGCCGACGACTACGTCACCAAGCCGTTCTCGACCCGCGAACTCGTGACCCGGGTGAAGGTCCTCCTGCGCCGCGTTCGTCGACCTGGCGCCGAGGCCCCCGCAGCCGCAGCCGCAGCCGCAGCCTCGACCCCGGGCGCCGGCGAGCTCCAGCTCCACTCGGGACCCCTGCGCCTGAGCCCGAGCGCGCACCGCAGCTGGTGCGGTGAGCACGAGGTCGCGCTCACCGCCACGGAGTTTCGCCTCCTCGAGGCGCTCATGACCCGACCCGGGCGCGTGTTCTCCCGCGATGTGCTCAGCCACCAGGCCTACCCGGACGCGCGGGTGGTCTCGGGCCGGACCCTCGACTCCCACGTGCGCCGGATCCGAGCCAAATTTCGGGTCCACGATCTCGATCCTATCGAGACGGTCCACGGCGTGGGTTACCGACTGCGCGAATGGATCCCGTGAGCACCGGGCCGGGGCCAGGATCCCCCCGAGACCTGCAGGGCGAGCCCGCCCGCAGGCCCAACCTGCTGCCGGCGCTCTCGCTGCGGACCTGGCTGCTGGGCTCGCACTTTCTGGTCCTGCTCCTGCCTCTGCTCGCGCTGGTCGGCACGGGTGCGCTGGCCATGGATCTGCGCCGACAGACCCGCGCGGACCTCGAACATCAAGCCGAGGTCTTGACCTTGTTGGTGGCCACGCTGGCGAGGCCCGGCGCGGCAGCTCCTGATCCCTCCCGCGCAGACCTGCACATCCTCGGTCCAGACCTCGATCCCCTGCTGATCGAACTGCGCGAGCGGACCTTGGCGAGCATCCAGATCGTCGATGCCGGGGGCCTGGTGATCGCCGCGAGCAGCGAGCAGGGGATCGAGCTGCGGGACCTCTCGGCCGACCCCGTGGTCGCCGAGGCCCTCGCGGGGGGCACCGGCGTCGCCACCCGAGCCCGCGAAGCCCCGAGCGCGCGCCAGCCCTTGTCGAGCCCCAGCCGGCGGGCGAAGGTCCGCATCTTCGTCGCCAAACCTATTGTGATTGCGGGCCGCGTCGAGGGGGCCGTGCTGCTCTCCCGCACCCCCCGGGAGGAGCTCCAGGCTCTCTACCAGATGGCCCCACGCCTGCTCTGGGGCCTGCTCGTGGCGCTCGTGGTCACCCTCGCCCTGGCCGTGTTCGCGGGTCGCCTGGCCACGCGCTCGCTCGCGCGCCTGGCCGACGCAGCCCGGCGCGTGACCCAGGGCAGCGGCCGCGAGGGCGCGGCCTTGATCCGCGGCGCCGGGTCACACGTCGACGAGGTCCGGGAGCTGGCCACGGCGACCGCGGCCATGGCCGAGCGGCTCCAAAACCAGGTCGAGTACATCAACCAGTTCGCGGGCAACGTGGCGCACGAGTTTCGGACCCCGATCGCGACCTTGAGAGGCACGGCCGAGCTCATCCGCGACGACGAGGCCATGCCCCCGGCCCGGCGCCAGCGCTTCCTGGACAACGCCTTGGAGGAGCTCGAACGACTCGAGCGCCTGGTCGACGGGCTGCTCGCTCTGGCCCGCGCCGAGCAGCCCCACGACGGGGAGAGGGTCGATCTGGGCGCGCTCGTCGACGCGCTCCCACAGCGCTGGCCCGAGGTCGAGATCCACACCTCTGACCCGCCCTTTGGTGTCGTCGAGGGCAGCACCAGCCAGCTCGCCAGTGTGCTCGACAACCTCATCGACAACGCCTACGCCCACGGTGGCCCCGAGGTCTGCGCCCGGGTCCGGGCGCTCGCCGATCCCGGGCGAGACCTGACCGGCTTCGAGGTCGAGGACGACGGACCGGGGATCTCCGAGGCCAACCAAGGCCAGATCTTCGCGCGTTTTTTCACCACCAACCGAGAACATGGGGGCACCGGCCTCGGCCTGGCTCTGGTCCAGCGTGTGGTCGAGACCCACGGCGGCCACATCGATGTCGAGAGTCGCCCGGGTCGAACCACGATCCGAGTTTGGCTGCCCCTAGGGCGTCAGTGAGCTCGGGGCCAGCGCGCTCACTTGGTGATATCGCGCTCGAACTCCATGGTCCCGTTTTCGTCGAAGAACTCGGTGTGCATGGTGTCCGCGGTCACCTCCACGATCAGGAAGCCCGGCGTGACGTCGTTCTCCCAATACACGTCGTTTCCGCCGCTGTGATAGGCGAAATCGGTGGTCTTCGCGGCCGCGCCAGAGACGATGAAGTGAGTCGGGTTTTGGGCGGGCCCACAGGTCGGGGTCACCCACTGGCGGTTGTGGTCGTGGCCGCAGAGGTAGAGGTCGACCTGGCCGCACAGGGACTCCTCGATGACCTCCTCGACGTCGTCTCCCGAGAGCTGGGGCGGCCACGGGAAGCCCTCGTAGTTGCCCGCGTTGCCGTGCTCCCCGTTCGAGTAGTAGGGGTGGTGACCCATGGCGACCTTCCAAGGTGCGTCGCTGGCCGCGATCTGGTCGTCGATCCAGTCTTGCTGATCCGAGATCTGCGACCCCCACATAAAGCGGGTGGTGTTGAGCATGAACAGGTCGATATTGGGATACGACACCGAGTAGTACTCGGCCGGCATGGTCCACTTGTCGCTGTACTCGCTGTACTCGACCTCGTACTCGCCCTTGTACCAGGCGAAGCTCAGCAGGCCGTAATCGTGATTGCCGAGCACCGGATAGAAGGGCAGGTCGAGATCCGCGTAAGGCTGCTCGAACTTGGTCTGGAACTGATCGTCCATCGCCGATTCGACACCGTCGTCGTAGAAGTTGTCACCGAGATAAACGACGAAATCGCAGCCCCCTCGGTCCGCGCAGACCTGCTCGATGGCCGCAGCCACGGCATACTGAGAATCGTTGCCCTCGCCCCCATCGCCCATCGCAATAAAGCGGACGACCGTATCGCCACCGCCGGTGGTATCCGATCCGCCCTCGCTGTCGCTGTCGCTGTCTTCGGCCCCGTCGCTCTCGGTGCTCTCGCTGCTCTCGCCTTGGGTCGTGGTGCCATCGCTGCTCTCGGTCGATCCGCTGGTGTCACTGGAGGTCCCGACGGTGGTCCCGACCTCGTCGTCGCTGGTCTCCATCCCCGTCGCGTCGGTGGTGGCATCGGTGGCCGCGACCGTCTCCGCCTCCCCGAGGACATCGTCCGTGCACGCCAGCGCGGTGAGAGCGAGGGGTACGGCGATGATTCGAAGCCTGTGCACGCGCCTTCATACCAGCAAAACCGGACACCAGGGTTGCGCACGGGTTACGTGTCGCCCCCGGCCGCCGCCCACGCTCGATTCTCGCGCGGCGCGCAACATCGATCGGGGGCTCGATTTACGCACGACACTGATCCACGGCACAGCCCTGAACACTGCCGCTGAGGTCGTTCCCCTTTGGACACGAAGCGCGCGCGACACCAACGCGAAGACCGAGTCACCGCGGCGCGACGATTTTTCCTCTCGTGTTTGGTTCCTGTGTATCCTGAGCCGGCCGTGGCATCGCGCCGCGGGAGTATCCAACATGTCCTTAAACGACGTCTCCCCCCGGCTTCGGGCCCATTCATTCGCGCTGTTCTCGGTGTTCGCGACCTTCGGCCTGGCCGCGGGCTGCTTCACCGGCGGTCCAGGCGGGACAGACTCGGACGAGAGCGAAACCACGGGGCCCGAGTGCCCCATCGGTACGCTCGACTGTCCCTGCACGACCGGCGGAGGCTGCGACCCCGGGCTGATGTGCACCGAAGACAACATTTGTGTGACGGAGGAGATCCTCACCGAGTGCGGAAACGGCACGGTCGAGGCCGGCGAGGCCTGCGACGACGCCAACGAGGACGACACCGACAGCTGTACGACCTTGTGCCAACCGCCGAGCTGCACCGACGGCATCGTCAGCGGCGACGAGACCGACGAAGACTGTGGAGGGTCCTGCGAGGCAGGCTGTGGCTTCGCAGGGATCTGCGTCAGCGACGAGGACTGCGCGTTCCCGAACTGCAACCCCGACTCGCTCAGCTGCGATCCCCCGACGAGCTGCAGTCACCTCCAAAACAACGACCCCGATCTCGAAGACGGGGTCTATTTCATCGACGTCGACGGGACGGGTGAGGACGACCTGTACCCGGCCGAGCAGGTCTTTTGCCACACCAACAAAGACGGCGGCGGCTGGACCTTGGTGTTCATCGCCAGCGACGACGGTATGGATACCTGGACCTGGAACAACCGGGCGACCATGGGCGACGAGCCCGCCGCCGTCGGTGATGTGGGTTTCCGCTCCCTCGACTACATGGCCAGCGCCTATCACGAGATGGCGTTCACGGACGTGCTCTTCATTCACCAGCCCTCCAATGTGTGGGCGCACTACGGCGACGTCGGTGACGGCCTGGTCAATGTGGGTAGCGTGATTGGGGCCACCGACTCCCCCCAATGCAACAGCAACCTCGGGGGCAACGGCTACGCGCTCGTCGGCGGCACGCTCACAGCCAACGCCACCATGTGCGACACGGACCTCTACTTCAACCTCGGCGACCACGAGGACACCCAGGCCGCGTGCATGGACTTCGGCTCGCCGGCCAACACCGCAGCCTTCGGCCCGGTGTGGAGTTCCAACTTCGGCGACGGCTGCCCCTTCGACGATCCGGCCGAGGTCGGCGTGGGTCCGCACGGACCCTGCGGCGCCTGCCCGGCCTCGTTCACGAGCATGGAGTTCCCGGCCCTCGGCTACGCCGCGGCCCTCGACCTCAACACGGGCACCGCCAAAGCCGGCGAGAACTACCTCCAGATGTACGTTCGCTGAGCTCGGCTTGGAGAGCATGCGATCCTCTGGGGGTGGGCCCCAGACCTCGCGCGGCGCTCGTGGACATCGATGGGACCTTGGTCGATCGAGACGGCGCGCTGCTCGAGTGGCTGCGCCAGCGCGCCGGCTTGGCGCCCGCCCTGGTCGATCACTTGGCCATCCTCGACCGGAGATCCGGTCGGGATCTGGCTGCGCTGAGTCGGCGCCTGTGGGCGCTGCGACCCGAGCTCGGCCCTGATCCCCATACTCTCGAGGCTCGTGTGCGCGCCGAGCTGCCGGGGTTCATCACCCCCGACCCCGCCGTGATCGCCAGCCTCGACGCCCTCGCCGAGGCCGAGGTCGAGCTCGCCGTCGTGAGTAACGGAGGCGGCCAAACCCAGCGCGCCAAGCTCCGGGCCGCGGGCATCGATCACACTCGATTTCGAAGCCTGTCCATCTCCGCAGAGTTCGGGGTCGCCAAACCCGGTCCGGCGATCTTCAGGCGGGCGCTGGCGGCTCTCCAGGTCGAGGCCGGGGCCGCGATCATGATCGGGGACAGCCCCCACGAGGACATCGCCGGCGCCGCGACGCTCGCCCTGCGCAGCTGCTGGATCAGCAGGGGCGCCCCTTATCCAAGCGGCGCCCCCGAGCCGACCTGGCGGACCCCCGACTTCCCTGGAGCCGCGCGCGTCTTGCTGGCGCTGTGACTGCCGCGGTGGGGACTCTGGGAGTGGGCGCGCTTCCGGGGTACACCTGGCCCATGCTCGACGCTGCGGCCTGCGTCGGCAGCCACGACCTGCTGCTGATCACCCTGGACACGCTGCGCTTCGACGTGGCTGCAGGGGCGCTCGCGGCCGGCCAGACCCCCGTCCTGGGCCAGCTGCTGGCGGACACGCCGAGCGGTGGCTGGGAGCGCAGACACAGCCCAGGCAGCTTCACCTGGGCCGCACACCAGGCCTTCTTCGCCGGTTTTCTTCCGACTCCGGCGCGCCCGGGCCCGCACCCACGCCTGTTCGCCATGGCCTTCCCCGGCAGCGAGACCACGGGTCCAGGCACGGCCGTATTCGACGCCCCCAACCTGATCGCGGGCCTGCGCCAGGCCGGCTACCACACCCTCTGCGCGGGCGGAGTCGGATTTTTCAACCGCCAGACCCCCCTCGGTCGTGTCCTGCCCGACCTCTTCGACGAAGACCGCTGGTGCCCCGCCTTCGGCGTGACCGACCCTGACTCCACCGCCCACCAGATCACCTGGCTGTGCGAGCGCATCGCCGCCCGCCCCGAGCGCGAGCGTGTCCTGTGTTTCCTCAACGTCTCGGCCCTGCACCAACCCAACTGCCACTACCTCCCGGGTCACACCCGCGACAGCGCCGAGACCCAGGCCGCGGCCCTGGCCTACGTCGACACCCAGCTCGCGCCCCTGTTCGAGGTCCTGCGTCGGCGGGCCCCCCTGCTCGCCGTGATCTGTTCCGACCACGGCACCGCCTACGGCGAGGACGGCTACGAGGGCCACCGCCTCGGCCACCCCGTGGTCTGGGAGGTCCCCTACGCCGAGCTGCTCCTGCCCCGGCTCCAAACCCGAGCCCAGACTCCATGAGCCCCCCCGCCTCTCCCCCGCTCTCCCCCCCGATGTCCCCCTCTCTCCGGGAGACCCGCGACAACGCGGTCCGGGGTTACGGCCTCGAGCGTCGCCCGGCGACCGTCGCCGCCCTCCTGCAGGGCTCCCCCTTCGTCGGCTACGCCTACGCCTACCCCCACAAGACCGCCTACCGCGAGCTCCCCCGCCCCCGCCCCCTGGCCGAGGTCTGGGCGGGCGAGCCCACCGACGCCCTGTTCCTCTACCTGCACGTCCCGTTTTGCGCGCTGCGCTGCGGATTTTGCAACCTCTTCACCCAAAAACACCCCCCCGAGTCCCTGCCCGCCGCCTGGCTCACGACCCTCGAGCGCCAGATCGAGGCCCTCCGCAACGCCGTCCCCGAGGCCCGTTTCACCCGCTGGGCGCTCGGGGGCGGGACCCCGACCCTGCTCGCCCCCGCCCTGCTCGAGCGCCTCTTCGAGCGCCTCCACACTCGCCTCGGCGTCGACCTGGAGGCGACCCCCAGCTCGGTCGAGACCTCGCCCGAGACCTGCGACGACGCCCGTCTGGACGTCCTCGAAGCGGTGGGTACACACCGAGTCAGCATCGGCATTCAGAGCTTCGACCCTGGGTTCCTGCGCGCGGTCGGCCGACCCCAGGCCAACACCTTGGCTGAGCGAGCCCTCGATCGTATCCGCGCCCGCGCCTTCCCGATCCTCAACATCGATCTGATCTACGGCATCGCGGGCCAGACCCCCGCCGACTTCGTCACCGACATCGAGGCCGCCCTGCGCTGGGCCCCCGAGCAGCTCTACCTCTACCCCCTCTACCAGCGCCCCCTGACCGGGCTCGGCAAACAGGCGCGAAGCTGGGACGACCAGCGAAGTGCCTGCCTGGGCGCGGGCAGGCAGCGCCTGCTCGCCGCCGGCTACGTCCAGGTCTCCATGCGCATGTTTCAAAAACCCGCCGCCCGGGGCCAGGCCGAATCCAGCTCGAGCCCGGCCTACTGCTGCCAGGCCGACGGCATGATCGGCCTCGGGGTCGGGGCCCGCTCCTACACCCGGAACCTGCACTACGCCGACGACTGGGCCGTGGGCGCCGCGGGTGTGCGCGACATCGTCTCCCGATGGATCGACAGCAGCGACGAGGCCCTCGCCAGCGCCCGCTACGGCATCGAGCTCGGCGCCGACGAGCAGCGCCGACGGTGGCTGATCCAATCCCTGCTTCAGCGCGAGGGCCTCGACCTCGCCGCGTACCTGCGCCGCTTTGCCAACACGGTCGACCGGGACTTCGAGCTCGAGATCCGCGAGCTCGAGACCCATGGACTGATCGCCCTGGATCCGAGTGGCGAGCGGCTGCGGCCGACCCCCCTCGGCCTCGAGTGGGCCGACGCGATCGCCCCTTGGCTCTACTCCGAGGCCGTCCGCGCCGCGTCCCGCGATTTCGAGCTGCGTTGATGTCCCCCGATCTCCACATCAACTGGCGGGGACCGCTGTCGAGCTGCAACTACGACTGCCCCTACTGCCCGTTCGCCAAACGTGTGTCCTCGCGCCGGGAGCTCGAGGCCGACGAGGCCGACCTCGAGCGCTTCGTCGGGTGGTGTGAACGGGGCACCAGGACACTCTCGATCCTGTTCACACCCTGGGGCGAGGGCCTGATCCGCGCCTCCTACCAGCGCGCCCTGGTCCGGCTCTCACACCTCCCCCAAGTCCGCGCCGTCGCCATCCAGACCAACCTCTCGTGTCGCCTCGACTGGCTCGCCCAGGCCGATCTCGACAGCCTGGGCCTGTGGACCACCTTTCATCCCGGCGAGGTCACCCTCGAGCGCTTCCTCGCTCGTACCGCCCAGCTCGACGCCTTCGGTGTGCGCTACAGCGTGGGTGTGGTCGGCCTGCGCGAGCACTTCGAGATCATCGGCCGCCTGCGCGCCGAGCTGGCCCCCAGCACCTACCTGTGGATCAACGCCTACAAGCGCGAGCCCGGCTACTACACCCAGGCCGAGCGCGATTCCCTGACCGCCATCGACCCCCTCTTCCCCCTCAGCGCCACGCGCCACCCGAGCCTCGGCCGGGACTGCCACACGGGCCACAGCGCCATCTTCGTCGATGGCGGGGGCGAGGTCCGGCGCTGTCACTTCGTGGCCGCCCCCCTGGGCAACCTCTACGATCAGCCGCTCGAGCAACTGCTGCGGCCCTCGCCCAGCCCCTGCCCCGAGCGCAGCTGCGGCTGCTTCATCGGCTACACCCACCTCACCCACCTCGACCTGCGCCCCCGCTTCGGCTCGGGCTTCGCCGCCCGACGCCTGGCTGTGCTCGAGTCCTGACATCGAGCTGCCCCCCCCAAAGTTCATGGCTACCCCTCCCATCTCCATCGGCGATCGAGCCCCCACCCGCCGGGTCCACGCCGTCACCTTCCCGCAGCAAAACCCCGCCCGGGCTGGCGGGACCATGCGCGATCGGGTCTTGCTCTCGCCCGCAGACCTGGCCGAGAACGACCCCTTCATCGCCGTCACCGAGGACGCCATGGTCGCCCCCGGTGGCTTCCCCCTCCACCCCCACCGGGGCTTCGACCTGATCACCATGGTCTTCGAGGGCGCCCTCGTCCACGAGGACAGCCTGGGCACACGCACCGAGCTCGAGGCGGGCGACCTGCAGTGGCAGTCGACCGCCGCGGGCGTCCTCCACAGCGAACACCCGCGCGGCGCCCAGACCTGCAAGATCCTCCAGATCTGGCTCAACACCCCGGCCCAGACCAAGACCGAGGCCCCCGCCTACGCACTCACCCGCGCGGCCGAGCTGTCCGAGACCGAGCTCGATCCCCTGTGGGTCAAGGTCATCGCCGGCGACTTTCGAGGGGTTCGCGGCCCAGCCCAGGCCCGCACCCCTCTGGATCTATGGGACCTGCGCGCCGAGGACGACGGCGAGGTCCGCCTGCCCCTGGCCGCCAGCCGGCGCGGTTTTGTGCTCGTCCTCGAGGGCGAGGTTCGGATCGGCGCCCGGGCCCGAGTCGCCCGCACCGGCCACGTCGCCCGACTCGCCAACGAGGAGGTCGCGGGCCTGCGGGTCCAGTTTCCCCGCGGCGCCCGGTTTTTGGTCTGCGCCGGGGACCCACTGCGGGAGACCGTCGTCACCGCCGGCCCCTTCGTCAGCGACAGCCGGGAGACCCTCGCCGAGGCGCTGGCCGAGTTTCATGCTGGGCGCTTCAGCGACGAGGATCAGGACTCGGGCTCGGCGTCCTGAGATTCGTCGGTGACCGGAGACTCGTCACTGACCGGAGATTCCTCGGTGACCGGAGA
>CAYVJQ010000122.1:0-7143 GCA_964451725.1 uncultured Nannocystaceae bacterium | reverse complement strand
ATTCCTCGGTGACCGGAGACTCGTCACTGACCGGAGACTCGTCACTGACCGGAGACTCGTCACTGACCGGAGATTCGTCGGTGACCGGAGATTCCTCGCCGCCGTCTATCTCTCGCTCCGCCCGAAACGCCCGCATCGAGGCCCGCCGCTTATTTTGTTTGCGCCTCCGGACCAGGGCCCGCTGGTCGGCGAGGTACAGGGCCTCCACCCGCCGCCGGGCCCAGTCCGTCTTGCGCAGGAACTTCAGGCTCGACTTGACGCTCGGGTCCTTGGCGAAGCAGCGAATCTCGATCTCGTTGGCGAGCTCGGGCCACCCCCGACGCGCAACCAGATCCTCCAGGATCGCCTGAAGCGTGATCCCGTGCAGGGGGTTCTTGGGCTGGTCGTCCATGGGCGGCCGACTGTACCCGACCGGGCCGTGCTCGGGTGATTCAGCCTCCCCACCCACTCAGTAGGGGCCCGCCTCGCAGGTGGAGGTCTCATCGATCTGGGCCAGATCGAGAGCGGTCGGCAAGGCCGCCACGCAACCCGCCGGGTCCTCGATCGTGACCACGGCGCCGTCCGCCGGATGCGTGTACAAAAACGCGACGATCGCCTGCGAGTCGGGTCGCAACTCGAAGTCCAGCAGGGCCTCCCCACCGACCGTGATCGTCGGGTCCAGCGCGTGCACGAAGATCCCCGATCCGCAGAGCGTGAGCCGAAGCGGGACCGGAGACAGGTGCTGATCCGGCGCGAGACCCAGCTCGGCGGGCGTGGCCGTGGCCAGGGCGTAGCCGGTCAGCGCCAAGCCACAGCGTGGACTGGTGTGCCCGGGCCCGGCCGACGACGAGGTCCTCGGCTGCCCACTCGCACAGCCCCACAAGAACGCCGACAGGGCCACAGCGACGACCCCCACGCTGACCGACCTCATCGTCTGCGACGGTATCACGTGGGCTCGGGTCCCGAGCCCACGACCCACGATCGCACTCCCACGACCCTGATAAGATCAACTCGACATGCACGCTTTCGTTACTGGAGCCTCCGCAGGGATCGGCGAAGCGATCGCCAGACAGCTCGCCAGCGAGGGCTACGACCTGACCCTGGTCGCCCGCCGGGTCGACCAGCTCGAGCGGGTCGCAGCCGAACTCGAGGGTGTGCAGACCCGGGTGGTCGCTGCCGATCTCACCAAACTCGACACCCTCGCCGGACTGATCCGCGAGGCCGAGGCCGCGCTCGGCCCCATCGACGTGCTGGTCAACAACGCGGGCATGCAGATCGTCGCGCGCACCCCCAACGTCACGCCCGAAGCTGCCGAGCGGCTCATGACCCTCGACCTGTTTGCGCCCCTGCGCCTGACCCAAGCTGTGCTCCCCGGCATGATCGCCCGCCGGGCTGGAACGATCGTCGATATCGCCTCGCTCGCGGCTCTGGCTCCAACCCCGGGCATGGCCCACTACAGCGCGGCGAAGGCCGGTCTGGCGGCGGCCTCCGAGGCCCTGCGCCCGGAGCTCAAAGCCCAGGGGGTGCACGTGGTCACCGTCTATCCCGGCCCTGTCCAGACCCGCATGGCAGACGCGGCCGTCGACCGCTACGATGTCGACCCGCTGCGGGGCATGCCGATCGGCACCGCTCAGGGCCTGGCGAGGCAGATCGGCGCCGCGATCAGGCGGCGCCGCAAACGGGTGATCTACCCGGCCGCGTATCGACTGGCCTGGCATTTTCAGGGGCTCACGAACTGGGTGGTCGGCCTCGCCAGCCCCCTGCCCACCGAGTGAGCGCCCCATGCTGAAGCGGCTGCTCTAGCGGGCCTTGCTCCGGTCGACCAGGACGACGATCTGAGCGGGGACCTCTCCCGAGTTGCGATACTCGATGGTCTGGGGTCCGTAGGAGATCGAGTCGCCGACCTCCAGCCGGTGCACCGCGCCGCCGAGGACGACCTCGACTCGACCTTCGGTCACTGTTACCAGCTCGACCACCCCGGGCGTGTTCGCGCCCATCTCTGCCGAGGACTCCCCCGGAGGGAGCGCATACCAAACGACCTCCAGCTTGCCCGCGAACAGGGTCGATCGCAGGCCCGAGCGGACCACCCTGCTGACCGGATCGACGAGCACTCGTCTGTCTGCGGCCCGAACCACGGCGACCGAGACAGCGGGAGCGTCGTCCAAGAGGTCGGTCAAGGAGCATCCCAGCGCCCTCGCTATCTGGTAGGCGAGCTTGACCGTCGGGTTTTTCCGCGACCGCTCGACCTCGGACAACATGGTGCTGCTGACACCGCTGGCCTCGGCGAGCGCCTCGAGGCTGAGCCCGAGGGCCCTGCGGCGCTGTCGAACATTGGCGCCGATGCTGCTCGAGGGGTCCGTCATCTCGGTAGGCATACGCGATGGTCACGCGGGGTATCAAGCGCAGCTCGAAGCTTCGCCCCGAGACCCGTAGCAAATTCTCCGCGCTCCTTCCTCCGCCGAGCCCCGCGCCGCCGAAGCTCCCCTCACCAGAGACGAGAGACGCGAGCCCGAGCGTCGCAGCGAACCGCTACTCTCTCTCCTCCCCCGCCCGTTCGCCCCCACTCCCATCCCGATCCGGATATCGAGGATCTCGACATGAACATCCCCAACCCGACCCCAGCAGCCCGGCCCTTCCGCTTCGATCTTCCCCTCACGGCCACCCTGGCCCTGGCCATCCCTGCGCTGGCCTGCGGTGACGGTGGAGCCCGCAACGACGTGGATGCCACCGAGACGGAAGAGTCGGGCGGCTCGGGCGAATCGACGGGCACGGAGACCGGGCCTGGGGAGTCCCTGGCCCGCGACATCGAGCTGTCCCTGGTCGAGCTCAACCAGGGCACGGCCATCCCACTCATCGTCGACGGGGTCTGGATCGCCGAAGACGCCCGCAACGGCCAGGTCATCTCGGACCGCAAGGCCCTGCTGCGGGCCTACTGGGAGACCGACCCGGGCTTCGAAGCTCGGGAGGTCGAGGCCCGCCTCCACATCGAATACAGCGACGGCGAGATCCTCGATCGCGCCCAGGTCCTGACCATCGACAAGCCCGCCTACGCCGGCAGCCTCGACCGCAGCTTCTTGTTCGACCTGGTCGAGGAGCAGCTCCGCCCGGGAATGCAATTCTCCTTGTCCCTGTGGGAGGTCGACCCGGCCTACGCCGAGCTCCCACCGCCCGCCGCCGATCCGATCGTGCCCAGCGACGGCAGCCTCGCCCAACTCGGTGTCCAGCCCGAGCCCGTCGCCATCGAGGTCGTGGTCATCCCGGTCGAGGTTCAGTGGCCGAACTGCAACACCACCGTGCCGGCCGAGGATCTCGTGCCCCTGTTCGCCGACATGCTCTACATGAAGAACCCCACCCAGCGGACCACGCTGCGGATCCATGAGACGCCGCTCATATCCACGGAGGAGCTCGACAACCTGTGGGAGATGTTCCCGGCTATCCAGGCCTATCGTGTCGAGGACAACGCCCCCTCCAACGTCTACTACTACGCGCTCATGGACACCTGCAACGGGGGTATCGCAGGTGCGGGAGGCATGGCCTTCTCCATCCCTCCGGCCACACAGGGGGCGGGCTTCGAGCGTGTCGCTGTGGGCCTGTGGTTCGGCGATGATCAGTGGTCCGCCGATACCTTCGTGCACGAGATCGGCCACAGCCAGGGCCTCTTCCACGTCCGCTGTCCAGGCGCGGATGCCCTCGGTCCAGACCCCACCTACCCCTACGCAGACGGGGGCATCGGCTCGTGGGGGTTCGGCCTCCTCGATTTCGGTCTGCGCAACCCGACCTCGGCCCACGACTACATGAGCTACTGCTACGACGGGAACTGGACCTCGGACTGGACCTGGAACAAGAACTTTCGGCGCATCCGCACTCTCACCAGTTGGGAGGGAGGCGGCGCCCTACCCAGCGAGATGGGCGAACTGCTCATCGGCGTGCTCCCCGACGACGACGGCAGCCAGCCGCTGTGGTGGACGACCCGGGGCGAGCTCCCGGTGGGCAGCTCCACCGACTCACTCACATCCGTCGTCGCTCGCACAGGAGCCGGATCCATCCAGCTTCCCGCCACTCGACAACGCCTCGCCGATGGCGCTGCGGCCGTGATCAGTGTCGCTCTTCCTCTGGGCTCCATGGCCGCGACGCGAATCGAGCTCGACGGCGTCGACCTCGAGATCCCCGCCGCGCTCTTGACACGCTGATGTGACACAAGAGCTGAGTGACAGCGCGCCGCTCGCTCGACACCCAGTGAATCAAACCGCCGCCCCCGCGGCCTGCCCCGTCGGTGAACTGGTAACCTCCAGCCCATGCGCCGCGCTTCTTTGACTGTATTGACCTCCTGTCTCCTGTTCGCAGGATGTCAGGCAAACGGCCCTAGCGCCGACACCAACGGCGACCACGATTCCGGCATTCAGACCGCGGACGGCGAGTCGGGAGACGGCATCGACACAAACACAGGCACCGACGCCGAGACCAGCACCGGGGCCAATTCCGGCACCGATGCTGGACCGACCGACGACGACGAGGGCACCACTGCGGCGACCGCTGGCGACGACGGCAACCCCAAGTTCGACCTCGGCATCGTCCCCGATGGGGGAGCCGACACCGGCGGCGGCGAGATCGGCATCCCGGAAGATTGCAATACGGCCGCCGAGGTCGAGAGCGCCGTGGGCTGCCTGTTCTTCGGCCTCGACCTCGACAACCTGTCCTCGGGCGAGACCCAACCCTACGGCATCGTGGTCTCGAACGTCCAGGAAGATCAGGTCGCCACGGCCCTGGTCGAGACCAAAGTCGGCGGCGTCTGGAACACGGTCGCCGGGCCCACGGCCATCGAGCCCCTCGACTCCTACGTGTTCAGCCTGCCCGACAACCACCAAGAGGGCAGCGGCCTGCGAGTCGGCGGCACCTACCGGGTGACCACCGACGTGCCCACGGTCGCCTACCAGTTCAACCCCATCAACGGCGAGCTCTCCTACACCACCGACGCCTCGCTCCTGTTTCCGGTCGCGAGCTGGGACTACATCTACGACATCGTCGGCTACCACGTCACGCTCGGCTACGGCAGCTACATCAACATCGTCGCCACCGTCGACGGGACCCAGGTCGAGGTCACCCCCTCGGTGGTGACCACCGCCGGACCGGGCATCCCCGCCGGCTCTCCGGGCGTGCCGTTCATGATCACCCTCGACGAGGGTGACGTCGCTCAGATCGCCACCGAGATCGCCAACAACGCCATGACCGGCACCCAGGTCCTCACCGACGAAGACCACCCCGTCGGTGTGTTCACCGGGACCGAGTGCACCAACACCGGGCAGGGCGCCTGCGACCACATGGAGGAGATGCTGACCGGCCTGCGCCTGTGGGGGACCAACTTCGTCGCCTCACGCATGCCGATCCGCACCGAAAATGCCCCCGAGGCCACGATCTGGCAGATCTACGCCTCCGAGGACGACACCGTCGTCACCCTCAGCGCCAACGCCGAGGTCACCGGCCTGCCCGCCGGGCCGATCATGCTCAACAGGGGCGAGAAGGTCGAGTTCGCCGCCACCGGCAGCACCTCCAACCCGGGCGACTTCGTGGTCGAGGCCAGCGCCCCGATCGCGGTCATGTCCTACCTCATCGGCATCCCACTCGGCGACGGCGACCCGGCCATGGTCCAGATGAGCCCGGTCGAGCAGTTCCTCCCCCGCTATGTCGTGCTCGTCCCTCAGACCTGGATCAACGACTACCTCGTGATCACCCGCCTCGCCGGCGCCCAGGTCGATGTCGACGGCGTCCCCGTGCCCGACATGGAGTTCGTCCCGGTCGCCAATGGCGACTATGAAGTCGCCCGGGTCCTGACCCCCGACGGTGTGCACAGCGTCGATGGCCTCGGTGATCCGGTCAGCGTCACGGTGGTCGGCTTCGACTCCTACGACAGCTACGCCTACCTGGGCGGAGTCGGGACTTCGGTCATCAACCCCTCTCCCGAGGGCTGAGGCCAGCAGCCAAACGCCCAGCCCGAGCCGTCACGTGGGTCCACGCCGTCGCGTGTTTGCGGGCGAGCGCCCTGCATCACGTTTCGTCGACGCAGACCACGATGGCGCCTTGGGCGGGCTCAGGTACAGGTCACAGACGCGCTTGGCCTCCGCTTCGAAGTCCGGGTCGGTCGACTTGAGCCATTGCCAGACCTTGTGGGGCCGCAGCCTCTCGAATCGGAGAATTCGCCCGACCTCACTCGTGCTGATCCGGCGGCCGGTCTCGCGCTGGAAGGCATCCGCCAACGATGCGTAGGTCCATAGATCTCGGGAGGAGACGGGTCGATTCAGATTCTCCGGACGCTCACAAGCCAGCTGGGCCAGGCAGCAGCGCAGGCTGATATTGATCACCTTCGGCCGGCCAGAGCGCTCCTGATCTTCGAGTGTATCGAGGTGTGGAGTGGATCCTCGGCGAAGCGGGCCTTCCACTCGAGGACAGTCCTCGGCCACGCAGGGCCATGACGATGAGCCGGGCGCGCACAATGAGTACATATGGCGCTCGCTGGCGGCGGAGCAAGAGTTTGAGCGCTCGGCAGACCTTTCGCGGGGCCGACAACGAGCGGGGATTGGGTCCACGTGCCATCGGCCTCGAGACAAATGGAGAGCCTGATCGGCCTTAATCGAGAAAGACGGATCGAGCTTCGGACATACGCTACTCCTCCCCTGGCGACGGCGATTGCCTGCCCCTCATGCACGACCTGAGCTCGTGCGAGAAGTTCCGCCCGAAGCCGTAACTCACCCCTGGGTACCACCAGCGACAGCCCCAGGGCGGCGTAGGTTCGAACTGCTCGGCGGCCGACCACCATGGCAGGGCTATTGCACTCCTCTGGGGTGAGGTGGGTCACCGGTATCCCCCCACGGTGTGACCGCTAGTTCCGCCAGACTGGCGCCATGGTCATCAACCATGCGACCAAGGGCTGAATGTCCCTATTTGGAACTGGAATTTAGGTCTCGATTTGGGCCACATCGACAGACAGGGTCAAAGCCTCCTCCCACGCATAGAATATCAATCAATGTCCATATGGTCATGGCGTTAGCAGTAGATGTGAGACCTACTCACAATAGAATCAATTCCAGCGGCGGATAGATCGATCCAGATGTCATAGTGTCAAGGGACGGCTCATTTGATCCTGCCTAGCTCGGCTCATGTGATCCACCC
>CAYVJQ010000121.1:17782-21851 GCA_964451725.1 uncultured Nannocystaceae bacterium | reverse complement strand
ACCGGCGGCCCGGAGTGTGGCAACGGGATCATCGAGGACGGAGAGGCTTGCGACGGCGACTTCGCCAATGGGACCTGCCAGGACTGCATGGTCGTCTCCTGCAGCGAGGGGTTCGGCGACTGCAACCTGGACGTCGAACTCGACGGCTGCGAGATCGAGCTTTGCGGCGGCGGCTGTGATGTGCCTGGTCCGGTTCCCGGCGACATGGTCTTCGACTACAGCGGCGACATGCAGATGTTCGAGGTCCCCGCGTGTGTCGACCAGGTGCACATCGAGGCCGTCGGGGCATCGGGGGGCGACGCCACCATTGGTGCGGGCTCCGGCGGCAACGGAGGCGAAGCAATCGGCGATCTCACGGTCATGCCGGGTGAAATGCTGTACGTGTTTGTCGGCCAGCAGGGCCTCGACTCGTCGGGCGACAACCCCGGAGTTCCGAGTTCATACAACGGAGGCGGCGGCGGCGGAACGTCCATCGGCGGCAGCGGCCAGCCTGGGGGCGCAGCCGGTGGCGGGGCGAGCGACGTGCGCCTCGCGGGAGTGGAGTTTGCCGACCGTATTGTGGTCGCCGCCGGTGGCGGTGGCGCGGGCGGTGGCACCGGAAACAACGGGATCCACGGTGGCGCAGGTGGTGGAGATGTCGGTGGACCTGGCATCTCGTACTCGTCCGGGCTCGGATTCGAAGCCGGCGGTGGCACTCAAAACGCGGGTGGAATCGCGGGCTCCTACGACTACGGCGATGGCCTGGGTGAAGCTGGCCAGCTCGGCGAGGGCGGCCTCGGCCACGGCGAAGGTTTCTCCGGCGGTGGCGGTGGCGGTGGTGGCTACTACGGCGGCGGCGGTGGCAGCTGCCACTACGAATCCGGCGGCGGCGGCGGGTCGTCGTGGATCGGCGACCTCGACAACGCGTCGACCGACGCCGGGGTCAACGATGGCGACGGCAGCGTGACGATCTCCTGGTGAGTCCGAATCACTGACGCGGCCCATCGGCGATGACTCAGAGCGAGTGCTCTGAGCCCGCGCGCGACCCGACCGCAGCTGGCGCGTTGTCGACCCTCCACGGGGGATCCGACAGCGCGTTCGTCTTGGTTCTATCGGTCCCCGACCCCTGCAGGGACCCGTCCACGGGCGGATCAGCCTGAGCTCGAGGAGGTGGTAACCTCCGCCAGCGAGGGGCGAACAGGCCGTGGCGGTCGCCCTTCTCCAGAGTCTCGACTCTGGACTCCCGTCCCTCACTTTTCTCCGTGTCCACCGAGCCCGAGCCCGAGCCCACCTCCGACGCGCCGCTCGACGAGGCCGGGAAACGGCGCGCGCTGTTGACCGTCGCGTTCACCCTGTTCCTGGACCTCGCGGGCTTCGGCATCATCCTGCCGATCCTGCCGATCTACGCGCTCGACATGAACGCGTCCCCGGCCCAGGTGGCCCTGCTGTCGACGGCCTTCTCCGCGGCCCAGTTTCTCATGGCCCCGGTCCTCGGGCGGATCTCCGACCGCTACGGTCGCCGCCCCGTCATGTTGTTCTCGATCGCCGGGTCGGCGGCGGCCGCCCTCGTGCTCGGCTTCGCCGGGGCCCTGTGGGTGGTGTTCGCGGCGAGGATGGTCTCGGGGGCCTCGAAAGCCAACGTCAGCACGGCCCACGCCTGCGTCGCGGATCTGGTCCCCAAGGACGAGCGCGCCAAGTACATGGGGCGCATGGGCGCGGCCATGGGCATGGGTTTCATCTTCGGCCCGGTCATCGGCGGCATCGTCAGCGGGCTCTTCGACCATCACGTCGCGTTCTTTTTGTCCGCGGGGCTCTCGATCCTCAACTTTGGGATGGCCGCCCTGTGGCTGCCCGAGACCCGCCGCTTCGACCTCGCCTCGAGCTCGCCGCCCGCTCGCAAAAACCTCCTGAGCCCGGCCGGCATGCGTCAGGCCCTGCGCGGGATCAAGGGGACCCACATGGCGTGGCTGGTCCTGATCGCGTTCTTTTTCTCGCTCTCGTTCGCGGGCATGGAGTCCACCCTGGCCCTGTTCGGCGAGGCCCTGTTCTCCTGGACCTCGCTCGAGATCGGCCTGTTCATGGCCTTTATCGGGGTCTCCATGGTCGTGTTCCAGGGGCTCATCGTGGGCCGCGCCGTGGCCCGTATCGGCGAGGCAAAAACCCTGGCGCTGGGCCTGGGACTGCTCGCCATCGGCCTCCTGGCACTCGGCGGCGTCGAGCAGATCTCTCTGATCATCGGCTTTGAAGCAGTCACCCCCGAGGGCGGCGCGACCCCGACCACCCTCGTGTTCTTCGCCGTCGGCGGGGCCTGCATGGCCGGTGGAAACGGTCTGAGCATGGCCACCCTCAGCGCCCTGGTCTCGCGAGTCTCGACCGTGGACGAGCAGGGCTGGAACATGGGCCTCAAGGAGTCGGCCTCCTCGCTCTCGCGGGTGTTTGGACCGGTGGGCGCGGGGCTCCTGTTCCAGCACATCGATCCGGGCGCGCCGATGATCGTCGGCGGCCTGGTCGCTATCGGGAGCTGTCAGCTCGCCCTGTTCTTGGGCAGGCGCATGCACCGGGACACGCCACACAGCTAGCGGCCGCCCGACCCGAACGCCGCCCAGCACCATGAACGCCCCCACCGGAGCCCCCGCGACCAAGGCCACGCTCTGGACCCGGCCCTTCGTCCTCGCCTGGGTCGCCAACTTTCTGCACTGCATCGGCTTCCACGCCTACGTCCACGCCCCTGGCTGGATCGAGTCGCGGGGGGCGAGCGAGGTCGGTATCGGCCTCCTGGTCGCGACCATGTCGCTCGCGGCGATCCTCGCCCGGCCGACCATCGGAAGGCTCATGGATACCCGCGGCCGACGGGTCGTCGTGCTCGTCGGGGGCTGCATCCACATCGCCAGCGCCCTGCTCTATCTGGCGGTCGACTCCCTCCCCCTCTCGAGCGCCGCCTTGTGGCCGGCGATCGTCGCTGTCCGGATCGTCCATGGCGTCGCCATCGCGGCGCTGTTCTCGGTCTTGTTCACCTGCGCCGCCGATTTGATCCCCGCCAGTCGCCGGGCGGAGGGCATCGCTCTGTTTGGCATCTCCGGCATGATCCCCCTCGCCCTCGGCGGTCTGATCGGCGACTGGGTGATCATCGGTGACGACTACCGCGGCCTGTTCCTGACCGCCGCGTTGTTCGCGACCGGCGGCTTGCTCGTGTCTCTCGAGCTGCCCGAGACCCGAGTCCAGCGGACCGCCCCCGAGCGTGGATTTTGGGCCGCGGCCGTCGCTCCCGAGCTGCGCCCACTGTGGTTCGTAGGCACGGTCTTCGCCATGGGCCTGGCCGCCTACTTCGCGTTCCTCAAGACCTACCTTCTGGCGACCCCAGAGCTCGGCACGATGGGCCAGTTCTTCGGTGCCTACGCCCTCTCGGCGGTGCTCCTGCGCCTGTTCTTCGGTTGGGTACCCGAGCGTGTCGGTCTGATCCGCGTGCTCGTCCCGTCCATGCTCTTGGGCGGGGTCGGCCTCGCTACGATCGCCGTGGCGACTGGACCGACCCACCTGATCGCGGCCGCCGTCGCCTGTGGCATCGGCCACGGCTTCGCGTTTCCGATCCTCTCGGCCCTGGTCGTCAGCCGTGCCCGGGAGGACGAGCGCGGCAGCGCGGTGGCCCTGTTCACGGCGCTCTTCGATCTCGGTGCGCTCTTGGGTGGCCCGATCTTCGGGCTCGCGCTTCGGCTCACTACCTACCCGGCGACCTTCGCCTTCGCGGCCACCCTGGTCACGGTGGCGACCGTGATCTACTGGATCTGGGACCGCCCGCCAGCGACACCGACCGCGGCTTGACTCCGGCCCGACAGCTCAAAAGAGGACAGCTCAAAAGAAGACAGCGTCCGCCCGGGGGCGAACGCTGTCCAACTGGTCGTTCGTCCTGAGCCTGGGCTCAGCCTTCACACCCGAACAGGTCCTCTTCACACAGGAGGAAGTCCTCCTCTGTCTGTGCAACATCGAGGCACAGCTCGAACTGGATCAGGCACTCGTCGCCCCCGCCACCGGTGGTCCCGCCATCCTCGTTCCCGCCATCCTCGTACCCGCCGTCGAAGCCCTCTTCGAAGCC
>CAYVJQ010000121.1:0-17682 GCA_964451725.1 uncultured Nannocystaceae bacterium | reverse complement strand
TCTTCGAAGCCGTCATCGAGCGGATCGTCGTCGTTCCAGCCGTCGTCGAGCGGCCCCTCTTCGCCCCAGTCGTCGAGCGGCCCCTCTTCGCCCCAGTCGTCGAGCGGACCCTCTTCGCCTTCGCCCCACTCGTCGGACGGGCCTTCTTCGAAGCCTTCTTCGCCTTCGCCCCAATCGTCGGACGGGCCTTCATCGAAGCCTTCTTCGAAGCCTTCTTCGCCTTCGCCCCAATCGTCGGACGGGCCTTCTTCATAGCCATCGTCGAAGCCTTCGTCGAAGCCTTCTTCGCCCCAACCTTCCTCGAAGCCCTCGTCACCGAAGGTTGTTCCCATGCCTTCGTCGAGGCCTTCTTCGCCCCAGCCTTCCTCGAAGCCCTCGTCGCTGCTGCCTTCCCAGCCTTCCTCGAAGCCCTCCTCGCTGCTGCCCTCGTAGCCGTCGGTGCTCGCGTCGAGGCCGTCCTCGCCCCACTCGTCAGAAGGCACGTCGTCACCGCTCGAGTCACCCCAATCAGCGGTATCGACGCCCTCCTCGGTGGTGCCCCCGTCTTCGCCCCAGTCCCCCGTATCGAAGGGGCCGTCGCTCTCGTAGCCGGACTCGCCCTCGGCGGTGGCCGTTCCTGCCCCGTCGGTGGTGAAGGGACCATCGGTCTCGCCGTCCGTGATCTGACCGCTCTCATCGCCCTCGAAGCCGCCCTCGTAGGCACCTGTATCGAAGGATCCGACCTCGATCACACAGCTCGCCAGAGAGAGCAGAGACAGCGCAGTCAACATCGAGCGCCAGGGTCCGTTACGTCCTTGTTTTTTCATATGTTTGTCATCCTCGGCGGCTTCACAGACTCAGGAGCCGCCTCTCACCTCCCTGTACCCTCGGGAGGAGAGAGTGGGTCAAGGAAAGCGACCCGACCGCGCTAATTTTCCGCGCTAGAGTTCCGAAAGTGTGCAGGTGTCGGGGTCAGCGCAATCCAGCACACACTCATCGACGTTTTCACAGCTGAGCGAACAGCCAAAAGGACATTCGATGATGCTGCAGTGCTCTGCGTCGATGCAGTGCAGGTTGCACCCCCCCCCGGGGCAGGCCACTTCGCAGTCGCTGCCGATGCACTCGGTGTTGCAATCGCCAGCGCAACTCTGATCACAGCGGCCCGTGCCGACGCAGGTCATCTCGCAGAAGATCGCGGCTGAACAGTCGAAATTGCAGTAGTTCGCGTCCGTGCAGTAGCTGAACGCGGGGCCTCCCCCGCTGGTTTGAAAGCACAGCGAGCCCGGGGCGCAGTCGAAGCTGCACTCCCCCATCGGGTCCTCGCAGTACTGGTCACAAAACTCGCTCTCGCAGGGACAGTCTCCGCTACAGCTCGGGAACTCATCTGCGGTCGCAGCGTCGTCCCCTCCGTTGGTCTCGGACCAATCGCCCTCATCCAAGATGCCGTCGCTGCTGTCGATCGGCTCGGCGTCGGCGCTGAACTCGGTCTCGCCGGGGACTTCGTCCTCGGAGTTCGAGCCGCCCCATGCATCTCCGGATCCCTCGTCCGCGTCGTCCAAGCCTTCCGCCTCCTCGCTGGCCCCCGAGCCCGCCGAGCTCGCGGCGAGCTCGGCGACCTGCTCAGGCGGGAGCACACAGGCCGCCATGCCCAGGGCGAGGGTCAGCACCCCCAGCGGCACCCAGCCCAGATCGGCCGGGCTCGGGCTCGAAGGGCTCACTCCAACTCCGCCGACCACTGCTCCAGACGGCGCAGATGGATGCTCGCAGGATGGCGAAGCTCGAACTCGCCGATCGCCTGGAGCAGCACATCGCGCTCTCCCAAGCCTCGCAGACAGCGAATTCGTCCGTAGCGTGCCTCTTGGATCAGCGCCCCGCCGGGCTTCTCGAGGTAGGCCTCGAAGCGCTCGAGGGCCGCTCGGTGTCGACCCTCGCTGAGCAACAGACGGCCCAGCGAGACGGTCGCCGCGCGCCCGGCCTGGCTGCCGGAGTGACGCTCGATCAGCTGGGTGTAGAGCACGATCGCCCGCTTGCGATCACCCGCGACCAAGGCCTGCTGGGCGGCGATCAGAGCCTGCTCGGGGCCCTCGAGGGCGGGCTTTTCAACCACCTTTTTGGGCGTGTGGCGGGGTTTTTCCGCCGCCGGCTCAGGCGATACAGGAGCCGAGATCTCGATCGACTCCGAGTCGTCGGTCTCCAGGCCGATGCTCGGGCTCGGTCGAAGCGATCCCGGGTCCGCGACCGGATCTCGGTGAGGACGCTGAGGACGCTCCTGGCTGTTCGACACGGCCCTCGCCTCAGCCTGAGCTCGGCCGACATGACGCTCGAACTCGGCGGCCATCGCCGCGCTCGAGGGCCGCGCGAGCGCACCCTCGCTCGCTTGGCGGACCCGCCGGGAGCCCTGCTGCGCGAGCACGAGCAAGCCCAAAACCGCCGCCACGCTGAGCGCGAGCGTCCCCCAGCGCCGGACCCGACGCTGGATCCGTCGCCGGCGGGCCTCACCGCGACCGTCGACCGCGAGCACCAGCGCGTCGAGCATCTGCTCGTCCCTGGAGCGCTCCGACTCCGCGCTCGACGAGCGATGACCCTGGTCCCCTTCCTGGCCCTCGAACTCGGCGTCCCCGAACTCCATGTCCCCGAACTCCGACAGCCCGGCGAGGCCGCCCTCGGTCTCATCGAGGACATCGAAAGCGGCGGCGAGCAGGGCCTCGTCGCTGCACTCGTCGACCCAGGGCTGCTCGAGCTCGGCGAAGGTCGCCCACAGCCCGGCCTCACGATCGAGCTGTGGGTCCCGGCCCTGAATCGCCTCGCGCAGCGCCGCAGAGGAAGCGTCGAGCTCCCCCTCACGGGCCTCACAGGCCACTAGATCCGTCCAGCGCTCGTACTCGCGAGCTTCGAGTTTGACAGCGAGATCGCTCATCACAGGTTCCTCTCCGGTCGGCCCGTGAGCGTCTCTTGGCTGACACGCCGACGCATTTCTTTGGTGGCCAGGCGCAGCCGACCCTTGACCGTGTTTGGGCTGACATCGGTCAATGTGGCGATCTCCGGTACCGAGTAGCCCAGCGCGTGCTTGAGCACCAGGACCTCGGACTGTTCGGCGGGGAGCTCGTCGAGATACTCCTGAAGACTCCGAGGCAGGGCATGGCGCAGGGCCTGGCCCTCGCGCTGACCCACTCGGTGCTCACTCTGAAACTCCCGCAGCTCGGTCAGCGGTCGCTCCCGATCGCTGCGCAGGCGAGCCCGCCGCTGATGCTTGAGCACGGCCCGGGTGGCGACCCGTCGGGCCCAGTGGCGAACGCTGGCCTGACCCCGAAAACCCTCGGCGGCCTTGAGCACCTGAAGCATGGCAAACTGGCTGGCGTCGTCGGCGTCCTCCCGGGTCCGGACCAGCGAGCGCGCGACCTTGCGGACGTCGGTGAGCACGGCCTCGGCCAGCCAACGCTGGGCCCGCCGATCCCCCGCGCCCGCCGCACGGACCCGCGCCCGCGTGAGCTCGTCACAGCCCGAGGCGATCGCGCTCGCGTGTTCTCGGCTGTCCTCACTCGTGGGCAAATACGGGGTCAGCTTGTGGGCAGGGAGGGTCATGGAGCTCGGTCCTTCCCTTGTGTCACGGCCGTGATGAATCGGGTCAATTATTCTTTCAAAGCCCCATGACCGTCGTTTCAACGGTTTTCAGCGCCGCAGCCAGTCAAAAGTAAACCCCGCCGAAGCGCTGACCCGGAGCGGGAAGGGAGACACCAACGGTGCGTCTACAACGGTGTACGCGCTGCGCAGCACCAGCCCCTGCAACCCGAGTCCAAACCAGGCCCGCCGGCCCGGGGCCAGCTCCACCGTGGTCCGCAGCTGCGCCCCCATGCTCAACCAGGGCGACCAGTTGGGCGCGTTGATCACCACCAAATCGGCGCTCGACAGGGTCTGACGGCGAACGATCTCGAGGCCCACACGACCCACGACCTCGATCCCCCAACCCTGGCGCAGATCGAAGCGATAGCCGCCCGCGAGGCTGATGGGTATGCGGGTCAGATGCAGCTCGAGGCCAAATGCGAGGCCCTCGATACGGACCGTCGGGCCGGCCTCGAGCACGAGCTCCAGGTGGGCCGCGGGCACCGGTCGCCACCCGAGCCCGAGCTCGGCAGACGAGATCCAAGTGGCCCCCGGCGCAAAGGTTTGGCCCCGGTATCCGAGCCTCAGGCTGGCCCGGTTTTCGAGGACCGGGGTGACCACACCGACGACGCTCAGCTCGAGCTCAGGTTCGGGTTCGGGTTCCGGTTCCGGCTCCGGCTCCGGCTCGGGTTCGGGCTCCGGCTCCGGCTCCGGCTCCGGCTCGAGTTCGATCTCTCGACCCTCGGCGAGCGCGACCGCAGCCGTCCCCGCGACGTTGGCCAGCGACTCGAGTGCGACCGCGTCGCCCGCCTCGCTGGCGTCGATGTGCCGGCTGTGGACCTGGGAGCCCCCTCTCTCGATGACGTAGAGGGCGACCGTGCTCGCGTCCCCTGCCCGCCCCCTGCCCAGGTCCAGCCACAGGATCCCACGCGCATCGAGGCGTTTGATGGTCTCGGCGGAGCGCGCAAACAACTCGCGCAGGTCGAGCTCCGCAGGGTCGTGAAACTCGACCACGAGGTGCAGGTCGACGTCCTGGAGGTGTGCGACGATCGTCGCTTCAGCGCGCGCATCACGGTCGCCCCGCAGCCGCGGGACCATGAGCACGACCGTGGGTAGAGCGGCCTCCGGGGATCCCGTCGCTGTCGTCTCGGCCGCGGGCGTGACGGTCGTCTCCGAGCTCTCCGGTGGACCCTCGGCTCGGGCCACCGTCGCACCCATCACCACCGTCAGCCCGAGCGCACTCAGAGTCGACCACGGCCGTCCTGCGCCGCGCTGCCCGAGGTGAAGGCCCTCCCGACGCATCCGCCCAAGGCCTACGCTGGGCCCGGCCTCAGCGCAAGCTCGCCCGCGCACAGCGACCCTGGGCGACCTCCCTCCCGGGTTTGTGGGCTGCCCCAGCCCGGTCGGCGCTCACGCTCCCGGCCCGCCCCGACCTCGACGGCACACGGCCACACGCTGCGAGGACGGGGGTCGAGCGAGCGCTCGGGCCCGACCCCGACCCGCCCTCTAACCCCGGCCCGAAGACGGAAGATCGAGACCGTAGGCCGGCAAGATCTCACCGGTGAGAGCCTGGAGTTGAGCCCGGGCCTTGAGGTAGTCGAGCCCGGCCAAGAGCAGTGTGTTCTCGGCGGCGAGCAGGGCGTCGATGCGCTGGAGCACGTCGTAGTTGGTCGAACGACCCACCACGAAGCGGGCCTCTTCGGCGTCGAGGTTTTGCTCCGCCAGCTCCACCGACAGGCGAGAGAGCTCGATGCGCTTGGCCGCCGAGCGCATCGAATTGGCCGCGGTGATCACCTGCGTCGACGTGCTCTGACGGACAGACTTGAGGTTGAGCTCGGCCTGCTCGAGCTCGGCGAGGACCCGCTGGTGGTTGCCCTTCGCCGCCCGGTTCTGGACCGACCAGGTCAGATCGAGGGCGCCCGTGACCGTGTACTCGGCGAACAGACCCTTGTTGGGGATGTCGTCGGTGACGAAGTTTTGAAACGCCTCGCCCCAGCTGCCCGAAGACCCGGCCGTCCCGGTGTTCGGATCGGGGGTGGTGTCCACGCTGCGTCCCGAGGGCGAGAAGGTGCCCGTAAAGTCGAGCTGTGGAAGGCGCTGGTTGGCGGCCTCGAGCTCGTCGATGCGCCTGCTGGCCAGGGCGAGCTCCAGCTGACGCACGGCCGGGTTGGCGGCCAGAGCCTTGTCGATGGCGTTGTCCATGTCGACCGGCTCGGGGTTGATATAGGCGACCGGATCGGTGGTCGGCGTGACGCCAAGGTGCTCGCGGCCCGCGAACTCTTGGCCCATGAGGGTCCGCAGGCGCAGGCTGCTCTCGAGCAGCAGGTTCTCCGCCACGATCACGTCGGTCTCGCGCTGGGCGAGGCTCTGCTCGATGGCCTTGGCCTCGACCGCTGCGAGGCGACCGGCGCGGACCTGGGCCTCGGTGCGGGTGAGCTGCTCTTTGGCCAGCTCCACCCCACCGCGCTTGTTGTCGAGATCCCTGCGCGCGTAGAGCAGGTCCCAGTAGGCACCCACGAGGTCCCTGACCATGTTTTGAGCCGCGACCAGCGCGTCGGCCTCGCTGCTCGTGCGGGCGATCTTGGCCCGATCGAGCTGCGCCCGGTTGACCTTGACCCCCATGCCCCGAAGCAGGGGGTGTTGGAAGGTCAGGCGTGGCGTGACCTGGTACGAGGCCAAGCTCGCCGAACCGAGGGTCGGGTCGAAGAAGCTGATCGGCTGGTCGGTCGCCGTCCGGTTGGCGTTGATCTGCAGCGAGATGTTGCCGCCGGTCTCGAGCCGCCGGGACACGCCGAAGTAGCCGCTGACCGAGCGAGATCCGGTGCTGAACACAAACGCGGAGCCCCGCGGCGTGGTCTTTTGCAGCTGAGTCTCGAGCCCCGCGGTGATGGTCACGTCGAAGGCCCCGGAGGCCGCCAAAATATTGGCCTCCGTGATCGCCACCGCCACCACTCGGGTCTGGAGGTCGACGTTCTCCTCGATAGCGATCTCCAGTACCTCCGAGAGTTGGAGCGGCTCGGACGAGAAGGGCAGAGAATCGTCGATCTCCCCGATCCGCTCCCGCAGGACACCGCGGTCGGCTTCCCTGGCCGGACCAGGCGCGACCTGGGCCTCGGCCTGCGCCTCAGGTTGCTCCACCGGGAGCGGATCGGCGGACGGACCCTCGGGGGTCTCCCCTGCGGGCGGTGCCCAGGCCAAGAACAATGCTGGAAAAAAGCCGAACACCGCGATCCTCGAGCCTGACTACGCCCGGCGGGGCGCTCGGTCAAGCGGTGCGGGCTCAGACCCGGGCCGGGTGTGGATGGTTTGCGAGTGGCCCGGCACCCGGTCCCATACTCCGCTCCCGGCCGGTCTCCCGGACAGGTCGGAGACTGGGTGACTCGAGAGCGGCACCATCCCAAATTTTCGAAAACTTCGTAAGCTGCCCCACATCTGTGGCGAGTGTGTAGGAATGAAGGGAAACCGTACACAGGTTCAGGGGATCATCCAGCTGGTGCCGAGCGCCGGCCCGCGGTGCTCGGGTATCAGCCTTCGAGGCTCGCCGAGAGCTCGAGGTCGAGTTCATCGGCGAGGGCCTCGAACTCCTTGGTCACGTTCTTCGCCGCGAGCAGATTCGTGACCTCGTTCGGATCGAGCTCGAGGTCGTAGAGCTCCCGGGTCGGCAGCGCGCCACCTCCATCGGCCCAGAACCGACCGTTGTCGTAGTAGCGAATATAGCGATAGCGCTCGCTCCGAAGCGCGAACGAGGCCCCAGCCAGACGACTGAGGTGCGTCGGGCAGGCGTACTTGATATCGGGGGAGCACGCGGCGACCTTGGACTCGCTCACACAGCGCACCACGTCCTCGTTGTAGCCCGTGGTTTTCTTGTATTCGAAGTCCTTCTGGAAGTTGAAGGTCGAGATCACGCTGGTCTGGTCCCACTGGCAGGTCTCATCCTCGACGAGAGGGCGGAGGCTGACCCCATAGCCGAGTGGATCCTCGAGCCCCGCGTAGTCGAGGACCGTCGGCCACAGATCCATCAAGCTGGCCATCTTGTGGGTGGACTGGGGGTTTGGGGCCCCCGTGTCGACGATGATCAGCGGCACGCGGGTCGCTCTTTCGAAGAGCGAGGGCTTCTTCCAGCTGCGCTTCTCCCCCATGAAGTAGCCGTGGTCGCTCCACAGCACGACCACCGTTCGACGTGAGCGCTCCTCGATCACGTCCAGCAGGGCACCGAGCAGATGATCCACGTAGGAGATACACCCGAGGTAGGCGGCGATCGCCTCCCGGGTCGCCGCGCCCCAGGTCTCGTCGGACGGAGAGTCGCGCGCGTCCCGGATCGTGACACAGCCCGCGAAGCTCAGGTCGTCTTGATCCGCCTTCTCGACCGCCGCGTCGAGGCCCACCAGCGAGTCTTCGGGGTACAGGTCGACAAACTCCTGGGGCGCCTCCCAGTCCTTGTGGGGCTTGAAGAACCCGAGCGCCAAGAACAACGGCCCGCCCTTGTTCTTGGTTTTGAGGGCATCGATCCCATAGCGCGCGACGGCGGCGTCGGGCAGGGGTGAAGTCGCCAGCGAGAACGGGTGTGGACAGGGCTGGGCCGAATCCGAGATGTCTCCGTTTTCGGGGTCCGGCTCGCAGTAATCCTCCGGGACCAACTTACTCAGGAAGGCGTAATCGTCCCAGGCGCAGTAGTCGTAGGCCGCGTGGTTCGGGTTCGTCCCGCAGGCCGGGAAGGTCTGGGCGACCTTGGCGTAGCCGCCCCCGTGGAACACCTTGCCGGCCCCGCAGGTCCGGTAGCCGCCGTCCTTGAGCAGCCTGGGCAAGGTCGCGCTCGGGGTCACCAACAGGGGCCCCAGCTCGGGTTTCGGATTCAGGATGTTCTCCTGCTGGGTGACCCCGGAGATGTAGGGGGGGAGGCCCGTGAGCGTGGCCGAACGCGACGGCCCACACATGGGCGCCGCGCAGTAGGCCCGCTGAAACACGGTCCCCATGTTCCCGAGCCGCTCCAAGTTCGGCGTGTACACCTGTGCGGGCTTGGGACCCTCGAAGGGGGTCGGCCAGTCGTTAAGATCGTCGATCGAGATGAACACGATGTCCGGCCGCGGGTCGGACCACACACCCGCGCGAGCACCCGACTCGGAGCCCTCCCCGGCCTCGGGATCCTCCTGGTTATTGATGTTGGCCGCGTCACAGCCGACCAACATCATCAATGAACACTGTAGAAAATTCCGCCGACTCGTCGCCACGATTGGTTGTAGCGACGCGACCGCCCAGCCCGCAAGCCCGCCGCGGGTCGGGCTACCGCCCCTCGAGATCGAGGACCGCGGAGCTCCCCTCGGCCCGGGTCACCCACCAAACACGGTCGCGCAAACGAGCGATCCACGCGGGGCTTTCGAGAAACTCGATGAGTGCTGCGTAAGCTGACCCACGTTCTACGGTTGGGGGTTAGGAATGAGGGGTGTCCCTCGATTCGACTTCCCACCCGGCCACACCCACACCCACCAAACACGGCGCACTCAGCCCGATGTAAGGTGGTCCAGCGGACCCCGTTGACCGCACGTCCCCCGTGCCTCGATGTCTGCCGCCTTTTGGCCCGCATGTTGCGGAAACGACGCAGTTGGCGAACCTCCCCCCAAGCCCCCATGCGACCACCGACTCAGCGTCGGCAGCGGCCCGAGCCGTCCGCCCTCAGTCGCGCGAGCCATCCCTCGAGCCCGAGGTCGAGCGCGCTCTCGTCGAGCGTGCCCAAGCCGGCGACCAGCGGGCCATCCGGGCGCTGTACATGGCCCACGCCAACACAGTCTTTCGCTGCGCGATCATGCCCTTGGCACGAGACCGCAACCTCGCCGAGGACCTGCTCGCCGACACCTTTGTGCGCGCAATGGAGAACATCGGTCGGTTCCGCTGGCAGGGCAAAGGTCTGCTCCCATGGCTGATCCGGATCGGCAAGAACATCTGTCTGGACCACCTGCGCAAGGCCGGAAGGACCACCAGCTGGCCCGAGGGCTTCGAGCAACAGATCCCCGATCGCTCGGACAGCAACGCCGAGACCCTGCTCGGGCGCGCCGAACTCTCGGATCTCCTGCGCGAGCGCATCGCGGTCTGCATGGCCGAGGTCAACCCGCGTTACCGAAAGGTCCTGCGCCTGCGTATGTTGGAGAAACGCTCACGCCGACACGCCGCCGACGAGATGGACGTCACCGTGGGTACACTGGACGTCCTCTTGTTCCGGGCCTGCAAGTCCTTTCGCAAGATCTATACGCGACGGTATGGAAGTACCGAGGTCGGGTCCCAGTTGCCCACGCCGTGAGCACCGAGTCAACGCGATGACCCAGTCGAAGCAGCACCCCATCGAAGTCGAGCTCAGCAGGCTCGATGAACCCGCGCCGAGCTCGACCGAGCGGGCGCTCTTGGGCGAGTCGAGCACCGTCGACCTCGAGCGCCTGCCCGAGGTCGCCGCCACCTCCTTGCTCTTCGAGCTCAGCGAGGCGGCGTCGCCCACAACGAGCGAGAGCGAGCTGCTCTCGGAGCTCGCCCTGCATCGGCTCTGGCGAGAAGTCGAGGGCCGTCTCGAGTCCGGACCCGAGGGCCGCAGCGGGCACCTCGAGCACGGTGCCCAGCCCGAGACATCCGGTGCTTCCGACACATCCGGTGCATCAGGTGCATCCGACACATCACGGGACACATCAGGACCCCATCCAGGTCGCTGGCGCTACGCCCTGGTCGCCCTCGCCGCGGCCGCAGCCGTCGCCCTGATCGTCGTTCGTGGCGATGATGACGCGAAGCTCGCCCAGGCCGACCAGGATCACGCTCGGCAGGTGAGTGAACTGGGTCGACAGGCCCGGGACATTCTCCGGACCCTCGACGACGGCCAGAGCGAGAGCCAGCGCGCCTCGAGCATGGCCAGCGACTACGCCCGGCGCCTGAAGGCGGAGGCCGGGTGAAGCGAGTCGGACATCTCTGCGGCGCGCTCGTGCGTCGGCTCGGCCTCGCCGCCGCTCTCCCTGCGGGGATCACCGGGATCACCGGGATCACCGGGATCACCGGGATCATCGGGATCATCGGGATCATCGGGATCACCGGGATCATCGGGATCACCGGGATCATCGGGATCACCGGGATCATCGGGGTCACGACCGCGTGCACCCCCGAGGTCACAGACTCCGACGCGCAGCTCCACCTCGACACCCGCCTCGAAACTCATGCCCTGCTCCCCGGCACCCCGAGCGAGGCCGGCTTGGTCTACGTCGAGGCCCTGGCCTCGGCACATCTCGAGGCCGACGAGGCCGACAGCCCCGAGCGCGCCCTCGACCGGCTCTCGATCGCGCTCGAGCTCGAGCCTCCCGAGGGCGACGGCGTCGCCGAGCTCCTCCACCTCGAGCTGGCCGCTCGCGCCGGCGAGCTCATGCTCGACACCGATCGACACCAGCGCTGCCTCGCCCTGCTCGAGCCCCTGCTCGCCCCAGCGCGCTCCCTCCCCCTCGACCGTGCGTCCGCCCGCGCCTTGGTCATCATGGGTGACGCGGCCGCCCGCAGCGGCGACCATGCTCTCGCCATGAGCTCCTACGCCCGCGCGCTCGAGATCTTGTCTCTACTCTTCGAGGAGCTCGAGTCGTGACTGCACCCCGCCTTGCCGATCCGCCCACGCGCGGAACCCATGACACCCGCCCACGCGCGGCTCTGAATGCCCGCCCGCACGGGGCTCTCGCCGCCCGCCCACACGGGGCTCTCGACACCTTTGTACGTGGGATTGGAGCCATGGCCATCGCCCTCTCGCTCATGTCCCTCGCCGCCTGTGACGAGCGCAGCGGCAGCGGCGGAGCCACCGTCACCCCCGGCGGGCATGGGGAGGATTCGGAGCTCAAGCCCGAGGGCGACTTCGAGGGCGAGTCCATCGACGAGCTCGACCTCCACATCAAGCGCCTCAGCGACGACCGCGACAGCCTGATCAGCGCGGGCAACCGGGACCCCGGCAAGTGCGAGGAGCTGTGCGAGCTCTCGCGCTCGATCTGCGAGGTTCAGACCAAGATGTGCGAGATCGCCGATGGCCGGGTCGCGGACGACGACTATCAAAACCTGTGTCGCAAGGCGAAGCAGCGCTGCCAAAATGCCTCGAGCAGCTGCATCCGCTGCGTCGAACACCACGAGCACAGCTCCGGGGCGGCCGTGCCCGAACCCGCCAGCTGTGGGGGCGACCCCGAGCCGACCGAGACCGACTGAGCCCGACCGGCCCCCTCGAGGCCGGCGTGCCCGTCCTCCCGACTGACCGACCGATTGGGCGTAAGTCCATCGAGGGCGCCTCCGAAGGCGCAGCTCACACATCTGGCCATGGTGCCGCCCGACGCCCCGATCGGTTGCCGCGACCGCGATCCACGTGCGACATTCCGCGGGCCATGAGTCGGATGCCCAGGATCAAATCCGTCATGACGCCGTTTCCGCACTCGATCGCCCCCACGGCGAGCTTGGAGGAAGCGCAAGCCATGATGCGACTACACCGAATCCGTCACCTACCCGTGTGTGTGGACCACGGTGTCATCGGCATCCTGTCCGAGCGGGACACACGGGTCGCCCTGGGTGTCGACGCCCTGGGTGAGCCCATCTCGGTCGGTCAGGTCTGCACCCGCACCCCCTACCTCGTGCCCCTCGACGCGGCCCTCGACGCGGTCGCCGACGACATGGCGGCGCGCCAGATCGGATCGGCCCTGGTCATGCGCGGGGACAAGCTCGCCGGCATCTTGACGACCACCGACGTGTGCCGACTCCTGGGTCGGCTGCTCCGCGAGCACTACGACAGCGACGACGACGACGCGGCCTAGCAGCCCGTGGCAAAACAGCGGAGGATCCAAGAACGGCGGGCACGGCAAACACGTTAATTCGTGCGGAGCTGGGCGACATGACCGATCCGAGCTTCGACCTGTTCGACCAGCCTCTGCCACGCGCTGAGCTTCGTGACCTCCCCCTTGATCTCGAGCCCCTCCAGGAGGAAGCGGCGATGCCGGGAAAACTCGAGGCCGGTCATCTTACGCTTGCGACGCCCGCGGCCTCCACAGCCGTCGGCTTCCGTACTCTCGAGGACCTCGAACAACTTCTCTTTGGGCTGACGTAGCTCCTCGAGCTGCAAGAGTTTGGGCATATTCGAGGGCGGCGCCCCCATGCATTCGCCGATCGCAGCCCTATCGGCGAGCAGCCAGGCTTCGGTCTCTCTGATCGGGATGACGCACACGAGCACGCAAGAGCCCTCCCATGCCTCGAAGCCCCGCTCGATCTCTCTACGCCGAGCATCGATGCCGTCTGCGTCCGCGTCACGATGAATGAACAAGATGTCGAAACCCGGGTCCTCACGGCAGAGACAGCGGACCTGAGATGCGACGTCCTTGCCTGGTCGATGCAACTGGAACAGCGACCGGGTCGTCTCGACGCTCACTTCGCTGGCCCCATGCGCACGACACAGGTGCTCCAGAACCAGTGAAAGACCCTCGTCGGAAGAGCCCTCACAAATCAACGCACATCGGATCGAGACCATCACCGATCCTCTGCCGCGCTCACGCCCGTTCCTGCAGCCGCGCCCAAGTAGTCGTAGACCGGGAGGCTGACACCACGCACCCCCCGCTGCGTCCTCCAGGTCCCTCGAATGGGAGAGAGGCGCAGCGCCCGGGCCTCACCCACGCCATCTGGGGCGTCCGTCAGCACGCTGGTCGCCATCAGCAGGTCCCCTGGCCTGCGCTCATGGATCGCGCGTACCAACTCCGAGGAGTGCGTATTGACGATGACCTGGCGCAGAACCGGGTCCGGGTCCGGGTTCTCTTCAGGGTCACCCTCATATTCCCGGTTGAAGTCCTCGAGATCAACGGCGATCCCGCCGAGCAGCTCGGCGAGGTCGTTGATGCTCCGAGGATGCAGGCTGCTCTCCGGCTCCTCGATGCAAAACAACCCTGGCCGACCGCTGAGTTCCAGGAGCGTCAACGCCAACGCCCGCAGAGTCCCGTCGGACAGGCTCCTCGCGCTGAGGACCTCTCCACTCTCGAGCTCCGCTCGGACGCTCATGGTCTGGGTCTCCTCGTTGTCCTCCACCCAGATCCGACGGAGGCGGACGACAGCCCGCAGCCGAGCACACAGTTCCCTGGAGAGCGCGTCTTCGTCGAGAGAGGTCCCCTCGCCATCCGCCATCGCGCGCGGTTGCGAGATCCGCTTGAACTGCGCCGGCAGATGATCACCGCGCATGCTCAAGCTTTCTTCGGACCCCAAGGGGTCCGGGCGCCGTAGCGCGTCTACGTTCAAGCACAGCTCATGCCAGCTCTTGAGTTCCTGCTCGACCGCCAACAAGAGCGGGCGTTCACTGCTGGAGTACTGGCTGATGGCCGTGTGTGTCGCCGAGCGAAGCTCGAAACCATCGACTTGCCCCCATGGTAGCTCCCCGCGCGCGAGGTCGTAGAGCACCCTTGGGCCCGAAACTTCAACGGGCCGATTCAGGGCACTGAGGGTCAGGGCACTGAGGGTCAGGGCACTGAGGGGGCTGGGTTTGAAGAAGTCGGCGAAGCCAGTCGGATGGGGGAAGGGCAAGGCAGCCGACAGCGGTCGGCCCAGCACAAGCAAGCGCTCACCGAGCAGGATCAAGCGGCGATCCCACCCGAGCTCGATCTCGTAGCGGAACACCACTTCGCTGGGGAAGATCGGAGCCTGGATCAGGCCATCCCAAGCCGTGGCTGGAGTGACCATCTCCACGGCAACTCGGATGCGTGAAGCTCGATGCCTTCCATCGGTCCAAAACAGGTCTCGGGCAGATTGGAACCCTCCCTGCCCCCCCCGGACCTGATTTGCGGCCTCGGACAGGGGGTGCTCGGCCAGCGCACTCAACAGCTGGATGACATCGAAGAGATTCGACTTCCCGATCGCGTTGGGTCCCGCGATACAGGTGAAGGGCCCGAATTCGGCGGAGAATCCCACCAAGTTCTTGAAGCCGTCGACTTCGATGCGAGTGAGCATGGTTCGGGGATCTTAGCAGCCCATGGCGAAGCTCCTCACGGGTGGCCAGCTGAGCTCACGTATCACTGTGGGCTCACCTGGGCGCCTCCCGACGAAGACCATGGTTCCCCTCGAGGCCCTCTCCGGGATGGATCTCGACGACGATGAAGTTCCAGGCCGTGCGCTCGAGAACAAACTCGAGATTCTCGACTGCAAAAGAAGAGCGCGACTGCGTCTAGTTCGCGTCCCTTGGGGGAGACCGTGCTGAGCGTGCGTCCCAAAGGCCGGTTTCGGCGGTGGCTTTGTTCGAAGGTCCAGTACCCGACCTGCGCTACGGGCATGAACTTTGGTTTCATTAAGTGAACGAAATATTTACGCCTATTTTCAGGAGCTGTCCCATGTACCAGGTTCATCAAAATTCGGGCTCTAAACGTCGATCTCATTGACCAACGCATAATGAACCGATATTCACCAAATGAACCACACGGGAAATCGACATGCCTGACGACTTCGTATTCAACCCTGACAGCGAGCAATTCGCCTCCGACCCCTACCCCACCTACGCGTGGCTGCGCACAAACGCGCCCATCTATCACTGGGCCCAACGCGACACCTTGCTGCTCACGCGGCTCGAGGATCTGCGGACCTTCTTCACCCACGACCAGCTCTCGACCGACATCACCAACTGGGACCAACACCCGGGAGCGAAGATGTTCGCGCAGCCGGGTTTCGAGGCCTGGGGAGCGATGATCTCCAGCTCGGTGTTTCTGCTCTCCCCCGCCGACCACGCCCGGGTCCGTAAGTTGGCCAGCGTCGCGCTCACACCCCGGGCGGTCAGAGCCATGGATGGCGCGGTCAGGCAGGCCGTCGAGGACTCCCTCGATGCGCTCACCGCCAGCGGCGACGAGGTCGTCAACATCCGCGACTTCGCCGAGACCATCCCGCTGACGATCATCTGCGACCTCTTTGGCGTCCCCCGCGAGATGCGGGCGGACTTTCGGACCTTCGGCTTGTCGGCCATTCGTTCCGTCCAGCCCAACCTCGATCCCGCTTCACTCGGTGAGATCGCCGCCGGATTCACGCTGGGCGCGGGCCTGCTCGAGCAGCTCATCGAAGCGCGACGCGCCGACCCCGAGCCGCCCGCAGATCTGCTGACCAGCTTCATCCAGGCCCGCGACGAGGCCCATCGCCTGTCCACGGGAGAGCTCACCGCGCTGATCTTCGCGTTGATCACCGCGGGCTCGGACACCACGGTGCACGGTACCTGCTACGCCGTACTGGCTCTGCTCCAGCACCCTCAGGCCCTCGCCGAGCTCCAGGCCGACCACTCGCTGCTGCGCGGCGCAGTGGAAGAGAGCCTGCGCTGGGACAACTTCGGCAAGGTCGGCCTGTTCCGCTACGCCCTGAGCGACTTCGAGTTCGCCGGCGTCCCGGTCCACAAGGGCCAAGCTGTCGGCGGCCTGGTCGGCGCCGCGCTGCGTGATCCCGAGGTCTTTCCCGACCCCGACCGCTTCGACATCCACCGCGACTACCAGGCCAACATCACCTTCGGCCTCGGTCGCCACTTTTGCCTGGGGGCCAACCTCGCGCGGGCCGAGATCATGAAGGCGGTCGAGGTCCTCCTGCTCGAGCGTTTCCCCCACGCCACCCTCGCTGGAGATCCGGTCGTCGACTACAACAACTCGATCATCCGCTCGATCGAGGAGCTCCCCGTGCGCCTCGGCACCGACCAGGGCAAAGCCCTGCCCGAGCCGCAAGCATGAAGCTCATCATCGATCCCATCGCCTGCGAAGCGAACGGTGTGTGCACGGGCATCATCCCCGAGGTCCTCGATCTCGACGATGACGACCTGCTCCACCTGCGCCTCGTCATCGTCCCGCCCGAGCTCGAAGACAAGGCCCGGCGAGCGGTCCGTCAGTGCCCTCGCCAAGCGCTCTCGCTGGACGATCACGGTCGCCCCGCCCACGCAGGAACACCCAAAGTGTAGCCGGCTCACTGCGTAGCTGCGACTGCGACCGAGGGGCACAGCCAGGACGGCCAGGGCATGAACTGAACTCGTCATGCCAGACCACCGCCCGCTCTCCCTGCTCTCCCCTATCTTCCTCGTTCTGTTTGTGGCGAGCGCCTGCGCGCCTGGCCCCTCTCAGAACGGGGATACCGGCACCGAGGTCGGCTCGTCGGGTACGAGCCGACCTTACCCCCCTCGTGGGTCACGGCAACTTGAACGTCGTCGACGTCAGCAGCAGCGCGGTCGACGAACTCGACTCGCTCTCGGGATTGCGAGCTTGGAGGTGATCTACGCGAGCAACTGCTTGCTCAGCACGCTGCCGAACGACATCTACGCCGAACGAGTCTTCCTCGGCGGCAACGCGATCGTCGATCTCGGACCGTTCGGGACGTGGGTCAAAGCGGTCGAGTGGAGCTTCTACCAAAATGCGATCGACGAATGTGATTTTGTCACCGTCGGCCCAAACCCCTCTCGCCGGCCCCGACAATCCCCCGGTCACGGTGGGCCGTTGATCGACTGCGCCCCGATCGGGTGCGAGCTGCCCCTTCCTCGACTCAGAACCAACAAAAAACGCCGGTGGAGACAAACCCACCGGCGACCGACGAAGAGAGAGAAACTCAAAACTTGATCTGGAGGCCACCGGGCGCGGCCGAGAGAGTCGGCGCGTTGCGGCGGGCCTTGCTCAGCTGGACCGCTCCGGTGATCCCGAGCCCGAGCCCGAGCACCTGGACGACGCCGCCCAGCGCGATGCCGAAACCCAGGGTCGCGTAGGGGGCCCGTGTCGCGGCGATGAAGGGGCCGACAACGGGGACCACCAGGGGCTTCCCGAGCCGCTCCTCGCCAGCGTCGATCATCGAGGTGCCCGCGAGCGCGGCGACCAGGTAGCTGACGCTGAAGATGGAGAAGCCCAGCACGACCTTGCCCATGCCCTTGTTGCGGTTGTAGTGGAGCATCTGAGGCGCCGGCTGGGGCATGGGCGCCGGTTGGTAGGCCGGTGGCGGCGGGACAGGCTGAGCGACGGCCGCGGGTGCAGGCTGGGCCTGAACCTGGGGCGTGGGCCAGCCGGTGGGCGCGGGCTGACCGGGAGGTGGAGCGGGCTGGGCTACGGGCGCAGGCTGGGCCACCGGCGCAGGCTGGGCCACCGGCGCAGG
>CAYVJQ010000120.1:0-21952 GCA_964451725.1 uncultured Nannocystaceae bacterium | reverse complement strand
TCCCTGCCCTCGAGCTGGAGCCGCTGGGGGGTCGGTTGGCCATCGACCCCATCGACCCCATCGAGCCCATCGATCATGACGCTGGTCTCGGGCTCTGAAGTCTCGACGCAGGGGAGGGGCTGGATCAGTCCGACGATGATGGGCGCGTCGTCACGTCCGTCTTCGAAACACAGGAGCACGCCTCGGCCATCGCGGACCGCTGCGGTGATCGCCTCGGCGTCGAGAGCACAGATGCTGCGGGCGGGCAGCGGTCCGTGGGGGTTGCCCTCGTAATCGACGTGAACGGGCTCTCCCACCGTCCATTCGACGATTCTGCCGAGTCGCGTATGCGGGGCCGGCTCAGCGCTGGGGTTGAGCTCGAGCACCGTCACCTTGTTGTCATTCGAGTTGTCCACGTCGAACATCGAGTCTACCAGCGCCGGACTCGAGGGGGAAGGCGCCAGGGCACACACAAGTTGTCATGGAGAGCGTCGCGTTGGGGTATCGTGCGCCCCGGTTTGGTCGACACACGATCGCGGCGGGTCGTACGCCCGGCGCTCGAGTCCAAAAGATCGGGTCCATCGCAATGAGCATCTCCCTCCCTCCCGTGAACTATCAGCTGACCTTTTCCGAGGATGTCGGCGCGCCTTGGATGTTGACCCAGTTTTGGCTTGGAGAGGCGATCAACGAGTCCTACAGGGCGATCGTCGACGCCGAGACAGAGAGCGACAGCGCCGACACAGACTCCCTCTTGGGCGCCGACGTGGTGGTCTTGGTCAGCCGTGAAGGGGCCGCCAGCCGGAGCCTCTGTGGGGTCGTCGCGCGGGTCGAGTACATCGGCGTGGTCGACCACCGCCTGATCGTGCGGTTTGAAATTATCCCGGCCTTCGAGTTGGCGCGGCAGCGCACGGACTCGAGGATTTTTCAGCACACCTCGGTGCAGAAGGTGATCGGGGAGGTGCTCGACCTGGCGCTCGCCGATTACGGGCGCAGCTTTGATCTTGCGGACGTCAAACGCGGAGACAAGCCTCGCGACTACTGCACCCAGTACAGAGAGTCGGACTTCGACTACGTCTCGCGCCTGCTCGAGGAGGAGGGGGTGTCCTACGAGTTCATCCACGACGCGGACGCGGGCCTGGAGGTCTTGACCTTCCGTGACGCCAACGAGCAGTACGCGATGCTCGAGAACCTCGACGGGACACCGGAGGTGCCGGTGGTCGAGCGCAACCCGGGGACCGTCGACGTCGAGTCGATCCAGACCCTCGAGTGGGGGCGGGAGCTGGTCACCACGGCTACGCTGCGCCGGGACTTCGATTGGATGACCCCTCGCAACTTGTTGACCGAGTCGGGCAGCGGATCGGACGAGCGCGGGCGTGAGCGCCGGGCCTACGTCCAGGGCGATCGGCGCTACATCATGGACGACATCGCCAAGCGGGTCGTCGACCTGCGCGAGGTCAAAGCCGTGCCCGGGAAGGAGCTGCGCGGGAGCAGCAACGCCACGGCCATGCGCGCCGGGCTGCGCTTCGAGCTGTCCAACGCCGAGCGCCCGGATCTCGACGGGGAGTATCTGATCACTCGGGTGCGGCACAGCGGGGCGGTTTCAGCGATCACCCGCGGAGGGGGAGCGGGAGGACGAGGAGACGAGGGCGGGGGTGAGGCCTACAGCAACGAGTTCGAGGCTATCCCCGTGGCCACGCCCATGCGCCCGGCGGCAGACACCCCCAAGCCCCGGGTCCACGGGCCCCAGACGGCGATCGTGGTCGGTCCCGAGGGCGAAGAAATTCACACCGACGAGCACGCCCGGGTTCAGGTCCAGTTTCATTGGGAGGAGAAGCCCAGCTACGGAGCCAACGCCTCGTGTTGGATGCGCGTGCGCCAGAGCTGGGCGGGCCTGGGATGGGGAACCCAGTTCATCCCGCGCGTGGGTATGGAGGTCGTGGTCGAGTTCCTCGAGGGCAACCCGGACCGGCCCATGGTCACCGGTTGCGTCTACAACGGCGAGTACCCGCCGCCCTTCTCGGTGCCTGAAAACAAGACCCAGACCGGCTGGCGCACCAACTCTTCGCCCGGGGGCGAGGGCTTCAACGAGCTGCGCTTCGAAGACGCCAAGGGGGAAGAGGAGATCTTCATGCACGGCGAGAAGGACTGGGTCGTGAAGATCGAGAACGACCACCGCGAGAACATCGGCAACGACGAGTACTTCACGATCGGGAACAACCAGACCGGCGAGGTCTGCAACGACCAGACCATCAGCGTGGGCAACGATCGCAGCGAGAGCATCGCCAACAACGTGACCGAGACCGTGGGCGAGGTCCGTACGGTAACCTCGGGCAACAATATGAACTTCACCTCCAAGGCCGAGATCTCGATCGATGCAGCCGACAAGATCACCCTGTCGTGTGGGGCGGCGTCCCTGACCATGGAGAGCAACGGCAATATCCTGCTCAAGGGAGCCACCTTGACGATCAAGGGCTCCGGGCCCGTGGCGATCGTGGGCAACCCGGTGTCGACCAACTAGTTTGGATGGGGGATTGGGTTTGGGCCTACAGCCCAGCCCGACCGGATCAGGATCGGGATCGGATTTGGGTGCGGGCGATGTCGAGCAGCTCTTCGATCACCCACCGTCGGCCCGCTGGCGTGCCCAGATAAAAGTGCCCACCCTCGCATTGAGCGCTGGTGAAGGCCCCGGTGGTGTGTGCGGACCAGGCCTCCAGCTGCGGGCGAGTCACATGTGGGTCGTCCCTGCCGCCGAGCGCATACAGGGGCAGAGACAGGGCAGGGCGCGGGCTGTAGCTGTAGGTCTCGTTGACCTCGAGGTCGGCTCGGAGCACGGGCAGAGTCAGGGCCAAGAGCTCGGGCTCGGCGAGGATCTGCGGTGGGATGCCGCCGTAGATGCGCTGGACCTCGTCGATGAAGGCCTGGTCGGGGAGGGTGTGCAGGGCCAGGGTGCGGGCGTGGGGAGCGGGGGCGCTGCGTCCCGAGACCACGAGGGCGGCGGGCAGGGGGGACCCTTTCGCCTGCAGGGCGGCGACGACTTCGAAGCCGATCAGCGCGCCGAGGCTGTGTCCGAACACGATCACGCCGGCGGGCCTACCCGAGGACGGCTGGCTGGCCTCGATCAGCGGGGCCAGGGCCTGAGCGAGGGGCTCGACGATGTCGGCCATTCGGGTCGCGGGGGCCTCGCGCATACGGGCCTCTCGCCCCGCCAGGCGGACCGCGAGCAGCTCGACATCGTCGGGCAGGGCGTCGAGCCAGGGCCGAAAATTCGAGGGATTCCCGCCCGCGTGGTGCAGGCACAGGAGCTTGATGGGGGCGCTGGGTCTGGGCCGCGGGCGGGCGAGCCAGAAGTCGGTCAGCTCGGTCAGCTCGGTCGGCTCGGGTCGGTCTCGGTTGTGCACGGCGGGTCCTGGCTCATGTCCAGCAGGACCTTGAGTACACCAGGGCTGGCGGCGCGGGCCAAGGCCTGTTCGCCCTGGCTCAGGGGAAAGCGCGCGGCGATCAGAGGGCGCGGATCGACGGCGCCGCTGGCCAGCGCGGCGAGTGCCGCCCGCATGTCGCCGCAGCGCGACCCGATCAACCGCAGCTCGTGGACGACCACGGCCGAGAGGTCGATGGCGACCGGGCCAGCGAGCGTGGTCTTGAGGATCACGCTCGCGCGGGGACGGGCGAGCCACAGTGCCCTGGCGACCCCGCTGGCGCTGCCGGTGGCCTCGACCACCGCGGCCGCGCTGGCTCGCCAGGTTGGATCCGCGGCGACCTGGGACTCGAGCGTGGCCTCGATATTGGGGTGGGCGGCGACCGTGTCGAGCTTGGCCTGGTGGCGACCGACGAGGCGGACCTGTCGCTGGGAACCGGCGAGCGCGAGGGCGATGAGCAGGCCGAGCTTGCCGTCTCCGAGCACCGTGACCTCGCTCGCCTCGGGTGGGATCGCGTCGAGCACATGCAAGGACGCGGCGAGCGGCTCGGCGAACACGGCCTGCTCGTCGCTGAGTTCGTCGGGGACGGGGATCAGGGCCGTCCGCGGGAGGACCAGCTGATCTGCGAACGCACCCTGGGCCCCGCGGATCCCGATCACCCGTCGCGCTGCACAGTGGTGGCCGTCGCCGCTCGTGCAGGCCGTGCAGCGCCCACAGCTCAGGTTGATGTCCGCGACCACGCGCTGGCCCGGGACCAGGGGATCTGCGGAGTCGACCCGGCCCACGAACTCGTGCCCCAAGATGCCCGAGAACTCGGCGTATCCGCGGAGGATCTGAAGGTCGGTCGCGCAGACGCCAGCGAGGCGCACGTGAATGAGCGCCTCGCTGGCGGTGGGTGTCGGCGCGCTCAGCCCAGTGACCAGGCGAGCGACCAGGCGAGTGGCCAGGCGAGTGGCCGGGCGAGCGCCCGGGCGAGCGCCCGGGCGAGCACTGGGGGATTCAGATCGACCCTCGGGTCCGACGATGAGCGCGCGCACGGGGTCGTTAGGGTTGGGGTGCGATCACGTCTTGCTCGAGCACCCGGGCGCCCGTGGGTACGTCGGTGCTCGAGTCCTTCTCGAGGGTGACGATGATCTTCATCTGATCTTCGGAGTAGGTGGCGTTCAGCGTGCCGACACGCTTCTTTTCTTTGTAGTCGAGGATGCCCAGTTTGTGGGGGTCTTTGCCCGCCGATTGGATCCACACTACATAGGTATTGAGGGACGCGTCGATGCGCTGGGGCGGGGCCAAGTGCTCGAGGGTGATGCTGATCTCCCCATTGCCGGTCTTGTCGACCTTGAGCACGAGCTCGGCTTGGCCGGCATGGGCGGGGGCCTTCGTATCGAAGTCGTAGGTCTGTTTTTTACAGCCTACGGTAAAGGCGAGTGCGAGGGAGAGGGTCAGGAGTGCCGGGGCGGCAAAGCTCGATCGGGATCGCATGTCGGCGGCAACATAGCAGGCAAGTGTGGGTCGTCCCGCCCGAGGTTGGCGGTCGAGGACGAGGTGGGTGCGGTCGCAATAGGGCCTGCATCGATCGATTCGGGAGCGCCTCGACCGAGAGAGAGAAGGGGCGTGAAATCAATTGGGGGGAGCCTCGCCGCGCTCGGGTCGGTGCCGAAATCCGAGACCAGCGAGGGCTCGGAATTTCTGCTCTCAGGCAGAGCAGGACCCGCTTGTGCCCTGGTTTCGCCGTCGTCTCTGGGCACCCGTGGTGGCGCGATCAAAGCTTCGGTCGCGGTCCTGGTCGGGGAGCTTTGTAGACCTCGGCGACGGCGCGCCTTCGATCTGCGCCACTCTCGAGCGCCGGTGGGACCTGGAGTGGGCCGAGTTCTGTGCTCGAGCCCGGTGGTCGAGTCCGGTCGCCCAGTCTGAGTCGACCTGGACGGGACCCGAGTGTGATGCGCGGAGAGCGCGGTGTGTTTTTGGACCAGTCTGGTCCTGTCTAGACAAGCCTCGACCTGGGCCCCGCCAGTTTTTTGCGGGCTCGAGGGTGCTTCTATAGCGTTGTCGACCATGACCACGACCGCCGCCCTGGGCATCCCCATGATCGAGCAGCGTGCAGACGCGCGTCATGTCATTGGAAGTTTTGTGGTCTCCGGCTCCGAGTCGGAGGTTGCGGGCATCGATCAGGCCGCCCGGGCCGTCGAGGGCTTCATGGTGGTCGATCTCTCCCATCGGGGGATGTCGCTGCTGCGGGTAGGCGGGACCGAGGCCGGACGAGCCGAGGCCGGACGAGCCGAGGGCGGACAGGGGCTCGACGGTCGCTTCGCGTGGATCGCCGTGCCTCTGCCCGAGCGCGGGCAGCAGATCTTGGCGCTCGCGGAGGTGGTTCGTCGTGAGCGTTTCGGGCCGCTGGAGTGGTTGGGGCTGTGTTTCAAGGACATGGCGGACGCCGATCGAGAGGTGCTCGATGCCTACCTCGACGAGCGCGGCGGTGCCGAGGCTGAAGTTCTGCACCTGCCGGTGCAGCCGACGGTGTAGACCGAGCTCGGCTGAGCGGGACTCAGCGTGCTCCTGAAGCGCAGCGTGCCCGCCAGTGGGGGCGGACGCCTCGAACCGCCAACAGGGAGACCTGGACGGGCCGGGGAGTCTCGATCTGTGCCCAGCGTGCGTCGTTGAACACGGCGACGGGCTCGAGGACGAAGACCTTGGCCAAGGCCGCGGCGATGTGGTCGGGGAGCACGAGGTAGTCGAGCTCCCGGTCGACGAGCAGGCAGGCCTTGGTGGGGTCGTCCGGAGCGTGGGCGAGGGCGGCGTCGTTGAGCCCGATGATGTCGACGATGGTCGCGCCTCGAGGCGCCCGGTAGCGAATCGAGCCCGCGCCCTCGACCCCGATGACCAGGCCCGGGTGCCCGGGCGCGAGCTGCTCTGCGATGCGCCGGGCCGGGTCCCCGTGGAGGAGGGCGACTCCACGCTCTTGAGCGCGCTGTCGGGCTCGGGTCTCGGGGATCTGCAGCCCGGTGAACACGGCGATGGGGAGCACCAGGATCAGGGCCAGGATCCGATGTGTGCGGGCCAACCCGAGCGCGATGACGATCGCGGGGACAGCCGCGAAGATCGCGAAGTAGCGAGATTGGTAGAACAGGATCTCCGGGTCGAGGGGTCGGCTCGCGCCGGTCGCCAGCATGGCGAGGGCCCAGCCGGCGACCAGCGCCGACGACTCCCAATGTCGAGGGCCCGAGCTCCGGGGTTCTGGGGGTTCTGGGGGTTCTGGGGAATCTGGCTCGAGCACGCCGCGGCCGCTGAGGTCCGAGTAGATGGCGGCGGCCATGAGCGCCAGTCCACCGCCGAGTCCGACCACCCAGGGCTGCCAGGGGAGGACCTGGGCGCTGATGTAGTGGAGCCCCGAAGCCAAGCTGGCATCGCCGCCGGCCTTGACGTAGGCGGTGTTGGGCCACGGCCAACCGGTGACCACCTGGCAGTAGACGACCCAGGCGCCCATGCCTACACACGCGCCCACGCACGCAGCCAGGGCCTGGGGCCGGCGGCGACCGAGGCCGAGCACCCCACAAAACCCGGCCAGGAACAGGATCGCCTCGGGGCGGGCGAGTTGGGCTGCACAGCCGAGCACGCCGGCGATCAGCCAGCGCTCGCGCACGCTCGCCAACACGGTCGCCGAGAGCAGGCACGCGGTCAGCCCGACCTCCATGCCCGAGCCGGCGCTGTGAAGCAAGGTCGGGGCGGTGGCGACCAACATGCCCGCCAGCAGGGAGATCGAGAGTACGGGGACGGGCCGGGCCACACTCGCGCGGGCGCGGGCGAGCTCGAGGGCGACGAGGCTGGTCAGGCCGGCGGTCGCGGCGTGGAGGAGCGCACCGAGCAGCTTGACCGGGATCAGGGGCTCGGGCTCGGTCGGCCACGCGGCCAACAGGGCGACCCACAGGGGGCTGGAAAACCCGGTCTCCCAGTCGCCGGGATTGTAGGAGAGGCCGTCGCCCAGGCGCAGGCTCTTGGCGTAGCTGAGGTGGATCCAGGCGTCGTCGATACAAAAATCGCCGGGGCCGGGGTCGGGGACGAACAGGTACAAGAGCGCGAGACCGAGGGCCAAGGCGGCGCTCAGGCGCGGGCCCCAGGCCTCCCAACTCGGGGTCTCGCTCGAGTCGAGGTCCGCCTTCGATCCGCCGGGCTCGGGCTCGGGCTTGGGCGCTTCGGCTACGGACATGGGGGACGAACGCTCAACACGACCTTGCCGAACTGCTCGCGGCGGTCGAGGTAGCGGTGGGCTTCGGCAGCCGAGGCCAGGGGGAACACACGGTCGACGACCGGGTGCAGCCGGCCCTCCTGTATGAGTTGGGCGACCCGAAACATGTGGGCCTTCGAGCCCATGGTCGAGCCGAGGATCTGAATCTGACGAAAGAACACCTGACGCAGGTCGGTCTGGGCATCCCACCCCGAAGATGCCCCGCAGGTCACCAGTCGGCCCCCGCGGCGGCACAGCTTGATGCTCTGGGCCCAGGTCGACTGGCCGACGTGCTCGAACACGATGTCGACGCCGCGCTGGCCATTGAGCAGGGGGAGGGCGCGGACCTGTCGGGGCCAGTCAGGGTCGCTGCTGCGCACACACGCATCGGCGCCGAGCTCCCTGGCCCTGTCGAGTTTGGCGTCGGTGCTGGCCAGGGCGATCACGCGGGCGCCGTGGAGTTTGGCGATCTGGAGTCCGGCCGAGCCCACACCGCTGCCTGCGGCGTGGATGAGGACGGTCTCCCCGGGGGTCACACGCGCGCGCTCGACCAGCATCTGCCAGGCGGTCAGGAAGGTCAGTGGAAAGGCCGCGGCCTCGATCATGGACAGGCGCGCGGGTTTGTCGACGAGGTTGGCGGCCGGTACAGCGAGCGCCTCGGCGTAGCCGCCATTCGTATTTTCACCCAAGATCCGGTAGCTGGGACAGAGGTTGTCCCAGCCCCCGAGGCAGGCGGAGCAGCGGCCGCAGCCGAGGCCCGGATTGAGCACGACCTCCCGGCCGACCTCGGAGGAGTCGACGCCCGGACCGACCTCGGTGACGACACCCGCGATGTCGCTGCCCAGAATATGAGGATAGGACAAACGCAGCCCAGGGAGGCCACCCCGGACCCAGATGTCGAGGCGGTTGAGGGCGCAGGCGTAAACCTCGACCACGACCTCTCCGGGCCCGGCTTGGGGACGCGGGAGCTCGGCCGCGCGGAGGACCTCTGGGCCGCCATGTTCATCGAGAACGATCGCCTTCATCGTGTGTGCCGCTCGCTGTGGGCGAGGCCGTGGGCCCGACTGTAGCGGCTTTGACAACGCGCCGGGGTCGGCCTGGGCTCCCGTGCCATGGCGCACAGTCGCTCGCCGCGCCTGGCCGAGGGTTTGCAGAAGCTGTCACCCGGTTCGCAATTCTCGGTGTTTTTCAGCCCAGGAGCCCCCATGCCGTCAGATTTTCAACACGATGACCCCCGACCCCGTCGCATTCGCCTGACACGCCGCAGTTGGTTCTTCCCGCTGCTGTTGCTGGTTGGGCCCATGGTTGGACGAGCCGCGATCCTCGGGGGCGGGCTGGCGACCATGTCGGCCTGTGGTGGCCCGACCCACGCCGAGTGCGAGGAGAGCTACGACCTGTGTGAACAGACCTGCACCTTCGATGTCGACGCGGGGATCGAGGCCGACTGGGCCCCCTGCGTACAGCTGTGTGAAGAAGAGTATGGGCTGTGCGCAGACGCGGCAGAGGCCGAACTCGAGCGCCGAGAGGCCAACGCCGCGGCAGCCGAGGCCGCCGCCTTGGTCTGTGCGACCGTGGCCGTGTGCTCGCTCGAGGCCGCAGACGACGAGGGCTGGGAGGACGAGGGCTGGGAGGACGAGGGCTGGGAGGACGAGGGCTGGGAGGACGAGGGGGATGACTACGGCGAGGATTGGGGCGAGCGAAAGGGCGGACGGGCGCTCGAGATCGAGGCCCTTCCTCCTCCACTGGACATGCCCGGCTGACAGCTGACGGACCTGGGGATCAGGGAAAGTCGAAGTCGAGCGTATCCGCGTCCCGGACCAGGGAGGAGTAGGCATCGCGGAGGTCGCGGAGGTCTCGCTCTCGGTTGCGCCGGTGGTCGAGGTTGCGGTGGTAGTCCTGCGCGACGGTCGAAAACTCGTCGACGTCGTTGACGAAGGTCACCATCCAAAACACCTTGTCGGCGGCCTGGCGCCCGGCGGCGTAGGTCGTGGTGAAACGTGTGTGGGCCCCGACCAGGGCGTCGATCTGAGACTGGCAATCCTCGGGCGCGGGCGCGGGCTCCCGGGTCAGGCAACGGACCACTGGGCGGGCCCGGATCATCAGGCGACGGGTGTCGACTTCGATGGGCTGGCGCCGGCCCTCGAGCACACCCAGCAAGAGGGCGTCGTTCTCGATGTGGCGCAGGTCGATGGCCTGCTCGATGGCCTCGTCGGCCGCGGCCCACTCGGCGTGTCTGGCCCGGAGCTCCGGGTCGAGGCGGTTGAGGGTGCTGAAGTCGACGTCGCCGCCCTCACTCTCGAGGGCCCGCTCGAGCGCCCGGGTGTGGGTGGCGAAGGCTGCGGCCGCCTCGACCAGCTCGCTCGCGCTGGTGTGGATGGTGGGCATATCCGGGCGAGTCTGGGCGGCGTTGGTCAGCACCCGGCGGCAGCCCCGGAAGCTGTTGTTGCCGATCCCGCGCAGGTAGACTCCCTCGCGGCGCCGCTTGGGCACGCCGTCCTCGTCGACCTGGTCGCTGTAGCGAGACCAGGTCTCGCGCATCACCGAGGCCACCGTGTCGCGGCAGCTCGAGTAGGCGCTGAGTTTGGCGTCGACCTGCTCGCTGAACTCGGCCGCATCGCGCTTGGCCGGACCATTGTCGACGAGCTCGTCGCTCTCGAGCCAGTTGCAGGCCAGGGCCGGGCCGAGCGCGAGGACCAGGACCAGGACCCGTGTCGAACCCGAACCCGAACGAGCGCTCATACCCAGTGCGGGTTCTCCGGGACGATGATCCGGAGGTGGTGAAAGAGGTTGTCCACCCTGTAGTGGTAGCAGGACAGAAACTCTTCGCCGTCGATCTGGGCGGGGATATCGGGGCCCTGGGCGGAGCGGAACAGGCGGACCTCGATCTCGGTGCCGCGCCGAAACTCGCGGCCGCGCAGACCCACGACTCCACGGTCGTCCTCGGTGACCGGGTTGCGCTTGTGGGCCTTGAGCGCCGAGGTCACCCAGTCGGCGTGGCCGCGGAAGGGCAGGACCTCGAACTTGCCGTCGTCGGCCCGGGCGTCCTCCACGAAGATCCACTCGCCCCCGAACAAGACCGTGCCGTTGATGACCATGTCGGTGAGCCCGACCCACTCGATGACCTCGCCGTCGATGGTCAGCTCGCAGGAAAACTGGGACTCGACGGGTCCACCGACGACCGAGCGAAACAGCTCGGAGAAGGCGGCGCCCGCGTAGACCAGCTTGTCCCGGTAGAGCTGTTTGACCAGCGGCACCTTGGAGGCCCAGACCCGGTCCCGGTTGCGCTGGGCGAGGATCCGGGCCGACAGGCCGAAACCGCAATTGTCGAACCACAGGTCGGAACACAGGACCTCGCCGCCCTCGTCCAGGGCCACGATGCGGCCGACGTCGAGCCACTGCTCGCAGCCCTCGGCGATGGTCTTGATGTTCTGGTCGAGGGCCTTGGGACCGGCGTGGATGCCGAACGATCGGCCTTGGTCGTTGGCTGTGCCCATGGGCAGCATGGCCATGGGTACGTCGATGCCGGCGCGCTCGCGGGCCAAGATGATGCCCTTGGCGGACTCGGCGAAGGTCCCGTCGCCACCCAGGTAGACCACCCGGGCACAGTCGTCTCGCTCGAGGCGGTCGGCGAGCGCCGCGACGGTCCTGCCCTCGGGCAGGGTGGGAAAGAACTCCGGGTGCAGGCCGGCGCCCGCGAGTCCGTCCATGGCCCGGGCGATGGTCTTCTCGGCCTTCCCGGTGCGCGCGGTCGGGTTGGCGACCAGCAGCGAGGTCACGGAGCTCACAGCTCTGCCCCCGAGAAGGTCGGGGGGAGCGCGGGCGGGAGCGGTAGGGCTTTGTGACCGTGTGTCACGGCGGAGAGAATATCGGTTGAAAACCGGCGCTTGACGACTGCGAACGGGTTTTCGCCGTGCAGCCGACGGGTTTTCGCCGCGCTGTGGGGACTCCTGGGGTCGCCGCTGGCCAGTGTGGCACTGGTCCTTCGATCGTCGGGTGGCCCGCGCGCGCCACCCGGACGACGTCGCTCAGCGTTTGAGCGACGGCCATCATGGTCGACCACGAATTTGATTTTGTCGGGTTCCCGGGATCTGATACCTAACGCTCAATGGCTCCGATCTCGCGGTTTTCGCTGCTCTCCCTGCCCTTGGCCACGTGCCTGTCGATGACCTGGGCCTGTACCCAGCCCGATGGCTCGCCGGTGACCCCGGACGCCGATCCCTCCGCGACCGCGGAGCCCGAGGACCGGGGAGCGTTCGAGAACCCGGGGGGCATGTGGATGCCCAGCCAGCTCGCGGCCCGAGACCACGTCGACAACCTCGTGCACGCCGGTTTCGAGCTCGACCCGGCGGTGCTCACGGTCCCGACCTCCTTTCCGCTCGGGGCTATCGTCAGCCTCGGTGGATGCTCGGCCAGCTTCGTCTCCGACCAGGGCCTGATCATCACCAACCACCACTGCGTCCAGGGAGCGCTGACCCGCAACAGCAGCGAGGGCGAGAACCTGATCGAGGACGGGTTCCTGGCGGCCACCCGTGGCGAAGAGCGCTGGGCTGGGCCCAGCCAGCGCGTATACGTGACCAACTCCTTCACCGAGGTCAGCGACCAGGTGCTCGCGGGGCTCGAGGACATCGGTGACCCCGAGGCCCGCTTTGACGAGATGAACAAGCGCCGGGGAGACCTCGCGGACGCCTGCGAGGCCGCCAAGGAAGACGTCAGCTGCCGCGTGGCCTCGTACTTCGAGGGCGCCCAGTTCTTCCTCATCGAGCAGCTCGAGCTCCGCGACATTCGCCTGGTCCACGCCCCGGATGCGGGCGTGGGTGTGTACGGCGGCGAGGTCGACAACTGGCGGTGGCCCCGGCACACGGGCGACTACTCCTTCTTTCGGGCCTACGTGGGACCAGACGGCAAGCCTGCCGACTTCGATGACGCGAACGTGCCCTTCCACCCCGAACACGTGCTGGCGATCGCCACCGAGGACCTCGACGAGGGGGACTTCGTGATGGTCGCGGGCTACCCCGGCCGGACCTCGCGCTTGAAGACCGCGGCCGAGGTCGCAGACGCCGTCGACTGGTCCTACCCCCACAAGATCGCGCGCTACGAGCAGTACCTCGCTGCGATCGAGGCTGCGGCCGGCGATGACCCCGCTCTCAAGATCATCGCCAACCCCACCGTCCGGGGGCTCGGCAACGGACTGACCAACGCCAAGGGCATGCTCGACGGATTGGGCAAGGGCGGGCTGTCGGCACAAAAGGCTGCCCAAGAGGCGGAGCTGTTGGCGTGGATCGAAGCTGACGAGCAGCGCAAGGCCGCGTATGGCGGCGTGCTGGCCGAGCTCGACGTCCTGAGCCGGGCCTACCGCGCGACCCGGGAGAAAGACCTGGCGTTTGCGGAGTTGCTGCGCTCCTCCAAGATCCTGGGCCGGGCCAGCCTGGTGGTGGGGGCGGCTCAGGACCTCGAGGGGGAGGACGGCAAGGCACCGAGCAAGGAGGAGCTCTACACCGTCTCGGTCCGGCTCCCCGAGTCCCAGCGTGCCTACGCGGAGGCCCTCGATCGGGCCGCGCTGCGCCTGCACCTCGTCCGCGCGGCCCAGCTGCCCGAGGACCAGCGCCCCGAGCTGCTCGGGATCATCGTTGGTAAGGGGAAGGTCGACGAGGCCGCCATCGATCGCGCTCTGGACAAGTTCTACAAGAAGACCAAGCTCGCCGATCCGGCCAAGGTCTTCAAGCTCTACGGGGTGTCCACCCTGGCCAAGCTCGAGCGCAGCCGCGATCCGGCGATCGTGGCGATGCTGGCGGTTCAGCCCATGGTCAAGGATCTCAGGCAACGCGACGCCGAGTACGCGGGCAAGATGGCGGTGCTCCGGCCCCGCTACATCGCGGCCCTGCGCGAGTTCGCAGCCAGCAAGGGCGAGACCCTGGCCCCCGACGCAAACGGGACCTTGCGGGTGACCTATGGGACCGTGCGTGGCTACCGAGCCGCCGGGGAGAGCGAGCCCTGCGTACCGTTCACGATCGCCAGCCAGATGCTGGCCAAGCACACCGGAGCGGAGCCCTTCGACCTGCCTCAGAACGTGCGCGATGCGGCGGCGGCCGAGAACTTTGGTCCCTACGTGGACCCGGAGCTCGGTGAGGTGCCGATCGACTTCCTCGCCGACCTCGACATCACGGGCGGGAACTCGGGCTCACCCACACTCAACGCCCGCGGCGAGCTGATCGGCCTCGTGTTCGACGGCAACTACGAGTCCATGGCTTCGGACTGGGTGTTCATGCCCGAGATCACCCGCTCGATCCACGTCGACATCCGCTCGGTGCTGTGGGTGATGGACCTCGACGGTGCAGACCACCTGCTCAAAGAAATGGGTATCGAGCCCGCACTCTGACGGGGTTCTCGACCAGACGAGCCAGAGCCCGCGTCGAAAGACGCGGGCTCTGGCGTTCGAGCCCCGGTCCGACTCGGGGCTCCGGACACGACAGCGCCCGCGTCGGGAGGGTGACGCGGGCGCTGGTCTTGGGCTCCGGTGTCGAGCTCAGTCCTCTTCGAGGAGCATCATCGCCTCTTGGTAGGGCGTCTCCCGATCTTTGACCTTGGTCTTCTTGATGGCTCGCTTGACCACGGCCTCGCACTCCTTTTCGGACAGGTCCTCTTTCATGTCCAAGAGGATCTCGAGGACCTCGTCGTCGGCGATGTTGTAGACGGTCTCCTCGTCCCACATCATCGCGTCCTCGAGCTGGGTGGTGTACCCGGCCACCGTGATGTCGCCACGGTTGTCCGTGCGTCGCTGCAGAACCCTGCTCTGCTTCTGTTGCCGGCCGACTTCGCGGGCGATTCGTTCTTCGTCGGTGCGTTTCATAAGGGCTTCCTCCTGTAGGGGTTGGGCGGGGCGGGGCAGGGTGCCAGCTTGGCTCCACTGGCCGCGCCGCGCTCGCGGTGGGTCCACAGCGTGCGCTCGCGCGTGCTGTACGGGGTTCGACCGCCGGCAGTGTTTAGGGGCAAGTCGCCGTGCTGTCCAGCTGCCCGGGCGTAGACGGGCAGCTCGCCGGTGGTGGCACGTCTGGACGAATACCCAGCTGAGCGCGCATGAGGCGGTTCCTGGTGGCTATCGGCTGGATTCGGACAAGATGTGATTCAGCTCAGTCGATCGAGGCCCTAGAGCGAACCCGGATCGCATGTGTAGCGTTCGAATTTCAATGGGTTTCCGAGCCGTAGTACGCGCACTGAAAGCAGACGCAGCCGTGACTCGTCACACGAACGTTGGCGCAGTCATCATCCCATCAGTCCAGCTAGTCTCCGATGTCTGGATTGCACACCCCAAGGCGGGTAGGGTCCATTTTGCCACGATCGAGCGGCGGCGGGCGCGAGCCCCACACACCGCTTCATTAGACGACGACAACGAGTGAGTGAGTTTCATGGCCGAGGACGACCAAAGTAGCGATACCAGCCTGTTCCCCAGTAGCGATGGCGACAAGGAAAACTCGGGTTTGCAGGACATCCTGGCGGTCGCGGCCCGGATCAAAGAGAACAAACAAAACAGCAGCGATCCCAGCCCAGCCGACTCGGGGGTAATTGTGTTCACCGCTGGCGAGGGCGACGGCGAGAGCAGCGAGCTCGACGAAGACGCGCTCTTCAGCAGCTTCTCCGGGGGCTTGAGCGCGGGATTGAGCGTGGAGGCGCCGCTTCTCGCCCTCGACGATGAATCCGAGCCGGCGACGGTCGTGCCTGCGGCCGTGGAGCCCGAGAAGAAGAAAGAGGGACGGGGGCCGCTGGTCGTCGTTGCCCTGCTCCTGGGTGTGCTGCTCATCGGTGGTGCCGTCTGGGCCATGCGCTCCGGTGGGGAAGAGGATGGCCGGGAGCTCCAGGCCAAGGCCTCTGCAGGGGCCGAGGATCCGAACTCGGAGCTGGCTGTCGGTGATGGGGCTGAGGCGGGCGCAGACGATCCGGCAGAGGCTGCCGAGGTGGGGGCAGAGCCGGTGGAGGCCGAGCTCGATACCGGTGAATCCGGGACCGAGACGGGCGCCGAGACCGGAGACACGGGCGAGACCGAGACCGCTGGGGAGACCGGCCTGCTCGATGGTGAACTCTTGGCCTCTGCCGACGATCCCATGGCGAACCCCGAGGGTCTGTTCGAGGGTGGGGAGGCCAAGGCCCCGGGTCAGGGCAAGTGGGAGCAGGGCAAGCCCAAGGGCTCGAAGCCGAAGCCCGACAACAAGCCGAAACCGGACCCCAGCCCGGATCCCGCTCCTGATCTCACGCCGGATCCGATCGTCGATCCCCTGCCCGATCCCAAACCGAGCGGCGGTGGGAAAGAGGACGACGTGGACTGTCTGTTGAACCCCGACCTCGCCAAGTGTCAGTCGAACAGCGGGACCACCAAGCCCGACGACAAGGTGCTCGCCCCCAAGCTGCCCGAGAAGCTGGGTTCGGCCGAACTCAAGAAGGGCTTCAGCAAGATCAAGACCAAGGCCAAGGCCTGTGGAGCCAGCAACGGGGCGGCCCCGGGCACCAAGGTCAAGGTCCGGGTCTCGATCGAGGGTGCCAGCGGAAAGGTGACCAAGGTCGAGGTCAAGGGAGACGCCGCTGGGACGCCGCTGGGCAAGTGTATTGAAGGGGTCGTCAAAGCCGCAGTCTTCGACCCCTTCAAGAAGCCGGCGATGGGTCTCGACTACTCCCTGATGATGTAGGCCGCGCTCAGACGAGCTTGTCCATCACGTCGATGGCGAGCTCGTCGTAGGGGTCGATGTCCAGGGCTCGCTGGGCGGCATCCTGGGCCCCTGCGTTGTCCCCTTGGGCATGGAGTACGGCGCTGCGATAGGCAAACACCGTGGCCAAGTTGGGGTTCATCTCCTCGGCGTAGGCCAGGAGATCCAGGGCGTGGGCGGCCATATCGGCCGTCTCTCCGCTGGCTTGGAAGCGAGACCAGGCCAGCATGGTGTGGAGTTCGGCGACGTCGATGCCGAACTCGTAGGCCGCCTCGAAGTGGCCAGTCGCGTCGGCCCAGCGCTGGTCCTCGATGGCCGCCTCGCCGTTGCTGAACTCGCGCGCGGCCTCGACTTCGGGGTCTGCCTGGCCATCCTCGGCACCGAGGTCCACGTTGTCGAGATCCTCCATGTCGACCAGCTCATCACCCTCGTCGCCGAGCGCAGAGTCGAGTGAGAGCTCGGCACCGACGTCGATGGTGAGGTCGTCGTCGACCTCCAGGCTGCTGGCCAGGGCGCTCAGTCCATCGGGTGTCCCGATTGTCAGGTCGTCGTCGTCGTCATCGTCATCGCCATCGTCGATGGCGAGGTCGTCGTCGATGGAGAGATCGTCGAGGGTCGTGTCCGATGCGGTGACCGTCGGCTGGGCGACATGGACTTCGTCCGGAGCCTCGACCGCGCCGCTGTCGGGCTCTTCGATTTCCTCGAGCTCTTCGATCTCCTCGATCTCTTCGATCTCTTCGATCTCTTCGATCTCGTCTGCGCTCGCCCCGATCTGCTCGGGGGCATCGAGCAGCTGCGGAGGGGCGACCAGTCCGGGTTCGTCGGGACCGGAGCTGTGTGGGGCGGCGGGGCCGTCGAAGAGCGTCGGCGCGTCGGGGCCAAGCGGGGCCGGCATGCTCGGAGCGCTGTCGCCGTGGGAGACTCGGACGAACATCCCGGATTCGGCTGGATCCGCGGCCAACAGGGGAGGGCCGTCGCTGTCGTCCTCGTCGAGGATGTCGCCGATCCCTTCCTCGTGTTCGTCGAAGGTCTCGTCGGGGGTGTCGCTCTCGGCTGCGATCAGCATCGACGAGACCTCGCGCGGGATCACTTCGATGGCGCTGTCGTCGACCGAGAACTCGTCGTCGAGGTTTGGGTCGGGCGGTTTGGGGAGCTCACCCGGCAGGGGGGTGTCCTCGTAGGTGGTGATCGAGATCTGGGGTTGGTAGTCGGGCTCGAGCTCCGAGTTGGGCTTGCTGCGACCGTCCTCGGGCTTCTCGGGTCGCTCGCGGGGCTGGCGGGCGGTCTTGGCGAGCTTGGCGATACCCGCTTGGATCGCGGCGTAGAGCAGCAGCGCCGCGGACGGCACGGGCGGATCGTGGTCTTGGCCGAGCAGGTCTCCGATGCACACGCTGCCGTCGAGGCAGATCATGAAGTAGGCCTCCTCGGGAGTGACGTCGAGGCTCAGACCGTGGCCCGGATCGACGACGGGGAAGCGGGCCTTGTAAGGCTCGAGCGCCCGCGAGGCCCGGGCCTCGTCGGTGGTCTCGATCAGGGCGTTGACGATCATGCCCTGGCTCTGCGTGGTGATCCGCAGGCCGTAGTCCTCGCCCTCGACGTCGGGCTTGAATTGGTAGCGCCCGTCTTCCCAGGAGAAGATGTCGTAGAGCTTGTTGCGGAGCTGGGCCTCGAGTCCGTAGCGGAGGTTGCCCTCGCTGAGGATGCCCATCTCGACCAGCAGCTCGCCCTGCTTTTTACCTGTGCGGCGGATCGATTCGAGGGTCTGGTCGCACTGCGCCTGGGTGATCAGACCTTCGGCGGCGAGGATCTGACCGAGGCACTCGGCGGTCACGTTGGAGCGCACCGAGATCGGTGTGCCCTCGCTGAAGAACACGACTTTTTTGGTCTTGCCGTTGAGCAAGAACAGGCTTCCGGTCGCTTTGGTGCGGGCGACTTGACGGACGATCTTCGGGAACGGGCTGCGGCGCAGCGTGCCCTTGAAGGGGAAGCCAAGGATAGATTCAGTGGTCTCCGGCATGGGTATTGTCGGTGCGGTCGGTGCGAAGGTGGCGATCGAAGCTGAGTCGAACGACGTCGCGTTCATGGGCGAGCGTGGCGATCAGCGCATCTCGATCTGCGAGGCCCATCCTACGCGCAAGGGCGGCGAGGCGGGGAGAATTCAGGGGTAGGCGGTCGTTCTCGCCCCACCCACCGACACGTGTCATGCGCAGTCGATTGAGGAGCAGGCGCTGGAAGCGATAGGCGCGCTCGAGGTCGCGGGCCTCGCTCGCCCCGAGGACGCCGTGCTCGGCGAGACCGCGCAGCGCGAGGGGGATCTCGCGGGACCGTAGGTCGGGGCTTCCCCCCGCCTCTTTGCCGTGACACAGCTGGAGGGCCGAGACCAGGAGCTCGAGTTCGAGGCAGCCACCGCGGCCGGCTTTGACGTCGATCTGATCGCGTGTTTCTCGCGCGACCTCGGCCTCGATACGGCGTTTGAGCTGCCACGTCGCCCGAAGGATCGCGTCGGGATCGTCGTCCTGGGACGGCCACAGGGACCGGGGGACGACCTCGGTGGTGATCGCAGCGCACAGCCTCGCGGGCAGGGCCGACTCGGCGGTGAGGGGAGTCGGCGGATCGGCGGGTCCGGTATGGACGAGGACCTCGGCGATGGGTCGGAGCCGGACCAGGGCCAGGCGCTCCCAAATCTCGATTTTACGCTCATGGTAGCGGCGAAAGCCGGCCATGCTCGAGACCAGGAGGCCCTGGCGCCCCGAGGGCCGCAGGCGCATGTCGACCTCGTAGAGCCGGGGTCCACCGGCGCGACTCTCGAGCGTAGCGATCAGCCTACGGCTGACCTTTTGGGCGGCGTCGCGGACCAGGGTCGGGGAGATCGCCGTGCTCGGTTCAAACACGAACATCAGGTCGAGGTCCGACCCGTAGTCCATGGCCTGCATGCCGAACTTGCCGGCGGCCAGGACCGCGAGGTGAAAGGGGGGCTCCCCCGCGGGCAGGGTCTGGGCCAGGTCCACCAGCAGGATGCGGACGACGAGGTCCGCGAGGTCGGAGAGGGTCCGGCCGACCGCGAGGGGATCGGGGCGCCGGCCGAGGTCGAAGAGGCCGAGGCGGACGAGCTCGCGATGCTTGAAGCGCAGGAGTCGATCGTGCAGGGGCGCGCGGGTTCGGCTCTGGTCGTCGAGAAAGCGAGACCAGAGCTCCTCGGCGTCGGCCAGGCTGAGCTTGGTGGTCGCCTCGAGCAACAGGGCGAGACCTCCGTCTCGCCCGCTGTGTTCATCGGCGGTCGCCAGGGGCAGACCGATGAGTCCGCGGGACAGGGGCTCGCTGGCCCCGAACAAGTCGGCGACCTGGCGGACCATGGGGTCGCGCTCGGGCGCGGCCATCAGTCGCCACACGCCGTAGTGCGCGGGTCGGTTGGCCGAGAACTCGACCAGACGACGGAGCGCGGCGACCGGGTCGGCGCTGTCGAGGCAGGCCAGGAGCAGACGCTGAGCGCCGACCCGAGCTGGGCCCGAGGCGGTCAGCGGCCCACCCGGTCGAGACAGGAGGTGGTCGAGGGTCGCGGCCGCCTCCTCGGCGGCCTCGGGCCACAGACCCAGGCTCGCCAGAGCCTCCGCTCGCGAGCGGGCCGACGAGGCAGGATCGATGATCACGGCCTTGGCGACCGCTGTGGTGTCGGTCTGCGCGTCGGCGAGATCAGACTCGCCCGTGAGTGTGCAGCTGATCGCCTGAACCCGGGCTCGGAGCTCGGCGATCCCGAGGTCGAGGTCACGCAGGGGAGACCCGCGGTCGGAGTCGCCGGTCTCGGGTCGAGGTCGCGGGGCGCCCCGACGGTCGGGCTCCAGCCAGGTCTCGGGTGCGTGCACAGCCAAGCGCCGAGCGAGGCAGGCCCGCTGCTGTGGATCTGCTGGGAGCTTGTGGGTCTGCTGTCCCTCGCCGAGTTGGACCCGGTGCTCGATCCGTCGGAGCACTCGATAGGCGCCGCTGAGGACCTCGTGTTCACGGTCACTGACGAAGCCGGCGGCCGCGAGTCGATCGAGCGCACCCAAGGTCGAGTGGGCCCGAAGCTCGACGTGGCGGCCTCCGTTGAGGAGCTGGAGGCTCTGGACGAAGAACTCGACCTCGCGGATGCCCCCCGGGTCGTGCTTGAGGTCGATGGCTGCGGGTCCGAGTCCGCGCCGGGCCTGGGCGCGGCTGCGCTTCATCATCTCGCCGACCTCGGCGAATACCTCCGGTCCCAAGCTGCGCGGCCAGATGAAGGGCTCGAGCCGTCGCAACACGCTGCCGCCGAGCTCGAGGTTGCCGGCGATGGGCCGGGCGCGGAGCCAGGCCTGCCGCTCCCAGCCTCGCCCGTGGCGCTCGTAGTAGCGCTCCAGTCCGGACGCCGAGATCGACAGAGGGCCCCGGCTGCCGAAGGGACGCAGGCGCAGGTCGACGTGAAACAGAGGTCGCCAGGCCCCGCTACCCTCGAGCAGTTTCAAGACCTTGCGCAGGTCGCTGAACAGGCGGGCTCGCTCGCGGTGGGACCGGCCCTCCTCCTGCTCCGAGATCGCCGTGTCGTCATGGACAAAAATGAGATCGATGTCGCTGAGGAAATTGAGCTCGCGCCCGCCGAGCTTGCCCATGCCGAACACACACACACGCTCGAGCAGGCCCGGGTCCACGCTGCGCAGGGCCGCGTCCAAACAGGCTCCCGAGAGGTCGCTGAGCGGGCCGCCGACCTCTTCGAGGGGCGCATGTTCGAGCTCGCGCCGGGCCAGGTCCAGGTAGGCGCGGGTGCGGACCCGGGCCAGACCCTCTGCAGGACCGTGACGACCGATGGCCTCGTTCAGCTCGCTGGCGTAGTCGGGCACCGGTGGGCCGGGATCCGCGAGCAGGGCCAGGCAGCGCGCCGGCTCGATCAGGCGCATGAGACGGGCTGGATAGCTGCCCTGGTGGAGCAGCTCGACCAGAGCCCGAGGCGGCGGGGCATCGAACAGGGCTGGGGGCAGAGACAGGGCCCAGCGCAGGGCTGCGTCGGGATCAGGTCCTCGAGTGAGGTCCGAGTAGGTTGGGCGCCAGCGCTCTGCGTCGGGCGCAAGGCGGTCGAGCTCGGCGCTGCGCTGATCGGACGGGAGGCCGAGCAGGCGCTCGAGCATGGCCCTGGGATCGTGCACCGCCGGCAGGATACTTGACACGGGCGCCCGCGCGGGCTGACCTGCACCCATGCCGAGCTCCGGCGAAATCGCAGTTTTGAGGGCCCGCCGGGGCCGAGGTCGCGCTGGGTTTGTGGGCTCTGGCTTGCCCTGTCGCCTGTTGCTCGTGTTGGGTGTCGGTGCTCTGGCTTGCCACCGCGCCCCCGAGCCTCCCCGCGCGCCGCGTACACAGCCGCGCTCGCCCAGTGCGGATCCCTCCCGCGACTATTCGGACGAGGGCGCGGGTCTGGACGCGCTGGGCGAGCCGCGGTGGCGCCTCGATGGGACCTCCGTGGCCGATGACCCGCGGGTGCCGACCCACATCGAGCGGGCCTTGATCGTCGGCGGGGTCGGGGTCGAGGATCTTCAAGATCGGATCGTCGTGGACCTCAACGGGGACACGCAGGCCGACCTTGTCGGCCTGATCCCCGGGTCCGAACTGGGGGCCTTCGAGTTGGCGATCGTGCTCAGCGACCG
>CAYVJQ010000119.1:0-21997 GCA_964451725.1 uncultured Nannocystaceae bacterium | reverse complement strand
ACAGCGACAGCGACAGCGACAGCGACAGCGACAGCGACAGCGACAACGACAACGATACGGTCGTCTTCAAAAATGGGGTTTGGAAGTTTACCATCCATTTACCGCCGCAGCCAAACATCGACATAAAACGATGTCTGCGCCTGCGCTCCAAACCGAGCACAAAAGTCAAGGTCAGCCGCCACTACTCCCTCAAAAAATACACCGGCAGCGAATCGTTCACCAACGGCAAGACAGACATCACCCACACCACTCGCCTCATCGACTATCGGACAGCAGAGGTCACGATTACAGGCACCGACAACCAGATGTTGGACGCTCTTGCGGACGATCCCTACGACCAACAACACTCCTCGAAGCGACCGAGTGACATGCCCACCGGACTCCACCTCACGATCTCCATAATCGCCACAGAAGCAGTAGGGGGACTTTCATCAGGAGCCAACATCGCGCTGACCCAAGACATGTCGGCGTACTACCCCCACGCCACGCGTCAGCGAAAGGCTGCTGCTCTCTGCCGCGTATTTGCCCACGAGATCAGCCATTCAATCGGCATGGTCGCGCCGAAGATGACATGGGGTGGCGTCCAGCAGGCCCACGGGAATCACTACACAAACAACAACGGCGGTCAAGGTCCACACTGCCACCACAACGCCACATTGCGCCACAACACCCCCAACACGGCTGGCCCCTTTCATGACCCGAACAACTCGGAATGTCATCAGGTTTACGTGCCAAACAACGAACAGATCTGCATCATGTTCCACCAACGAACGGCTCACCTCCACGGTCTCGAGTTCTGCATCCAATGCCAGGCATTCATGCGCGCCCAGGATCTGTGTACAGATCACCTCGAACGAATCAAAAGCTGGAGCCGGGTATACTGATGCGGGTCGATATCCTCGGCCCCATCGGCCGCCACCCCAACGGGTGCTCGAGCCGCGCCAGGACTGCGCTGTGCCGTCGAGGTCGCCGTCTGGCTCGACGGCGTACTCGGGTTTCATGTCTGGCTGACGGTCTGCCTGCAACAGCCCGAATACGCCGGATGCCTCGATCCGATCGCCAGCACGGTGCTGAGCCTCGACCTGCCGACGGCGGGGATGTCTATCGACCTCGCCCTGATCGACCCGCCCCATCTACCCTTCGATTCACCGATCGCCAACTACCAAGGGTCGAGCACCTGGGGAGATCCAGCCAACTCTTGCCGCGTCTACGCCGACTTCCAACTCGAGCTCCGCTTCGACCGCCCCCCGTTGGACCGATTGTTTCGCGGGCACAAAGACCCCGAAAAGCACCGCCTGAGATACCAGCCGACAGCTCCACCCGCATCGTGCAGCGTGGCCGTGGCCTTCCGCCCCCGTTTGGGGGCGGCCTCATTGAAGCAACCTGATGTAGACCCCAGATACCTGCGGGACAGCGATTCCTTCCGCCCCCGTTTGGGGGCGGCCTCATTGAAGCAACATCAGCAAGTCGAAGGCCTCTTCGACCCGCACCCTTCCGCACCCGTTTGGGGCGGCCTCATTGAAGCGCCCGAACCTTTGACATATAATAATGGATTCGACAATGAAAATGACCACGTCACCTACAGCGATCGCCACCCTCGCATTGCTCTCGAGCGCCTGCGCTGATGATTTTTCTTCCGGGGAAGAACCGGCTGAAGCATGTCCCGAAATCGTCTGGAGCGCCCCTGGAGGAGACGGCGACCCACTCTTTGACAGCCTGGAGATCCGCTCATTGGATCAAGCGGAGAGTCTCCCACTCTATACACGGATCGAAGGAAATCTGAGGATTGTTGGGGTCGCCGGGTTGAACGACCTGGAGTTTCTTCGCTGTATTGCCGAGGTGACTGGTGGGGTCCAAGTCGCTGAGAACCCTGGTCTTGAGACACTGTTGGGGCTCGACAGGCTCTCTACCGTTGGAACCGCTCGTCCAGAGCACGATTCAATCACTATCCGCAAAAACCCCAGGCTCATCGACGTCGGAGGAATAGGGTCGCGGGAGGACGTCGGTGCAATCATAGTCAGCGACAACATTTCCCTCGAGTCACTGGAAGGATTTTCGGGCTTGCGAACGGTATCCGTCATTGCGATCACGAACAATGACACCCTCTCGGTTGTCGGATTTCGAGCCCTCGAGTCGGCGAATGACATTCTGTTGGGTGGCCTGCGGTGTGGGGCCACCGGGAGCTCCACCGCCTGTGCCGACCCCAGACGGACTTCCAGGGCTGGTCACGATCGACGGTTTCGATTCGCTGAAGGAGGTCGGGGTCATGCGAATCATAGGAAACCAAAACCTGACCAGTTTGGGCGGTCTGCTCGACGTCGCTGGCCTGCAGTCTGGCGACTCGGTCCTCATCCAACTCAACGAGATGCTCTCGTACGAGAGCATCTCTCAAGCTGGGTTCCCCAACTTGAACAGTTGTGGAAATCTGAACGATCCCACCTCCTGTGACTGTGAAATGCGGGAAACACCCTGAACACGGATGAGCAGGCAGGTCAGCGCCACGATCACGCCCGAGCCCCGCGTACCTGCCGTAGGCAAAGACTGCGCACGCAGGTCAGCTGAATCCGTGGAGAGCGCGTCCGCGAGCGCAAGAGCAGAAACAAACGCAGACGGCCGCTACCGGCTCACGCCGTCCGGTCGTCCTTCATCCACTTCGATCTCCCGGTGCCCATGGTCCTCCTGGCAGGTCCCCTGGCCGTCGTGCATGTCGCAGATCAGCTCGTCCGAGCAATCCTCTTCGCTCTCGCAGGGCGTCCCGATCTCGCTGTCCTCGTCGTCGCAGCCCAGGGTCGTCAGCGCGAGGCTCGAGGTGAAGGCGAGCGCCAACACGAGCGTCCTGGATGAGGGCGAGGCGAGGCGCGCGAGCAGAGAACGCTGGGAGGCTTGGCCGCGGGGTGCAGGGGTCATGGGCGCGTCCTACATCATCTCGCCCGGGTGTCGGCGCTCGTGGGTGGCGGTCGTAATTTTTTCGCGCGCGACCGCCGGTAAACGCGGGCAAATTTTTCGCGCGCGGTCCCTCGACGGCCCTGCCAAGGTCCGCCCGTGCGAGCCCCCGATCGGCTTGGGCGAAGGTCGAAAGGTCGACCGGACGAGCCCACGCCCCACGCCCTGAACGCTCCGCGTGGCCTCGTGCGCCTCGCCCTGTACTTCGCCCTGTGTGGACTCGCAGGCTGCCTCAGCGCGTTCGCCCCCGGCCTGCGCGCCCGCGGTCCACACACGGGTATCGACCTCCCCAGCGCGACCTCCGACGACTGCATGGGCTGCCACGAGAGCGAGGGCGAGGCGCTGGCCCGCATCGAGTCGGCGAACGCCGACGCGGGCCCTACGCTGAACCCGGACGGGCCTCCTTTGGTCGCCGATTGGATGGTCGACGACACCCACTCCTGCGTCGAGTGTCACCGCCCCCGAGGCGCGCCATGAATCTCCGACCTCGACACAGCCCACGCCCGCAACCGAGCCTGCAAGAGCGGGTGCGTGAACAGACTGTTCTCGACACCCTGCGCTGGAGGCCGCTGGTGGCGCTCACCGCCGTCCTCCTCGGCCTGTGTCTGTTGTGCCTGGCCCCCTCGCCCGCCGCGGCCCACCACGTCCCCGGACACGGGGGCTCGGAGGGGGTCCGCAGCATCAACAGCCTGGGCAACAGGGGCGGCAAGGTCAGCTCGCGGCTCATGCTGCTCGACAGCCTCAACCTCCGCCGCACGAGCCCGACCCCGGGTCTGCGCAACGACCTGAGCCTGCTGGGGGAGTTCGCCCCGCTCCCGGCCTTCTCCCTCGGCGCGCAGCTCCCCCTCTCGGTGGTCGCCGAGCAGGGCGCCGCGACCCAGGTCGGACTGGGCGACGCCCGGGCGTTCCTGCGCTGGACCCCCCACGCCGACAAGCTCATCCACCGGACGCTGACCCTCAACCTCAGCGCCAGCTTTCCCACTCGCACGGTCCGCGGGCTCACGGATCCAGGCCGGATCTGGAGCGTGAGCCCGAGCGCGATCTTCACCCGGACCTACGGCGATTGGTTTTGGCAGGTCTTGGCGGTCGCCAGCGTGGAGACCCGCCCCGCCGGGGTCGCGCTCGAGACCAGCGTGGGCGGACAGGTCGGCGGCAAGCTCTTCGATGGGGCGCTGGCGGTCGGCGGAGGAGTGGTCGCGGATGTCCGGCTCGCCAACTGGTGCGCGCAGCCAAAGGGGGCGATCGAGTCCTGCAACCGCAGCCGTGCCAGCGAGATCGAGCGTGAGCCGGGCGCGACCCGAGCGACGGCGGTGGCCTCGGCTTCGCTTCAGCTCGGGGACCGCTGGTCGCTGATCGCCGGTGTTCAGGTGCCGTTCACGATCAAGCGCGACGGAGACCTGGGCCTCACCCTGGGCGCCCAAGTCGTGTTCTGAGCCCGGCAGCCCGCGCGGCTGCTAACCCCGGCGTCGGTACAGGGGCATCTGCTGCTCGGCCCCGGCCTGGTAGCGGACCGAGAAGGTCTCGAGGCTGCGCAGGCCGGTCTCGAGCGACTTTCCGGCCTTGAGCTCGAAGGCCGTGTACCCACACCGACGCATGTAAAACAGCTGGTCGGGCAGCACGTCGCCGAAGGCCCGGAGCTCGCCCTTGAAACCCGCCCGCTCCCGCAGCATGCGGGCGAGGCTGTAGTGCCGACCATCGGTGAACTTGGGGACCTCGATGGCGATGAGCTCGGGCGCGAGTGACCCGGGCGACTCGGACGCCAGGGCGCAGACCTCATCGAAGTCGGCGTCGCCGGCCACGCTCACGCCCAGGCGCAACCCGGACAGTTGGGAGGACCTGTCCTGAGCGGCGCGCAGGGCCTCGAAGCGGGTGCGTGAGAGCAAGATCGGGCCCCACTCAGACAGGGGCTCGGCCCGGAGTTCGGGCAGGGGCTCGCCGTCGTCGAGGCGGCGCCACGGGTCGAGGACGATCGCCGGCCGGCCCTCGATCAAGGTCAGGATGCTTCGGTTTGTGCTCGCCCCCGAGCGGCCCTCGGAAGGCCGAAACGCCAAGACCTCGGCGGACGACTCAGGCGTGGCCATAGAGGGCCTCCCTGAACGGCGCGTGGCCCTCGCGTCGGACATAGTCGAGGAAGCGCTCCCCCGGGTCTTCACGATTGTCGATATAGGTGCGCAGCAATGTATCGATCGCCCCGATGATGTCGGCGCTGGGGAAGGCGGGGCCCAAGATCCGACCCAGGGAGGCGTCGTCTCCCGAGGACCCACCGAGCATGAGCTGGTAGTACTCCTCGCCCTGTTTGTCGATCCCGAGGATCCCGATGTTGCCGACGTGGTGGTGCCCGCAGGCGTTGATGCAGCCCGAGATATTGAGGCTGATCTCGCCGAGATCGTGGAGGTAGTCCAGATCTTCAATGTGCTGACCGATGCCGGTCGCAATCGGGATCGAGCGGGCGTTGGCGAGGTTGCAATAGTCGAGGCCCGGGCAGGCGATGATGTCGGTGACCCGGCCGATGTTGGGCTCGGCCAAATCGAGAGCGGCGAGTTCGGCGTGCAGGGCCGGCAGGCTCCGGCTCTCGACGTGGGGCAAGACCAGGTTCTGATCGTGGGTGACGACGATGTCCCCAAAACCGTAGCGCTCGCCCATGTCGGCGATCGCGTCCATCTGTTCATCGGTGGCGTCGCCGGGCGGCTTGCCCCTGGGTTTGAGAGAGATGAACACGGCCGAGTAGCCGCGCTGACGGTGGGCGGCGACGTTGCTGTTGACCCAGCGGCCGAGCACCCGATCGCTGCCCAGGCGCAGACCCTCCACATAGGTCTCGGCCGACTCGAGGGCCCGGTAGGCCGGCGGCGCAAAGAAGGCCCCGACCCGGTCGTACTCGGCCTGGGTGAGCTTCATGGCCCCGTCGCGCAGCTGGGCCCACTCGGCCTCGACCTCGGCTCGGAAAACCTCGATGCCCATGGCCCCGACCAAGATCTTGATCCTCGCTTTGTACTTGTTGTCGCGGCGACCGTGGCGGTTGTAGACCCGCAAGATGGCCTCGAGGTAGGCCAGGAGCTGCTCGCGCGGGAGCTGTTCTTTGCACAGCTCGGCGATCCGCGGGGTCCGGCCCAGGCCCCCGCCCACGAGGATCTGGCAGGCGGTCTGCCCGGGCCGCGAGGGGTCGGGGATCACCCTGATACCGATGTCGTGAACCCGGACCGCGGCCCGGTCGGCGGTCGGAGATCCAGTGACCGCGATCTTGAACTTGCGAGGTAAAAACGCGAACTCGGGGTGGAAGGTGGACCACTGACGGATGATCTCGCAGTAGACCCGCGGATCTTCGAGTTCGTCGGGGGCGACGCCGGCGAGGTGGTCGGAGGTGGTGTTGCGGATGCAGTTTCCGCTGCTCTGGATGGCGTGCATCTCGACGGTGGCGAGCTCCCTGAGGATCTCGGGCACATCGTGCAGGCGCGGCCAGTTGAACTGGATGTTTTGGCGGGTCGAGAAGTGGCCGTAGCCCCGGTCGTACTTGCGGGCGACCTCGGCGAGCTTGCGCATCTGGGTGCTCGAGAGCAGCCCATAGGGGATCGAGACCCGGAGCATGTAGGCGTGCAGCTGCATGTAGAGCCCGTTTTGTAGGCGCAGCGGCTTGAACTCTTCCTCGCTGATCTCACCGCTGAGGCGGCGCGCGACCTGGTCGCGAAATTGGTCGACGCGCTGGTCGACGATGGCCTGATCGTAGTCGTCGTAGCGATACATAATGGCTGTCTCCCGACTCCGCTCGCTTCAGGCGCTGGCCCGGGTTCGACCGCTTCGGCTGCGTGCGCGCCAGCTCGGGCTGGCCTCGACCAGGCTCACGGTCGGACCCTCGGCTCGGATGCGCTGCTTGAGGCTGGTCGGGGTCGGGCGTCCGACCTCGTCGACGTGGACCTCGATGGCGTAGGGATCACAGACCAGACGCTGCTCGCCCCGCGCCCGCTCGAGCGCCGCGTCGCAGCGGGACTCCGCATCCAAGACCTGGCCGTGGTCGAAGCGCCGACTCCAGTCCCCGCTGGCCTGGAGATAGAGGGGGCCGCCGTCGTCCGTCGAGCTTCCGGTGATGATCCAGTTTTTCATGGGCGCCGTGCCCTTGGGCTAGCACGCCATTATTGCGGTAATCCACGAATGATTAGATTCTCGACTCCCCCCCATTCAGGGAATTACTCTCTGCATACCGATATCTTCTGATCATGGGCATAATAAGACGCGAGTCTATTATGCTGCCACAAACAGTATAATAGACTCGCGTCGCAGTGGCGCGGCACTCGCAGAGCACCCGCTGGGCCGTGCCCCGCCGCCGCACCCGAGCTCAAGTCGGGGTGCTCGGCGGCAACCGCCAGGCCCGCGCTCGCGCCAAGGGCCGTGCGATCTTCGATCTTCGAGGTCGGGGCCGACCAGCTGGATCCGGGCTCGGGCCGGGCCGGGGTCGGGTCAGGCCAAGCCCAACCGGGTCAGGTCCCACGATCGAGGGCCTCGACCACCGGGCCGGCGAGATCCACAAAGCGGCGCTCGGCCTCGAGCAGGAGCTCCCGGCAGCCGTCGTGGCCAAAGATCCGCAGGCTCAGCTCTCCCGCCGGCAGGTCGAGTTCGATGCGGCTCCCGTCCCGAGTCACGAGCGCGGCCCGGCCCGAGTCCTCGTCCTCCTCGACACCGCCCCCGTGGCGCTCGGCGAAATCCTCGAGGCGATCGACGATATCGTCGAACTCGCCGCGCTCCGCCACACTCGCAAAGGGCACCACGAGCTCGTCGCAGGCGACCGGAAACACCTGGTCGAAATCCCCCGACAACCCGGAGGGCCCGACCAGGAGCACCACCTGTCGCTGCCACAGGGCCCTGCGTGGGTCGGCTCGATCGAGACCCAGCTCGAGGGCATAGCGAAACTGAGGCGTGTCGACGTTGCCGCCGCCCTCGGCGATGGCCCGATCGAGCTGGCGCCGACGCAGACCGAGCAGGCGCTTGGCCCCGTCGTAGACCTCGCGGATCTCCTGAGCCAGCGCCTCGGCCCCGAGCCGGGCGACGAACGCGTCCCCCGCTGGACCGAGGCTCGCGGGCAAGCGATGCCGAGCCGCGACGAAGCCCGGGAGGCTGCGGATAGCGACGCTCTGGCGATGACGGAGGAAGGCCCGCTCCGGCCGCAGATCGAGCGCCGGGCTCACGGCTCCCCAGGCTCGGCTTCGGCTTCGGCTTCGGCTTCGGCTTCGGCCGATTCAGGCGCCCCGAGCAGCGGTGCCTCATCCGAGCTGCCCTTCATCGCCTCGGCGTCGAGCCGCGCGACTGCGCGGAGCTTCGACCACCAACTCAGGCTGCGATCACGGATCTGCTCCCAGACCAACCCATAGGTGAATGCCGCCAACAGCACGATCACCGGATCGTAGGGCGATCGGAACCGGATCCCACCCAGCCAGATCCCCGCGATGATCATCAGCGCCCACAGGTTGAGGGAGATCAGGGCCTCCCTGGGCCAGCGCCTGGGGAAAAATACAAACCCGAGCCCGAGCAGGGCCGGGACCATGAGCACACCAATGTGAATCTTGGCCCAGCGCTCCTGCTTGGACCGCCAGCTCTGGGCTTTGTCCTTGGGCCGCGGGCGCGGGTTGGCCTGGTCGGGCCACATGATGTTGAACTTCCAGAGCATGGCCCAGTGGGTCAGGGTGTAGCGAGCCTGACGCTTGAGCCCGGAGCGCTTGATGCACTCCTTGACGATGGTCCGGTGCAGGTCGCCGTCGCCGATGTAGCCCTTGTACTCGAGCTCGCTCCCGGGCAGGCGACAGGGCCGCTTGCGGCAGCCGAGATCGTCGATCTTGAAGCCGTCCACCCCCTCGACGGGCGAGGGATCGTCGGCCCACAGCGAGTCGCTGCGAAAGAAGGAGTCGGGGTTCTTCTGGCTGTGAACCTCGAGCTGGATCAGGGGCGGGGGGGCGAAGCGGACCGTGCCGTGGCCCTCGCCGTCGGGGCGGGAGTACATGCCCTTGTTGTGGCAGCGCCCGAACACCAGGTTGATGGTGCTGTTCTCCGAGACCAGGCCGTAGCGGCCGGTGTGGATGTGGAAGCGGACCGCGGCCATGCCCAAGAGCAGGACCAGGGGGATGCCCACACACACGATGTGCCTCCAGGTCAGCTTGGGGTAGGGGTTGGGCTTCAGAAACTGAGCGACGATCCAAAACAGACCCACGAGGGCCACGCTGGCGATCATCTGGGAGCGGATCAGGCAGCCACAGCCGAGCAGGAGGCCCATCAGCAGGGCGTGCCGATACTTGCCCTCGTCGACCACCCGGATCAGCAGCAACAGGGCCAACGTCAGGCAAAACGAGAACGGAAGCTCACTGAGGATGTAGCCGCCGATCGAGATCAGTGGGTAATAGACGACCAGGAACAGGCCGACGGCGGGCGCCACCCAGCGGACCCGGTCGCCCATGATCCGGTCGGCGATCGCGTAGCAGGCCGCGACGATCGAGGCTCCGAACACGGCGTAGACCACCGAGATCAACCGAAACTCGTCGACCCCGCGCGCGACCATGAAGTCGGTGCGGGCGACCCACTTGATCGCGGCGATCAGCCAGGCCGTACCGAAGGGGAAGAAGGCATCGTACTCCCGCGCCACCCAGGGCTTGTCGAGCAGGACGTCGGCCCGGCCTGAGTAGCCGGCCATGTCCGAGTACAAAAATCCACCCAGGGGGTGGGCCTGGAGGTTCCAGTTCAGGCGTACGGCGAGCGCCGCAAAGAACAGGATCAGGACCCACCAACGACGCTTCCGGTCTTGGGTCAGCCAGTCGCCGACGGCTGCGAGGGCCGCGAGAGACGCAGACGCGCCACGCTTGGAGCGATCGTTGGAGTCAGCCACGGATCTCTTTTGCAGGTTCGCAGGTTTGCCGACGCAGCGGGGAGCCGGGGCTCAGGCCCGGGCCTCGGATCCCGATCCGGGCGTGGGTGCGAGGGCTTCGAGAGTCGGCAAGATCAGCTCTTCCCAAGCATCGCGGCGGGCCCCGAGCTCGACCCGGCGATCGAGGCGGCCGTAGCGAGCGAGCAGGGCCGCGTCCTCGTCGGGGGCGGGGAGGTGTGCGGGTTCGCAGGCCTCGCGGGTGCGCTCGGCCATGCTCCCGGCTTGGGCACGCAGCGCCCTGAGCACGGCCTCACGGTGATCTCCAGCGCCCTCGTCGAGGATCCAGCTGACCGTCCGCCAGGCCAGGCCGGCGTGTTGGCCCTCGTCCTCGACGATCTCCTCGAGCGTGCGCACGGTCGCCGGATCGTCGCAGTGACGCAGGCCCCGGCGCGCGACCAAGGTTGCGATGGTCTCGCCCACGCAGCCCTCGACAAAGGTGTCGACCGCGAGCCTGACCCAGTCGGCCTCGGCGCTCGGGTCTGCGACCCGCGGTGCCAAGGTCGTGAGCGCCCCGGGCTGCCGAGCCTGCCCCGAGAATCGGGCGGCGAAGCCAAAGCAGCGCTGGGCGTGTACGACCTCGTCTTGGGCGGCCTGCTGGAGCTCGGCGAGCAGCTCCGAGGGTCCGGCCATGGCCATGAGCTCCAAGGTCGCGCGCATGAACGCCGCGATCGCGGCGTGCTCCATGCGGGCATCTTGAACCCACAGCTCGCCCAGGCGCTCACGGAACGCTCGGGGCAGGACCTCGTCGGGGTGATCCGGGTGGGCTGCGACCTCGATCGGATCGCAGCACCAGCTCGCGCCGGGCTGGAGCTCGGCCAAGATCATGTCGTCACCGTCGAGCAGGGGCCGGCCCGAGCAGTACTCGAACCAGTGGTAGCAGCAGGTGTCGGCCTTGCCCGACTGCCGGGCCTCCTCGGTCACAGAGGTCATCAGCCGGCCCTGCATCATGGGGTGGAAGGAGAAGCCCTTCCAGCTCTTGCTGTCCTGATCGACGGCGTTGGCCGACTCCGGGTTGCCGATGATCTTGACCGGACAACCGTTTTTCTCGACCAGGTGGGCGATCGCAAACTTGCGGGCCGCCTCGGGCGAGCCGCACCAATCTCCCGAGGGACAGCCGTCCTCTTCGAGGTGCTCGGTGTAGGGATCGCGCCCCGGGCCGAAGTAGTCGAACTCGCCCTCGGGGATCGCGTCGATATTTGCCGGCGGAACGTATCCAGGGGCGGCCGCGTTGGTGTCGACCCGGGCAGGCGCCTCGGCAGGTGCGTCACCCTCCGCCTTGGACCCATCGCCGTCCGCGACCTTGCTCGGGCTCGGTTGGGGGGCACCGCCGTCACAGGCGCTCAGGAGCGCAGCGGTCGCCAGCGGCAGGCCAAGTTGACGCCACAGCTTGTGGCGGAGCACGTCGGTATCGCGCATGGGGGCCAGGGTAACGAGTTTGGGCCGCTTGGGCCATGGACCCGTGCATCGCGGACGCACATCGGCAGGGGGTGATCGAAGCGCGGCTCGGAGGTACGCCCCTACCCCCTACCCGGGCGGCAGCGTGTCGGCGACGGTCTTGCGCATGGGCCTGGGCCCACAGCGTCGGTCAGGGCCGTTCGAGGCCCCGATCACCACCACTGTGACGTTGTCCTCGCCACCGCGCTCGAGGGCGACCTCGGTGCACACCCGTGGGAGGTCTCCCTGGTAGTGCTGGCGGGCGAGGTGGGCGAGCTCGTCGAGTTCGATGTAGTTGCACAGCCCGTCGGAGCACAGCAACAGGGAGTCCCCGGGGCTGATGTTCACGGCCAAGACATCGGCATGGACCTCGCGCTCGAAGCCGACCGAGCGCGTGATGATGTGTTTGAGGTCGCTGGCCTCGGCCTCCTCCTCGGTCAGCAGCCCGGCCTGAACCTGCTCGTTGAGCCACGAGTGGTCGTTGGTCAGCTGGCGCGCGACCCCGGAGCGAAACAGGTAGCAGCGGCTGTCACCGACGTGGACGATGTGGGCCCGATCTTGGTGAAAGAGCAGGCCCGTCAGCGTCGTGCCCATCCCGTGCAAGGTCGGCTCGCGCTGCGCGTGGTCGAAGATCCGCGCGCTCGCCTCGCTGGCCGCGGCCCCGAGCAGATCGTTGACGGCCGCAGCCGCGACGTCTCGAGGCATGTCAGAGAGGCCTTGCAGACCTCGCTGGACCACGTTGGCCACGACTTCTACACAGGTCCGGCTGGCGTGGGCACCACCTGCGTGCCCACCCATGCCATCGGCCACCAGATACAGACCCATCCCGTCGTCGAGGAGATGACTATCTTCATTGTGGCTGCGAACACGACCTACGTCGGTCATCGGCCAGGCGCTCAAACGCATCCCGGAGACCCTATCACGACCTCGCGGCCTGGGGTGAATATGGTGTCAGCACCCGACCTACGCCCTCGGCTCGGCTCCCGGAGTCGAGATAGAAAAATGCGCAACAGGCGCGGCACCTCTGAAGTCCGTCCGCCGCCTACTGCTGGAGCTTCCAAGCCTCGGGCTCGTCCCGGACCTCGATACCCGTCCCGTCGAAGCGGATCCGCTTGGGCTTGTCCTCGATGACCGTGAGCAGGGAGACCGGTCGCCGCCAGATCCGCTCGAGGTTTTTGAGTGTGTCTCGGGCGTATCCAACCTTGAGGTCGACCCCCTCGTGGCGGTGCGCGAGCAGGAGCTCGCCCCGGTTGTGGTCGTTGGCATCGACGACGTAGATGAAGGGCTGCCCAAAGTTGGTCAGCTGCTGCAGCATCTGATTTTTGATCTTCGAGAACTCCCGCGACTCGATCTTGGTCCGCCCCGTCCGCCGGTCCTGCCCGAAGGTGAAGAACTGGTTCTTGCGGCAAAACTCGAGGGTGAAGAATTCGTCGATGAAGGTGACGTCGTTGTAGAGCCGCCGGACCTCGAAGATCTTGGACTGGCCCAGGTTCAGGCCCAGGTCCCACTCGTCCTTGGCGGCACGGTCGTCACACTCGCTCCAGCGCTTGCCGAACTGGCCCTTGTTCCAGCGCTCCTCGATGTCGCGGTAGAGCTCGACCCCGAGCTTGTAGGGGTTGAGCTGGTTGGGGGCCATGGCCGTGACCCCGGCGGCCGCCTCGGCATAGTCGATGAGTTCGTGATCGCGCAGCGCCTTGGTGGTCATGAGTTTGGAGTGCCAGTAGGTGGCCCAGCCCTCGTTCATGATCGTGCTTTGGCGCTGGGGCAGGAAGTAGTAGGCCTCCTCACGGATGATGCCGAGCACGTCGGTCTCCCAGCTCTCGAGCGGAGCGTGCATGAGCAGGAAGCCCAGCATGTCGCGCTCGGGTTGCGGCGGGATCTTCTTGGCTTGCTCGCGCTCCTCCTCGGCGCGCTTGCGCTGAGCCGCGATGAACTCGGGCGGGTTGATGTACTCGTCGAGATAGCCCCGTTCGCCGTTGGTCTGTCCGATCCGCCCGATGTGAATCGGGACCTCGCCGCTGGGCTCGGGCGTGGCGCTCTTGGGGGTGCGAAAGGGCAGCCAAGGGTCGATGAGGTTGTCCAGCGAGTGACACACATCGATGAAGCGCTCGACCGCGTCGACCCCCTGGCGGTCCATATGCCGACGCACACGCGTGGCGTGGTTGGCCATGCCGTCGATCATCCGCCGGTCCGTGTGCGAGAAGAAGCGGTTGTGCTTGAAGAAGTCGCAGTGCCCGTACACGTGGCACATGACCAACTTCTGATCGACCATGCTGTTGCCCTCGAGCAGGTAGGCGTAACAGGGGTCGGTGTTGATGACCAGCTCGTAGATCTTCGACAGACCGTAGGTCGAGCTCTTCATCATCCGGTCGTACTCCATGCCGAAACGCCAGTGCGGGTAGCGGACCGGGAAGCCCTCGTAGGCCGCGATCTCGCTCATCTGGCGGTAGTCGATGAGCTCGTAGATGGTCGGGAAGAAGTCGAGTCCGTAGCCCTTGGCGTAGCCCTCGATCTCGGCCTGGAGCTCGGCGAGTTCACGCGGCAGCGGGGACATCAGCGGCCCCCTTTCAGGAACTCGCGGATCGAGTCCATGATCCCCGCTTTGGTTTTGATCTCGCTGGTCACCAGCAGGGGCTCCTCGCCGAAGGCCGCCCGCAGGTCCTTGATGAACTGGCCTGAACCGTAGGGGCTCTCGACCTGGCCGTAGCCGAACTGGTTGACCGCCGGGAGCAGCTTCTCGCGCAGCAGGGTGATGCAGGTCGCCGTGTCGTCGACGGACCAGTTGTCGCCATCGCTGAAGTGAAAGGCGTAGATATTCCAGGCGCTCGGGTCGAACTCGCCCTCGATCATCTCGATCGCCAACTTGTAGGCCGAGGAGATCATGGTGCCCCCCGACTCGCAGGTGCGAAAGAAGACCTCGCGCTCGACTGCCCGAGCGCTGGCGTCGTGAATGATGTAGCGGGACTCGATGCCCTTGTATTGGCTGCGCAGCCAGGTATCGATCCAGAAGCTCTCGACCCGGACGATCTCCTTTTGCTCGTCGCCCATGGAGCCGGAGACGTCCATCATGTAGAGGATCAGGGCATTGCTCTGGGGCTTGGGCGTACGCTTCCACGATCGGTAGCGCTTGTCCTCGCGCACGGGCACGATGATCGGCCGCTTGGGGTCGTAGGTACCCATGGCGATCTGACGGCGCAACGCCCGCTTGAAGGTCGCCTTGAAGTGACGCAGACCCTCGGGGCCCGTGCTCCGCAGGCCCACGTAGCGATCTTTGACGGTCTGGAGGTTGTGGGCACCCCGGGGTTCGATGCGCGGGAGGCCCAGCTCCTCGCCCATGATCTGGGCGAGTTCGTCGAGCGTGACCTCGACCTCGATGCTCTTCGCGCCCTCACCCTCGCCGGCCTCGCCCGGACCCGAGCCGGGTTCCCCCTCACCCTCGCCGACGGTCTCCCCCGGCTCGCCCTCACCCTGACCGACCCCCTGCCCCTGGTTGTCCCCATGGATAAAACGCGGGATGTCGATCTGGGGCATGGGGATCGTGACGGTCTCCCCGCCCTTGTGTGACACCATGTCCCCCCTCGACACGTACTGCTTGAGGTTCTCGCGGATGCGACCGCGAACGATCTCGCGAAAGCGCCGGTGGTCCTTCTCGATTCTCGAAATCATCGGGTGCGGCCTGTCTTTCCCAGCGAAACCGGCGCCAGCCAGCGGGTGTCCTGCATCCTGCGGCGCGGGTCTATCAAGTGTGACTGTAGCATCGGCTCGGGGCCAGCTCCCGGCTCTCACAGCTCCCCACATACGGCAGCAATTGTAGGGGCGAGCTCGCTCCTGCTCCCCGCCCGGCACTCCCGTCCAGACAGGTGGACCCGTCGACTGCGCGGGCCGGCCGAACCCAGCTCGCCCCTCCACTCGGCACGCGCTGACGCTGGGATTGCGCGTCCTCGGTGGCCGATGCCCATGCATGGGTCGTATGCTGCATGCTCAGCGCTGACCCGCCCGACCTCTCGCCCCCTGGATTTCGCATGAGCAGCACCAGCCTCGTCAATCAGATCGCCGCGCTTCAAGACTACGAACGTTACGAAGACCTGCACTGGTCCGGGAGCTTCGAGGACTACCTGGCCCTGGTCCGCGAGAACCCACGCGCCGCCCGAACCGCCCACGAGCGCCTCTACGACATGGTGGTCGAGGCCGGCACCGAGACCTACGTCGACAACAAAAAGAAGATCACCCGCTTCAAATTCTTCGACGACGAGCGCCACGGTGGTCGAGATGCGATCTACGGCCTCGACATCCCGCTCATGCGCCTGGTCAACGTGCTCAAGGCCGCGGCCATGCGCTACGGCACCGAGAAGCGGATCATCTTGCTGCACGGCCCGGTCGGCTCCTCCAAGTCGACCATCACCCGGCTGCTCAAGCAGGGCCTCGAGGAGTACAGCCGCACGCCCCAGGGCGCCCTCTACACCTACGAGTGGGCCCTGCCCGAAGATCTGCGCCATCTGACCGCGGGCGACGAGGTGTTCCGCTCGCCCATGAACGAGGAGCCCCTCAAGCTGATCCCACCCGAGTGGCGCGAGCGAGCGATCACCGAGTTCGGCCTCTGTGAACCCGGCGACGCCGCGGAGACCGGGCGTCAACCGTTCACGCCCTACGTCCGCGGACAGCTCAACCCGGCCTGCCGCTTCATCTTCAGCGAGCTCATGGCCCTCTACAACGGCGACTGGGCCAAGGTCATCCAGCACGTCCGGGTCCGCCGCATGTTGATCTCCGAGGAAGATCGGGTCGGCATCGGCACCTTCCAGCCCAAGGACGAGAAGAACCAGGACGCCACCGAGCTCACCGGTGACATCAACTACCGGCGGATCGCCGAGTACGGCTCCGACACCGATCCCCGGGCCTTCAACTTCGACGGTGAATTCAACGTCGCCAACCGCGGCCTCATCGAGTTCGTCGAGATCCTCAAGCTCGACGTGGCCTTTCTCTACGACCTGCTCGGCGCCACCCAAGAACGCAAGATCAAGCCCAAGAAGTTCGCCCAGACCGACATCGACGAGGTCATCATCGGCCACACCAACGAGGCCGAGTACGAGCGCCTGCTCGAGAACAAATTCATGGAGGCGCTGCGCGATCGTACGGTCAAGATCGACATCCCGTACATCACCAAGCTCCAAGAAGAGATCAAGATCTACGTCAAGGACTACAACCCCAAGAAGGTCCGGGGCCGCTTCATCGCCCCCCACACCCTCGAGGTCGCGTCCATGTGGGCCGTGCTCACCCGTCTCGAGGAGCCCAAGAAGCAGAACCTCAGCGTGCTGCAAAAGCTCAAGCTCTACGACGGCAAGAGCATGCCCGGCTTCACCCAAGACTCGGTCAAAGAGCTGCGCAAGACCGCCCTGCGCGAGGGTATGGACGGCATCTCGCCGCGCTACATCCAGGACAAGATCGCCAACTGCCTGGTCAGCGACCGGGGCCAGCGCAACATCAACCCTTTCCTGCTCATGAACGAGCTCGAGTCGGGGCTGCGCAACCACTCGCTGATCACCAACGAGGATCAGCGCAAGCGCTACCGCGAGCTGCTGGCGGTCACCAAGCAGGAGTACGAGGACATCGTCAAAAACGAGGTCCAGCGGGCGATCTCGGCCGATGAAGACGCCATCGCGCGCCTGTGCTCCAACTACATCGACAACGTCAAGGCCTGCACCCAGCGCGAGAAGGTCAAGAACCCCTACACGGGCCAAGACGAGGAGCCGGACGAGCGGCTCATGCGTTCCATCGAGACCAAGATCGACATCGCCGAGAGCCGCAAAGACGACTTCCGCCGCGAGATCATGCACTACATCGGCGCGCTCGCCGTCGAGGGCAAACACTTCGACTTCCGCACCAACGAGCGGCTCTACAAGGCCCTCGAGCTCAAGCTCTTCGAAGACCAAAAAGACAGCATCAAGCTGACCAGTCTGGTCAGCAACGTGGTCGACAAGGAGGCCCAAGAGAAGATCGACGTGGTCAAGCAGCGGCTGATCCGCGACTACGGCTACGACGACGAATCGGCGACCGCCGTGCTCACCTACGTCGCCAGTATCTTCGCCCGCGGCGAGATGAAGGGCGACTGAGCCGACCCGGTTCTCCGACGGCATCGGACCGCATCGGAGGGCATCAGACGGGGCGCCGACGACCTCCCCGGACTCGGCTGGGCCCCTGTCCAGAGCTGGGATATGGTCTGCGGATGCGACACACGCGACCTCGCCTGCTGGGTTTGTTGGGGCTCGGCCTCGGCCTGAGTCTGGCGAGCTCAGCCTGCATCCGCGACAACAACAGCGGCCCGGCCCCGAGCCCCACCCAGACCCGGGTCGGCAACAGCGATCCTCGCGGCGTCGACGACCAGCCCGACTGGGAGCTCCAGGCCCGAGAGCTCAAGCAGCGGGTCGACTCTCGGCTCCCCGTTCCCCTGCCCAGCGACCCCAGGGCCGCCTGCGAGGCTATGCTCGATGAAGCCGTGGATTTCTACGCCGCCGTCGAGCTCGACGCCGATCCCCGGGCGGCGCGTGCCGCCGAGCTCCGCGCCTCGCGCGAGGCCGACCTCGATGCATGCATTAGCGAGACCAGCGTGGGCGCGGCTCTCTGCGTGACGACCCTGCTCGGTGACCGCGACAGCGAGTTTCCCTGGCTCCTCGACCAGTGCAGCCGCGCGTACCCCAAGGACGACGACGACAGCAACCCGCAGGTCGACATGCCCCCCGCCAAGGCCGAGCACCTCGAGCTGACCTTTGTGGGCGACATCATCTTTGGGCGCTACCGCGAGGACAACAACTTCGATCCGATCGTCGAGGGCGACCCGGAGCGGCTCGCCGCCGCGGACCTGAGCGGACCCTTCGCCAAGCTCGACACGCAGCTGCGCTCGGACCTGCTGGTCGGCAACCTCGAGACCCCGGTCATCGAAGACCTGCCGACGAGCTCGCCGATCGGCTCCAAGTACCGTTTTGGGGGCGACCGGGAGATGGTCCAGATGCTTCACGACGCCGGGTTTCAGGTCCTCTCGCTGGCCAACAACCACTACTTCGACCTGCGCGAGGACGGCCAGCTCCAGAGCCCGGTGATCCTGCGCGAGGTCGGCATCACACCGATCGGCGCCTCCCTACCCCAAGCTACCGGGACCGGAACCGAGACCGGAACGGGGACCGAGACTGAGACCGAGCTGTATCGCGTCGAGACTCACGAGGTGAAGGGCTGGCGGGTCGGCTTCCTCTCGGTCACCAACCGCATCAACGCACCGATCCGCGAGAACACGCCTCAGGTCCCCTACATCGAGCTGCGCGACATGGTCGACACCCTCGGCCCGGTGATCAACGCCGCCCGGGACAGCCACGATCTGATCATCGTCGCCGTGCACTGGGGGGACGAGTACGCCGAGAAGCCGAATATCTATCAGCAAAAGACGGCCCGGGCGCTCATCGACGGGGGCGTGGACATGGTGGTCGGCCATCACCCTCACGTGCTCCAGGGTGTCGAGCGCCACGGGAACGGGCTGATCGCCTACTCCATGGGCAACTTCCTGTTCGAGCACACGGGCGCGATCCCCAGGCTCACGGGAGTGCTGCGCACGACCTGGACTGCAGCCGAAGCAGACGCCGGGACCGGCCCGTGTATGGACGCAGTCGTGTTTCACAGCGCCTACATGAAGCGCACCCCCTACCCGCACCCGGTCCCGGCGACGGGGCACCTCGGTAAGCAGGTGCGCAACCGGGTGATCGCCCAGGCCAAGGGCCTCGGGACCGAATTTGTGCAGATCGAGGGCAGCGAGGACCTCGCCCTCGAGGGGCTCAGCTGCGGCGCGACCAAGGCGGACACCGACTGAGGCCGGGCTCGAGCACCGACTGAGGCCGGGCTCGAGCACCAAGCTGGGGCCGCCTGTGCTCAGTTCACCCCTGCAGAGGGGAAACCGGGCCGCTCGCTCGCTCGGGGCTCGGGCCGGGGCTCGCTCCCGACAGCCGCTCCAAGAGGACACAGGCCGCCCTCAGGCTCCGCTCGCGCTTGATGGCGTCGAACCAGGCACCGAGGTCGAAGCCCGTATCTGGGGTCGGGCCCGAGGCCGCTGGGCCAGCTACGCCGCGCGAGAGCCCGCCCATGCGCAGCCACTGCTTGAGCCTACCCAACGCCGGACCTTCGGCGGCGCCGTCGGCCACCATGCGGGCGACGTAGCGCTGGAGCAGCCCGCCCATCTCGACGGCGCTCAGCGGGCCGCGCCCCGTCGCCCCATCTCTGGTTCCGGGCCTGATTTCGTCTCCCTCTCCGGGTCCGTCTCGCCAACCTCGGATCTGGGCGAAGAGCTCGGGCCTGCCCATGGCCCCGCGGCCGATCATGAACCCCCGGCAGCCGCTGGCCTCGGCGCAGGCGATCAGCGCTTCGACATCGAAGAGATCGCCGTTGGCGACCACGGGCATGTCCACCGCGGCGCGGGCTCGCCCGATCGCCCCGTAGTCGACCGGCGGCGCGTAGCCCTGACGACGCGTGCGGCCGTGGATGGTGAGCCAGCTGCCCCCGCCCTGCTCGGCGGCCTTGGCGATATCGACGATCCGGTCGGCGTCGGCCCAGCCCACACGGATCTTGGGGGTCACAGGAATATGAGCCGGCACCGCGTCGCGCACCGCTCGGGTGACCGCCTCGACCCGGCACGGATCCCTGAGCAATGTCGCGCCCCCGTCCGAGTTGTTCACGGTCTTGGCGGGACACCCGAAGTTGAGATCGATACCCGGCGCGCCCATCTGCGCAGCGACCGTGGCCGCGCGCGCCATCCACAGGGGGTCACCACCGAGCAGCTGCACAAATACGGGGATCCCCTCCGCGGTGTGCCCGCCGGTTTCCAGCTCTGGACAGTGGCGCAGGAAGACGTGCTCCGGGACCGGCTGGCGGGTCACCCGGACGAACTCGGACACGCAGATGCTGATCCCCGAGCGACCCCCGAAGAGGGCACTCATCACCGCTCGGGTCGACCCGTCGGTGACCCCATCCATGGGTGCGAGCGCCACGAACAGGCCCTCGGTGTCGGGCCGAATGGCTACCTTGCCCCGCCTCGACCAGGCTGAACTCAGGCATGCGGGGATCGATAATGTCGCCATTTTAACCGTGCAAACGGCGTTTAAATTACACTTTACCCAAACCGAGCGATTTTATTGTCACCGATTCCGGCCGAGGTCGAGCTCGAGCTGGGCGTCGAGGGCCCGCGACCAAGGGATGAGCACAAACTCGTAGCTGCGTTGATCGTTGACCGGGTCGCCCTTGCGAACCTTGCGGCATACGAAGCCGTGCGGGGTCAGCCGGCGCTCGCGGATCAGCTCCCAGATCTCGAGCTCGACCTCTTCTTCGCCGGCGCCGTCGACCACCAGACGATCGACGATCTTGCCCATGGTGATGCCCCCTTCGCGGTGGTGTGCGACGAGGGCGAGCACGGCATCTCGGAGCGGCTCGGACATGGGCGAGCAGCATCGCCCGGGCTCGCCGGCCTGACAAGTCAGGCTCCCAGAAGCTGCGCGAGCGCCCCCGCGGAGGTCCGTACCACCTTGGTGGCGAAGCTGAAGTCGAGGGTCTCGACCGTGTCTGGGCGGACCAAACAGTGGTAGGTGTCGGTGCGAAACTCGGCCGTATCCGAGAGGAACACGGTCGGGATGTCGTGGTGCCAAAAATTCGCGTGGTCCGAGCGCCGCAAGTCGGCGAGCGCGGCCTGGTTTTTGAGCCCCGCGGGGATCGACAGGGGCATGGCCGGCAGGCCGACACGCGCGGCGTGGAGGGCGACGAGCGCTGTCGCCTGCTCCGCGTCGCTGTCGGCGAGCACGGCGATGAAGTCGGCTCGATACTCGTTGGCCTCGAGCTGGGCGAGCTCCTCGGAGAACAGGAGCTCGACCCCGGGCGGCATGCGCTGGCTGTCGGGCTCGTCGCTTGCGAAGGCCATGGCGTCGAAGTTGAGGTAGAGACCGATGCGCTCTCCGGTGTCCACGGCCCGGTCGACCCAGGCCCGCGAGCCGTGCAGCCCGGACTCCTCCCGGTCCCAGCAGGCGACCACCAGCTCGGGCCCCCAGCGCTGCTCGCCCCCGAGCACACGCGCGAGCTCGATCACCGCGGCCGTCCCCGAGGCGTTGTCGTCGGCCCCGGGGCAATCCTCGATGTGGTCGTAGTGCGCACCGACGACGATCGTGGCCGCCTCTGAATCGGTCCCCGGCTTACGACCGACGACGTTGACCCCCGAGATCCCGCCCTCGCCCTCGCCCTCGCCCTCGAAGACCTGGCGCTCGACCGTGAACCCGGCCGATTCGAAGGCGGCGGCGCAGCGGTCTTGGACGCGCTGCCAGTGCTCCGAGGCGTAGGGGCGCTCCTGGGCGATGAACTCGACCTCGCTCCGGTAGCGGGCCGGGTCGACGGCATCGGCGATCGCGGCCGCTCCTGGGCTGACCTCCAGCTTATCCTGCCCCTCGACCCCCGCCTCCGCCCTGCTCGACTTGGACTTGGATTCCGACTTGGGCTTCGAGTCCCCATCGGCGCTCCCGGCCCGGCCCCGCTCGCCGCAGCCACAGACGAGCGCGAGCCCACCGACAAACACAAAGAGGGTGGTCTGGGCGCGCTGAAGGGAAAAGCTGGGCGGCACGCTCTGCAGCGTGCCACGCCCTCCCGCTCGAGGCACGCCCACACACCGATTAGGGAGCAGCCTCGACCTGAGCCTGCACGACGTCCGTGCCG
>CAYVJQ010000118.1:18132-22061 GCA_964451725.1 uncultured Nannocystaceae bacterium | reverse complement strand
CGGCTCCGAAGAGGAAGACGGCTCCGAAGAGGACGACGGCTCCGAAGAGGACGACAACTCCGAGGAGGAGTAGTCCTGTCCTCGTTCCTGGGTCCTGAACTGCGGAGCTGGCGCGTGCGCAGCGTGTGTAAGCCCCGCTTGCTCGCGCCGAGCAAAGGTCGCAAGCTCGCGGATCAGCATGGCGAGCTCAGGTCAACGTAAGCGTCCACGTCCGGGGTTTGGGGCGAAGGGTCCCGGTCGCGGTCGGGGTGGAGCACCGTCGGGGCGCGAGGGTGGAGCACCGTCGGGGCGCGAGGGTGGAGCGCCGTCGGGGCGCGAGGGTGGACCCGAGTCTGGAGTGTCGAGTCGGGCAGGCGGGAGCTCTGCAGCTGCAGAGCCCCGGCGTCGCAAGAGCACTCCCAAGCGCGGTCGAGCGACCCAGGTGTTCGCGCCCAACGCTCGAGAGCAGCGCGACGGTATCCGTCTGCAAAAGTACATGGCCAGTGCCGGGGTGTCCTCGCGGCGCAAGGCGGAGGATCTGATCGTCGCCGGGCACGTGGAGGTGAACGGCCGGCGGGTCACGACTTTGGGCACACGTGTGTTCCCCGAGCGCGACCGTGTGGCGGTGCGGGGAGAGCCGATCACCCCCGAAGCCAAGGTCTACTTTCTGCTCAACAAGCCCGATCAGATCGTCAGCTCGGCGGCGGGCACGGTCGACGAGCGCGGTCGACCGACCGTGCTCTCGCTCATGCATGGCATCCCAGAGCGGCTGTACCCGGTCGGGCGGCTCGATTTTCACTCGCGTGGGGTGATGCTGCTGACCAACGACGGGGAGCTCGCCGAGTCGATCACCCACCCGCGCCACGGGGTCGTGAAGACCTATCACGTGAAATTTCAGGGCAAACTCAGCGAAGAGGAGGAGGGGCTCATCCGCAGCGGGGTCCAGCTCGACGATGGCGCGGTCACCCGGCCTGTGGCCGAGATGTTCGTGTTCCGCGAGACCGATGTGAACGTCTGGTATCAGATCGGCCTGCGTGAGGGACTGAACCGACAGATCCGTCGCATGGGGGAGGCGATCGGACACCCCGTGCTCAAGCTCATTCGTGTGGCGATTGGCGATATCACCGCAGAGGGGGTGCAGGAGGGGGAGTTTCGCCCTCTGACCACGACCGAGGTCGGTCAGCTGCTCGCTGCCGCCAAACTCGAGCCAGACAAGAAGCGTGCAAAGGCTCCCAAGGGCCGTTCGAGGGCAGCTGGGAGCCCGCGGACAAGCTCGAAGGGTCCCCGGGAGGGCGGACCCATGGGCCGCCAACGTGGCGTTGGAGGCGGTCGTGGGCGCGGGGGCCCTGGCCCGGGGAAACGCGACAAGTGAGTCAGCTCAGCACTTTCGGGACCCAAGACCGACACTCCAAAGCGGTCGCTCGACCCTTGCAAGCCCGCTACGTGCGAGGTAGCTTGCCGCCCCGCTGGCTACGCCGCCGGCTCTGAGGAACCCAATTTATGGCCAAACTCTCCCAAGTTCTGCGCGACAAAAAGCGCGAGAAGCTGATCGCCAAGCACGCTGAAAAGCGGGCTGCCCTTCGCGCGCAGATGAAGGACCCCGACCTCGACCCCGATCTGAAGGTCGAAGTCATGAACCAGCTCAACGCGATGCCGCGCAACTCCTGCCCGACACGCCTGACCCGTCGCTGTTTCGTCAGCGGTCGCAGCAAGGCCGTCTACCGCAAGTTCGGTCTCAGCCGCATCGCCCTGCGCGACCTCGCGCTGCGCGGCGACCTTCCCGGTGTGACCAAGTCGAGCTGGTGATCCCAGCCCCGTCACAGGAACACGATCATGCGTAACGGCATCCACCCCGCGTACCACCGCGTCCTCTACCTCGACTCGTCCACCAGCGAAGAGTGGGTCGGTTTCTCGACCCAAACCTCGAAGGAAATGAAGGCCGTCGACGGTGACGAACTGCCGGTCATCCGGCTCGACATCTCCGCCAAGTCCCACCCGTTTTGGACTGGCCAGGCCCGCACCCTCGACACCGAGGGTCGTATCGATCGCTTCACGCGGCGCTACGGTCGGCGCAAGGCGGTTGTCGAGAAGGTTGCTGCCGAGAAGGTTGCTGCCGACAAGGTTGCTGCCGACGACCAGGTTGCCGCCGACAAGGTCGCCGAATAGAGGACTCCCCGCCAGCGGCGTAGCGAGACGCTCGATCCCTTCTGGGGTCGAGCGTTTGCTTTTGGTTCGCCCGCCGCGTTCCCCTGCCCCTCCAGACGACCGGGTGTGGAGCTGGGGTCGAGCGGAGAGGTGGGTCTGCTAAGGTCGATCGATGGCATCTCGCGCTCGCGGAAACAAGGCCCGCGCTACCTCGACTCCTCCGCTCCAGATCCCCGAGGCGCCGTTCATGACGGGCCCCGAAGCGGTCTCCAAGGAGCTCGCAGCCTCGCTTCTCGATCGTGCGCTGGCAGGCGGCGGGGACTTCGCTGATCTCTACTTCGAGTATCGGCGGACGGCGGCGATCTCCATGGAGGACGGCCGAATCCGCAGCGTCGGTGGATCGATCGACATGGGCGTGGGGATCCGTGTCGTCGTGGGTCAAGCGGTCGGCTACGCCTACGCCGAGAGCCTGGATCCCGGGGCGATGATGGACGCCGCGCAGACGGCCGCCCGCATCGCTACAGCGGGACGACCTGGGGTCGGACCGGTCAAGATCCGCTCACGCAAGACCGGCGATGTCTATCCGCTCGCGGAGCGGGAGATCGTGGATGTCGCGGGCAAAGAGCGGGTCGCGCTCTTGCGTCGAGCAGACAAGGCCGCACGCGGGGCGAGCCCGAAGGTCGTCCGTGTCGATGCGAGCCTGGTGGCGACCCACAAGGAGATCCTCGTGGTCTCGAGTCGGGGCGACATGGTCTACGACTTTCAACCCATGTGTCGATTCTCGGTGGCCGCAGTGGTTCGGGAGGACACACGCACGGAGTCGGGGAGCAGCTCGGGCGGTGGCCGCATGGGCCTCGAGTACTTCGATAGGGTGAGCCCGGAAGACCACGGTAAAGAGGCCGCCCGGATCGCCCTGCTCAATCTCGACAGCCGTGAGGCGCCCGCCGGGACCCTGCCGGTGGTGCTCGCCCCTGGGGACTCGGGGATCTTGCTGCACGAGGCGGTCGGCCACGGCCTCGAGGCCGACTTCAACCGCAAGCGGACCTCCAACTACACCGACGCGATCGGAACGATGGTCGCCGCGCCTCTGGTCACCGTGATCGACACGCCGGCCATCGCTGCTTCGCGGGGCAGCATCAACGTCGACGACGAGGGGGTCCTGCCCCGGGAGCACCGCTTGATCGAGGACGGCAAGTTGCGCGCCTACCTCCACGATCGGATCAGCGCCGACTGGTTCAAGACCAAACCCACCGGCAGCGGTCGACGTGAGTCTTTTCGGCACGAGCCCCTGCCGCGCATGACCAACACCTTCATGGAGGCGGGCACGGATGCCCCCGAGGACATCCTGCGCTCGGTCAAGCGGGGCATCTACGCCAAGAAGTTTTCGGGTGGGCAGGTCAACATCTCCAACGGTGACTTTGTGTTCTCGCTGACCGAGGGTTACCTGATCGAGGACGGCAAGCTGACCGCGCCCCTCAAGGGGGTCAACCTGATCGGAAATGGCCCGGAGGCGCTGGGAACCGTGAGCATGGTCGGGCATGACTTCGAGCTCTCCGACGGGATGTGGACCTGCGGAAAAGATGGGCAGAGCGTGCCCGTCGGGGTTGGGATGCCCACCGTCAAGCTCGATGCGCTGACTATCGGGGGCTCGAACGTCGGTTGATCCGCGGACAAGGAACTCCACCATGGCGAAGAAAAAGACCGGGAAGAACAAGGCTGTGAACAAAGCGGCTCCGAAGAAGAAGGTGGCTACCAAGAAGAAGGTGGCTACCAAGAAGAAGGTGGCTACCAAGAAGAAGGTGGCT
>CAYVJQ010000118.1:0-18032 GCA_964451725.1 uncultured Nannocystaceae bacterium | reverse complement strand
TACCAAGAAGAAGGTGGCTACCAAGAAGAAGGTGGCTACCAAGAAGAAGGTGGCTACCAAGAAGAAGGTGGCTTCGAAGAAGAAGGCAGCTTCGAAGAAGAAGGTGGCTACCAAGAAGAAGGTGGCTACCAAGAAGAGGGCGGCTGCGAAGAAGAAGGCGGCTGCGAAGAAGAAGGCGGCTCCGAAGAAGAAGGCGGCTTCGAAGAACAAGGCGGCTTCGAAGAAGAAGGCAGCTTCGAAGAACAAGGCAGCTACCAAGAAGAAGGTGGCCACCAAGAACAAGTCGGCGGCGATCCTCTCTTCGAAGCGTTTGCCTCGGGCCTCCAAGGCGCTGCTCGACGAGCTCGAGGGGGTGGCGCTGCGTGGTCTGGAGTTCCTGCGCGCTCAGGGCATCGATCACGCCGAGATCTCCGCCAGTCAGGGTGAGCAACTCGAGACCGGCGTTCGGCAGGGTGAGGTCGAGCTCGTCAAAGAAGCGAAATCTCGGGGCTTGGGTGTGCGCATCGTCCACGGCGATCGGGTGGCGACCTCTTCGACAACGGACCTTCGTCCCGAGGCGCTGGAGCAGTTCTACAGGCGGGTCATCGAGATGGCGGAGCTCTCCGAGCCGGACCCGCTGGCGGTCCCGCCGGACCCGCGCGAGCTGACCTCCAGCGCACCCTCGCTCGATCTCTGGGACTCGAAGACGGCGCGCATCAAAGTCGACAGGGCCCTGCGTCTGGCGCTCGCGGGCGAGCGCGCGGGCCTCGGTCACGACAGCCGAATCACGACCTCCGAGGGCGCGAGTTTCTCCCGAGGGGCAGTCCACTCTGTGCTCGGGACCTCGGGCGGGTTCGTCGGACGCAGCGCGGGTACACACGCGAGCTTGGTGGTCCAGGTGGTCGCGGACGATGAGGGAGGCAAGAAGCGAAACGGCTTCTACTGGACGGCTGGGCGCCACTTCGAGGGCTTGCTGAGTCCGGCGGAGGTCGGTCGAGAGGCGGCCGTCCGCGCGGTCCAGACCCTGGGCTCACAAAAGATGGAGACGGGGGTGTTCCCGGTCGTGTTCGACAAGGACGCGGCAGGGGCGATCGTCGGGCTGATCGCCTCTTGTGTGGTCGGCGACGCCCTCTACCGGGAGCGCAGCTATCTGCGGACGCGCCTGGGGACGGTCGTCGCAAGCTCGAAGGTCAGCATCGTCGACGACCCACTCATGCTCCGGGGCATGGGCTCGCGGGCCTACGACGGAGAGGGGCGGGCCGTCCGGCTCAACACTTTGATCCGGGCGGGCACGTTGAAGGGCTTCTTGCTCGACACCTACAGCGCCCGGAAGCTGAAGTTGAAGCCGACCGGATCGGGAGGCGGCGGTGGTGGTATCCCGCACACGACGACCAGCAACTTCTATATGAAGAATGGGCGCAGCAGCCCGGCCACCCTGCTTCGGGGGATCGAGCGGGGCCTCTACGTGACCTCGATGATGGGCTTCGGCTTCGACCCGGTGACCGGGAACTTCAGCCGCGGGGCCTCGGGCTTTCTCATCGAGGACGGCGTCCTGACTCGACCCGTCAGCGAGATCACGATCTCGCGCAACCTCGACGAGCTGCTCCAGGGTATCGACGCGGTGGGCAACGATCTCGAGCATCGAAGCTCGGTGGCCGCGCCCAGCTTCCGGGTCGACCACATGACGATCTCCGGGACCTGACCCAGATGGTGCTGCGGGCGGTCGAGAGACCGGCCCGTCGCGCCCTCGCCCCTCGGCCGGCCCTGGCTCAGCCGAACCAGTCGGCGGTCAGCGGGCGCAGGGCCTCGACGATCGCGGCGTGGTCTTGGCCGGGGGCGCTGGCCAGCAGGCCGTGGTCGTTGGCGAACCCGGGCCCGCCGTAGTCCAGGGGAGCGCCGGTCATGGCCGTGATTCGACCACCGGCGGCGTGGAGCAGGGCCTGGGGGGCGCAGCTGTCCCAGAGCTTGGTGCCCACGGAGGGGTGAGCGTAGATGCGGGCGGCAGCGCGGGCGACCATGGCCGCTTTGACACCCGTGCTCCCGGTTCGGTGACGGGCGTGCGCGGGGACGCCGAGGCGCTCGGCGAGTGGGTCCAAGCGCGGGCTGTGGTGGCTCTTGCTGGTCACGAGCTCCCAGCTCGGGCCGGCGGTGGGCGGGCGAGCTTGGGCGCCCGCCCGCAGATCGATGGGCGGATCTCCGTCGCGCTGGGTGAAGGCCAGACACAGGTCGGCGTGGTCGATGCCCCAGCTGGTTCGGTGTCCGCCGGGTTCACAGACGACACCGAGGACCGGGCGGCCGGCGAGCACGAGGCCGATGTGGATGGCCCAGCTGGCAGAGCCGTCGGCGAAGTCGCGGGTCCCGTCGACCGGATCGATCATCCACACCCGCTCGCGCCCGGACCAGGCGTGGGCACCCACGCTCTCCTCGGCCAAGATCGCGTCGTCGGGGAAGGCGGCGCCCAGAGTCTCGAGGATGGCAGCCTCGACGGCGAGGTCGGCCGCGGTGACCGGGCCCTGACCACCGGCTTTGTCCTGGGTGTTCAAGCTCGACTCACCGCCGGCTTGGATGCGCGAAGCGATCACGCCGCAGCGCCGGGCGAGCTCGAGGGCGACACGCAGCTCATGGTCCAGGACGGTCATGGGCGGAGTATGCACCCACCGCCCTCACCATCTCCCTCACCATCTCCCTCACCATCTCCCTCACCATCTCCCTCAGTCGAGGCCGACACCGATGTGCAGGCGCAGGGCGGCGTCGATGGCTTCGACTTTGTCGAGGGCACCGGCGCGCACCGCCAAGCCGGCGGCGGCCCGAGACACGTCGAGGTAGTGGGTCCGCAGCTCGGCCGACCAAGGGTGGGCGCGCGGGTGCTCGCGGCCGGCGAAGTGTTCGGGCCTGGCCTCGCAGGCGTCGAGGGCGGTCAGGTGCCGGGAGAGGATGGCCTCTGGGGTCCAGGCGTCGGGGTCGAAGCGAGGGTGGTCAGGAGGCGGTGGGATGCGCCACAGGAGGCCCTCGGGGACCCGGGGGAGGCGGCCCGCGGGCGTGGAGAAGATGTTGGCGAGGTAGAGGGGCGTGGCGTCGAAGCGCGGGTCGGACCAGATCGCACCGATCAGGCGCAGGGGTTTGTCGGTGTCGGGGAGGTCGGGCACTCGGGCGCGCAGGCGGGCGCGGTACCAGGGATGGGCGAGGAGTTGGGCGTCGATGTAGAGGGTGTGTGAACCCGCGCCGAGGACCTCGCTCGCGTACAAAACAGGGAAGCTGCGGTGGTCGTCGGTGCCGAACACGACGGCGCGGAGGGGTTCACCGTCGGCCCGCCGCAAACTGGCGGCGGGGGCCGGAGCGAGGGCGGAGCTCTCGAGCAGATCGACGGCCGCGATCTCGACGCCGCGCTCGCTCGCGGGGCCACCCTGTGCGGTGGTGGCCCCGAGCTGCGCAGCCAGGGCGACGATGCCCAGGGCCCAAGCGCCAGCGCGCAGGAGCTTGGTGCTGCGCTCGGTCTCGGGACGCTTCATCCTGCTGAGCCCAGCCTGAAGTCGGACCAGGATCAGAGCCGCGCCCCAGGTCAGGAGCATGAGTGGGAGCAGGTCGAAACGCTCGAGGATCCAGGCGCCGAAGGGGCTGCTCGGGTCGATGTTTTGAGCGGCCGGGAAAGCCAGGCAGGTCGTGGCGAGGCTCAGGATCAGACCCGCGAGGATCGACGCAGGGAGGGGGGGGCGGGTGTGTGTGCCGGGCCGCAGCGAGCTCCATACTCCAGCCCCCGCTGCACCGGCGACCGTGAGTACACAGGCGGCTCCAAACCAGGGGTTGTCGATCGAGGCGGCGGACAGGACCTCCCCCAGGCTCGCCAGGGTTCGGGCGACCGTGTCGATCGGGGCGACCTGGTCTTCGTGCAGGCTCAGAGAGAAGGTCCCGTAGTCCCGACGAAGGAGGTGGTGGGTGAGACCCTGGAGGGTCTGAACTTCGCCCCAGCGCCAGCCCCCGCCTGTGCCGATCGGCAGGGTCAGCCAGGGGGTGAGCCCGAGGACTCCGCCGACGACCCCGAGGGCACCGTTGCGCGACAGGGCGCGCAGCCAGGTCCAGGTGGTGGAGTCGGCCGGCTCGGGCTGGGGTTGGGCCTGTCGTTCGGGGCGTGGCCAGGCCGCGCCCACGGCCAGGGGGAGCAGCAGAACGGCGGTCAGGTGGTGGCTGACCGCGAGCCCGAACCACAGCCCCAGGCGCAGCGGTCGAGGCTCATTCCGAGCCCGGGTCAGGCCCAGGAGGAACAGGGCGGTAGACAGGAGGTGGAGGCCCCACACTTCGCTGTCGATGGTGTGAGAGGTGACCAGCGGGGAGCAGGCGACGATGGCGATGAGCAGGGCGCTGGCCCAGGCTCGCGGACAGCCGGCCCAGGTCGGCGCGGGCTGGGGTCGGTCGGCCGGCCGGCTCTGGGGGCCGGGCTCGAGCACCGCGACACAGCAGCGATGCAACACCACCCAGGCAGCGACGCCCGCGAGCGCGGCGGGCAGGGCGGCCGCGCTCGCGGGAGCGACCCCGAGTCGCCACAGGAGGCGGGCGGGGAGGCCGAGCAGGCGCATCCACGGGTAGCCGGAGGGGTGCGGGACACCTCCGGTGAGCATGATCGTAGCGAACTCGCCGGCGTCGCCAGCCTGGATGGCGCGTGGGAGGAGGGCGAGGGCGAGGGCGAGGAGGAGCGCGGACAGGGCCAGGCTGGGCCCCCAGTCGCGGCTCGTGACGGCCCGCGAGAGCAGGGCTCGAGCCCTGCTCTGTGGCGCCCCTCCTGGCTGCGCTTTGTCGCCACGCATCAACGGAATGATGTTACCGTACGCGTGTGTCGCGGCGCTGCAATGCAGGTTTGAGAGAGGCCATCATTCAGACCAGCCTCGAGCTCGGGAGCCAGCTCGGTGAAGAGGGGCTGACCATGCGCGGGATCGCATCCCGGCTGGGGGTCAGCGCGACCGCCCTCTATCAACACTTCGAGAGTAAGGCCTCGATCCTTCGCGAGATCCGGGTCTATGGCATCGATCTGCTCCACGACGCGATCAACCCAGCGATGGAAAAAGAGGACCCGGTCGAGCGCATGCGCGCGGTGATCCGCTACTACATCGAATTCGCGCGCGCCAACCCGTGGCTCTACTCCGTGCTTATGGAGCACGACCAGCTCGAGTGGGAGCGGCTGAGCTCCGAGGACATCCAGCGCACGCTGAGGCCGTTGAAGTTGGTCCACGACGCGGTCGCGGCGGGCCGGGAGTCTGGCGTCTGGCGTGAGGACGTGAGTGTGGATCTGGCCTCGTTTCAGCTTTGGGCCACGGTCCACGGGCTGTGCTCGCTGATCATCAATGGTCGCTTCAGCGAGAAACACCCGGCCTTTCCAATTCCGGATGAGAAGACCTTCATCGATGTGTTCATCGATGGGGCCATGCGCCAGCTCGGCCCCTGACACGGCTGTACCGGCGGTGGCCGTCCGAGTTCGAGTCCGAGCTGAAGTCGCCCCGAGCTCGAGAGTCCGGCCTGTTCGATCCGGCCCGGCTGAGACCCAGGGCTCAGTCGTCGAGCAGCGCTGGGCTCAGCTGCTGAGCAGTCGATCGAGGGCGAGCATGCGCTCGCCCGCAGGCGTCACGACGATGGCCACGCCGCCCTCGAGGCGAGAGGTGATGGCCTCGCGCAGGGTCTGGTCGGGCTCGGCCTCGAGCCCGGGGTCGCCGGGGGCGTTGGGCTCGCTGCTCGGGCTCAGCAAGTCGATGGCCAGAGGGTCGAGCTGGGTCCGCCAGTCGGCGCCCGGCTCGAGGCTCCGGCAGCCCTCTGGCCAGGGCGCGAGCTGAAAGCTTCGCCCGTCCCGGTCGAGGATGTTCTGCAGCCAGGGGTTGCGGGCGGTGCAGAGCATCTCGAGGGTGGTGTCCGACCAGGTGTCGGCCGCGATGACGGTGATGGCTCGACCCAGTCGCGGGTCGACGTCGACCAAACTGCGCGGGGCTTGGGCGTCGAGGTCGGGGAGCAGGTCGGGGAGCGGGGCTGCCTGGGCCAGGCGGCTGAGATCGCTGACGGGTGCCCTGACCCTGACCAGGGCCTCGTGGGCGAGCGGCCTCGCGCCCGGATCTGGATCGAGCCAGGACAGGATCTCCCGCCGGTCGGCGGCCGGGAGCTCGTCCGGCTCAGGGGTGAAGTGACCCGCCGAGAGGGCGCCCCACAGCGCCCCGAGCATGAACATGTCGCCGGCTTGGGTGGGGGGGGCGCCGGTGCGCTGCTCGGGCGGGGTGAGGGCGAGCAGTTCCTCGAGCCCCCCGGTCCGGGTGGCGACGAGGCCCGAGAGATGGTGGGCGCCGAACGGCCCGAGCATGGGGCGGCCGAGGGCGTCACAGACGATCTGGCTGGGCAGCAGGGAGCCGTGGGTGAGGCCCGCAGCGTGGGCCCGGGCGAGGCCGTCGAGCAGGAACGCGATCAGTGAACGGGCTCGGGCGCCCGCTGCGGCAGCCAGCCCCGGGGGTCGGATCAGGGCTCGCAGCAGAGGTCCCTCCCGCCGGGCCATGACCATCAGGCCCTCGCGGGCCTCGAGCCGGTCGATGGTCCGAATGGCCGGGTGCTCCAGGGCGTCGGCAGCCATGGCGACCTTGGCGAAGCGCTCGATGGCGGCGATCACCGGGGGCCCGGGACGCTCGTGTTCGCTGAATTCAGCGAGCAGCAGATGGATCTCGACCTCGCGGAGGTCGAGCCGGTCGATCCCGACGTAGGTGGCCCCGGCGTAGATCGCCGGGATGACGCCGGTGACCCGGTAGCGCCCGTGGGTGCTGAGTTCGCTCGGGCTGGATCCGCCGTCTTCGCCGAGGACCAACTGTCCCGCCAGATCGTGGCCGAGGGTGGCGAGGGCCCGGGCCAAGAGCCGGCGCAGGGCGGCCCCGCGCTCGCCCTCGACCGCCCCGGCTCGCCTGGCCTCCTGGCAGTAGCGAGCCGTTCCTTCTGCGTCACCCAGGTCCCAGCACAGGCGCGCAGCCAGGGCGAGCTCGGCGGTCAGGGAGCTGTTGCGCTCGGTCTGGTGGAGCTCGAGGGTCCCGAGCGCCTCGAGGGCGCGCTGGGGTTGGCCCGCGTCGGCCAGGGCCCGGGCGGCGCTCAAGCGATCACCGGCCTCGATCCAGGCTGCGGCCTGCTCCTTGGGGGCCGCCTCGGCCCACCCGAGCACAGTGGCGGCCTCGTCGTGGCGCCTGCGCTTGGTCAAGAGCGCGGCTGCGGCCCGGGCCTGTCCTGGATCGTGGGCGGCCTCGAGGGCCTCGAGGCCGGCCCGCAAGGGTCCCGGTCCCCCATCTTCGAGGGCGGCCCGGAGCGCGTCCAAGGTTCGTCCCGCCTGGAGGTAGGCCGCGCTCGCGGCCTCGAAGTCCCAGATCTGCTCGAGCACCCAGGCGGCCAGGTCCGGGCGGCCCGAGTCGGCGAGCTCGACCGCCACCGACTCGTGGTCGCCGGCTCCGAGCCGCGTCCGCAGGGCCTCGCTGAGCTCCCTGCCCAGGTTTTCTCGGCGCTCGAGAGGGGGCATCTCAGAGGTCTTCGATAGAGACTTCGAGCTTGGGGCGGGGGCTCGTGGGCGGTTTGGCTCGGCCGCTTTGGTCGGCCTCGGTCGGCATCACAAAACCATCGGGGTGCATGCCCGGCGGGGTGGCGAGGGTCTGCATCAGCCCGAGGGGGGCCCAAAAGAAGCGGTCGAAGCCGACCATGCGCGCCGGCTCGTCGCCGATCAGAGACAGGCCGATGCCGGCCATCGCGGCCCGGGGGTCGGCGAGCACCTCCGCCGTGATCGCGTCGGCGTCGCCGAGCAGAGCGCAGGGTTCGCCCACGGCCAGGGCGACCTCGTCGCTGGGTCCGAGCTCCGCGTGGATCCACAGGGCGGCCTCGGCCAGACACAGGGCTCGCCGGCCCTCGACGACGGCGGCGGCCCGAGCCTGGGGATGCTCGATCCGCGCCAGCAACATCACGTGTCGGAGGTGGAGGTGGAGCTGCTCCGACCACCGGCCCCGGATCAGGGCCAGCTCGGGCAGCTCCTCGTGGACCAAGGCTCGCCGCTGGGGCTCGATCACCGTGAGATCCAAGACTGCGATCAGGAGCGCGCCCTCGCTCATGAGTGAGCGGGGGGCGAGGGCCACGAAGGTCTCGCAGTCGAGGTCGGCGCTGCCGGGGGTGTCCGGGCCCTCGAGATCGATCATCCCGGCCCGGACCTGCGCCGAGGCGGCTTCGCAGCGGGCAGGGGTGAGAGCCCGGGCCGGGTCCGAGGCGATCACGCTCGCGGCGTCGCCGGGTTCGCTTCCTGTCTCTGCTTCGGCGCCAGTGTCCCCGGCGCCAGTGTCCCCGGCGCCAGTGTCCCCGGCGAGCAGCTGAGTCTCGATCGCCCGCCATCGCCTGACGTGGCGCTCGATGTCGGCGAAGGCCCGGCTAGGGTCGACGTCGAGCCGCTCTTCGACGGACAGCCAGCGGACCGTGGCCTGGGGGCCCATGACCCCGGGCAGACGTTCGATATTCTCGATGCCGCCGGGGCGCAGAGGCGGGACCTCGGCCGTCCAGGTGTGGTGGTGCTCGGCCTTGGGGAGGGCGAGCTCGAGTTTCTCGAGCCACTGGGCGTGGGTGTCGAGGCTGGTTGCGAGGGTGTCGAGGCTGGTTGCGAGGTCCGTGTGGTGGCCGAGCTCGCGCAGGCCAGAGGCGAACTGGCGGGCAGACTCGGCCTGCGCTTGGGCGCGGATCCGGGCTCGGGTGACCGCGGGCATGGAGGCGGCCTCGAGGAGGTCGGGGAGGGTCCCCAGGTCCGTCGCCAGCTGGGCCGGGAGGGCCTCACAGGTGGCGTCGCAGTCGTCGCTCAGCACGCGATAGCGCAGCTCGGCCACGGTCTCCGCGCTGACGTCCAGCGGCCAGTTCGGGTCGATCCGCGTCCGGGGTCTGCGCTCGACCTCGTCGTAGGCCCGGTTGAGACCGAAGCGGAGCGCCCGCAGGATCACGACCTCTGGAGCAGCGAGCTGGGTCTCGTCGATCTCACCGGTCTCGCGCCGGGCGAGCTCGAGGGCGCTGTGCTGTCGAGCGCGCGCGGCCAGGGTGAGTGGGGTGTAGGCGGGTGGCCCGTGCCCGGCCCGGTAGGCGGCCATGGGGTCGATCGCCTCGAGCGCGCTGCGGCTGGTCTCGAGCGCGGCTTGGAGGGCCTCACGGTGGGCCTGCCGGCGGAGCTCGACCTGGGCGGGGCCGTCGATCGGTGGGGCTTCCACCTTCTCGCCGAGATCCTGGGGAGGCTGTTCACAGCCGGACAGGAGCGACAGGCACAGGGCGCCCACTGCCAGAGGGAGGCGGGTGCGTGGGGCGAGCGCGGTCACAGGCGTGGGAGCATAGCAAGCCCAGTCGGCGCGGACCCTCGATGGAGTCGGCGCAGACCTCCGATGGTGTCGGCGCTCAGAGACCAGGGGCCGGGAAGGGAGAGAGGAACTCACCGATCTTCGCGCGCAGGCCAGCTGCGAAGCTGTCGGAGACTTCACCCTCGTGGGCCGTGGCCTCGCGGACCCCCTCGTCCAGGAACGAGGCGATGGTCGGCATGTGCTCGGTCCCCAGACCGCGGGAGGTGAGGGCGGCGAGGCCGACCCGGATCCCCGAGGGGTCGAAGGGCTTGCGGGGATCGAAGGGGATCGAGTTACCGTTGAGCTCGATCCCACAGCGGTCGAGGGCCCTGGCGGCGACCCGCCCCGAGATTCCCCGATTGGTCAGATCCACGAGCATGAGGTGGTTGTCCGTGCCGCCGGTGACCAGCGAGAAATCCCGGGCCATCAGGGCCTCGGCGAGCGCCTTGGCGTTGGCCACGACCTGCCTGGCGTAGACCGCGAAGCTCGGGTCCATGGCCTCCTTGAAGGCGACCGCCTTGGCGGCGGTGACGTTGTTGTGGGGCCCGCCCTGGAGACCTGGGAACACGGCCTTGTCGATCTTCTTGGCGAACTTGGACTTGCTCAAGATCAGCCCGCCCCGAGGTCCACGCAGGGTCTTGTGTGTGGTCGTGCTGACGATGTCGCAGTGCGGGACAGGGCTCGGGTGGACCCCGCCCGCGACCAGGCCGGCGATGTGGGCCATGTCGGCAGCGACGACGGCCCCGACTTCAGCGCCGATCTCTGCGAAGGCCGCGAAGTCCAGGGTCCGTGGGTAGGCCGAGTGCCCGACCCAGATCAATTTGGGTCGGTGGGCGAGGGCCAACTCCCGAACCGCGTCCATATCGATCCGATGATCAGTCTCGCGCACGCCGTATTGGACCGCGCTGTAGTAGATGCCCGTCGCGCTGACCTTCCAGCCATGGGTGAGGTGGCCGCCGGCCGGGAGCGAGAGCCCCATGATCGTGTCTCCGGGCTTGCAGGTGGCCAGCAGTACGGCGAGGTTGGCCGGCGATCCGCTGTAGGGCTGGACGTTGGCGTGCTCGGCACCAAACAATGTTTTGGCCCGGTCGATGGTCAGTCGCTCGAGGGGATCGATGACCTCCATCCCCTCGTAGTAGCGGCGCCCCGGGTAGCCCTCGGCGTACTTGTTGGTCAGGCTGCTCGCGCAGGCTTCGAGGACGGCGCGAGAGGCGTAGTTTTCGCTGGCGATCAGCCGCAGGCTCTCGCGCTGCCGCTGATCTTCGGCCTTGATGAGCTCGGAGACTTCGGTATCGGCGTTGGCGAGGGAGGGGTCGCGCTCAGACATGCCGCGTTTTGGATGCTCGGGCCGCCAAAGTCAAAGCCCCGAACCCGCTCCCTGACCCAAGGTCCCAAACGGGCGAATTCGCCAATCTGGGGCGTTGTGCCACAGCCCGAATCCAACGCTGCGGTCTCCAACCTGGTAGGCTCGGCCCAATTATGGCGTCGGTTCCCCCCAGCCAATCTGGGACCGTCGTTCGTGAACCGACGGTGGTCACGACGCTGCGGTCGCTCGAGGACGTGGCACGACGCCCGGCCTGCGTGGTCGTGATCCACGGCGACGATATCGGTCACAAGTACGACCTCACCGGCAAGCTGACTGTCGGCCGCGGGCGAGACAACGACATCTGCGTCAACCACCGCTCCGTCTCTCGCCACCACATCGAGATCCACGTCGACGATACGGGCGCGCAGCTGTGTGACCTCGGCTCGACCAACGGCACGCTGATCAACGATCTGAGCGTGGGCACCGTCTACCTCCAGGATGGCGATCGCATCAAAGTCGGGCGTACGGTGCTGAAGTACATCAGCGGCGGGAACGTGGAGGCGGCGTATCACGAGCAGCTGTTCACCATGACCCGCTACGACGCGCTGACGGGGGTCTACAACCGGCGCTCCTTCGACGACAAGATCCGCGACGAGCTCGCCCGGGCGGAGCGCTACGAGCGGCCCTTGGCCCTCATGCTCTTCGACATCGATCACTTCAAGCTGTGCAACGACACCTTCGGCCACCGGGCGGGGGACTACGTGCTGCGCGAGTTCGCCCAGCTGGTCCAGCGCCGGGTCCGCAAAGACGACTTCGTCGCTCGCTACGGCGGGGAGGAGTTCGCTGTCGTCCTCAACGAGTTCGAGCGCGGGCTGCCCCAGCTTCTCGCCGAGGAGATCCGCCAGACCATCGAGGCCCACAGCTTCGAGTTCGAGGACAACCACATCCCGCTGACCGTCTCGATCGGCGTGGTCAACTGGAGCCCCATCCACGAGACCGTGGGCATGCTGATTGAAGAGGCCGACCAGTGCTTGTATAGGGCGAAGGAGAGCGGGCGGAATCAAGTGATCGTCGCCCCGCCTCGCTGATCGCCATGGGCACAGAGACCGACTCCAAACAACCCCCCACGCTCGGCTTCGTCTTCAAATGGCTGGGGATCATGCTCGGCCTCGCGGCCTTGACCGTGGTGGTGGTCGGTCTGTTCTTGCCGCGTCAGTGGGAGGTCGAGCTGAGCGTCGAGATCGAGGCGAGCCCGGCGGAGATCCATGCGCTGGTCGCCGACGTCGAGCAGTGGGAGCGGTGGATGTTCGAGGGTCAGGCTGGTCAGGCTGGTCAGGCCGGTCAGGCCGGTCAGGGCCTCGAGGTCGAGGCTTCCGGGCAGGGCGAGGGGGCGAGCGTGCGCTGGTCCGGGGGCGGAAGTCGGGGCGAGATGATCCTCGTCGAGGCCGACCCGGCCACCGGTATCGCCTGGGACGGGAAAATCGAGAGCGACGAGGTCAACAACCACGGCAGCATCCGCTATCGAGACCTCGGTGACGGCACGGTGGAGGTGACCCTCCACGACACCGGTGAGCTCCCGGCCGTGTTTGGGGGCTATTTCGTGCCGGTCATGAATTCGGGCTTGTACCAGCACTTTCGCGGCGCTCTCGATCGGCTCGAGACTGTCGCCGAAGCCGGCTGAGCACACACACAACGCGGGTATTCACCAAGGGCTGCTAGAGTCCTCCCCGTGACCGGGGGCGCACCGCGGAGCTTCGTGTTCTCGGCCGATGGCAGAACGATGCGGCTGGCGAGCGGCCCCGGAGATCCCTTCGCCGGGCCCTTCGCCGGGCGGGGACCCGGGGCCGAGGCGACCCTGCGACGTCTGCTGCACGGCGACGCCGTCCTGGCTCAGCGCCTGGTCCGGTGGTTCAACACCAGCGGGGTGGTCGCGGTCGCTCACTCCCGGACCGAGGTCGTCGCCGCCGTCCTCGGGGGGCTCCGCCGAGGTCGCTACTGTCTGATCTCGGATCCGCCGGAGCGCAGCAGCGACCGATTTAGTCACGACTCGAACTGGTTCGGTCCGCAGTTTGTCGGGCCGGCCGTGCCGGTCGCTGAGATCGAGGACGAGCTCAGCGTGATCATCACCCGCTGCGATCCACGCCTCCTCGACGGTCCATTGACCTTCGAGTACCTCCTGCGTCTTCGCGGTCGGCCCGCGAGGCTCGAGATCCGCTCGGAGCGCTTCCCTGGCGGTCTGCTCTACGCGCGGGATCTGAGCCCCGAGGAGGCCAGCGACGGGGCTCACGGGGGCGAGTGGGATGGGGTCGTGGCCACTCCAGGGCCGCTTCAGGGCGAGCGGGCGCGGCCGAGCCACGGACCCGCGACAGTCCACATTATTCACGATTTTGTGCATCGGGACGTCGCCGCCTTCACGATCGCCGGGCCGCCGCTGTCGATCGTGGTCCCGGATCTGATTCGCTTCGACCGCGACTCGGCCCTCGCTGTTCCCGGGCCGTGGACCACCGAGGGAGCGCACCCTTTGGCTGCGCTCGTCCAGGCCCTCGTGGGCCTCGTCCATCGCCCCGACCACCAGCTCTTGATCGCAGGTCACGGGGACGCCTCCGGGAACGCCGGACACAACCAAAGTCTGAGTGCTCGGCGCTGTGACGCCCTGCGGGCCCTCATCGAGGGAGACGCCGACGCCTGGATCGAGCATGCGCGGGCCCAGGGCAGCCTGCGTGACGTGCTCGCCTACACCGAGTACCTCGGCGCGCGCCGAGCTTGGAGCTGCGCGCGAGGCCTGGATGTGGACAGCATCGGCGTCCAAGCCGACACGCAAACCAGGGAGTCCGTGGGCGCGTTCCAGGGCGACTACAACAGCCGCTTCCAGGCTGAGCTCGCCGTCGACGGCATCTGCGGAGGGCAGACCTTGGGAGCGATGTTCGAGGTCCTGCATGACGAACTCGAGCGCTGGCTCGCCAAGTTCGGCTGTAAACTGGGGGAGCTGCCTCGGGAGCGAATCGCCTACCGGGGCTACGGCGAGACGCTCGCGGGCCGGCACGCGAGCCTGGACGTGCGTCAGGCCCACCGTCGGGGGCCCGGGGCGGACCGAGTCGTCGATCTCATCCTGATTCCCGACTCGGAGCAGGGCGTCGCCCCGATCTCCCCCGAGACTCTCTACGACGACCCTTCGCTGCGCTGGGCAACCCTCGGCGTCCCCGAGGAGCCCGACGAATGGGGGACGGGGCCGTTTACAGTGGTCACCGATCTGACCCCAGACGAGCCCGTCGACTCCGAGATCTACAAGTTGTTCGCCACCGATGACCCCAGTTTCAACGTCGCCTTTGTCGTACCGGAGGAGGCCTCTGAAGATGCCGGGGAGCTCGTCTTGCGCTACCAGGCTCTGCCGACCCACCTCCGCTACACCCTGGTCGTGATCTCCGAGAACGGCACCCACAGTACAATCTTCAAAGATGTCCCTTATGGGCGGCTGCACGAGCCACCGGAGTCGCACTGAGTATGGGTAACCCGACACCTCGAGGGCAGCACGAACAAAAGCCCGAGCAGGACGAGGGCTTTCGGGGCACATACAGCCCGAGCTCGCCCCTGGACCCGAAGCGCCGGGTCGGGAACAGCGAGCGCGCGCCGACCCTGCGCACCAATCTCGACCTCGAAAACCCTCTCACGGGCCAGTGGCGAAGCCACGCGGGGCTCTACCACCTGCTGATCAACCAGGCGGGGCGCCACATCGAGATCCTGCTCGCGGTCGTGGCTGCCGGGTTGGTGCCCGAGTCCCAACGGACCAAAAAATCGAGCATGGTCATCCTCGACAAAGTCCGCACGCGGACCCGGGTGTTTCGTTTTGGGGGTGACCTCGTGAACGACGAGACCGGCGAATACGATCTGTATTGGGAGTCGGACGAGTGGCCTCGGGACAAAAACGACGATCCTGCGGGCAGGCTCGACGTCGAGGGGGGAACCCGGGGGCTGGGGCGGACGCTGCTCCTCGATCTCGATCTGCGCAGCACGGTCGACCCTGCGGTCCGAACGCTGCTCGAGCCGCTGGTTCAGTCTTCGGCGGTGCGCATTGGTATGGGGCCGAGCATGTTCGAGAACTATCTCAACCACCCTTGGGTGCAAGAGGCGGTCCGGACCGCGCATTGGTTCCCCACGACCCCCCAGCAAGACCACCACCTGTCGACTCTCCTGCTGAGGGAGAAGGTGACGCTCGACCCAGACTCCTACCTCTACGGCCCTGGGGTGAGTTTTGGCTACCAGGAGCTGTTGCTCGACTTTTTTGCGCTCCGTGAAGAGCACTCGCTCTTGAGCCCCCTGAGTAGGCGCGAATGGCAGCGATTGCGGAATATGGTGACGGGTCTCGACAAGATCGTCCTCGGAGCGGCCCAAAAGTCATGGGATGCGAAGGTCGAAGATGGCGGGATCGACAACCTCCAAATCGAGGGCTTTCGTCTGGCGAGCCTCGGGAAGCTGGAGAGCACCAAGCTGAGGATGGGCGGCCATATGGCCTCTCTGCTGCGTCTGACCAAGGACATGCTCGAGGCCCAGGCTGGTGGGGAGACCGGTAATTTTTCGCGTTACCTGGGGCTCGAGGACAGCAAGGACAGCAAGGTCTACCACGGCACACTCGAGGTCTTCGACGTCGCGGGCGCAGTCGACGACGGGAGGGAGCTCAGAAAGATCCTAAAAAAGGCTTCAAAAAAGGTAGGGAAGCGGGCCCAGAAGGCCCTCAGACACCTCCCCCTTGGGGGGATCGCCGGGACCTTGGTCGTGGAGACAAAGGCCGACCCCGCGTTCACGGCGACCTACGCCCTGATCGCGGGGGGCCTCAAGCCTTCGTACTCCCTGGGCACCGGAGCCAACGTCTCGACGGGTACGGGCGTGGCCGTGACCGCAGGGCAAAGTTGGAACCCCGAGCAGCTCGCCGGTCCGGTCATGCTCCTCGAGGGCAGCCTCGCCGGCTATATCGGCGGTGATGGAAAGGGAGCGAGCGGTACCTTGCTCAGCTGTGAAGGCAGCGGGGTCGGGCGGCCCATAGGAGCCCTGGAGTTCAACTTCTCGGGGCTCGGCACCCTGGTCGGGGCCGCGGGAGTGGGGGTCTCGGGCTCGGTCTTTTGGGGGGAGCTGTTCCTGCTGTCGACAGACATGGGCGAAGCCGAAGACGTGCTCCCTCAGAGGCTTCCGGAGGTGAGGTACACCAAGAAGGAGGCCGCGCTGCACTTTCCGATCAACGGGGCGCAGCTGCGGGACGAGGGCAAACGTCTGCTCGAGATCTTTGCGGCCTGCGAGTTGCCGGGTTTGTCTCGGACCGGCGTCGAGCTTCGGATCGACGGGTTTGCAGATCAGCCGGGGGACGTACTCAAGAACAAGATCCTCGCGCGCAACCGGGCCGTCTCGGTGTTCAACTATTTGAAGAACATCTTGGGGCCGATGCTGGTGATTGGGGACCTCAAAGAGCCGCTCTCGGAGTCGGAAGAACTCGATCGGTTCGAGGCTTGGAAGGGGAATAAAGCAGGTGGGGACGACGAGGGATTCGAGCTGCAGAGCATCGATGTCAGTGGCGTAGAAATTGGGGCGGTCGGTGAGCCCGACCGACGTGATGGTGAGGAAGAGAGATACGACGCCAGTCAACGTCGCGCGGATGTCGTGGTCAATAGGGAGCTTCGGCTTCGAATTTTCCGTTGGGCAAGTGATGGCCTATAGTTTGTCTGGTATGGGAGGGGTCACCCTGACAAGATGATCTCGTCCACCATGGCGAATGATGGCGATGGCTCCTCCCGAGGGGGAAAGAGCCAGCTCTCGGGCATTGAAACGCGACCGGGATTGAAGATTTGTAAATGCGAGGTCTGCCCATTTTGTTTGCCCTGACTTTGTTCGGCAGATCTTCCCGTATGTGCCATTGCTCGATCCGATGCCGACTAGGTCAGGGCATGAGTAGTCCTTCCCTACAAGATCTCGTACGCGTCGTTCGTTGTTGAACCAGCCATTCACTCCGTCAGACCGACTTGTGATTAACTCGAATGTGTCAGACTCGCTATGATATATGGCCCACTTCGTGTAGTCGTTGACGAGTGAGGCTTGCCTGCTGTCTAGATTGCGTAGGCTCCTGTCGGGCGCCCAAACGAACCATCGGTCTGGTTGTTTGTCACACGTGATCGTGACCAAGAGAGGGGTGAGATTGAAACGCTCGAGTCGCGGTGGGCCATCGGTGCAAAGGGGGGCGAAGTCGTAACCTTCGCCTGTTGTGGGATTGTAGATCAATCCATCCCGTTTCCGCATGCGCCATCCCTGCTCCAGCGCTTCGCTGCGAGGGTGAACGCAGTGGTGATCGTGGGGGGGGACTAACACCACTCGTCCGCACTCATCCCACTCCGGGTCTTGGGAAACAACCTCCTCAGTCTCTATTTGTGGGGCATTCATTGTGTGGGGCACCCACTCCCAGGGTGTAAATGGAAAGGGGCTCGCGGGGGTGGGGGGGGGGTGGCTAAGGTCTTCCCATTCGTAGATGTGGGTCGTGGTATCGGCCTCTTCGGTTCCCCTTTTCTCTTCGGCGACTATCCATACACGTTTCGCAATGTGACTGAACCAAATCCTGAAGTTCTTCCCGTAGGTGTATCCGTGGTTTCCCTTTGGGGTGGCTGCAACGAGCTCTTTCGACTCGATGTTGAGTAGATAGGGCTGTGGATCGTCTTGCTTGTAGACGATCGAAAATCCGTGCCTCCACTGAGTGCTGCTTCGTCGTTCGAATTCGACGATGGCCTCACCCGAGCGGATATCAAAGAGGACACTATGGGTGAGGTTTCCTTGTCCGTATTGGTCCGGGCGAGCGCTGAACTGGCGGACAATGAGGTGGTTTGGTCCAAAGGTCCGAGCGTAGCCATCCGTGATGCTCAGCCACTGCGCGGAGTACAACGATGGTCCAAACTCCGCCTTGACCCGCTTGTATCCACCCCCCGCGAACTTCGGAAACTCGACGAACTCCAGCGGCTCGACCGCGCTCAGATCGACCGGTGGGAAATTGGGGTCCTCATCCCAGTCGGGGATCGGATCGGGTGTGTCGTCGTCTGCGGTGGGCTCGAGGTGTCTGGGATCTGCGTCGGCCCTGTCCGCGTCGGCCGGCCCCGGACTGACCTCGGTGCTGGTCTCGGCCTGATTTCCACGGACACCACAGGCTGAAATAACGATCAGCGCAAACCACGCGCCCAGCAGAACCGGCAGCCCGCTTACCCGGGCGCCGACCGACGCGCGGGGTCTGTGTGCGAAGTCGAGTTCTTCGGGGCAGTGCGCTTCGCCAGGCATTCGTGCGGGAATTGTCTCGTCGAATGCACGGCTTGTCCAGCGGGACGACCGCCCTGGCTTCCCTATCGACCCCTTCGAGTTCAGGTCGCTAGGGACAGCCC
>CAYVJQ010000117.1:10236-22158 GCA_964451725.1 uncultured Nannocystaceae bacterium | reverse complement strand
GGAAGCTCCCCACTTTCTGGCTTCAATGAGGCCGCCCCCAAACGGGGGCGGAAGGATCAAAGACTCGTGGCTCGCGTCTGGCGTGCTCGACAGGCTTCAATGAGGCCGCCCCCAAACGGGGGCGGAAGGCAGGAGGGCTTGGCCGCCCTATGTCCGTTTTGGACATCGCTTCAATGAGGCCGCCCCCAAACGGGGGCGGAAGGGGCACCCTTGCAACCTACCAGAATCACTGGGTTTTTGAACCCTTTTGCACGCAGGGCGATTTCGCACGCCACTTTACGGTGTTCTTGTTCCTCCTCCGAATTTTCAAACGTTGTTCACACCCCACTCAGCATCCGAATTCAGCACTTTGCACGCAAGACCGGGGTTTCACTGCGTGAGACCTTGCGTGCAGCCCAATCTCTACCTGACCACGCCCGGCAATTCAATCAATACTAACAGAATCACCAAATGCCTGCCCGGCCGTAGGACACACCAGAACTCGGTACGCCAAGATCCGCCCGGGCGCCAATGGCGCGGGAACGCCGATCGGCATGGGGCGATTGAACCCAACCCTGACCCGGCTCAGGCTCAGGCTCGAGGCACCGCCGGGTCTCGCCGATCCAACTCGACAAAGTTCCAGTGGCGAGCCATTCAAGTCACCCGAGGCGTACACCCCCGCTCAAACATGTTCTCCGCCGCCGCCATACCCCTAATACTCGACAGGAATATCGAGACTATGAAAACTGGAGTCCCAAGATACCGAGAGCCGTCTGGCCACTTTCGCTATCCGGCCCGCCCCCGCTTCCCCTCTACAGACAAACACCACATTCAGCCGCGTGGGAATCCAATCATCGACATCGCTCGCATCGAACTCCGGATTTTTCTCATCCCCAACAAAAAGCTCCTTTGAAACCCCAACAACGATATCAAGAACATTTCGAAACTCACGCGGCGAGCACTCCAGCATCACCTCGGGCCGATACCAAACGAACACATGAGTCTGCCCAGCGTAGGACCCCCAGCCGAAGGTCCTAAACAAGTCCACGAGAGCATCCAGGTTACATCCGAATCCTCGAATCAACGGAACAGCCCGCCCCACACCAGCATAAAAATCCTCGATCGTACGAGTATTTCGCCCATCCAGCATCGCCTGCAGCCCATCACCCGGGAACTCCCCTTGGATCAGGCCCGGCAAACTGGACCAATTTTTCTCAGAGGAGAGAACGACGACCCGAGGATCTCGACTCTCAGTGGGTCTCTGCGGGTTCGGGGGTCTCACCTGGGACTTCTTCATTCTGGCGACACGCCCCATAGACCCCAAGTCTGTGTACAGGAAAGGCCCCCAGCCTCAGCCCAGCCGGCGACGCCGGAGCCCCGCGAGCACCAGCAGGCCAAAACCGAGACCCAGCGCCCCTCCCTGACCGGGTCGCTGTTCGCCCGAGCCCGAGCCCGAGGTCGAGCAGGCGCAGCCCTTCGCCGAGCCCCCATCGTCGAGACCGAAGCCCGTCTCTCCGATCCCGTCTCCGCCGAGCTCATCGCCCCCCGAGTCCCCCGTGCCCCCCGAGTCCCCCGTGCCGCTTCCGCCCGAGTCGCCCCCACTCCCCGAGTCGCCTCCGCTGCTCGAGGACCCCTCGATCGTGAAGGTCACGGGCTCCGACTCGGCCTCGTTGCCACTGTAGTCCCGGGCGATGGCGGTGAGCGTGAAGGTTCCGACCGGGAACGATGCTTCCTCGAAGGCGAAGGGCAACATGTTGTCGGTGGCGATCTCCTCACCGTCGATGGTGAGCCGGACCTCCGAGACCCCGAAGGCCGCATCCTCGGCGACCACCAGAATATCGAAGATCGATTCATCGAGGCTGAAGACGTCCCCGTTGACGGGCTGGGTGATCGCTACCCCCGGCGGGATGAGGTCGGGCGGCGCGTTGTGGCCCGGGCCGCAGGTCGCCGCGATGCCCGAGGTCGGCCCCGCACAGCCGTTGCCCCATGACGTCTGGGTGTTGGTGGGCGCGGTCGCAAACCCCTCGCAGGCTGGGGTCGGGTTCCAGGTCCCATCCACGTCGTGGCAAGGGGTGATGTCGATCCCCGACTCGGCTTCGATAAACGGCACGGCCCGGTGGATCAGCGCGTAGGTGTCGGGGCCCTCGCCGCAGGGCGGACCCCCCGAGACGATCCCAAAGGCGTGCCAGCTCCCGTCCGGGTAGCGGAAGAAGGCCGGGCCCCCCGAGTCGCCGCCGCAGGCCGCCAAACCGGTCTCGCCGACCACCACGGCCTCGCTCCCCTGGCTGACCGGAGTCTGGGTGATGGTCTCGGCCCAGCGCTTGGTGCCGGCCCCCATCTCGCCCATGTTGCTGCCGAAGCCCGCGATCACCACGCTCACGCCGACCTCCAGCATCTCGAGCTCACAGCCGTAGACCGGCGGCGTGATCGGGGTGTCGAGGATCGGCTGCGAGAGCTTGCAAAACGCGTAGTCCGTGCCGTTGACCCCGTTGTCGAGCTCAGAGTCGTAGTCCGGGTTGCGCATGCAGTAGTCCACATCCACGACCCGGCCGACCTCGCCGGTGGACTCGCCAAAGCGCATCTGACTGACGATCGGGCAGTGGGCCGCGGTCACCACGATCTCGGGATGGACCAGGGTTCCGGTGCACAGCCCGTCGCCGCCGAGCAACAGGGCCGTCGTCGGCCACTCACAGTTCTGAGCCGGGCTGCCCTGGGAGATCAAAGGTTCCTGCTCTGGGGCCTCGAGCTCAGGTTCGGCAGCCTCGGCAGTTGTGGCGGCGAGGCCCGACACAAACGTGAGCGACGAAACCAAGATCCACGGGCGGGTCGACATAGGCGGGACGCTACCAGCTAAACCGCCTGTTTGCCCGGGTTTACGGTGCTCCCCGTGGATCCCTGCGACCTCCTTCGCCATCCGAACCGCCCAGTTTTTCCGTAACTGGAGACACGATAAATAGTTGCACCAATTGCCACGCATCCGGTCCCCGCCCGTCCACCAACCCGTGGGCCAGGCCGTGGTGCACGCGCGCACATCCCACCTGCACGCCCGCCTCGGCGCGCACTGGCACTCCCGGTTCGCTGCGCTGGCGTGCCGCGCAGGCCGTGCCGCGCAGACCCGCTTCGTGTGAACCCGATCGAGCTGGAGTGTCACGCCTGTCTCGCTGCATAGCGATCTTCCGGCACCTCGCCCCCACCCGCGGCACGACTTGCCACAGCCGACGTTCGCGCTCGAGATCGACGCTACTGTGTCGCCTATGCGCACCTTGCCTTGGACCGTCGCTACGCTCTGCCTACCGCCGATCACCGCTCTCGCAGCCCTCGTCGCCCTCGCCCCGGAGGCCCAGGCCAGTCGGCTCGTGTACGTCAACACCGATCCCATCACCGTCCAGGCTGGGATGACCAACGACCCGACCATGGACAGCGTGAGCGTCAATGGCTACACGATGACCGAGTTCGACGGATGGACGGGCGCGAGCGAGGAGCAGCGGCGCGAGCTCCTCGCCCTGCTCAAGGACACGAGCGTCGCCTTCGACATCGAGTTTGTGCTCGATCGTCCCGCCGCGGGCCCCTACGACATGGTCGTATTCGGCAGCGCCGACGATCATACGAGCTCCTTCGGGGGGACCTGCTCGGCCCAGGTCGGGCTGTCCGACTGCGGCGACGCCAGCGGGGCCGCCATCGCCTTCACCTACTGGGGCTGCCTCGACATGGACGAGCAGCTCGATCCCAAGCGGGTCGCGTTCCATACCCTCGGCGCGCTCGGCTACGGCTGGGGGCTCGAGAACATCGCCGGCAACGGCCAGATCATGTCGGGGTGGAGCGCCTCCGCGCTCGAGTTCGGGACCGCCTGCGCCAACATCAATGGGCCCTCGGGCTGCGCCCACGCCGGATGCGACGCGGGGAAACAAGACAGCAGCGCCGACTTGACCGCGACCTTGGGCGCCCGCGTCGACGACGGCCCAGCCGAGATCACCGTGCTCGAGCCCCAGCCCAACGCCGACGTCACCGCTCCTTTCGACGTCGTCGTGGACATCCATGACGCCTTCGGTGGGGTCACGGCCCAGCTCGAGATCGTCGGCTTCGACGTGCCGCCGGTCGTCGACGACACCTTCCCCTACCGATGGAACGACCTGGCCCTCGGCGACGGGCCCCTGACCTTGAAGATCACCGCCATCGATGCCGACGGCAACGAGAGCTCGACCGAGATCTCCGTGTGTGTGGGCGGGGACTGCCCCGACCCCGACCCGACCGGGGACACGGGTGAAGACGGGGACAGCGGGGAAGAAGACGTGGGTGAAGACGCGGGAGAGGACGGCGTCGGGGCCACCGGCGACGACGGTCAACCCGCAGACGAAGGTGGCGAGAGCTCGGGCTGCGCAGTCGTGGCCGCGCCCGAAGATCGGCCCTTCAAAGCCGGGGGCATCGGCGCCCTCGCAGCGCTCGCCCTATTCGGAATTGGGCGACGGCGCCGCGCCGCGGGCTCCAGCCCCGTCCGCCACAGCTGACGACCCCGCGACAGCCACAGCCGCGACCGCGCGCACCCAGTCGAAGTCCACCCGTCGGCCCACGTAGATCGGGAAGCGCGGGACCCCGGCGTTGGTCAGCTCTTGGTAGCGCACGGTCACGATCTCCCCGACCGCAGGAGGCTGCTCGCGCTCCGCATCCGAGAGCCCCGTGCCCGCCTTGAAGGCCGTCCCATCGGGGAGCTCCAGGCGCAGCGCCCCGAGTCGCCCGAGGTGCCGCCCGGCCCCCGGCTGGTGCCCCGTCACCCGGGCCTCGCAATCGAAGAACGACTTCACCTTGAGCAGGGTCTCGGAGCGCCCGGCCACGTAGGCCGAGCCCGGCCTGCGCAGCATCACCCCCTCCCCACCCAGGCCCTCGATGCGCGCGAGCTCGGCCCGGAGCGCCGCCTCGTCGCCGCAGGGTGAGTGGTCCAGGACCTCGGCGTAGTCGCTGGGCGCAGCCTCGAAGTGGGCGGCCACCGCAGCCAGGCGGATCTCGAAACCACCCACGATCTCGGGGGCGTCGAAGATCACGAACGACAGCGCGCGCCAGGCCTCGCCCGCGTCGGCCCGCCGGGCGATGGAGACCGTCTCTTGAAAGCGACCCCGGCCTCCGAACAGCTCGCCGTCGAGGGGAAACTTCGGCAGCGCGGCCACGAACCACTCGGGCGCCAGGTAGGCGTTGCCCAGCCGGGACACGAAGCCCTCTCCGTCCCAGTAGGCCCGGACCCCATCGAGCTTCTCGCTCATCAGCCACCCGCGCGGGTCTTGCTGCTCCCAGCGGTGCGCCAGGAGCAGGGGCGGCGCGTCGACATTGGCGCTCGCGCTGCTGCGCACGGGCAGCGCCCCAAGGCGGGCCTCCTCGGCCGCTTCGCCACGGAATTTCCGGAGGTGTTTGCAGGTCCGTCGGTCGATGGCCAGCGATTGATTGCGCCACGCCGGACAGGTGCAGGCGTAGACGCCCCCCGTGTTGCTCAGCGTGTACTGGGCCGACCCGGAACCCGAGACCAGGGTCGAGGCCCCATCCGCCAGATCACCTGCCAGGTCGCCCGCGCTGCCCGTCCCCGCGAGACTGGCTGTCCCCCCCGCGCCACCTTTCGCCACCCCGCCATGGGTCGCCGCTGGATCACCCGTAGCAGTCGCCCTGCCCGTTCCCGCGGCCCCGGCCGTGGTCTCTGCGTAGCCCTTGCCCACCTTGGTTCGAATCTGCTTCTCGACCTCGGCGCTGGCCTTGGCCTCGCTCGCAAACACCTTGGTTTTGCATTGGCCGGCGCTGTCGATCCGCCCCCAGCGAGTCGTGACCTCTGCGCCCTCACCCTCGATCTCCCAGAACTTGTTGGACTTTTGATCCCAATACTCGAAGCGCCGCATGCCCGCGCATGCTACCGCGCCGGCTCGCTCGAGCTCAGGTACGCGCGCGGACTCAGCCCCGTCGCCGCCTTGAAGTCGCGCGTGAAATGGGCCTGGTCGCAGTACCCCAACTCCAGGGCCAGGCGCGCCAACTCGGGCTCGGGCTCGGCGTCCAAACGGGCGAGCGCATCGTGGACCCGCCGGCGCGCCAACACCTGGCGCGGGGTCCAGCCCACCGCCCGCTCGAAGCGGCGCTGCAAGGTGCGCTCCGAGATCCCGAGCTCCTCCGCCAGCAACGCCACACGCGTGACCCTCCGGTCTTGGGAGATGCGCTCGACCAGCGCCGCCACCCCAGCCGCCCGCTCGGGCAAATCCACTGGCACGCGCCCCTCCAGCCACGCACAGACCCGCTCCACACGCTCGGGCTCCGAGAGCCCGGGCAGCGCCCTCGCCAGCGCCGACACATCACCCCCGAAGAACGCCTCCACTGGGATGCGCCGATCCACCAGCTCCCGCATCGAGCCCGGGTGCAGGACCCCGAACGCCCCGGCTCGAAACTTCAGGCCGAGGACCTCCCCCTCACCCACCAACACCCGACGAAAGCGGGTCCGCATGGGGCCCACGACCTCGCCGCCCTCGCCCTCGAACACCACGTGCACCACCGGCTCGGGCGCCGTGTACTGGACGAACTCCACGCCCGGCTCGAGCGCCCATCGAACCCGCCACAGCTGCTCGACAAAGGGCTCCAGCGCCGGTGTCGGCTCCCACCGGGCGACCGAGAACGGCCGCGCCACGGCCTTGGGTCGGATCACCCCGCGCATCGGCGTCTGCTTGGGCTCGAGCATGTCGGGTTTGTCCAAGACCCCGGGTCGGGGCCGGGGCACAGAGCATCCCATGTCCGAGGCCACCCAGACCCCAAAAGCCCCCCAGCCGACCCAGACCTACGAGGGGGGCTGCCACTGCGGAGCCGTCCGCTACCGGGTGACCATGGCCGCGCCCACCAAGGCCACCACCTGCAACTGCAGCCTCTGCGCTCGGGCCGGCTGGCTGCTCGCCTTCACCCCAGCCGCGGGTTTCGAGCTCCTCCAGGGCGAGGCCCAGCTGCGCGACTACCAGTTCGGCGGCAAGACCCTCCACCACCGGTTCTGCGAGACCTGTGGCGTGCGCTCGTTCAGCGCCGGTCCATCCCCCGACGGGACCCAGTGGGTGTCCATCAACCTGCGCTGCCTCGACGACTTCGACGTCGCCGACCTGCCCCTCGAGAGCTTCGACGGCGCGGCTTTGTAGGCGCGTTTTGGCCCCGTGTGGTGGATCTCGAGAACGCACTCGAACACCACTCGAAAAACCCGGCCCCGGCGTTGAACCGACGCGCCCAGAGAGGGACCTTCAGAGCATGGCCCTCTCGCGCTCGACCCTCGCCACCCTCACCGCCGTCACCTTGGCCCTGCTGGCGACCACCGGGTGCACTCCCTACGGCTGCTACGCCAGCGACGTCGAGGCCGCGGTCGGCGAGGCCGCGGTCGGCTACACCACCGAGGAGGTCCGGATCTCGGTCGACGGTGACCACGAGTTCGAGACCACAGAGGTCCGCAGCGGCGAGCTCGTCCAGGGCTCGGTCATGCTCGAGCTCGGCGACAGCCAGTGGCAGGAGTGGATCCCCGAGGACCCCTCGGTGGAGGACTGCGCAGAGCCCCGGCTCACCATGACCGCTGAATTCGCCCTGGTCCTCGACGGCATCGACATCGCCGGCACCATCGAAGGCCAGACCTACGACAAAAACAGCGTGGGTTTCTCCATGTACGTCACCCCAGGCGACCTCGATGGAGGCGTCGACGTCAGCGACCGCGGCTACGAGACCGAGAACCTGCTCCTCGACATCACCCTCACGCGCGACACGGGTGAGGTCGAAGTCCGGCTCATCGACTTCGAGGGGTCAGACCGCTACGAGGCCTGACCACCCTCGCCGATCAAGCGAAGGTGTATACAAAGAGAGAGAGGTCACCCCAGGGCGACCTCTCTCTCTTTGTGGTCGGGCGCCTACTCGCAGACCTCATCGTAGTCCTCGCAGCAGTCCCCAAACTGAGTGCAGTTCGAGTCGCACCAGCATCCATCGGGGCTCTCCCCACCGCAGGCGCCCGTACAGCTCGGTTCCTCCGGCTCGAGACAGATCGCCTCATAGTTCTCGCAGCAGTCCTCAAACTGGGCACACTGCGAATCGCACCAGCACCCCTCCCCACTCTGTCCACCACAGACGTCCTCACACCCACTCGGATCGGGACCGGGGTTGGAATCGGCGCAAGGCTCGAAACACGACACCGAGGCCACGTGCGAGTCGATCTGCGCGCCGCTGGCATCGGAGAACTCGGTCGCCGATGCGTTGACCGAGGGCGCCATCACATAGGGCGATCCCCCTGAATCGTGGTTGGCGCCGAAGTTATGACCGATCTCGTGGGTAGCGACGATCGTCGAAGACTTTCCCGTCCCCAAGTAGTTGCTCACCCCCGATCCGAAGCGCGCCGAACAGGTCGCCCCGATCCACGCCAGGCCGACCGTGCCGAAGCTCGTCCGGGCCACGAACAGGTGGGCCAAACCGAGCTCGGGGAAATGGCTCTGCTTGTAGTCGGAGAAGGGATCCAGCGGGGTGTTCCCCGCCGAGGCCACGTTGAAGGCGAACCCTCCCTGACTCGAGTGGGACTCGATCGCCTCGACCGAGAACCCGTAGTTGAGATCGTCTCGGAAGATCCCGTCGGCCTCGTTGATGCGCGCCAACATCTCCGACTCCGACGCCGACGAGCCGCCCAGGGCCGCCACGTGCGAGTAGTCGGAGACCAGCGCGATGCTGATTTTCATGCAGTCGGCCTTCGAAAATGCGGCCGCCGACAGATCCATGTAGCTGGCGTGCGCCGACTGGGCCTCGCCGGTGGCGCAAGTGTGGTGGCTGTTGGTCGGCGCGTCGAGGTAGTCGTCGATGGCCGCGCTCGCCATCCACAGCCCGCCGCGGACCCCCTTTCGGACCTCCCAAAGCTCGTGGTCCCGATAGATCAGGCCCTCGAACTCGTCTCCCCGGAGGCGCAGCCGAACCCAGGAATCCGGGTCCCCCACCACCTGCCCCCAATAGGGAAGCTCGAGCCCAGCCTCGCTGGGGGTCAGGGTCTCACCGTCACGCAGGACCACGGCATCCGTGGCCAAGAGCCCCGTGTTGAGGCTCAGGGTCAACACCACACTCTCGGTCCCGGCCTCGAACTCGAGCCCAGCCTCGGTGATCGACACGCCCTCGATCTCGACCTTCTCCATGTCGACATCGAGCTCGAGCTCGAGCTCGGCATCTTCGGCCTCCCCCTCGAACCCATCGTAGCAACCCATACCGATCAATGCGATCCCGATCGAAAGTACAATCGGGGATCCCCACCGGCCTCGGCTTTGGCTGAGTCGACATTGAACTTTGGCGCCGCTGATTGTCTCCATGACGACAACATGCAGCCAGCGCTCTTCGCGGGTCAATATGAAACTTCATCGAAAGATGCCGGATCACTCCCGATCGTGTCTGGCATCATTTGATTGATCCGGCGTCCCGGTGTGAGCCCATACTCAAACTACGCGCCCCCGGCAGAGCAGGCGCCGGGTCGACGATCCGCCCTTCCGGTGTGCAATAATTCCAGCCAGCGAGGAAATCACCCTTTCAAGTTGACGATTCCGCGAACACGGAAACACGATTAACACATGTCACTCATCGGCATTTGATCAGTTGGGACTCCACCCGACATCATCTGCATATGTCCCTCGTCATCATCGAATGAGCCTCGAGTGAAATCAATGTGTCTCCACATGAGCAATTAACCTCATGACAGCCGAGGAGGAAATGCGTGTGCAAGCACACGCTTCTCCTCTGTCCGACAACGAGCCTGGTCTTCAGACCAAGCGGCTGGCGACGACCTTGCGCCTGGTCAAGCGCGCAGCTCCAGCCGTGGCCATCAACAGACCCTCGCTGTGCCCGCTCAGGTCCGCCGCGTTCGCTTCGTCTGTGTCGATGTGCATCTCGAGCGCGTACTTGGGGGACACCCGCACCATCACGTCGCCGAACACCAGGTCTCGGCCGTCGGCCTTCGAGTCGATGGCGACCTCGACTACGTCCCTGTCGCGGACCCCATAGACCGCCGCATCCTCGGGGGTCATGTGGATGTGTCGCCAGGCACAGATCACCCCTTCTTCCAGCTGCACCGTCCCCGCCGGCCCCCGCAGCGTGATGCCGGGGCTGTTGCCGACGTCGCCCGAGGCCCGGACCGGCGCGTCGATGCCGAGGTGAAACTCGTCCGTCCGACTGATCTCGACCTGACAGCGCGAGCGCACCGGCCCCAGCACCCGCACCCGCTCGATCGTGCGCTTGGGCCCGATCAGGTCCAGCGTCTCCTTGCACGCGAACTGGTCCGGCTGGGACAGGGGCTTGAGGGGGGTCAGCTCATGCCCGACCCCAAACAGGGCCTCGACCTTCTCTGTGGTCAGGTGAATGTGGCGCGCCGAAATAGCGATCGGGATCCCCGGCACCGCCGCCTCGCCCACGCCCAGCGAGCCCTGCGAATCCAGCATGTCCAGCGAACTCAGCAGCGCCGCCGCCTCGCGGGCCATCTCCAGCTGCTCGTCCGTGGCGACCGCCAGCAGCCTCACCCGACTGTGCTCACTGCTGATCTCGACCACCGAGGGACCCTCGCCGCCCGCCTCCACGTGCGCGTCGCGGTTGCGGTCTTCATCCAGGCGCGCACCCAGGAACTCGAGGCGCTGGCAGGCCCGGTGGCGGATCAGCGCGCTGTGTTGGCCGATGCCCGCCGTAAACACAATCGCGTCGACCCCACCCATGACCGCCGCGTAGGCGCCGATGTACTTGCGCAGGCGGTGCGCGAACACGTGGATGGCCAGGCGACAGCGCTCGTCGCCCTCCCCCGCGCGAGCCTCGATGTCGCGCATGTCCTTGCCCACTCCCGAGAGCCCCGCCAGCCCGCTGCGCTCGTTGAGCATCGCGTCGAGGCCGTCCACATCCAGCTTCCCGCTGCGCAGCAGGTGGAGGATCACCCCCGCGTCCAGATCGCCGCTGCGTGTGCCCATAGCCAGGCCCTCGAGCGGCGTCATGCCCATGCTCGTCTCCACCGAGCGCCCGTACTCCACCGCGCACACCGAGCAGCCGCTGCCCAGGTGGCAGCTGATCACCCGCAGGTCGCGGAGGTCCTCCCCGAGGTGCTCGGCCGCCCGCGCGGCCACGTGGGCGTGACTCGGACCGTGAAAGCCATAGCGACGGATGCCCAAGCTCTCCGCCAGCTCCTGAGGGATCGCGTAGGCCTGGGCGCGGCGCGGCATGGTCTGGTGAAAGGCCGTGTCGAACACCGCGACATGCTCGAGCTCCGGCAGCAGGGCCTTGGCCGCCCGGATGCCCGCGAGGTTCGCCGGGTTGTGCAGGGGAGCCAGAGGAATCAGCGCCTCGATCGCCGCCTCGACCTCGGCGTCTATGCGGGCCGGATCGGCGAAGCGATCGCCCCCATGGACCACACGGTGCACGACCCCCGCGAGTTCCGTGCCCTGCCCGCTCACACGCGCGAGCAGCTGCGGCAGGACCTCGGCCAACGCCCCTGCGTGATCGCCCCCCGCCACCGCGTGTCCGCCCTCCTGCGCGTCGGCCCAGACTCCACGCCAGTGCAGACGCGCGACGGTCCCCTCCCGCTCACCGATGCGCTCGACCAAGAACCCACCAGCGCGGGCTCCCGACTCGGTGTGGACGATCTCGGCTTTGATCGAGGAGCTCCCACAGTTGATCACCAGCACGTGCATGAAGGCGCTTCATATCACGGCCTGTCCGGGCGACCCGGGGGCGCAAATTCAGGCCGGGTTCGGGCCGCCTCGCTCGACGGCGACCCAGCGCCGAGCTCACGGTCGCCACCGGTTCTGGACGATCTATCTAGACCATCTATCTAGACCATCTATCTAGACCATCTATCTGGACGACTTAAATGAGTCGGGCCCACCCGCGTCCGCTGGAGTGCGGCGCTGGGCGGACCCGACTTCGAGCCCAGCCTACTTGCTCGACTCGACCAGACCGCGGCGCTCC
>CAYVJQ010000117.1:0-10136 GCA_964451725.1 uncultured Nannocystaceae bacterium | reverse complement strand
GGACCCGACTTCGAGCCCAGCCTACTTGCTCGACTCGACCAGACCGCGGCGCTCCAGCAGCGCGTCGACCGTGGGCTCCTGGCCCCGGAAGTTCACGTATTGGGTCATCGGGTCGGTGGTGTTGCCCTGCGACAAGATCAGCGCGCGGAATTTGTCACCGTTCTCCCGCGTCAGCCCGCCCGTGGCCTTCATGTGGGCGAAGGCGTCGGCCGCCAGGACCTCGGTCCACAGGTAGGCGTAGTAGCCCGCCGAGTACCCACCCGCGAAGGTGTGGGCGAAGTAGGGCGACTTGTAGCGCGGCGGCACCGGGGCGTAGAGCAGCCCGTGTTTGTCCAGGGCCGCGCGCTCGAAGGCCTCCACATCGCTGATGTCCGCGTCCGGGCCCAGCATGTGCCACTCCATATCGAGCAGCGCCGAGCCGATGTACTCGAGGCTGTCGAAGCCCTGGTTGAACTTGCGCGACGCCAGCAGCTTCTCGAGCAGGGCCGGCGGGATCGCCTCTCCGGTCTCGTAGTGCTTGGTGTAGTTCGCCAGCACCTTCGGGTTGAAGGCCCAGTCCTCCTCGAACTGCGACGGAAACTCCACGAAGTCCCGGGGCACCGAGGTCCCCGCCAGCATCGGGTACTTGGCCTCCGAGAACATCCCGTGCAGGGCGTGCCCCATCTCGTGGAACATGGTCGTGGTCTCGTCGAAGGTCAGCAGCGCCGGCTCGCCCTCGGCCGGCTTGGCCACGTTGAGCACATTCACGATCACCGGTTTTTGACCGAGCAGCTCGCTCTGACCCACGATCGCGTCCATCCACGCCCCGCCCCGCTTGCCCTCGCGCGCGAAGTAGTCGGCGTAGAACAGGCCGATGCTCGTCCCGTCCGCGTCGAAGACCTCGAAGGTGCGCACGTCCGGGTGGTAGGTGGGCAGGTCCGTCCGCTCCTTGAAGGTGATCCCGAACAGCTGCTCCATCGTGAAGAACACGCCGTCTTGGAGCACCGAGTCGAGCTCGAAGTAGGCCCGCAGCTCGCTCTCATCGAGCTCGAACTTCTGCGCCCGAACTTTCTCGGCGTAGTAGGTCCAGTCCCAGGGCTCCAGCTTGAAGCCTCCCCCCTCCGCATCGATCACCGCCTGGATGTCCTTCGCCTCCGACTTGGCCTTGGTCACCACGCGCGGCGCCAGATCGTCGAGGATCTTCAGGACCGCGCCCGGCGTCTTCGCCATCTGCTCCTCGAGCACATAGTCGGCCCAGGTCGCGTAGCCCAGGAGCTTGGCCTTCTCTGCCCGCAGCGTCACGATGCGCTGCAGCACCGGCCCGTTCTCCGCCACCGCCCGGCCCGCCGACGCCTCCCACACCCGCCGACGCAGGTCGCGGTTGTCCAGGCTCGTCATCACCGGCTGGCGCGTCGTGTTGAGCAGATTGATCACGTACTTACCGGGCTGCCCGGCCGCCTCGCCCGCTGCCGCCAGCGCGGCCACGTCCGACTCCGAGAGCCCCGCCAGCTCGGCCACATCCTCGACCACCACCGCGTTGTTCTTCGTCGCCAGCAGCAGGTTCTGGCCGAACTGCGTCGTCAGCGTCGACAGCTCCCCGTTGACCTCGCGGATCTTCGTCTTTGTCGCCTCGTCGAGCTTTGCACCCGCCCGGACCATGTTCAGCCGGTACTGCTCGACCAGACGCAGGTCCTCACCGGTCAGCGACTCGCGGGCCGCGTAGACCACCTCGACCCGCTCGAAGAGCTTCGGGTTCAGGTAGATCGCGTCGCCGTGATCCGAGAGCAGGGGGGCCACCTCCGCCTGGATCGCCAGGATCTCATCATTGGAGATCGTCCCCGTCAGGCTGAAGAAAGCCCCCGCCGTCCGCCGCAGCAGCAGCCCGCTGCGCTCCAGGGCGACGACCGTATTCTCGAAGCTCGGCGCCTCCTCGTTGGCGACGATCGCATCGACCTCGGCGGCGTGCTCCTCCATCCCGCGCAGGAACGCCGGCCGAAAGTGCTCGAGCTGGATCGACGCGTAGTCCGGCGCCTTGTACTGGAGGGGGCTCTCAGAGAACAGGGGGTTGTCTTGCACCTGGGTGTCCACCGTTTGGGTGTCCGGCTGCTCCGTGTGAGAGCAGGCGGTGAGGGTCAGCAAGCTGGCGAGGGCCGAGACGAAGAGAGTCGTGCGCATGGTCGTAGGGGGTCGCGGATCGGTGGGTTGGAAGCCGTCCGTGCGCGCGGAATGTACACGCGATCGCGCCGGCACCCCATAGTCGCCACACCTCCGAGGTGGCGCCTCCGCCACAGCTTCACCTCACACTTGGAGGTGCCGCGGGGTGCCACTCGTGGCGGTTCAGGGGTTCCTGGCTCGCAGCACGCCACCTGCCCCTCTCCATCCCCAGAACCTGGCACAGATTTTGCTGTGCCCAACGACTGTTCGCCGCACTCACACATGTCGATGAGCTTGGCGCCACCAGTCCCCGGCCCACTTTATATACCACTCGCCCCACCCCAACATGCCGGAGCGTCCTCATCGTGGACCGAGAGTCAGGACCTCGGTCTCAACAAACGAGGCCGCGTTGTCGGCTCTACGGAGCACAGCAACACTGCACAAAAACCTCCGCGCCCTCGAACGGGGGCTCCGTAGAGAGCGTCTCGTCGCAACTTCCGTCTACCATGAGATGGGGAGTGTTGTCTGGGCAGGTCTGTCCACCACCTCCTCCAAATACGAGCGAAGTGTATCCAGCGCACCCTCCGGGAACACAAGTAGAATTTCCGTATCCACATATTTCGGCGCAAGTGAACTCGACGTTTGGTGCAGTGGCGGCGCAGTTGGACCAGGTTGGTCCACAGTCCCCATCCTGACAGTGCCCCGCCTCCCATTCAGTTGCGACGGCGGTAATGTAACAAGAATTCCCGCACTCGCCGCAGTGCCTATCGTCGTTTTGCAGGTCGACTCCTCCGCAAGGAAGATCCGCGACAGGTGCATCGCCCTCTTCCTCACCACAATTCGTACAAGGGACTGACTCCTCACAGGCGAGTGAAACGCCAGCCAGCGAGAACAAGGCGAAAGCCAACACAGAGTTCTTCATAGTTTTTGTCCGTGCGAGTGTCGGGTCACCGTGAGGAGAGAACCTGCGCGCCTTGATCGAGAGGGTTGACTCTCATCCTACACGATCAAAACCCCCACGGCGGCCGGATCGAATCCCGGCGGCCAACGAGTGCTGCTATCTGCGACCGCGCCGGCAAGTCGAGCCAGGTCCAAGCGCTCACACCTCATGTCTGCTCCTCGGACATTGGCGCGCTCCAAGTTCGCGCCGCCGACATCACAGCCTCGTAGGCTGGCCCCGCGCAGTTCTCCGTCGCTCAGGTCGGCACCGTTGAGCATGGCTGCGTCGAGCCGCGCCCCCACCAACTTCGCACCCCGCATATCCGAGGCCATCAAGCGTGTTCTCTCCATGCTGGAGCCCTCGAGGTCGGCGCCCGCTAGAGAAGCTGAGCGCAAGTTTGCCCCATCCAAAATGGCACCCCGCATCGATGCTCCCGAGAGTTGCGCTCGATGTAACTCCATGTCGGCCAAGTTCGCCCCCGCCAGAGTTTCGCCGGGGACCTGGACAAACTCGCCAGTCGTGCATTCAATCTTCATTAGCAGTTCTTCCGGCCTTCGGCGTCGAGAACGATATCACCCAAAGATATTACTTCAGAAAACAATCGAAAAACTCGCCTGAGTCACGATCAAGATCGACATACCGTGCGAGCCTCCGGTCCATCTACTGCTCGAGTTGGTGCTCCCAGGATGGCGAGGCCAGGGCTTCGAGGACTCGGAAAGCGGGGACGGTCCGAACCGAGAGCCCGAGCGACAAGCACCTCATCCGCGATCTCGGGCAGGTCGGGACCCCCCTCGCAGACCGCCAGTAGTCATGTCCTCGGCAAAGCCTTCGGCGCCGGGGCGCGCGGTTCTGCGTGCGGGAGTATGACGAGGTCGCCGTGCGCTTCCTGGCTCGACCTGCGGCCGGTTGCGTCCGCAAATGAACCGGATGAACCGCAGCTCGCGCTGAACCTGGCGACCAGTCCGGCCGTCATTCGTAGGCTTGGGATCGACCTCGAACGCGGCTCGACATGCAGACCATCGTCGCCCCCCCGGCTGAGGCCGGCTCGCAGGCCGTCACTTGTCACGACCCGTCCACGAATGCACGATGAGGGCCGTGGACACCGAAGAGTTTCAGGCCAACGTCGACGCCCTGCTCGAGATCGTCGATTCGACCGAGCCTGACCCGAACCGCACGGACTGGTCGTCTCAACATAGACAGCTCGAGCGCGCCGACGAGCTCGCCGGATGGTTCCTCGATCGACTCGACCAGTTGCCCGAGTTCACGGCCGATCACCGCGTCGCCGAGCAGCTACGACTGTTCGTGATCTTTCGGGCCGGGACCGTCGCGGGGCTGCTCGAGGCTGGACACCGTCGGCGCGAGGCCAAGGCCCTGTTGCAGCGCTGCGTCGAGGTCGCTGCCCACCCCGACAACCTCGCCACCTATCGAGCCGCGCTCGCAGACCCGCTGGCCTTCACCCGCCTCAGTCACGCACGTTGGCTGAAGGCAAAGAACCGACTCGACGACGCCCGGGCGATCGCTGCGACCTTGCGCGAAGCCGACCCCGCCCTCGCCACGCTCGCGCTCCCCATCGAGAAGGCGCCCGCCCCGATCAAACGCGCGCCCATGCTGGGCCGCGTGAACGGGTTCGGGTTCGGCCTCTATGGCCAGCGCGAAGTCTGGCCCGACGGCAGCTACATCACTACGCGATGGGTCTCGGGGCTGTGGCTCCCAGTGATCCCCGTCGACGCCTTTCGAGTCCAGGCCGCGGGCGACGGCGCTTACTCCTTCCACGGCAAGGTCCCGCTCGGAATGGCCGCCCGGGTCTGGCGCTGGGTCCTGGTCGCGCTGGTCGTCGCGTTCATCACCTGGACGGGGGTGAACAACTATCTCGAAGCTCCCGACCGTCAGCTGCGCCTGGCGATGGACGACGTCGCCGAGATGGAGAACAGCGACCCCGAAGGCGCCCTTCGACGCTACGAGGAGCTCGCGCGTCAGTACACCAACTTGGTCGAGGACCAAGACGAGCTCAGCGCGCTCGCCGAGGCCTGGGTCCGCCTGGCGACGCACGATATCGAGGAGCCGATGCGCCCCGAACACACGGGCCAGATCCAGGCCGTCACCGCCCGCTTCGACTCGCTCCCTGACAAGCTCATCGACGGACCCGCCGGCGAGGCCCTCACCGCCAAGCTGATGGTCTGGGTCGAGCAGCTCGACCGCCTCGACCCAGACCATGCGCCCGACCGAGACGACGCCAAGCTCGAGCTCCTGGCCCTCGCCGAGACCCTCGCCGTCGGCGACCAACAACGACGCCAGGTCGAGGACGCCCAGCGAGCCACGCGACTGGCCCTCGCCGAGGCCCTCGCTGTCGATTGGCCGCTCGAGGCGATCTTGCAGCTCGACCAGCTCGGCGACGACCAGGCCTCGCTGCGGGCCATCGCTCACATCGTCGACGAACTCCCCGACAGCCCGACCCTGCTGACCGACGTCGCGCCAGAGCTGCGAAGCTGGGCCGCGGACGTCCGCGGGCGCAAACTCGGCGAGCTCGAAGAGTCGGCGACCCGAGCCCTCGGCCTCGTCGACCGCGGCCGACAGCTCGCCGAAGATCCCGATCGACAGCGCCTGTTCGAGGAGGCTGACGTCGACCAGCTCCGGGCCTTGCTCACCGACGATCCCAACGACCAAGACATCGCTCTGATGCTCGCCGCGACCTTGCGCGGGCGAGGCGAGCTGGCGCCGGCCGCCGAGCTCCTCGACGGTCTGGGCGAGCCCGGTCGGACGACTCACTCGGTCCAGCACCTGCGAGCGTCTATCGCCTTCGACCGGGGCGACGCCGACGGGAGCGCCGAGCTCCTCGAGCAGGTGCTGCGCGTGCGCCTCCCGGCCTTCGAGGACATCTCGCTGGCCTACGACAGGCAGCTGACGAGCCTCCAAGACCGCCTGGCCAAGCGCGCCGAGGCCGGGGACATCCCCACCCAGTACCGGGAGGGACTGATCAGCGATGACATGGACACCGCGCGCGCAGCCTTCTCCGAGTGGGTCGACGACGAGATCTCCCACTCTGTGTCGCTGTCGAAACTCGTCGAGAGCTACTCGCTGCGTGTGGACGTCATCCCGGTGGCGGTGCTCTTCGGCACCGTTCAGCTCCAGCGAGCTCGGTCTGCGAGCGGCGAGCAGCGAGAGCAGATCCTGGGCTCGGCCGAGCGCGCCTTCATGGCCATCCGTGGACACGCCAGCGGCATGCCCGACTACCACGCGTCGCTGGGCCAGGTGTACCACCGGCTCGGCAAGCGAGAGGAGGGCGACGCGGAGCTCGCGGTGCTGATCGACAGCGGCGACGCGGAGCAGCAGTTCATCGCCATGAACATCTACCGCGATCTGGGCAACTACGCCCGCGCGCGCGACATCGCCGACCAGGCCTACGAGTCCGCCCACAATCCGATGAAGCAGAACATCGCCTTCACGCGGTCGATGCTCGCCGTCGGCCTCGACGAGAGGGAGACCTGGCTCCGCCGAGCCGACACCGAGCAGTACCAGGTCAAGGCCAGCCTCATCAAACTCGAGGCCGACCGCCTCCGTCTCGCTGGAAAGTTTCGTGAGTGCGCCCGGAAGTTCACCGAGTCAGAGGCCATCTTCGTCCGCCAGCCCCACACCGACGGCTCGTCGGCCAACAACGCGGCCGTCGCCTTGCGCGGCCGCTACCGCTGCTCGGGGGACCTGGAGGACATCGACAAGGCCGTCGAACAACTCGAGCGGTCGGTGTCACTCCAGCCCAACTCGGGCATCGTGCTCAGCAACCTCGCCAGCATCCTCGTCTTTCGCGCCCAGCTGGCCATCCTGGACGAGTTCCTACCCGTAGTGAAACTGCGGCTCCAGCCCGGTGAGGCCACGACCCTGCTGATCGCCCTCGCCCACTCGAGTCAGCGCGAGCGCCTGCGACAGGTCCTCCGCGACAGCCCTGACCGGCAGCGAGCGGTCGATGCGATTCGCCACGCCCGGGCCTTGAGCCCGGGCTCCACCGACCTGGTCTACGAAGAGGTTCTCTGGCTCGATCTCGCCGGCGACGACTCGGGCCTCGCCAAGCTCGCCGATGAGCTCGAGGCCAACGAGCGGCTCTACACCGACTTCGACGCCGCCAACTGGAACAACGTTGTCGCCGGGAACTTCGACGACCTAGCCCTCGCCGAGATCGACACCTCGCTGACGGGGCGAGCGGCCACGCGCACCGCGGCACGCCGCCAACACACGCGGGTCTCCGCCGCGCTGGACCACCTGGACGGCGTCGATCAGACCAGCAAGGCCCGACTCGATGGCTCCTCCGTCGAGACGACCCGCGCCGCGGTCGAGAGCCTGGAGTCGGCCCAGCGCGACTGGCCATCGGGCTTGGCGGTGGACGGGCTTCAGACCGCGCTGATCCAGCTCGCCATCCTCGAGACGGCCGCCGACAACCCCGATCTGCACGCGAGCTGGCTCAGCCGCGGCCGTCGGCACGGGATCACGGTCCTCCTCGTCGAGCTGATCGAGGCCGCAGACCCGGTTCTGAGGACGCTCGCGGGCCAGCCTTCCTTCGTTCGCGCGCTGGAGCTGAGCCGCGAGCTGCCGGCCGAGGACGTCACCGCCTTCGACCTGGCTCTGGCGACGATCGGCGACGACCGGGCACTGGCCGCCCGGATCGCGCAGACCCTGGCCCTCCCCTCACGCGACGTGAGCGCCCGTATCGACGCCCGTCTGCGCGACTTCGACGAGTCCAAGGCGACCGTCGCGGCCTTCGTCGAGCGCCTCCAGTCCGAGACCGAGTAGGAGGCTCGGGCCGGCGGCGCTCGCCTCAGACCCCGCCGGCCCCGGCCCGGCCCGGCCCGCACTGTGAGACGAGCGACGGTCATGCCTTTGTTGCTGGCGACGGTAGTGGAGACAGCGTCGATGCTGAGCTTCGACGTCGAGGACCTATGAGAGTGACCTCCGAGGCCGACCATCTACGGCCGGCTGATACCCAGGCGTCCGTGAAGGTGATTCTCGGCCAGTTCCGGGGCAGGCCAGAGCACCCCACATACGTCTCGGCCTGCCCATGGAGAGGCCCTGGTCTTCACGAGATCGGAGGGAGCCCACACCTCCAAAGACCTGACAAGGATCTTGATTGGATCTTCGGTTCAACGTAAAATTATCCGCTCTTGAGATTCGGTTCTCCACGTACCTCTCCACGAACATGCTCTGGTGCTACGATGAGGACATCGCCACCAACCAGATCCCGGTCCCCCGACTTCATATGAAGAGTGTACATCTCTTCTCCTGCCGCACGAATCCTCTGATGGATACGATACGAAATCCCGCGCGGTGCAGGTCCGAACACCCAAGTGCCGTCGGTCCGTACACACGAGACAACAACGTTAAATGTGTCAGTCCAGAGAGGAGGGCTCGCTTTGACCCCGACGACGGCTATCTTCAGCCGTTTGCTCGGAAGCCCCACGATCATTCCAACTGTCCAGAACGGGCACTTCGGCATTGCGACTGTTCCATTCATCGTTCGATTCATGCACAGACCGAACGCGAGGTGAGGACAAATCTCCTCGCTGGGAGAGCTGCTCGGGCTCGCCTGGGAGAACCTGGATCTGGGTCGGAGCGTGGTACTTCAAGCCTCTCGGCCCGAGGAAGCTCGGGACAGGTCCTCTCAGTGAAAGCAGCGTCCGAGTCGAATTTCCGAGTGACCCTGGCTGCATGAATCTCAGGATCTGAAATATCGTAAAATTCAATGCATGACTCGCCCCAGCACTCACCGTGAAACACGCGGGTCACTTCGCCAGCATACCAAAGGCCGCGCGGGTCGCCAGCCCCAACATAAAGCAGCACCACCTCGCCCGCAACACGAATATCATCCTCACCCTCGGCGCAACCGAAACAAATTGCATTTGCGGACAGTATCCTTTTCTTACTGTAATATGGCACAAATTGGTTGGCGACCCTGAGGCAGTCCTCACCGTGAGCACGGGTGCTGGATCGAGTTGGTGGGATCGTGTAGCCTGGGTTGGCGACAAGAGGTCGGCGAGTATCACCTCTGATGGTCAAGTAGGATTCGCGCGATGGACTCAAACGAACGTAATGTCGTCTTTCTGGCCTTCCTCGCTCTCGCATCGTGCCAAAAGAAGAACGGTGTAGAGCCTGTTGACCTCGGTCGAGCAGAGGCTGCGTGTGAGGCATGGTGCGAAGTGGCGGTTCCATGCTCCGTCCACTACGCAGGTCCTGAGTGGGGGGATTTTTCGACTCAGGTGCAGTGTGAGGACGCCTGTATGGAGCACTTCGAATACAGGATGTCGATCTCGGATGCATTCTGCTATGAACCGATCGTCGAGGCTCGGGAGTGCGAGGCGGCGCTAACTTGTGATGAGTTCCGGGATATGGAGAATTGGGCGTTCAGGAAACCAGGTCCCTACCCTCAACCGTGCAATCCCCAGGAGACGGTACTGTTCGACTCGGGATGCTACTGACCAGAACGTCTGCCGGGGCTCCACGGCCTTGCCCCAGTTTGGTGGATATCTTAGTTACGCTGTCTCCGCAGCCATCATAGCGGCGTAGAAGCGCTGCTCATGCTTCCTTGGTGCCACGTATCCGATGCTTGAGTGCTGTCGCTTCCATACAGGAGGTCTCCACGAGATCGGGGGAGGCGCACTCAGCGGCTTCGTTTTCTGCCAGCCGAACGGAGAGATGCTCACCAAGGGCAGGTGCAAGTGGCCCCTTCGTCGGGCCCGAGAGCGGGCGGGGATCGAGGCGCTGGGCTGGCACGACTTGCGCCACAGCTTCGCCTCGCACCTGGTGATGCGCGGGGTGCCACTCAAGGCGGTCCAGGAATTGCTAGGTCACAGCACGATCGAGATGACCCTGCGCTACGCCCACCTGACCCTCTCCACCCTGGTCGACGCGGTGGCGGCGCTAGACACGCAACAGCACCATAGCAGCACCACGGAGGCCGTGAAATTGAAAACGGGTAGCTAGGTTACCCTAGCTACCCGATATTGAGTGGAGGCGCCGGGAGTCGAATCCGGGGAAAGGGAGCGCGTCTCCGCGGGGATGGGCGCGGTTGGTGTGGGGTCCG
>CAYVJQ010000116.1:17937-22318 GCA_964451725.1 uncultured Nannocystaceae bacterium | reverse complement strand
TGAACAACGACCTGGGGTCCGGATCTCTTGGTCCGGCTCTCTCTCTTTGCTTGCATTGAGGGTCTCAGCCCTCGAGCACGCCCGACCACAGCCCGACTTTGATACCGCCATGATCGGTGGTCAACCGTCGCTCCAGGCCCAGACCTGTGGCGTGGGCGAGCCCCGGATCGCTGGTCACCAGGCCGATCCGCAGCATGGGCCTGGGCTGTCCAGGCCCGGCCAGGTCCCCCAGTTGAGCGTGTGCCGCCCGGGCGAACTTGCCGAGGGTCGCGTAGAGGTTGCGCAGACGCCCGAGGTCGCCGGTGCGCTTGCCCCAGGGCGGGTTGCAGACCAGAGCCGCCCCATCCGGGCAGCGAAGTACCGGCAGCTCGAGCTCTCCCAGCGGCGCCTCGATACAGGTCAGGGCCTCGGCGACACCCGCACGCTCAGCGTTGGCGACGGTCGCCGCGACGGCCCCGGCGTTTCGGTCTCGAGCCAAAAAACTCGCCCCGAGAGCCTGCCCCACCCGGCAGTCGAGATCGAGCGTGGCGCGGACCCGCTCGAAAGCCGCGCGGTCGAAGCCCGGTGCCCCCATACACACAAAGCGACGGTCGCCCCCGGGGGAGCACCCGGCGGCCCAGCGCGCGGCCTCGATGACGAGGGTCCCGGCCCCGGCGCAAGGGTCGATCACGGCCATCCCCGGGCGCCAACCACTGACCGTCAACAGGGCGCGGGCGATGTCCTCACGCAGGGGCGCCTTGGCGGTCTGCTCCCGCCAACCACGCTTGTGCAGCAAGGTCCCCGTGGTGTCCACGCTGATGGTGCAGCGATCGCGGACGAAGCGGACCTGCACCAAAGTCGGCTCGGCCCCACCTTCTCCCAGCTCCCCACCCCCTGGTCCCTCGGCCCGATCATCCCCGCGCAACACGTGGGCGTCCGCGGTCCGAACCCGGATACCCCTCTCGATCCTCTCGACGATCGCCTTGGTGTGATAGAGGCGCGAGCGCTGGCTATGGGCACGGACCCGGACTCCGCGCTCGGCGTGCAGCCACCGCTCCCAAGCCAGCGATCCCACCACACGCTCGAGGGTCCGAAAATCTCGGGCGAAGAACTCGGCCACCCGCACGAGCACGCGCAGACCCAGGCCGCACCCACAATTGATGCGGTAGACATCCTCGAGGTCGCCGAAGCAGCTGACCCCACCGGGCACGGCGGTGGCCTCCTCGATCCCGAGCACGGCGAGCTCCTCACGCAGCAGCGGCTCGAGGCCCGGCGCGCTCGCTACAAACAGGCGCAGTCGATCATTGCTCTGGTTCATGCTCGCCCTCGAAAATTTCTGCGCCGAAGTGCTCGACCCGCTCACGTCGCCTACGAATCCGCTCACGCTCACTGTCGAGCGTAGACCAATCGACCTCGAAGGACAGGCGTCCCCCGTCTCGGTCGACTGTCAGGACCTTGGTGGGTACTCCCTCGACCATCCGCTCGCGCAGTGAATCCAAGGTCGTGAGCGCCCCGCCGTCGAGCTCGAGCAGCAGATCCCCCTCGCGCAGCCCGGCCTCGAGGCCGACCCCCTGCTCGGAGATCGAGGTGACCCTCATGCCGTCGAGGATCACGCCCAGGCGCCGGGGTGGGAGCGGGCCGGCGTTGGCACGCGTGACCAGGGACTCGGCGTTGGCCAAATTCCAGGCTCCGATCGCCACCACCAGGGCCGAGCGCCGCTGGTAGCTATCGATAATCGCGCTGAACTGGTCGTGCTGGGTGTGGTGAAAGTGGTCGTAGTCGGAGCGCCCGGACTGGTCCCAGTAAAAGCCGGGCACATCGGCCGAGATGAAAGGAGCCGAGTCCGTGGGCTCGAAGATCAGCGACTCGACCACGCGCAGGTGGAAGGGCATGGGCTCCAACTCCTGGCCCCGGCGGCGACCCAGGGCCAGGCGTCGCTGCTCGAGGACCTCGAGAGGCGCAAACGCGGCCTCCATCTCGGCGAGCATCTCGGGGGTCACAGGCAGCCCAGACAAGAAGTTCGTGCCCCCGTCGTGGACGAGCACGGCCGAGATCCGCTCGAGCACCTCGGGATCCTGCTGCGTGACCCAGGCTCGAGATCCCAGCAGGCCCTGCTCTTCGCCGCTCCAGAGCATCACCCGGATCGTCCGCCGCGGTCGCGCCCCGGTGCGCTCGCAGGCCAGGGCGATCAGCCGGGCGGCCTCCATGGCCGTGGCCACACCGGTCGCATTGTCGACGGCCCCAGCGGCCCCGTCCCAGGAGTCGAGATGGGCACCGATGATCACCATTTCTTCGGCCCGCGAGTCCCCCGGAAGATCCGCGATCACATTGTTCACAGCTAGTGGCCCGCGGACAAAATGATTGTCGATCGAGAACTCGAGCTGAACAAAGACACCGCCACGGAGCTGCTCGACCAGCGCGTGGTGCTGGTCGCCGCGCAGCTGGACCTCGACCCGGCGAGGGCGCTTCCCCCAGCGGATCTCGTGGTCCCCACCGGTGTGCACGAGTCGATCGTTCGGGGCCCCCGCAGCCCAGACGAAGCCGGCCACTCCGGCCTTGTTCAGGGCCTTGGCCACGCGCTCGCCCACGGCCCCGGGGGGACCCGGCCGCCCCCCATTCAGGTCGGTGGTCAGGCCGGTGTGCGGGATCAAGATCCAGGCTCCCCGCAGGTAGGGCCGCCGCGTGCGGAGTTCGGCGTCGGTCTGCGGGTAGAGCAGGGCCTGCCCGCGCAGGGGCACGCCACCCGTGCCGGGGCTCCACGCCGAAGTCCCGAACTCGAGCGCCCTGCGATCGGGGCGGACCACTCCGCCGTGTGCAGGCCCGCGCTCGAAGCCGACCTCGAACGCCCCCCAGGGCTCCACCCTGGCCTCGAGGCCCCAATCGCCGAACCGCTCGACAGCCCAGGCCTCGGCGCTGGCCAAGCCGCTCGACGCCGTGAGCCGCGAGCCGATGTCCACGGCCAAGGTCCGCGCGTGCGCCTCGACCTGGCTGTCGGCCTCGGCCACGCGAACCATGGCCTGAACGACCGGGTCCTCCGAGACCTGCTCGAGGCTCGGGGGCTCGGGCCTGCGCTCCGCCGACGACGGGTCTGTATGCGGGGCCTGTGCGGGCTGCGGGGGCCGCTCTCCCGTCGCGGGCTCTCCGCTTCGGCAAGCCAGCGCGAGCGCGGCGACGATCAGCAGCGTGAGCGTCCGAGGGCGAGCCGCGAAGAGGGGCATCCACCCTGACAATAGGCCACGAGAGGGGGAGGCTGCGCGGGCTCCCTGGCGCCTCCTCGATCTGCGTGAGCACCGAAACATATTCATGCGTGAAGCCCCGTATTATTGTTTGTACTCGGCACGATCGCGGCTGAAATAGTCTAAATTCGAATCTGAAAGCCGATAAATTCAACTGGTGTGTGCCGAGTATTTATTCTCAGTCGCTTTGCCAACACCGTTACAGGGGGTACAGTCCGCCCCGCTTCTTATGGACGCCCGCCGACTTACGCACCTGCGCCAGCTCGAGGCAGAGAGCATCTTCATCATCCGCGAGGTGGTGGCCGAGTTCGAGAACCCGGTGATGCTCTACTCGATCGGCAAGGATTCGATGGTGATGCTGCGCCTCGCTCAAAAAGCGTTCTGGCCAGGCAAGCTCCCCTTTCCCCTCCTCCACGTCGACACGACCTGGAAATTTCGCGAGATGATCAGTTTCCGCGATCAGCTGTGTCGCGAGAGCGGGCTCGAGATCCTGATCCACACTAACCAAGACGGCGTGCGAGAGGGCATCAACCCCTTCGACCACGGCGGGTCCTACACGGACATCATGAAGACCGACGGGCTCAAGCAGGCCCTCTCCAAGTACGGCTTCGACGCGGCCTTCGGCGGCGCTCGCCGAGACGAGGAGCGCTCCCGGGCCAAAGAGCGGGTCTACAGCTTCCGCGACCGTCGCCACGCCTGGGATCCAAAAAACCAGCGGCCGGAGCTGTGGCGGCTCTACAACGGCCGCCACAAGAAGGGGGAGAGCATCCGCGTGTTCCCGCTCTCGAACTGGACCGAGCTCGACGTGTGGCAGTACATCCACCTGGAGCACATCCCCATCGTGCCCCTGTACTACGCCGCAAAACGCCCGGTGGTCGAGCGCAACGGCGTGCTGATCATGGCCGACGACGATCGCCTGCGCCTCGAGCCCGGCGAACAACCGGTCATGAAGCAAGTCCGATTTCGGACCTTGGGCTGCTACCCGCTCACCGGCGCGGTCGAGTCGAACGCGACCACCGTGCCCCAGATCATTCACGAGATGCTGACCACGACCACCAGCGAGCGCTCGGGCCGGGTCATCGACCGGGACGAAGACGCGTCTATGGAAAAGAAAAAACGGGAGGGCTACTTCTGATGGCGATCGAACACCGCAGCTACCCCTTCCC
>CAYVJQ010000116.1:16218-17837 GCA_964451725.1 uncultured Nannocystaceae bacterium | reverse complement strand
GAGGTCATCAACTTCGCCAACCTCACCGATGGTCTGGTCGCCGAGCGCGAGCAGGGCATCACCATCGACGTCGCCTACCGCTACTTCGCGACCAAGCGCCGCAAGTTCATCATCGCCGACACCCCCGGGCACGTTCAGTACACGCGCAACATGGCCACGGGCGCGTCGACGGCCGACGCGGCCGTGATCCTCATCGACGCGCGCCTGGGTGTGCTCCAGCAGTCGCGCCGCCACGGCTACATCGCCGACTTGTTGGGCATCCCCAACTTGCTCGTGGCCGTGAACAAGATGGACCTGGTCGACTTCGACGAGGCCGCCTACGACGCTATCGTCGCCGAGTTTCGGGCCTTCACGGCCAAGCTCGGCTTCGACCGGGTCGAGTTTTTCCCGGTCAGCGCCCTCGAGGGCGACAACGTGGTCACGGCCAGCGAGCGGACCCCCTGGTTCGCCCGCGCCGGCGGCAAGCCCCTGCTCGAGCACCTCGAGACCATGGAGGTCGGCTCGAGCAGCGAGGACGATCGGCTGATCTTCCCGGTTCAGCTGGTGCTCCGCCCGGACCTCGACTTTCGGGGCTACGCCGGGACCTTGGCGGCCGGCTCCGTGCGCACGGGCGACCGGATCAAGGTTCTGCCCTCGGGCAAGACCAGCCGGGTCAACCGGATCGTGACCTGGGACGGCGACCTCAGCGAGGCCTTCGCGCCCATGTCGGTGACCCTCACCCTCGAAGACGAGATCGACATCAGCCGGGGCGACGTCCTGACCCGGGAGGACAACCTCCTGCATGTCAGCCGCCGAGTCCTCGCAACCGTGGTCTGGATGCACGACACGCCGCTGGAGCTCGGGCGCCAGTACCTGATCAAGCACATGACGAACCTGGTCTCGGGCACGGTCGTAAACGTCGACCACCGGGTCGACATGGACTCGCTCGAGCAGATCCCAGCCGACACGCTGAGCCTCAACGAGATCGGTGACGTGGTCCTGAGCCTCAACCGGACATTGATCCTCGACGAGTACAAGAGCAACAAGACCGCCGGGTCGTTCGTGATCATCGATCGGGTCAGCAACGTGACCATCGCCGCGGGCATGATCCGCAGCCACGGCGAGGACTACCAAGACGACGGCCGGGCCGTCGCCCGGGCCCTGACCGCCGAGGAGCGAGCGGCTCGCAACAACCAAAAGCCGGCCGTGGTCTGGATGACCGGACGCCCCGGCACCGGCAAGATCGTGATCGCCCGGGCCCTTGAGCGCCGCCTTTTCGACGCTGGTCACCAGGCCTACGTCCTCGATCCGGGGCAGCTTGCCCAGGTCGATCGCCGGGCCCAAGGCAAGGCCCTCGACTTCCTCATCGACGCCGCAGACATGGGCGCCGACGCGGGGATGATCATCATCGTGGCTTTCACCTCGCCCGCGCGCGGGGATCGGCAGCGCGCCCGCGAGCGCCTCGCCGAGCGCTTCGAGTTCCTCCAGGCCTTCTTCGACGCCGAGCTGCCCACCTGCCGCAGTCGGCTGGAGGCCCTGGGCCGGGATCCAGAAGAGGCGAGCTACGCCTATGAGCCCCCGGACGACCCGGACATCATGATCGACGGCGACGAGCTCGACATCGAGATGCAGGTCGAGCG
>CAYVJQ010000116.1:11879-16118 GCA_964451725.1 uncultured Nannocystaceae bacterium | reverse complement strand
CGAGACGCCACCAGCGATCCGGCGAGCGACCAATTCAGCTTCTGCGTGACGCTGTGGGAGTGCCTCTACGGCGTGCGTCGGTTCCCGGGCGACTCCCTGAGCAAGGTCTGTCTTGCGATCCTCGACAATGTCCAGATCGACCCACCGAGCGGCACCAAGGTCCCCAGCTGGCTGCGGCGCGTGGTCACCCGGGGCATGGCCCACGAGGCCCGGGATCGCTGGCCGTCCATGGAGGCCCTGCTGGCCGCGCTCGACCGAGACCCGAGCAGGCGCAGACGCTCGCTGGCGATCACAGGTCTCGCGCTCGGGCTGGTGGCCGCGGTCTTGGGCTGGCGGCAGCTCGATCGTACCCGCATCATCGAGGCCTGCGACGCGGACGGGCAGGCGATCACGGCCGCTTGGAGCGACTCTGTGCGCGGCGCCTCGCATACGGCCTTCACCGCCAGCGAGTTCGGCTACGCCGCCCAGACCTGGGCTCGCGCCGACATCCGAATCCGCGACTATATGCTCGAGTGGTCCACCCTGCGGACCCAGGCCTGTCGGGAGACGCAGCTCGACCACACCCGCAGCGAGGCCTCGCTGACCCGGGTCGAGGCCTGCCTCGACGAACGCCGAGCCGACCTGATCTCGCTCACCCAGACGATGGGTGAGCGCAACCCCCAGGTCGTCCAGAGCGCGGTCAAAGCCGTGGCCGAGCTGCCCCTGGTGTTGCGCTGCGGCGACGAACGCTGGCTGGCGGCCCGCGTCGCCCTGCCCGAAGACCCCGATCTGCGCGCCGAGATCCAAGCCCTGCGTGCCGAACTCAGCGTCGCCCGGGCGCTCAACGCCACCGCTCGCTTCGAGTCCGCCCTCGTCGCCCTCGAGCCCCTCGCCACCCGGGCCAAAGCCATCGCTTGGGAGCCCCTGATCGCCGAAGTCGACATCGCCCTCGGGTTCGCCATCGGCAAGCTCGGTCGCTACGAGGAGGCCGCGGAGATCCTCGAGCGCGGGTTCTCGGTCGCGGCCCGCTCCGGCCACGACGACGCCGCCGCGCTCGCGGCCAACCACCTGACCTTCGTCGTCGGTGGAAACTTGGCTCGTTATGACGAGGCCCTTCGATGGGCGGACCTGGGCGAGATTTTCGTGCGTCGGGCCCAGGTCGAGGGCGGGATGACCCACGCCCATATTCTCAGTTCCCGGGGCCTGGTGGAGGACTACATGGATGAAGGCGAGCGCGCGGTCGCCAGCATCCAGGAGGCCATCGACATCTGGGTCCCGCTGCTGGGCGACACCCACCCCCTGGTCGGTGCCGCCTACAACAACCTCGGTGTCGCTATGCACACCAAGGGCGAGCGAGAGGAGGGGCTGCGGGTCGTCGAGCGCGGTATCAGCATCGAAGAGGAGAGCCTCGGCCCCGACCACCCCTCGCTCGCGGGGCCCCTCAACAACTACGGCTCCATGTTGCGCGAGAGGGGCGACTACGATGGGGCCATCGACGCCCTCACTCGCGCGCTCCGCATCCGCGAGGACAGCCTGGAGCCCGACCACCCTGCGATCGCCTTTTCTCTGAACAACCTCGGATTCATCCTGGCCGAGGTCGAGCAATTCGAGGTCGCTATCGCCTCACTCGAACGAGCGATCGCTATCCGCGAGACGAAGTTGGGACCCGGACACCCCCTGCTGTCGACGAGCTTGTTCAACCTCGGCAACGCCCACAGGAGCCTCGGCAACTTCGATGAGGCCGGCGCCTTGCTCTCGCGCGCGCTCGAGATTCGGACCGAGGCCTACGACCCTAGCCACCTCAAGATCGCCGAGGTCCTCCACAGCTTCGGCCTGCTCGAGTCCGAACTCGGCAACTTCGAGCTCGCGCGTGCCTACCACGAGCGGACGCTCGAGATCTGCCGCGCCAAACCCGGGAACCTGCGCTCTCCCCTCTGCGCGAACGCCCTCGTTCACCTCGCCCGTGCCCTCGTCGGCCTCGGAGAGCTCGACACCGCTCGCCAGCAACTCGACCGTGGCGAGGCCATGTCTGCCGCTCTGGACACATCCGTGCTCCGGGATCGGGCCATCGGGCCCAGCTGTCCTTTGTCCGTGCGCGCCTGCTCCGAGCCGAGGGTCGGATGCACGCCGCCCACACCCACGCCACCGAAGCCAAGACCGCGTTCACCGGCAGCCGCAGCACCCTGGGCTCGACCGCCGTCGACACCTGGCTGGGCTCGACCTCGTCCTCGTCCTCGTCCTCGGGTCGGGGCTCGACCCGTGCACTCGACCGCCCACGCTGAGGCCCTCGCTGCCTGTTATGTTGACTCACTATGACTGTCCGTCTGTGGAAGGGCGCGACCACCACTGTGGTCGTCGTCGCGCTCGCGCTCGCTTCACTCGCCTGTGCCGACGACGAGGGTCGACCCGGAGACAGCGCGGGGCTCGGCGAGACACATACACATAGCGCCGACACCTTGGGCGACACGGGGGGATTCGAAGAGTCGGACAGTCCAGATGACGCCGAATCCAGCGCGAGCGGCCCCGATCTCGATGCTGAGACCGACACCGACACTGGGGAGGAGACCGATATCGACCCGGAGACCGGGCCCCCTCTCTATCCCGGCGGGCGTGTGCTCTCCCCCATGACCGGGCCGATCGTCGAGGCCATGCTCGTGATCCGTAATCAGGCCCCCGCTGCACCCCCGGCCCTGTTCGCCAAGGTCGGCGCCTCGAGTACCGTGAGCCCGGCCGCGCTCAACTGCTTCGCGGGCGACAACGTCGACCTCGACGACTACAGCGATAGCCTCGCCCCGACCCTCACACTCCACCTCGGCGAGCCGATCGCAGACGCGACTTCTTTCGACCGAGACACCCTCGCAGCACAGGTCGGCAAGACCGCCGGCTGGGCGATCGCCGGCGCCCCCTCGCCCCTCGACCAGGAGCTCGCGGCGATCGAGCCCGCCGGTCCCAGCCTCGCCTTCGTCCACTACGGGGCCAACGACATGCACCAGGGGATCACCTACGCCTCCGCCTTGCGGGCGTACTACGGCAACATGAGCGACCTCTTGGATCAGCTCGTCGACCTCGGGGTCGTGCCGGTGATCATCGGGTTGTCTCGCCGCCTCGACAACGAGTCGGCCGACCTGTGGGTGGAGACCTACAACGCCGTCGCCCGAGGCCTGGCCCAGGCCCGCCGGATCCCCTTCATCGATCTTCGAGAGGCCCTCGAGGGGCTCCCGGGCAAGGGCCTCTCCGGCGACGGCCTGCACCTCGAGGCCTTCGCCGGGGGTGCCTGCCTGCTCACCCCCGAGGGTCTCGGCCACGGCTACAACATCCGCAACCTCGCCGCCTTGCAGACCCTCGAGCGCCTCGGTCGAGCCCTGCTCGACGGCCAACAACCGGACCCCGACCCTGGAGCCGACCCGAGCCTGACCCTGCTGGGTCTCGGCAGCATCGACGACCCCTTCGAGATCGGCGCCCTGCCCTTCGCCGACTCTCGGGACAGCGCCGCCGGCCCGGGCATCGCCCTCGACAGCTATTCGGGCTGCGCGTCGATGGCCGACGAGTCCGGCCCCGAGCACCTCTATCGATTCGAACTCACCGAGACCACCCGGATCCGCGCCATGGTCCTCGACCGTGCCGATGTCGACGTCGATATCCACCTGCTCGACGACTCGGCGAGCGAGGAGGGCTGCCTGCTCCGCGACGACCGTATGATCGAGGCGGAGCTCGAGCCGGGGCTGTACTTCTTCGCCCTCGATACCTACGTCGACGGTGAGGGTATCGAGCAAACGGGGGAGTACACCTTCATCGTCCTCGAGTGCGAGCCCGGCGACACGGACTGCCTGCTCTGAGCCCTGCGTATCGTCGAGCGGCCCGGACACATCCTGTGCATCCGGTTCATCCGGTCTCGGGGTCTCCCCCTAGCGAGGCGAGCAGGGCATCGAGCGCCTCCTCCAGACACTCGACCATCGTCTCGGGTGCATCCAAGAGTTGCCTGTCGAAGACCAGGTTGCCGTGGACACCACCTTCATATCCGGCACAGGCGAAGGTGCAGCCGTGATAGGGCAGCATCGGCGTAAACCCCTGGAGTCGCTCGACCCGGGCGCCCGCTATCCACTGGGTCGTCGCGGCCCAAGGCATGTAGTTGACGATGTATCGGGGCGCCCCGGCGAGCAGGCGCTCACGCAGGAAGCGGGGCAGGGAGAACACCAGCCTATAGACGGCGTAGGGCACCGCCTTCCCGCGTCGGATCGCGTCGGTGGAGCGCTCGTGGAC
>CAYVJQ010000116.1:0-11779 GCA_964451725.1 uncultured Nannocystaceae bacterium | reverse complement strand
GCGGGGTTGAGCGCCCCCAAGTCTCGCTCCGGCCCGGGTTCTCGCTCGCCCTCACTGAGCGCGCCGAGCAGCTGAAGCATGCCCTCTCCATCACTGAGCGCGTGGTGCCACCGAAGCCACAACCCCTGACAGCCGACCCCCCGAAGCACGCTCAGGCGCCACGGCGGAGCTTTGGAATCGAGGCTTTCATGCACGCTCCCTACGAGCTCGGCGACGATGTCGGCGTGGGAGCGCCATGCCTCCTCCCCCCGCTCACACAGATGCTCGGCCAAGTTCAGAGCACCCGTCTCGATCCAGACCGGAGTGGCCTCAGCCTCGATCTCCGCGATGCGCGACCGCAGGCGGGGAAACACCTCGACCAGAGCGGCGACGCGAGCACGGAGCAAGTCGAAATCCGGCGCCCGGTCGAGGGCCAGGTAGACCCCGCAGACCATCGGACGGACCCGATTGCGGCGGCTCATCTCCCAGAACACCCGGTCGCCCCACGCGACGACTCGCTTTGATTCACGGACTGTGTTCATGACAATAGGGGCTCAGGAGCACTTGGGATTCGAGGCCGCTCAGCTCCGGGCCGATCCCGCTCGGCCCGGAACCCCACGCTGCACACCGACCCCCCGCAGCGCCGGATGTCGAAACACCAGCGTCCGCACGAGCGCCGCGAGGATGAACTCACGAACCAGCGGAGCAATCTGGCCGGAGAGATGGCGGGGTCCAGCCATCGAGATCAGGTTCAGGCGCAGGCGCGCCCGCTTCCACAGCAGCCGGCTCAAGTGCTTTCGCACCTCCTCGGGCCGGCAGTCGAAGCGACGGTTGATCAACCAGTCGAAGTCGAGAAGACGATCAAAGTCGCTCTGGTCGACCGTCCCCAGCTGTTTGGAGACCCCCTCGAACAGCGCCCAGGCAGCCTGGGTCGAGCCGACCCCCGCGGCGAAGAAACGCCGGAGCACCCGGGCCGCCGCCGGATCGGAGAAGTAGCCGTTGAACCACAGCGGGAGCACACCGTTGAACCATCCACACAGGTTCCAGTAGCGGCGCAGGCAGGCGTGGAAAGGATCGTTCATGGTCCGGTACTGATCGCCGATATCCGCCTGGCGCAGGCCGGCGATCATCATCCACAGCGCCTGCAGATCGCCGATCTCGGCGTTCGAGATGCCGGGGCCCCGACGTCGGCGAATGATTTCGTCGATCTGCTCGATCTGCACCACCGTCATGCTCAGTCCGGTGCTGTAGAGCGGATCGACGGAGCCCGCGGCGTCCCCGACCAGGAACCATCCATCCCCAGAGTAGACCTGTTCGGCCTTGTAGAGGTAGTTGCGGTAGTGCTGGGCATCGAGCACCCGCCCGCTGCGGACCATCTGTGCGATCGCCGGGTGCTCGCCCTCGGCCTGGGCGAGGAAGTCGTCGATCGAACGAATATCCCCTTCGAACAAGTCCGGGCGCCAGGTGATGCCCATGCTCAGCAGCCGCTCTCCCCCCTCTCCCCGCAGCGGGATCCCCCAGATCCAATTGCCCTTGCCCATGAAATGATGGGTGGACAGCCACAGGTCGTATCGAGCCGGACGCCGCCAGCTCAGCTCGAGGCCGGGAAGCAGGGGATCGAAGTCGGCGAGGCGAAACCAAAATGCGCTGCGCTGGGCCTGATCAGGACGCAGGTATCGGGTCACCTGGCGGCCGAGGAGACGCCTGCGACCGGTCGCGTCGACGACGAAGGAAGCCTCGATCTCGAAGCCTCGACCGTGGGCGCTGTCCTCACCCCGAACCCGGTGCTCCGCCCTGCCTCGACCGACCTCGACCTCGCTCGCCCGACCCTCGACAAACTCGACGCCGAGCCGCCTCGCTACCCGAGCCAGTTCGATGTCGAAGGCCGGTCGATGCAGCTGGCGCGCGCGGTGATACAGCTCGTCCATCGGCATGTGCACGCTGTAGCGGCGGTCGCTGGGGTCGTCCGGGGCGAGCTTGTGATAGAAGGTCAGGCCATTTTTGAGCTCGTGTCGGGCCTCGAGATAGGGGCCCATCCCGAGCTCGAGAAAGAACAAAATCGCAGGTTCCACGAGCGACTCACCGACCACCGGCCGCTGCTCCTCGCCGACCCGCGGCCCGACCACGGTGACACTCAGCTCGGGCTGTCTGTGCTTGAGCCACGCCGCGGTCATCAGGGCGCTGATGCTCGACCCGAGCACCACCACATCGCGCGCTGTGCTCGGGTCGCCCAAGGCTGGATACTATCAGCATAGGGAAGCGCGGGCTTCATGGATGTCACTATCGCTAGGCGGGGTGCGTCCCCATTGCACCTTCGATCAGCCCGACCAGCCCGACCAGCCCCGGGATGCCGACCAGCACCCCGGGTCGGCATCCCGGGACAGCTTCCCTCCCTCCATGATTGCGCGTATAAGGCGTGAGTAGTGGGGATGGCGCATCATTAGCGGTGTGACACTCTGTGCATGAATCAGCTAGTCACATGAGCTCCGATCTCGAGCGTGGTCCCTCATTTGTTCATGTCCTTCGGCGTCGCGCTGCGACAAAACCCGATGCGACCTTCTTCAGATTCCTGCACACCGGAGAGATCGACGGTCCGGCTATAGAGGTCACCTGGGCGGAACACGAGCGCGAGGCCAGGCGTATCGGCGCCCGGCTTCAGGCCCTCGGTGCCCGGGGCGAACGAGTGCTGTTGCTGTTTCCACCTGGCCCAGAGTTCATCGGCGCATTTATGGGCTGCCTCTACGCCGGGGCGATCGCGGTCCCGGCCTTTCCCCCCGACCCGAGCCGACTCGCGCGGACCCTCCCCCGCCTCCAGGCGATCGCCGCCGACGCTCGGGCGCGATTCGCATTGGCACCTGCAGCGATCTGTCGAATGGGTGCTGCCCTCATGGTCGAAGGACTGGATTCGCTCGAATGGGTCGAGTCGGACACCCTGCCGATGGGGCTCGAGGATGAATGGGAGATGCCGGTCCTCGACCGCGAGCAGCTCGCGTTTTTGCAATATACGTCCGGGTCCACCGGCACGCCACGGGGCGTGATGATCAGTCATGGAAACTTGCTGCACAACTCCAGTCTGATCAGCAGCCGCTTTCGGACCCACGACCAAATGCGGGCCGTGTTTTGGCTGCCGGTCTATCACGATATGGGACTCATCGGTGGGCTGCTCGGGCCCATGTACTCCGGCTCGACGGTGATCTTGATGTCCCCCCTCGACTTCCTCCGCCGACCCCTGCGTTGGCTCGAGGCGATCACCCGCGCTGGCGCGGAGGTCAGCGGCGGGCCCGACTTCGCCTACCGCCTGTGTGTGCGCAAGGTCCAGGACGAGGAACTCGCTACTCTCGATCTTTCGTCTTGGCGGGTCGCCTTCTCCGGGGCCGAGCCGGTCCGCTCGGCGACCCTCGACGCCTTCGCCGAGCGCTTCGCGGTCTGCGGCTTCGACCGACGCGCCTTCTACCCGACCTACGGTCTCGCCGAGGGCACGCTGATGCTCTCCGGCGCGAGCGAGGGCCCGCGCGATCCGGTCTACATCGACATCGACGTCGACGCGCTCGAACGCGGACGTGTCCAGGCCACGCGGGAGCCCGAGCAGGGAGACCAGCGAAGCCAGCGCTTGGTCAGCTGCGGACCAGTCGACCCGACCCACACCCTCGCGGTCGTCGACCCCGAGACCCGGACACCACGGGCAGATGGAGAGGTCGGTGAGCTGTGGCTGTCTGGCCCGAGCGTCGCCCTCGGCTACTGGGACGACCCCGAGGGCACCCGCGAGCGCCTACAGGCCCGCCTCGCCGGCCAGTCGAGCGATCAGAACCGGTTCCTGCGTACCGGCGACCTCGGCTTCGTCCACGCGGGCGAACTCTACGTGACCGGGCGCCTCAAGGACCTCCTGATCCTGCGCGGGCGCAACGTCTACCCCCAGGACATCGAAGAGCTGGCCCGGGCGGCCCACCCTCGGGTTCGGCCGGGCTGCGCGGCCGCCTTCGGGATCGAGGTCGACGGCGAGGAGCGAGTCGTGTTGGTCACCGAGATCGACGAGCGCGGCGAGTCCCCCGACCCCGAGCAGATCATCGCGGAGATCCGCGCCCGCGTCGGTGAGGGTGCCGAGGTCGAACTGCACGCGATCGCGCTGCTCGGACGCGGCACGATCCCCAAGACCTCGAGTGGCAAGATCCGCCGCCACGCCTGCCGGGCCGCCTGGCTCGCGGGTACCCTCGAGATCCTCGCGTCCACGCGACCGCCCACACCTGCGCCCTCCCTCGCTACCCCGGGCGAGCGGCCCAACGATCTCGACGCGGCGATCACTGCCCTCCGCGGCCTGGTCGCCGAGGAGCTCCGCCGTGAGCTGTCGACCGTGCCCATCGACGTCTCCCTGCGCGCGCTAGGGGTCGACTCTCTGCGTCTCGTGGAGCTCACCGCCCGCGTAGAGTCCCTGTTCGGCCGGGCGCTCGAGACCCTGACTTTGTTCAGCTACCCGACGATCGAGGCTCTGGCGACCTTCCTCATGGACGGCCAGACAGACCAGCAAACCGGCGAGCAGACAGACAAAAGCGACGCGACTCGACTCCGCATCGGTGCCATCGGCCCCTATGTGGATCTCGCGGCGATCTGCGCCGACATCGAACGCAGGAGCACGCGCTACCAGTTCGACCTCGAGCGCGACGTCGCTTGGGACCAACTCGACGCCCCGGGGGCCTACCTCTCCGACCCCTGGCTGCGCGAGTTCGGCTTCGACCTCGACCTCCTCGAGCGCAGGCCAGAGATCTCCAACCTGGTCCAGTGGGCCATGGCGCTGCAGATCTGCGCACTGTTCGAGTACTTCGAGTTTGGGGTCATCTACTTCGTCCGCGAGGAGGCGGAGCGCCTCGGCCAAACCCGCAGCATCGAGCTGCTGGCCCTCGAAGAGGAGAAACACGTCCAGTTGTTTCGCCGCTACACCCACCATCTTCGCACCCAGCAGCCCGAGCTCGCCGACGATCTTGCGAGCTTCGTGGTCGCCGGAATCGACGAGACCATCCAAGTCGGGCTCTGGAAAAATGGGCGTGAGACCGACGCTCAACGCCACTTCATGCTGTGGCTCAAGATTCTGTTTTTCGAAGAGTTCACGGTCCACCTGGACAAGCGCCTGCGCGAAGCCGAGGGCATTCAACCGGCCTGGGCCAGCGCCCACAAGGCCCACCGTCGCGAAGAGGTCCAACACATCGCCACCGACGTCCGCTACCTCCGAGCCATCGATCTCGACGAGGCCGAGCGCTACCGAATCTCGGCCCTCTTCGTGGAGCGGCTGATCGAAAATTTCGACGCCCAGTTCGGGCTCGGTGTTCCACAGCGGCTGGTCGAGAAGCTGTACCCGGGCACCGCCCTGATGATCGACCAGCCCTACCGGGCCGAGCGCTGCCTGCAGGCGCTGCTCCGCGACCGGGCCTTCGCCCACTCGTGGAAGGCCGGGCCGTTTTTTCGCGAGCTCACGCAGCTGCCCCCAGAGCAGGTGCTCGCCGCAGCGAAGGCCGCAGCCGCGCCCGCCCAGGTCGAGGTCGAGGTCCAGACCCCGGAGCATCCAGACCGGGCGGAGGTCATCGCCATCGTCGGGCTCGGCTGTCGCTTCCCCGGGTCCGCAAACTCCCCCGACGCGCTGTGGGAGCTGCTGCTCGATGGTGTCGATGCGATCACCGAGATCCCGCGCGACCGCTGGGATATCGACGCCTACTTCGATCCCGACCCGACTGCCCCGGGCAAGATGTACACACGCTGGGGCGGTTTCGTCGATCACATCCGCGACTTCGACCACGCGTTTTTCGGCATCAGCCCCAAGGAGGCCCGGGGCATGGACCCCCAACAGCGGATGTTGCTCGAGGTCACCTGGGAGGCCCTCGAGCACGCAGGGATCCCGCCGAGCTCCCTGCACGGTGGCACCGCCGGGGTGTTCCTCGGGATCTGCTCGACCGACTACAGCCACCGCACCCTGCTCGAGCCCATCGACGCCTACTCGGGGACCGGCACGGCGTTCAGCGTCGCGGCTGGGCGAATCTCATATTTCCTGGGTCTGGGTGGGCCCTGCGTAGCCATCGACACGGCCTGCTCCTCGTCCCTGGTCGCCGTCCACCAGGCCTGCCGGGCCCTCGAGGGCCGGGAGACCGACCTCGCCCTGGTCGCTGGGGTCAACGCGATCCTCGTGCCCAAGAGCCACCTGTTTTTCTCCGCGCTGCGAGCCATGTCGCCGGTCGGCCGCTGCAAGAGCTTCGACGCCTCGGCCGACGGCTACGTGCGCAGCGAGGGCTGTGGGGTCGTGGTGCTCAAGCGCCTCGCCGACGCGCGCCGGGACGGCGACCGGATCTTCGCCCTCATCCGCGGATCGGCGGTCAACCAAGACGGCAGGAGCAACGGCCTGACCGCCCCCAACGGGCTCGCCCAGGAGGCCGTCATGCGCAGCGCCCTCGCCCGCGCCGGGCTCTCGCCCTCCGACATCGACTACGTCGAAGCCCACGGAACCGGGACCTCGCTCGGCGACCCCATCGAGCTCCAGGCGATCGGCGCGGTCCACCTCGGGCGCACGAGTCCGGTCGGGGTCGGCTCCCTCAAGTCCCAGATCGGCCACAGCGAGGGCGCAGCGGGGATCGCCGGGCTGATCAAAGCGGCGATGATCGCCGAGCGCGGGCTGATCCCCGCCAACCTCCACTTCGACCGACCCACGCCCCGGGTGCCGTGGGCCGAGCTCCCGATCGAGGTCGTCGCAGAGCCTCGCCTGCTCGGCGGCCGGCGGGCGATCGCCGTCAACTCCTTCGGCTTTGGAGGCACCAACGCGCACGTCGTGATCGAGCCCGATCCCCTGCCCGCGGGACCCCGGCGCCCGCGCGTGCTCGTGCGCCCCATGCATCCGATCTTGGTCTCCGGGCACACACCGGAGGCCCTGACCGAGAACGCGGCCCGACTGGCGAAGGCCCTGAGCGGCTTCGATGACGAACAGCTGGCCGACGTCGCCCACACCCTCGCGGTCGGTCGAGATCACCACGCCCTGCGCTTCGGCGTGCCCGTGCGCGATCTCGAGGGTGCCCGCGCGCGCCTGCTCGAGCTGGCCGACTCCCCGCCCGAGGTGGACCGCGCAGAGAACCACAGCCCGCCCCGGGTCGCGTTTGTATTCACGGGCCAGGGCGCGCAGCACCCGGAGATGGGGCGCTCGCTCTACGAGACCCAACCTGTCTACCGCGGGGTCATCGACGAGCTCGCAACCTACTTCGACCCCCTGCTCGATCGGCCGCTGCGCTCGCTGCTCTTCGACGCCGACGCGCCGCTGACCGACACGGGCCTCGCCCAGCCGGCCCTGTTTTGTGTCGAGCTCGCCCTGGCCTCGCTGTGGCGATCGTGGGGGGTCGAGCCCGAGCTCGTGCTCGGGCACAGCGTCGGCGAGATCGCTGCGGCCTGCTTCGCCGGGCTCCTGTCCATGGCCGACGGAGCCGAGCTGGTCGCGGCTCGCGGCTCGCTCATGCAGGCGCTCCCCCGGGCGGGAGCCATGTTTGCGATCGCCGCCAGCGAAGCAGCGGTAGTCCACGCGATCGCCAATCAGCGCGCAGCGGCGACCGATCCCGGCCCATCGGCGGTCTCGATCGCCGCCGTCAACAGCCCCAGCCAGGTCGTCGTCTCCGGCGAGCGGGCGGCCGTGACCGCCCTCGCCCGAGCCATGCAGGCCGAGGGAGTCGACGTCCGCAGTCTCGATGTTTCGCACGCCTTTCACTCGGAACAGATGCGACCCATGCTCACGCAGTTCGCCGTCGTCGCCAGCGAGATGCGCTTCGAGGCTCCCTCCCTACCGCTGATCTCCTGCCTCGACCCGACCCTCGACCCGGCCGCCCTGCAGCGGCCCCAGTACTGGGTCGATCACGTCATGGCCCCCGTCCGCTTCGCCGACGGGCTCGAGGCCGCGTGGACCCGCGGGATCGACACCCTGATCGAGATCGGACCGCGGCCGACCCTGCTCGGGCTCGCGGCCAAACAGGGCAGCGAGGCCAGCCTCAGCTGCACCCTTTTGCCGTCGCTGAGGCCGGCGCGCGACGACTGGGAGGTCCTCGGCGAGAGCCTGTGCCGACTCCACTGCCGGGGCGCCAGCATCGACTGGTCGGCCTTCGACGCGCCCTACAGCCGGCGCCGGGTGACCCTGCCGACCCACGCCTTTCAGCGTGTGCGCGCGTGGACAGAGGAGGCCCCCTCCCTGGCCACGGGCGTCGCCGCAGACCACCCCCTGCTCGGGGTCCGCCTCGACGTCGCCGGACGCGACACCTTCGAGACCACCCTGTCGACGACCCGGACCCCATACTTGGGCGATCATCGGGTCGTCGAGCGCATCGTCGTCCCCGCCACCGTGTGGCTCGAGCTCCTGCGCGCAGGCGCCCGGGAGGTCACCGGATCACCCACCGTCGCGCTGCGCTCCGCCGAGATCCGACGGGCCCTGATCCTCGAGGAGGGTGAACACCGGCGGGTCCAGGTGGTCGTCGAGACCCGTGCGGATCGGCTCGAGATCGAGGTGTTCTCCGCGGGACCGGGGGCCGAGGGACGCTGGGTCGTGCATGCCCGGGCGAGCGTCGACCTGAGCCTGGACGTCCACCCCGACGCCAGCGACCAGGCCGACCAGGCCAATCAGGTCGACCTGGCGCGCTACCCCGAGGTCCTCGATATCACCGAGGTCTACGCCGCCCTCGAGTCCGTCGGTCTCGACTATGGCCCTCGCTTTCGTGGCTTGCGAGCGATCCGCCGTGGCGAGGCAGGTGTCCTCGCCGAGATCGCCCTCCCCGATGGTGTCTCCGCCTGGGGCGTGGGCCTGCACCCGGTGCTCCTCGATTCGGCGCTCCAGGCTGTCAGCGCCCTCTCCCACACCCGAGACGGCAGCCTGAGCTTGCCGGTCAAAGTCGGGCGCTACCGGCTGACCCCCGGACGCTCGAGCCCGACCCAGATTCTGGCGAGCGTCACCCGAAGCGGCGAGCGCATCGACCTGCGCCTGTGGGACCTCGACGGCCGCGCCTTGGCCGAGCTCTCCGGCCTCGAGCTGCGCGACGCGGATCCCTCGATCTTTCGCAAAACCAGGCGCAGTCACGACGGCGACACAGCGTTCGCGCTGCGCTGGGACTCCGCGCCGTCGGGGGCCCGAGCCCCCGACGACGCAGAGGTCCCCGGGCCGTGGTTGGTGGTCGGCGACGATCCCCTCGCCCGGGCCTTCGCGGAGCGGCTGGGCGAGCAGGTGCTGCGCTCGCGCGTCGACCCCGAGTCCCTCGCCCGAGACGAGACTGAGCTCGAACTCGATGGTTTGAAGGGCGTGATCTTGTTCGCGCCGCCGGTCGCAGATCCCCTCCAGCTCGGCCCTGTGTTGGCGCCCGCGCTGCGCCTGGCCCAAGCCCGGGGACCCGACTGCGCCCTGCTCCTGGTCACCCGCGGCGCCCTGAATACGGACGAGACGGCGATGGAAGAGATGGACGAGTCGGCGCTCGGCGGGGCGGCCCTGTGGGGCCTCGGCCGCAGCATCCAGCAGGAGGTGCCCGGCTGCCGGCTGATCGACCTCGATCCACACACAGACTCGAGCGACCCGGCCGCGCTCGAGAAGTTGGTCACGACCCTGATTCGTGAAATCAGTCTGATCAGGGAGATCAGGGAGCGCCACGGCGACGGGGAAGACCAGATCGCCCTGCGTGGTGACCGTCGGCTCGCGGCCCGGTTGACCCGCGCCGCCGATGGGGTCCTGTCCATTCCCGAGGGTCCCTCGTGGCGCCTGAGCCAGGGCCAACCCGGCGTCCTCGACAGCCTGAACCTGGTCACCTGTGAGCGCCCTGCTCCGGGCCCCGGCGAGGTCGAGGTCACGGTCGAGGCGGCGGGGCTCAACTTCCGCGATGTGCTCGGCGCCCTCGGCATGCTCCCCGGCCCGGCTCGGCCCCTCGGTGGTGAACTCGCGGGGCGGATCACCGCCGTCGGCGAAGGGGTCACCTCCCTCGAGGTCGGCGACCCGGTGATGGGCATGGCCCAGCACGCCTTCGCCCGCCACGTGATCACCGACGCCCGCCTGATGATCCGGCGTCCGCCCGGCCTCGACGCGGGCGCGGGCGCGACCATCCCGGTGACCTTTCTGACCGCCTGGTATGGGCTCTACGAGCTCGCCGGGCTCCGCGAGGGTGAGTCCTGTCTGATCCACGCGGCCGCCGGAGGTGTCGGCATGGCGGCGGTCCAGCTCGCCCACCGGATCGGGGCGCGGGTGATCGGCACGGCCAGCCCCGGCAAGTGGGACGCCGTGCGCGAGCTCGGCGTGGCGACCGTGCTCAACTCGCGGGTCCCAGGCTGGGCCCCGGAGGTCCGCAGCGCGAGCGGGGGCCGTGGCGTCGACGTCGTCCTCAATTCACTGACCGGCGAATTCATCCTCGATAGCTACGCGGCGCTCGCCGAGGGCGGGCGCTTCATCGAGATGGGCAAAGCCGAGATCTGGGACGAGGCCCGCGTCCGCGAGGTCCACCCGAGCGCGCGCTACCAGGCCTTCGACCTGCTCGCCGTCGACCCGGACCAGATCCAGCGCATGTTGCAGGCCGTCGTCGCTGCGCTCGTCGCCGGGGAGATCCAACCTCTGCCCCGGCGCAGCTTTTCGATCCCCGAGGTCGTGGCCGGATTTCGAACGATGGCCCAGGCCCGGCACATCGGCAAGATCGTCCTGACCACCAAAACCAGCGAGGTCGAGCTCGACCCCAGCGGCACCTGGCTCGTGACCGGGGGCTTCGGCGGCCTCGGTCGTCGTATCCTCCAATGGTTGGTCGAGCACGGCGTCCGACACCTGGCAGTGATCGCGCGCGCCGAACTCGACGACCCGCGCCGCGCACAGATCGAGGCCCTGCGAGCCGGTGGCGCCCAGGTCAGGGTCGTGTCTGCGGACCTCTCCCAGCCCGCCGAGGTCGAGGCCGCGGTCGCCGAGATCATCGAACAGATGCCGCCGCTTCGCGGTGTCGTCCACGCGGCCGGCGTGCTCGACGATGCACCCCTCTCGGGGCAGACCTGGCCGCGCTTCGAGGCCGTGCTCGGGCCCAAGGCCGGCGCTGCGTGGGCGCTGCACCGTGCCACCCGCGACCTGCCCCTCGACGCCTTCGTGTTGTTTTCGTCGATCGCGGGCACCCTCGGCAGCGCGGGGCAGGCCAACTATGCGGCGGCCAACGCCTTCCTCGATGGACTCGCACAATACCGACGCAGCACCGGCCGCAGCGGCGTGTCGATCGCCTGGGGACCGTGGGCCGGCGAGGGCATGGCCGCCGAACTCGACGCCAGGCAGCAGCGGCGCCTCGCCGAGCAGGGGCTCCAACCGATCGAGCCCTCGCTCGGGCTGCAGTGGTTCGCCAGGGCGATCCGCTCGGGCACAGGCCAGATGATCGTCGCCCCCCTCGACATCGCTCGCATTCGCCGGCGCCTCGGCGGGGGGCCGGTGCCGCCCCTGCTCTCGGTGCTCATCCCGGCCAGCGACGCCGCGGCTGGTCCCTCGTTGACCGACGCCCTCGGGCGCCTGGATCCTGAAGACCGCCTCGATCACCTGGTCGCCGTGCTCCGGGAGCGGGCCGCACGGGTGATGGGAGCGAGCGGGGCCGAGGCCGTCGATCCCCGCACCCCCCTGCGCGACCTCGGCCTCGACTCGCTGATGAGCGTCGACCTTCACACCGAGCTGTCGCGGCTCGTGGGTCGGCGCCTCGACGAGACCCTGCTGCTCGACCACCCCACCCTCGAGCGCCTCGCTACCCACCTGATCGAGCTGTTGAAGCTCGATGCGGGCACGGATTCGGAGCCTCCCTCTCCTTCCCCC
>CAYVJQ010000115.1:0-22918 GCA_964451725.1 uncultured Nannocystaceae bacterium | reverse complement strand
GGCTCGGGACCTTAGTTCAGCGAGATCCCGAGCGGTCCGCAGACCTTCTCGAGCATCTCTTTTTTCGAACCGCTGAGCTTGCGGTACGCGGACTTGGCCTTGGATCCGCTGCCCATTTTGCATGCGGTCACGCCCATCAAGCTGAGCGCCTCCGCTCCCTTGCCGCCGTCGTAGGCCTGCTTGGCCAGGTTGTAGGCGCTGCGGTTGTTGCCCGCGACCATCGCTTTGCGGGCCTGAGCGAGGGCCTGGTCGGCGGTCAAGCTCGGGTCGACCGAGGGTTTCGGCTTGGGTTTGGGCTTCTTCTTCTTGGTGGTCTTCTTCTTGGTGGTGGTGTTGCCGGGGCCCGTGTTCTTGCCCGCGCCACCGACGTCTTCGACCAACTCCACGCCGCCATCGGCGGCCTCGGGCAGACCGTCGTCCATCTCGAGTGTGCCGTCGTCGGACACCACCCCCTCCTCGGGGACCTCTTCGATCTGCTCGGCGTCGTCTCCGGGACCCGCCTCGTCGGTATCGGCTGCCGGACCGTGGGCCGCGGCGGTGTCGGCCTGGTCCGAATCCTTGCCCGAATCCCGAGTCGTGACCTCCTCGCCCGTGTCACCGTCTCCGCCGCGGGTCGCGATCCATCCGCCGATACCGATGACGGCGATCAGCGCGACCACTCCAGCGACGATCAGACCCGTCTTGTTGCCAGCCCCATCTTCCTCGGGGCTGTCGTAGGACAGGGGGGCGCCGGTCGCTGGGCGGATCGGCTCGAGATCCTCTACCGAGACCGAGGGGAGCTCGGCCGAGGACGCACCGGCGTTGGCGTTGGCGTCGTTGGCCGCCCCGCGCGAGCGCTCGGAGTCGAGGGTCGCCTTGGCGACATCGTCGGTCAGGGTGAGGTGGTAATCACCGATCTGGATCAGGTCGCTCTCACGCAGGAGCGTCTGCTCCGCGATCGGCACCCCGTTGATCTTGACCCCGTTGTAGGAGCCGAGATCTTGGATGATCCACCCGTCATCACGAAACTGCAGCCGGGCATGACTGCGCGAGACATTCTGCTCGTTGAGCTGAATGGTGTTGTGGTCCTTGCGACCAATCGTGACCTCCTCGTTGGCGAGGGGAACGATCGTGGTCGCACCTTCCAGATCTTCGATGATGAGCCTAACGGCCACCGCCCAGACAGGCTATTGATCGACCCCTCGACGTGTCAAGGATCCGTTTCGGAGAAGCTGGGGAAAGCCCGGGAGGCGGCCTTGACTGCCCACTCGCGGGTCCACCCTTTTGGCTCCGGCAAGGCCCCGAGCGGGGAGACGACGCCTGCGCCCCCCGAGTACTGGACGTTTAGCGAGCGTGCGGGGACACCACCTCAGAGGTCCAGGCTGGGTCGGGGTGCCGCGATCACACGCGAGAGAGGGTAGATCCCCACCCCCTCCGCGCGCAGTTTCGGGAGCATCTCCTCAAGGACCTCGACCAGGTCCATGGAGGAATGGGCAATCGCTACACAGGGCTGGCGGCGAGCCTCGAGGGCGGCCTGTTCGAGCGCCGCGCGGATCGCTTTTTTGCCCGGCTCATGGTCGAGAAACACCTTGCGCGAGATCGTAGGGACACCTGCGCGTTCGGCGGAGAATGCTGCCAGCGTCGCCGGTGTAGTCCGCGAATCCAAAAAGTAGAGCCCTCGCTCGCGCAGCACGGGCATGAGCGCGTCCATGGCCTCGGCCTGGGTGGTCAGCCTCGAGCCCATATGATTGTTGATGCCCACCGCCCCCGGCACGGCGGCGAGCGCCGCGTCGAGTTTGGCCCGGAGCGCCTCTGGGTCGTCCGAAGCCCGAAGGAAATCCTCGCCACGCTCGGCGTCCGTATACATATGGCTCGGATCCAGCGGCTCCATAGGCAGGTGCAAGAGGATCTCCCGCGGCCGCCGGGTGTCGGCGGCGAGCCGGTCTTGAACTCCGGTCGCGTAGGCCGAGCCGGGCAACACGGAAAAATTCAGTGGGAAGCGCAGGGCGTGGAGCTTGTCGAAGGCGTCGAGCTCACGGCCGACATCGTCGATGACGATCGCCAGGTGGCCCTGGGCCCGATCCCAGGGCAGGTCGAGGTCACCCGTGCTCGCGTCCCAGACCTCCGCGTCGCGCTCGGCCCAGGCCGACATCCGCGCACGGATCGCCTGGTCCTGGGGATCCACCGCCGGCGCCTCCGGGGGCGGGGCGGTGAACAGGAACAGGGCACAGGCCAGCGCGATCCAGCCCCCGAGCACGATCAGCGGCCAGCGGGCGCGGCCGCGCGCAGGCTTGGCCTCGGGGTGAGCGGGCTTCGAGCTCATCTCTCGCCGATAGCACGGTCTCCCCGAATTCCATGATTTTCGACCCCCGAGAGAGGCACCCGCCAGACTGGTCGCCGCTGTCGAGGCGCGTGTCTCGAGGGGTCTTGTCGTGGGCTGCTAGACTGGCCCGATGCATCGGAGCGCTCGGGTCGGAGGACTGTGCCTGGCGGTCGGGCTGTGGGCGGGAACTCAGCTCCACCGCGCCGAGACCCGGGCGTGGGCCACCGAGCCCGAAGCTCGAGTACAGCGAAGCGCCGAGCTCCGCCCGGTCGTCGAGCCGGTCGGTGAGCCCCCCCGCGACTACTCCCGCTACCAAAAGCTCGACACCTTCGCGCGCGCGCTGGCGATCTTGGAGCAGTACTACGTCCGCCCGCTCAACGGCGAGCGGCTCTTGGATGCCGCGATCGCCGGGCTGGTCTCCGAGCTCGACCCCCACACGGCCTACCTCCCGCCAGCCGACGCCAAGCTCCTGCACGAGGACACGCAGGGGCGCTTTGGCGGGGTCGGTCTGATCGTGACGCTCCGCAGCCAGCCCACCGAGCCCACAGCCGACGAGCCTGACGAGCCTGACGAGCCGAGCGACCCGACAGCCGAAGCGGCCCCCTCCGACGACGCCTCCGCACCCGGCGATCCTGCACCCACCCAACATGCACGCTGGGTCCTCCACATCGACGATGTCGTCCCCGGCGGCCCCGCCGAGCAGGCCGGACTCGAGGTCGGCGATCTCATTCTGGCCATCGAGGGTAAACCCATCGCCCACTACACCAGCCTCCACGACGCCGTGATGATCATGCGCGGCGAGCCGGGGACCCAGGCCACCTTCACCACCCAGCGCGACGGCGGCCCGGCCGTGGAGCGACGCGTGACCCGGGCGATCGTCGATCCTCCGGCAGTCGAGGTCCGCTGGCTGGGCGAGGGCCTCGGCGTCCTGCGCCTGCGCGACTTCCAAGCGACCAGCGCGAGGGAGATGCGCGAGGGGCTCGTGGTCCTCGAGGACATGGCGAAGGCCGAGGCCAAAGCCGCCGGCGCCCGCACCAAGGGCGCGCTCCGGGGCGTGGTCCTCGACCTGCGCGACAACGGGGGCGGGCTCCTCGATCAGGCCGTCGAGATCGTCGACATGTTCGTGGCCAGCGGTCCGATCGTCCGCACCCGCGGGCGCCAGGGTGTGCTCTTGGACGAGGCCCGAGCCCAGGCCGCCGGCACGGAGCGCGACCTGCCCCTGGTGGTCCTGATCAACAAGGGCTCGGCCTCGGCCTCGGAGATCGTCGCCGGGGCGCTCCAAGACCACGCCCGAGCCCTGATCATCGGCGAGCGCAGCTACGGCAAGGGCTCGGTCCAGTCGCCCTTCGAGCTCGGCGGCGGCGCCCTCCTCAAGCTGACCACCGCGCTCTACTACACCCCCGACGACCGCCTGATCCAGGCCAGCGGGATCGCCCCGGACATCCGCGTGGGCCCGATCCGCGCCGAGCTCACCGACAGCCGCCCCGACCTCGAGCCCGAGCGGACCCGCGACCGACACCTCCGGCCCGAGGACTTCGGGCGCGAACCGGCGCCCACCGACGACCTGCCCAGCCCGGCCCGGGTCGCCGCCGACGACGACGCCCAGCTGCTCTCGGCCATCGACCACCTCCAGGCGTGGGCGACCATCGACTGACGCGAGAGCGAGTATAGTCCCTCGTCATGAGCCACGGTCTGCCCACCCAGCCCGCCGAGATTTTCCAGACCCGCCGCCGCGACCTGGCCCAGCATCTAGGTGGGCCAGCCCTGCTGTTCTCGGGGGTCGCCCGGCCGCGCAACTACCCCGCCAACATCTACCCCTTCCGCCCGGACAGCCACTTCCTCTACCTGACCGGCGCCTGGATCGAGGACGCGGCCGTGCTCGTCGATGGCGACCGGCACACCTTGTTCATGCCCCCGGTGGACCTGGACGACCAGCTCTGGCACGGCCCGACCCCCGACTGGGAGGCCTTCAAACGCGGCGTCGGGATCGATGAGATCCGTGACATCGCGGAGCTCCCGGCCGTGGTCCGCGAGCGCGGGACCGAGCGGGTGGCGACCCTGCCGGCGACCGACGCGACGACCCGTTTCGGCCAGGGCCGGATGCTCACCCGCGGGTGGATGGAGCCGGGCTCGAAGGTCGAGCTGAGCACCCGCGATGGGGCCCTCGCCGACGCCATGATCGGCCTGCGCCTCCGCCACGACGCCGGCGCCGTGGACATGCTTCGGACCGCCGCCGAGGCGACCGTCGAGGCCCACCTCGCCGGCATGGCTGCGACCCGCCCCGGCATGCTCGAGAGCGCCGTGCGGGCGGCCATGGAGGCCCCGCTCGTGGCCCGCGACATGGGCACGGCCTACGGCAGCATCGTCACCGTCCACGGCGAGATCCTCCACTCGCGCGGCTACGACAACCAGATCCAAGCCGGCGACCTCCTGCTCGCGGACGTCGGCGCCGAGCACAATGGCTGGGCCGGCGACGTGACCCGGACCTGGCCGGTGTCCGGGCGCTACTCCCCCACCCAGCGCGCCCTCTACGACGTCGTCTTGGCCTCGCAGCTCGCAGCCATCGACATGGTCCGGCCTGGAGTTCGCTACCGAGACATCCACCTCGCCGCCGGCCGGGTGATCATCCAGGGCCTCGTCGACGAGGGCATCCTCGTGGGCGAGGTCGACGGCCTGCTCGAGCGCGGCGCCCAGGGCCTGTTCTTCGTCCACGGCCTCGGCCACATCATCGGCCTGGACGTGCACGACATGGAGGACCTCGGCGACCGGGCCGGCTACGCCCCTGGGCGCACCCGCAGCGAGCAATTTGGACAGTGCTTCCTGCGCCTCGATCGCGACCTCGAGGTCGGCATGGCGGTCACCATCGAGCCCGGCTTCTACCAGATCCCGGCCCTGCTCGAGCCCGGCTCCTCGCTCACGGCCCCCTTCGACGCCGACGGATCCCTCGACCGTGAGGTGCTCGCCAAGTTCACCGACGTCCGTGGGATCCGCATCGAAGACGACATCTTGGTGACCGCCGATGGCCACGAGGTCCTCACCGCGGCGATCCCCAAGACCGCCGCCGAGGTCGAGGCCGCCTGCGCCTCCCAGCGGTGAGAGTCAGGGCAGTTCCAGGGTGTGCGCGCAGATCCATCACGCTCTCCTGCCACGGGAGAGCGTGGTCGGCCGTGGTCGATCACGAACTGATTAAATGAGACAGGCCCGAGCCTGACGCTCGGACCTGTGGGGCCTATACCGGGAGCCCGCTGCGGTCTACTGCGGCGGGGGCAGGTTCTCCTGGCACACGCCGATCTCGAGGATCGTGTACATGAGCACCAACTCCTGGGGCGAGAGGCCCACGTAGTCGAAGAACTCGGCCGTGTGGTAGCTGGTGAACTGGATCTTCCCGCAGCCGTACTGGGCGGTGACCGTCAGCGGGTGGATCTCGTTTTGCGGAATGTCGAAGTTTCCGCCCGGACCCTCGAGCCACGCGACATGGCCGACGTTGACCGGGTTGCCCTCTTCGTCGTCGACCAAGATCTCGGTCAGGGGGTATTGGATGCCCGACCAGTTGTCGACCGTGTTGACCAGCGGGAGGTCGAAGAGGGTCGGGTGGGCCTCATCGTTGAGCGGGTTGATGTCCTTGAGCGGCTCGGGCATGGCCTCGAGCCAGTCGAGCATGCCATCGTCGAGGACGGTCGCCAGCGAGTCGTAGACACCCAGGTCCGGGTCTCCCCCCCCATAGAAGGTCTGGTACTCGGGGAACACCAGCTGGAGCATCTCGGCGGACCAATCGGCCACGTACCAGCGGCCTCCGGCCTCTACCCAACCCCGGATGTTCTCGATGTTCTGGGGGGTCAAGGCGTTGACGAAGGCGTCGGTCGAGCAGGGCACAAAGATGATGTGGTACTGCGCCATCTCGGCCGGAGACGAGATCAGGTCGGCCATGTTGCCCTGGGACACGAAGCCGTCGGTGGTCGGGTTTCGACCGTTGTCGTAGAGGGCGAAGCTCTCTGTACCGGGGATCGTGCTCTCCTCGAAGTTGGAGATGCTCGTGTCGCCCAGGCCCATCTTGCCCAGCGCGTCCTCGATGCGGTCGTAGCTCCCGTCGGCCACGGCGATGCGCGGGATGTACAAGCCGGCGCCCGGGTTCCACTCGCCGGGGAGCTCGGTCAAGTTGTCGGGCAGCTGCTGCTCACCCGGATCGATCTGGATCTCCGTGATCCGCATGAACTCGCCCTTTTGAACGACGAGGTACTTGTCGCCCGACTCGGCCTGGACGCTGAAGGTGCCGTCCGAGAGGGTCTCGGTGTAGTCCTCGTCGCCGCAGGTCAAGCTCAGGCACTCCGAGCAGTACACCGAGTCGGGGATGCCCATGGGCGCGACGTCGGTCGTGTAGACGACGGCCCCGGACACGGGGATGGTCCCGTTGGGTGCCCAGACCGTGCCCGAGAGCACCGCGTCGGCATCGGGGTTGGGCGGGCAGCAGTCCCCGCCCGGCTCCATACAGTCCTGCTCGCCGCCGGTCGTCGTATCCGTGTCGGTCTCGGTCTCGGTCTCTCCGGTCTCGGAGGAGCCGCTCTCGTCCGTCGAGCCGCTCTCGTCCGTCGAGCCGCTCTCGTCCGTCGAGCCGCTCTCGTCCGTCGAGCCGCTCTCATCCGTCGAACCGGTCTCGGCCGTGTCGGCCGTGTCGGCCGTCTCCCCCGTCGAACCCGTCGATCCCGTCTCGGCCGTCGATCCCGTCGAGCTGGTCTCAGCGGTCTCGGATCCGGCCTCACCGACCTCGTCCGCATGCTCCTGGACATCGTCGCCGCACGCCGCGAGCGGCAGGCTCAACAGCCCAGAGAGTACCAGGGCACCCTGAAATTTATGTTTTCCGTCCACGAGTTCAGCCTATCAGCTCCCCTCTCTCGGGTGGAGTGACACAAGCATCGGCGCCGCGACCGGTACGCCTGGATCCCGGACAGCTGCCTCTTTACGCCGCCGCGTGCCATCGCTTGCTGCCCCCGACTTAGAACGCTATCACTTGCTGCTCAGCCCCAGCCACCACGCTGGCTTCAGTTTGGAACCCCGATGAGCGACGCCAAGAACACCATTGAAAATCTGATCCAAAGCAACCGTGTGATGTTGTTCATGAAGGGCAACAAAGTGTTCCCCAGTTGCGGATTTTCCGCCCGGGTCGTGCAGATCCTCAAACACCACGGTGCCGAGTTCGAGACCTTCAACGTGCTCTCCGACCCCGCCGTTCGCCAGGGCATCAAAGAATTCAGCGACTGGCCGACGATCCCCCAGCTCTACGTCGACGGCGAGTTTGTCGGCGGCTGTGACATCATCAACGAGCTCCATGACAGCGGCGAGATCAGTGGCGTGTTGACTGCCGAAGGCTGAATCGAGGGTGCTCGGGCCACCCGCTCGAGAACCAATGACGAAGAGCCGCCGCCCGATGGGCAGCGGCTCTTTGTTGGAACCCTCCGGGCTCAGACCCGGCGGCTCAGACCTGGGCGCCTAGAGGTCGTAGAAGCACAGAGCCGGGCCCGCGGCGGTCGAACACTCGCTGCCCGGAGCGCAGCTGTTGGGATCGTTGACGTCGCAATTGAGGACACAGCCGAAGCTATCCGCAGCATACTCGATACAGCTCGCCACGCCGGCGGCGGGGTGGGCAGGGCAGTCCATGTCGACGACACAGTCGAACAGGCACCAGCCGAAATCAGGCATGTCGTCCATGTCGATATCGACAACGAGGCTCTGGCCCGGAGGCTCCGTCTCGGCGCACGCGTTGTCGATACAGTAGATGTCGTCCGGGTCGCACATGCCCAGACCACCGGTGGTGGTGGTGTCGGTGGTCTCCTCTGAGTCGCCGGAGGGCACGCCGCAGATGTTCTGGTCGTCGCACTCGAGGTTGTCGTTGCACTCTCCGTTGTCACAGGGACAGTTGAAGGTGCCGGGCGTGCAACCACTGTCGCTGGTCGCGTCGTCTCCGGTCTCGGTCTCTCCGGTCTCCCCGGTGGTCGACTCGTCGTCCTCGGTGCCGACATCGTCGTCGCTCCCGATCGTATCCTCTTCCTCGGCGTCGGTATCGGCGTCGGCGTTGGTGTCGCTCGCGGTCGCGGTCGCGGTCGTGGTCAACGTCGAAAAGGGATCGGTGGGAGCGTCGACGGAACAGCCTGCGGCGAAGCCGGCGGTCAGCGTCAGGGTACCCAGGAGGCAGGAAAACTTGTTCATCGTAGGGTCTCCAAATTCGGCGATCCGACCTGTTGTGGGACGGTCGCTACCTAACTGTTACATGAGTTCACACCTCTCGGTCAAACCTGGACGCCGGCCCAGCTGCTGGCTGGAGCCACATAGCGGCACGGTGTGTATAAATTGACCCAGAAACTGACCCGCGCCAATCGCACATCCGGGCCCGAGCGCCCGCAATGGACACCCGGTCGACACGCTTCGATCATGTGGGCGTGGAGATCCGTCGTTTCACGACAGGCGCTTTCGCCGTCAACACCTACCTGATCCGCGACCCGGAGACCGGCGCGTCGGCGCTGGTCGACACCGGCGAGTCGACCCAGATGCGCGACCAACTCCTGGCCCTCGACCCGGCCCCGGACATCCGCGCCATCTTGCTCACCCACGGTCACATCGACCACGCCGGAGCGCTGACCTGGCTGCAGGAACACTGGGACGTGCCGACCTACCTGCCTCGGGCCGAGCTCCCTCTGTTCGAGGCCCTGCCCCAGCAGGGCGACTGGTTCGGCGCGCCGCAGCTCAACCGCCCCTGCGGGCGGATCGATCATCTCATCGACGACGGCGCGCAGATCCAGCTCGGCGCGCTCACCCTGCGCTTCATCGCCACGCCTGGGCACACGCCTGGACAGGGCTGCTACCTCGAGGGCGACGACATCATCGTCGGCGACACCCTGTTCGCGGGCAGCGTCGGACGCACGGACTTCCCGATGAGCGATCCAGGCCTCGCCCGGACCAGCCTCCGACGCCTGTTCGAGCTCCCCCCTCACACCCGAGTGCACAGCGGCCACGGCCCGGTGACCACCCTGGGGACCGAACTCGAAACCAACCCCTTCCTCGGCTTTCTGCGGGTAGACTCGAGCCTGTGAGTCAGCGACCGTGTACCGCGCTGGTGCTGTCGGGGGGCGGCGCGAGGGGGGCCTACGAGGTCGGCGTGCTCCGCTATGTCCGCGAGCGCCTCGACATCGACACCCGCTTCGACGTGATCACCGGGACCTCGGTGGGGGCCATCAACGGGGCCTACCTCGCGGCCACGGCCGACCGCCCCAAGGCCCAGGGCCGGGCGCTCCAGCGAGTGTGGTCGAGCCTGACCTTCGAGGGCGTCTACCAGTTCGGCTGGCGACAGCTGCGGAGCCTGCCCCAGGTGATGTTCGGCAAGCTCCTGCCCAAGACGCCCCACGGCGGGAGCGTCGGTGGCCTGGTCGACATCAGCTCGCTCGAGCGCCTGGTCCGAGAGCAGATCCCCTGGCACCGGATCACGGAGAACCTCGCCGCCGGCCACCTCGACGCCTTCGCCGTCACAGCCACGGAGGTCGCTACGGGGATCTCGACCGTGTTTGTCCAGAGCGCCCGGCTGCCCGACACCCAGTGGCCCGACGGGCCCAACGAGACCATGGTCCACACTGGGATCACAGCGGCACACACCCTGGCCTCGGCCGCGATCCCCGTGCTCTTCCCGGCCGTCAAAGTCGGCGCCCAGTTCATGGTCGACGGGGCGACCCGTCAAAACACGCCCCTGCGGCCCGCGCTGCGTCTGGGCGCCAAGCGCATGTTGGTGATCGGTCTGCGCCACGGCGAGAGCCCCCGCGAACGTCAGGCCCGACAGCGCGTCGAGGCGGAGAATCAATATCCCAACGCCTTCGTGCTCATGGGCAAGCTGCTCAACTCGCTCATGCTCGACAAGCTCGACACCGACCTCGAGCGGATCCGCCAGACCAACCGAATGCTCCAGGCCGGGGTCGCCGCGTTCGGGCCCGACTTCGCCGAGCGGCTCGGGGCGCAACTCCACCGTGACCGACCATGGAGTAACGTCGAGACCGTGGTGATCCAGCCCAGCCGAGACCTGGGCCAGCTCGCGTGGGAGGTCATTCAGGGTGATCAAAAAACGCGCTACGACGGGCTGATCCCTCACGCCCTGCGCCGCGCCGTACTCGCCAACCGCGACCGAGAAAAGGACTTCGGCGAGAGCGACCTCGCGTCCTATCTGCTCTTCGATCAGCCCTATATCAACCGCCTGATCGACCTGGGCTACGCCGATGCAGGTGCCCAACACGAGGCCCTCATGCATCTTTTTCGCGATCCTGACACCACCGAATCCGCCCCCCAGGTGCCATGATTCGACCGTGACGGACAAGGGGTTCTGTACACGAGGTCGGCTGGCAAAAAGGCCAAAAGCGCGCGTTCTCGGCTCCGTGAACCGCGCGCGATTTACCTATCGCGCGGGTTTTCGAATAGTCCGAGTGGATCGAGTTCGATATTGTGTGTGCTGCGATAGCGATTGCAGACCTACCGGTGCTCCATCACCCTCACACCACTCGGCGAGAGCTGACCTCGGGCTTCATCCTCGAGCATGACGGCGGCAGGCTCGAGGTCCACGAGCTCGCGCCCGGCGTGATCTTGCAGGAGTACGAGTCGGGGGTCGTCGAGGACTACTTCGAGCCCGTGGCCGCGTTCGCCCAGCGCCGCATCGACGAGGGTCTGCGGGTCACCCTGATCTCCGACATCTCCCGCTCCCGCTCCCACACCCCGAGCTACCGCCGGGCCTGGAGCGCCTGGATCGACGAGCACGCCGAGGCCCTCGATGGGGTGCTCGTACTCCTGACCTCGCCCCTGCAGCGCATGGCCGTCAACGCCGCCAACTTCTCCACGGGCGGCGGCATCTTTCGGGCCTACACCGACATCGAGGCGTTTCAGGCCGCGGTCGAGCGCGCCGTACTGCAGGCGGAAGGTCTCACTCCCGAGCCCGCCCCCCAGCGCTCCGGCTCTGGTTCTGGTTCTGGCTCTGGCTCTGGCACCGACCCGGACTCCGACTCCAGCTTCGAGTCAGACCTCAAACCGATCTCCGATGTCGGAGCGGACGGCCTCGGCTCGAGCCTCGAACCGAACCCGAACCCGAACTCCGCCCCTCGAGCCGACGGCACCCTCTTCGACTCGGGTTCCGGGGCCGGCGAAGACCGCCCCCACGCCCTCGCCCACGCCCAGTCTTCAGGCCAGGAACTCTACCTCAGCGACCCCCTGCCCGGAGACATCCTGGCCGGCGCCTACCGCATCGAGACCCGGATCGGCGCCGGCGGCATGGGCACGATCTACCGGGCTTTCCAACTTTCGCTGCACCGCCAGGTCGCCATCAAGCTGATCCGCCTCGACCGCCGCAACCCCGAGGCCTTCGTCCGTTTCCAGCGCGAGGCCGACATCGTCTCGCACCTCTCGCACCCCAACATCATTCAGATCTTCGACGCCGGGACCACCGACGACGGCCGGGCCTACCTGGTGATGGAGCTGCTCGAGGGCCAGGCCCTGACCACCTTCGTACCGAGCGATGGGCTCGGGCTGGACACGGTCATGGACCTGTTCGGCCAGCTCTGCGCGGGGGTCAAGGCAGCCCACAGCGCGCGCTTGATCCACCGCGACCTGACCCCGAGCAACGTGTTCATCGAGTGCAAAGACGACGGCAGTCTCCTGCTCAAGATCCTCGATTTCGGCCTCGCCAAGGCGCCGGGGGCCCCCGAGCCGGCGCTCACCCTCCAAGGCCAGCTCTTGGGGACGCCCGGATTCATGGCCCCCGAGCAGATCGACCACGAGCACGAGCTCGACGCCCGCACCGATGTCTACGCCCTGGGTGCGCTCTTGTACTGCATGCTCGCCGGGCACCGGCCCTTCGAGGGCAGGTCTTCCGGGAAGGTCATCGCGCGTCAGCTCGCGGGCGACTACGAGCCGATCGAGCGCAGCCACCAGCTGTCCCGCTTTCGCTCGATCATCGACAAGGCCCTGTCTGTCGACCAAGACGACCGCTACCCCTCCGTCTCGGCTCTCTGGACAGCCGTCCAGCACGCCGCCTATGACTCGGTCACCAGCCGACTGCGGGCCCTGACCCAGCCCTCCCAGGCTCCAACCACGCCGAGGCGCCAGCGCTCCCGGCTCGCTCTGGTCGTCGGGGCCCTGCTCCTGGGCGCGGGCGCGATCACGAGCTTCGGCCTCCAGAGCTGCGACGACTCGAGCCAGCGCCCCTGAACCGACAACCGACAACCGACAACCGACAACTCAGCGCCTGCGGCCTCTGTGCCTGGTCTTCGGCCTCAGGTAGGGGCGGGGATCGATAGGCCGCTGACCGTGGCGCAGCTCGACGTAGACCGAGGTCCCGAGCCCATCGTCGACGGCCTTGGCACCGACCCGGCCGAGGGTCTGACCGGCCTCCAACACCTGCCCCTCCTCGACACTGACGGCCAACAGGCGCGCCGTGAGCGAGAGGTAGCCGCCGCCATGATCGACCACGACCACGCGCTCGAAGCCGGGCAGGGCACCTACAAAAGCGACCTCCCCTGGCGCCAGGACCCGGACCTCGTCGTTGGCCGTCGCCGCCAGCTCGACGCCGTTGCGGTGCATGGGCACCTTCAAGAGTCGATCTTCGTAGTCTCCAAAGCGCCCGACGATCCGGCCCTGGACCGGGCGCACGAGCGCGTCGTCCTCGAGCAGATCGAGGCCCCTGTGGCGAACCAGGGTTCGGCGCTCGCGGGCGACGGTCCGCAGCAGGCGTCGATCGGCCGCTCGGGTCTCGCCCCGCAGGCGCCTCTGCAGTGTCCGGCGCTCGGCGTGGGCCGCCACCAGACTCGGGTGCAAACGCGCGCTCCCGTCGCCCACACTCGTATGTTGGAGGCGACCCAGCGCGTCGAGGGCCGAGAGCACGGAGAACTCCCGGGTCGCCATCAGCAGCTCGGCCCTCGCCTCGGCCTCGGCCGCGCCGTGGATCCGCAGCTGAGCCAGATCGTGGTCGATGAGCCGGCGCAAGGTTCGGCCTCGGGCGATCCGCTCCCGGGCGGTCAGGCGTCCGTCGGCGCCGTCTTCGAGCATCATCTCGAGCATGCCCCCGCCGCGCGCGAGCTTGTAGAGCTTGCGGCCGCGGATGGCCCCGACGCGCTCACGATCGATGCGCTGAGCTCGGTAGGCGTCGAGCTTGCGCAGGCTCTCGCTGCCCCGTCGCTCGAGCAGCTCGCCGGCCCAGGCCAGGCTCTCGCGCTCGCGCTCGAGCGCGACCTTGCCACGCTCGATCTCGTTCGCGGTCTGGGTCAGGGCGAGCTCGCTATCGGCCGCGTCACGCAGGGCTGCGCGCCGCCGACTCACCGACGCATCGGGCCGACCGGCCTCAGCCGGGGGCGCCAACAGGCAGGTCAACGCGAGTCCGAGACAACAGGAGATCCGGCGCATAGACATGATCGTGGTCAGGGAGGGGGGGAACTAGGGGGGAACTAGGGAGGACGAAAGAGAGCGGGAGGGGAGGGGAGTCCGACTCGCCACTCAGGCGTCGGCGTAGCGAGCGACCGCCGCCCGCGATCCGATCAACCCCAAGATCGCGCCGAATCCGAGCGCGATGGCGATCTGCACCCCACTAAAAAACTGCAGGGAGCCGGCCGCGAACATCAGGGCGAGTCCACGCTCGAGGAAGGGGCCGATCAGATCGAAGGCCAGCCACAACCCGGCCAACGCCAGCGCTGTACCGAGTACCCCCTGGAGCACCCCCTCGACCACAAAGGGACCGCGGACGAAGCGCGAGGTCCCCCCGACCAGGCGCAGCAAAGAGAGCTCGGAGCGCCGCGCAAACACCCCCAAACGGATGGTGCTCCACACGATCGCCAGGCAGGCCAGGCTCACGAGCAGGCCCACCCCAAGCGCCAGCCAGCGCAGGGTCGAGAGCATGTCCTCGACCTGCTGCACCCACGGACCGAGCACGGTGACCTCCTCGACCCCGTCCATGCCCTCGACCCGCAGCGCGAGCGCGTCTGCGAACCCGGGCTCGACGTCGGCGCGCAGATCGAGCTCGATCGAATCGGGGAGCGTGCTCGGGTCGACACCCGCGAGCAGCTCCTCCCGATCCATGGCTCCCGGGTCTCCGGAATCGGGGATCCCTCGGCCGAGCCCCTCTTCGAGGCGGGCGAGGGCCTCTTCCGGGGTCACCCGATGGGCGGCCTCGACCTCGGGCAGCCCACCCAACAAGGCGGCGAGCTCGAGGGTCGCCTCCGGGTCCACCTCCGGGTCCATGAACACGGTCACGGGCACGTCGACCCCGAGGGTCTGGACGACCGCCCGCGCGTTTTGAAAGATCAGGGTCGTCGTACCCAGGAGCAGCATGCACACGGCCATGGTCCCGACCGCGAGCAGCTGGACCAGGGGCGCCTGGACCATCCCCCGGAGCCCGCGAGCGACCGCGTAGCCCAAGGTGTTGATCGAACTCCACAGGGGCACCCGGATCGGGTCGGCCACAGCGCTGGCGTTGGCCGATTCTTCGTCGTTGGCCGCCCCTTCGTCTTGTTCTTCGAGTCGCCCGAGCCCCAGCCCCAGCCCCAGATCGAGATCCAGCCCCGCGTCTGGGCCCGGTTGTTCATCCTCTTCGCCGGCGACCTCGAAGGCCGGGGCGCTCCACGCTTCGTCTCGCTGTTCCTCCGGAGCTTCGGCGAACTCACCCTGCTCGGCGAACTCACCCTGCTCGGCGAACTCACCCTGCTCGGCGAACTCACCCTGCTCGGCGAACTCACTCTGCTTGGCGAACTCACTCTGCTCGGCGAACTCACCTCCTCCGATGATCTCGACGAGCTCACCGTCGCCACCGAGCTCCCCATAGTTGGGCAGTCGGGGCAATCCCGCGACTTCACGCGCGACCTCCACCGGGAACACGTCGCTGGCCTCGAGTACAAAGCCGTCGTCGAACTCGTCTCTCTCATCATCGAAGACGGGCTCGCGTCCAAACGCTCCCGCGTCGAGTTCGATGACCGCAGCCGGCTCACCATCGTCGACCCGGGCCGGCTCCACCGCGATCTCGAGCGAGTCTTCGCCCGCTTCCCGGAGCGGCGATTCCCGGAGCTGTCGCTCGGCCGCCGACATCAGGCGACCTCGGAGACGGGCGCCGAGACAGCGACAGCGTCCAAGCTCAGCGCAACCTCGAGCGGCTCGGCGCTTCCCCGGCGCTCGGCCATCTTCGCCTCGGCGACCTCGATGAGCTCGTCGACGAGCTCGTCGATGACCATCTCCAGATCCCAGGCCTCACCGGTCGAGGGGTCGGAGGCCGAGATCGCTCGCTCGAGGGCCACGAAGATGAGGGCGTCGTCCGCCACGAGAGCGTCGTCATGAAGGGGGTTGTCTTGAGCATGCATCAGGCCACCTCTTTGGCGAGTTCGCCGGTTGGGGATCCGTTTGCGGACCCCGGGTCTCGAAGCGCAGGATCCAGCGCAGGATCCATCAAAGGTCGGTCGGAAAATTCGTCGTCGTCGATCGCGGCCATGTGGTCCACGGGCTCCCCGTAGGCGTCGAGTTCAGCCTCGAACTCGGCCTCCCGCGAGAGCTTCCGGTCCTCGGTCAGCCGGCCCATCTCCAGGTGCAGGACCCGGGTTGCAGCGGCGTGCCGGTAGACCACAGGATCGTGGGTTGCGAGCACGATCGTCGTCCCGGCCGCGCGGATCAGCTCGAGCTGACGGAGGATGTCGCGGGTCAGGGCCGGATCGAGGTTCCCGGTCGGCTCGTCGGCCAACAAGATCGGTGGGCGATTGGCGAGCGCCCTCGCCAAGGCCACGCGCTGCTGCTCCCCACCGGACAGGCAGCGCACCGGGTTGGGGGTCTCGGGCTCGAGCCCGACCTTGAGCAGCGCCTCGCGGGCCCGCTGCAATACGTCTGCGCGCCGCAGGCCCAACACCTGGAGGCTCAGACGCACGTTCTCCAGCGGCGTGGCCTCGGCCAGGAGCTTGAAGTCTTGAAACACGGCGCCGACGTTGCGGCGCAGGTAGGGGATCGAGGCTCGGGTCAGGCGATGCACATCTCGACCGGCGACCCGGATCGTCCCCTTCTCGGGTCGCTCCATCGCCAAGATCAAACCCAAGAGGGTGCTCTTTCCGGCCCCCGAGGGACCCATGAGCAGGACGAACTCCCCCTCATCGATGCGCAGGCTGACGTCGGCCAACGCCGGGGTCGGGGCGCGGCCGTAGGTCTTGGTGACGCGAGAGAACTCGATGATCGCGGGTGCCATGGGCTCCGTCGCCGGTAGCACGTGCGTGGCGAGCGCAGAAATTTTTGGGGGAACCCTGCCCAGCCCGCCAAAGACCCGGAAAATTGTCGGCCCACGTCGGCCTCTCGCCCCCTGAGCCCGCTTTGGGCACGCGCTCTTGTCGGCCGCGGGCAGGCGTGTGAACCCTGCTGCGATGACCGCGTCCTCGAACCAGCCCGGCGCCCGTTGGACCGTGCGCGAGCTGCTGACGTGGACCAGCGCGCGGTTTTTGGAGCTCGGCATGGCCACGGACGAGGCCCGGGTCGACGCGGAGCACCTCCTCGCCCACGCCCTCGGGTGCAGCCGCATCGACCTCTACCTCCAACACGCGCGACTCGTGGACGAGGCCGAGCGGACCCCCTTTCGCAACCTCGTCCGCCGCCGTCTGGCCCGGGAGCCGGTGGCCTACATCGAGGGTTTCAGGGGCTTCCACGCCCTCGACCTCGACCTTCAGGTCGACCGCCGCGTACTCATCCCCCGACCCGAGACCGAGCACCTCGTCGACTGGCTGCTCGAGAACCTCCGGCCCGCGCCCGCGCCCCTGATGCAGATCCTCGACGTCGGCACCGGCTCGGGCGCGATCGCCCTGGCCGTCGCCAAGGCCCGCTACGAAGTGAGCGTGACCGCCGTCGACGCATCCCTCGACGCCCTGGCTGTGGCGACCGCCAACGTCGAGCGCATCGGCCTCGGCGAGCGCATCCAGATCCACCGCGCAGATCTCCTGCGCGGGGTCTCTATCCCCCCCGGCCCCCCCGGCGGGTTCACGGCGATCGCCGCCAACCTCCCCTACATCCCGCGCGCGGACCTCGACGGCCTCGCCCCCGAAGTTCGAGACTACGAGCCCCGCAGCGCCCTCGACGGCGGTCTCGACGGCCTCGACCTGGTCCGCGAGCTGATCCTGCAAGTCGGCGACCCGAGCCGGGTCTGCGGGGGAACCCAGGCCCTGAGCGCGGACGGCTGGCTCTACCTCGAGATCGGCGTGGGTCAGGCCACCGAGGTCGAGGCCCTGCTGCGCGAAGCCGGATTTTGCGAGGTCGACTCCCGGGCCGACTACGCCCGCATCCCGAGGATCGTCGCCGGCCGGCGACCGCGCTGAGCCCCAAGCACGAAGCCGGCGCGAGCTCAAAAAAACCGGGCCATCGCCGCGCGCCAGAGCCCGCGCGTTAAAATCGCGGGTCTCTCGATCTCGCCTTAGATTCGGACCATGTCGGATCGGACCCCCGTCAAACGTGCGCTCTCAACAGTTCTGGCCTGGACCCTGCTGGGTGGCCTCGTAGCCGGCGTCAGCGCCTGTGCGACCTCCGACGGCATGGTCGACAAGCTCTACGACTCGACCCGGGCCTACAACCGGTCCCTGCGCTGGGGCGACTGGGACCGAGCGGCCGAGTATATCCCCCAGGCCTCGGCCGACGCCTTCTTGGACTCCCACATGGCCGTCGAAGACGAACTCGTGGTCATCGACTACGAGATGACGCGCCTCGAGGTCGACAAGCAAAACGGGATTGCGACCTCCCAGGTCCAGATCCATTGGCACACGGACCGACAGTTGGTCGTCCGTCGGACCACGGTCGACCACCTGTGGCAGTGGCACGAGGGTCACTGGGTCCTCGTCGACGAGCGCCGCAGCGGCGGCCGCCCGCTCGCTATCTTTGCCGAGCTCGGGGAAGACGGTGACCACCCCTACCTCCCCGGTTTGGCCGCATTTCGGAAGCAGTACGCGATCGGGCTCGACCCGGACGCAAAGCGGGAGCGGGAGCGGGCAGACCGAAAAGCCGCAAAAGCCCAAAGGAAGACCCGCAGCGAGGGATATTCCTTGGACAATCTCGATAGTGTGCCCACACAAAAGCGGCCGGCGAGCTTCAACTAGCGGCCCACGATACCCTCCTCTGTCCCTCTCGCCCCTTCGCACGCCATTTTTGGCCGAGGGTGACACGCTCAAACGCCGCCGCCCTGAGATCATTTCAGATTTCAACAATGCAGCGACCGGCGAAACGGCCGAGCGGGGCTCCGCGAGGGGTTATGCCGCGCGCTCCCAGCCGCTACGATTCCGCTCCACCCCCATCACCCACCGGCCTTCGATTTGACCGAACCTCGCAGCAGCCTGCTCCCCCCCGAACGCGACCTGGTCGGGGACATCCAAGCCCAACAGCGGCGCAAGTTGTTCCGTCGCGCCGGGCTCGTGTTGGCGCTCGTCGTCGCGCTGCTGGCGATCGCCTTCGCGCTCAAGACTGTCGCAGATCGAATCGAGCGAGAGCGCTGCCTCGACGAGGCGAGTGAGGGCTTCGCCCGCGGGACCCTGGCCGATCTGATGGTCGTAGCCGACGACCTCGATCTGTGTCTGGAGTCGCACCGGGACGACAGCCACCTCCTGGGCGCCCGGGCCCTGGCTCGCGCCCAGTTGCTCGCCGAATTCGGCGCGGGGTCTGAACCCGCCCTCGCCGCCCTCGCCGCCCTCGACGACGCCCGCGAACTCACCCACGACGGCGAGCTCTCCCGGATCATCGTCGATCTCGACGACGGCGCCCTCGCGCCGGCCCGCGAGCGCCTCGCGACCATGGCCGACCTCGACGAGGCCGGCAGTATCGCCCCCCACCACGAGGTCTGGGTCCAGGGCATGCTCGCGATCGCCGATCCCGAGGCCGACCTCGACACCACCATCGACGAGGTCTCCGCGGCCGTCGACGAGAGCCCCTCGATCTCCATCCGCCGTCTGCTCGCCGCCTTGCACATGCAGGCGGGCGACCCCAGCTCGGCCCTCGAGGAGCTCGGCCGGGCCCGCGAGCAGAGCCGCAAGCACCTGGGCTTGGCCGCCGACGAGGCCCTGTACAACGCGGTCCTGCGCCAGAAGCTGCCCGGCGTCGCCGACATCTCGGAGCAGCTGCTGAGCGACGAGTTCAAGATCGCGCCCCGCGATCGGGCCCACGCCATGCTCGCGCGGGGCGTGGTCGAGGTTCAAAACGGCGAGATCGAGGCCGGAATGAAGGCCGTCGACGAGGCCTGGAGGGAGCTCCCCGGCTGGGACAAGATCTCGCGCACCTTGGCGCTCGAGATGGCCATGGAGGCCGGCGACGGCGCCCGCGCCCGGACCTGGATCGACGAGGCCGGGCTGCGGGCCCCCGAATCCGACATCTACGAGGCGTGGGTCAAGCTGGTCGAGGGTGACGTCATGGCCGCCCTCGCCGAGCTAGCGACCTTGCCTCAGGAACACCCCCGGGTCGCCCTGCTCCAGGGCCTCGCCCTGGTCGAGCAGGGTCGCTGGCCCGAGGCCGCGCCCTGGCTCGAGCGCGCCGACAAGCTGCTCCCCGGCCGCGTCGACGTGGAGGTCGCCCGAGCCCGGGTCGAAGCCCAGACCGCAGATCCAAAGGCCGCCCGCCGCAAGCTCGAGGCGCTCGCCGAAGAGGAGCCCTTCGCCCCCCGGGCCTGGACCGGACTGGGCGAGGCCCACCTCGCCGTGGCCTGGTACTCGAGCGGTGACAAGGGCGAACGGATCCCCCGCGACAAGCCCGACGCCAGTGCCCTCAAAGAGGCGCGTCGAGCCTTCAAGTGGGCCGTCCAGCGCGAGCGCCTGCCCGCCGAGGCCTACCTCCAGCTTGCCGAGATCACCGACCGCAGACGCGGCAGTGATCCCAAGCTGATCCCCGAGGTCACGACTCTGCTCGCCAAGGCCGTCGAGGCCAACCCCAAGCTCCCGCGTTACGCCGTGCGCGAGGCCCTCTACCTCGTCGAGATCGGCCGACATGCGTCGGCGACCGCCCACCTGGTGGCCGTAGCCGAGCGCCCGGGGGTCGGCTACGCCGTGCCGATGGCGCTCGCCAAGGTCGCCCTCGACCGGCTCGAGTTCGACGAGGTCAGCGCCCTCGACCCGCGCTTCGACGGCTGGATGGACAGCGCCCAGACCCTCCGCGCCCCGGCCGGCGCCCTCGACCTGCTGCGGGCCCGCGCCCTGCTCGTCGAGGGCAAACCCGACGGGGCCCTGACCTTGCTCGGCGCCCTGCTCAGCCGCGAACCCGCCAACGTCGACGCCCACGTCTACCTGATCCGCACGCACATGCAGCGCAAAGATCGAGACGCGGCCCTCATCCAGGTCCGGGCCGCCAACAAGGCGATCGGGGCCACGGAGAACGGCCGCATCTACCTCGAGTGGGCCCGGGTCCTCGCCCGAGGTGGCAAGCGGCGACCGGCGGCCTCACACGCCAAGACCGGCTGGAACCGGATCCGCGAGCAGCCCAACGTGCCGGTCACCACCGCCGTGTGGGCCGCCGAGACCGCCATCCGCCTGCTTCAGCGCGACAGCAAGCCCAAGCCCGCCGCGGTCATCGGCCGCCAGATCACCGAGCTGGCCCCCACCCACAGCGACGCCTGGGCACTCCGGGCCGCCGCCGAGCTGCGCAGCAACCGGGGCTCCGACGCCAAGGCCAGCGCCGAGAAGGCCGTCGAACTCGACGCCGAGAACCCGCGCGCACACGAGATCCTCGGCCAGCTCTACCTCCGCTTCGGCCGCAAGGACGCCGCCAAGGCGGCGTTCAAGACCGCCGCCGAGCTCGGAAAAGACTCGCCCCGGGCCGCCGAGTACAAGAAGAACCTCCAGGGTCTCTGACTCGAGAGCGAACCCCGGCAGGGCTCACCGCCGCGTGTCTCGCTCTTGGACTTGGACGACTCGACCCTCGAGCACCTCGCCCTCGAAGGCGCGGCCCTCGAAGACCTGGTTCCCGGACGCCTGGTTCCTGGAGGCCTCCGCGGCGAACTGGAGCTCGACCATCTGGCGCTCGCGCCGGGCCGCGAAGTAGACAAACACGGCGACGAGCACGAGCACCGGGTTGCTCGCCCAGATACCCCAGACCCCGAACCCGAGCGCGAGCACCCGCCCCAAGGTCGCAGCCTTGCGGGTGGCCTCGAGTCGGCCGTAGCGGGTCTGCGCCCAGGCCCGAAACACCCGGCCCCCGTCCATGGGGAAGGCCGGCAACAGATTGAACAGGCCGAGCATCAAGTTGGCGTAGAGCAGGCCACTGAGCACGATCGCCAGGATCCCGCCACCGCCGGTGCCCAGGCCCGCGGCGGTGAGCGTCAGCAGCCCGGTCCCAAACCCGACCGCGGCCAAGACCGCCGCGATCCCCAGGTTCACGGCGGGACCCGCGAGCGCGATCCACAGCTCGGCGCGGGGGGTCTCCGGGGCACGCTCGAGCTGGGCGAGGCCGCCCACGGGCAGCAAAGTAATGCGTGTGGTCTCGATCCCGAACCGACGGGCGACCAGGGCGTGGCCAAACTCGTGCAGCAGGACACAGGCGAACACGGTCAGCGCGAAGCCGACCCCGAACGCCACCGCCAGGCCCGAGTGGGCTGTGCGCCAGGTCGAGATCCCGATCCACACCAGGACCAGCGCGAAGCTGGCGTGAATGCGGGTCGGGATCCCCAAGACCCGGCCCAGCTGCCAAGACCAGGGGTCTTTGCGGCGGTCCCTGCGTGTGGGCCTTTGATACAGCGGGTGCTCCACAGCCCCGATGTTAAGTCGCGGGGCGAGATTGGCAAGTCGGGGCCCGCGGACCGCGCCTGCCGAAACCGCCTGCCGAAATCACCTGCCGAAACCACCTGCCACCGGTAGCGTAGTTCGGCCATGCGCCACCTCGCCGGCCCACTCGCCCTGCTCGTGCTCATCCCGGCGCTCGCGCTCGGCTGCTCCTCCCCCAACGCCGAGGCTCCCGAGAGCGCGGGCCCAGACACCGCGAGCTCGAGCCGGGCGGCCGCCCACTCGCGAGCCGAATCGGGTACCCACACGGACCTCGCCCACCGCGGCCCGGTCGCCCAGGCCGATCCCGGGCCCGACATCGACACCACCAAGCTCGAGGCCGCGGGCGGCGTCGCCTACTTCGCCGGTGGCTGTTTCTGGGGCGTCGAGCACTTCATGGAGCAGATCGATGGGGTCTTGCGGGTCGAGTCCGGCTACATGGGCGGGCACATCGACGACCCCTCCTACGAGCAGGTCTCGAGCCGCAGCTCGGGCCACCTCGAGACCGTGCGCATTTACTTCGATCCCGACAAGGTCGTGTTCGCCGTCCTCGCCAAGCGCTTCTTCGAGATCCACGACCCCACCCAGACCGACGGCCAGGGCCCCGACATCGGCCCCGAGTATCTCTCGCGGGTGTTCGTCACCGGCCCCGAGCAGCGCGACGCGACCGAGGGCCTGATCGCCAAACTCGAGGCCCGAGGCTACGAAGTAGCGACCACGGTCGAAGCAGCCCAGACCTTCTGGATCGCCGAGGACTACCACCAAGACCACTACGCCAAGGCCGGCACCCAGCCCTACTGCCACGCCCCCGTCGACCGCTTCGGCGACTGAGAGGCCAAACCAGGTGACTCGCCAGATCGACTCGCTCGAAACT
>CAYVJQ010000114.1:19570-22996 GCA_964451725.1 uncultured Nannocystaceae bacterium | reverse complement strand
CTAGCCGCTCAGATCCCGCGGACGACCAGCCAGGTCTCGCCCTCGCGGACCAGCTCGAACTCGGAGTGGTCCTGGACCCTCGAGTAGGGCGCCATGTTGCGGGCCTCACCGTAGGAGTCCAAGATCGGCTTAAAGCGAAAGCTCGCGTCGATCCACACCCGAACCACCGCTCGATCACCACTGACGTGGATCTCGAGGTAGTCCATGGTGAAGCGGATCGAGTCGATCTGCGCCATGCGTCGGCGCAACAGCGGACCGAGCTCGGAGTAGGTCGCGTCGTCGCTCGGGTCGTCGGTCCCGGCGTGGTCGTAGTAGGTCGGGTGCGCCGTGGCCAGCACCGCCGCCGCATCTCGGCCGACGAAGGAGGTCCGGTAGCGCTCCAGCACAGAGATGATCTGGCGGTTGTCCCGGGTGTCGGGGATCTCCGTGCCGGGGATCGTCGGCGCCGGCTTACAGCCGGCGACAGGTACGACGGCGGCCAGGGCCACGACGGCCAGGGTCCCGGACAAGAGCCCCGCAAACAGGCGACGCCGGAGCGCGGTTTGAGGTCGGGGAGCGGACGTGGAATTTAGGGCGGTCGGGGACATCGGGTCGACGATCCGGGGGGCACAGGGCGAGCCGGCGGCTGACAGTGAACTGCCAGCAACGGTCTCTGCAAGCAAGCGTCCAGCGCATTCTCGATCAAAAATGAGTAATTTCAATAGCTTCTGCATGGATCTAAGCGCGCCTGAGTTGACAGAGTGACACGCCGACGCCGACGGGTGGTCAGGTCGTCCAGCGTGTATTGCGCAACATTCCCTGAGACAGGGGGCCCTGATACCGAACCCCTGATACCAAACAAAGGTGGCCAGACTTCGGGCCGGCCGACTCGCTATGATGGCGCCGTGAGCGAAGCCCGCCTCCATCCTCGCTTGCGACTGAAGCTCAACGCCGACGTCATCGGCGAGGAGGTGCTCCTCGCCTGTCCCCTGGTCGACGTCTCCCTCGGCGGCTGTCGCTTCGAGGGCCCGGCCTGGGAGGTCGAGGGTGCGCAGATCGAGATCGTCCTCGACTTCCCGTCCTCGACCGCCAGCTTGCCCATCGACGGTGTGGTCGTGCGCGCGAGCGAGACCGACATGGGGGTGCGCTTCCAGGCGATCACCGACGAACAAAAATGGGCGCTGCGCAAGCACATCCGTGGGGCCCAGGCCCGCTGAGCCCAGCCAGACGAGCCAGGAGATCGCCACCCAAATGAGCCCAGCTCTGAGCTCAGTTCAGCGTGCGCGCGTCGAAGACAACACCGATCTGGTCGCTCGGATCGCAGGTCAGGTGTCGCGGACGATCATGGCCCTGAGTATCGACGAGCTCAGGAGCGCGGGCAACGAGGCGCTCGTTCGCGCCGCCTTGCGCTACGACCCCGCCAGCCCGGCGAGCTTCTCGACCTACGCCCACTACCGGGTCCGGGGCGCCATGATCGACGCGATCCGCAAGCGCAGCCCAGGGCTGCGGACCCGGGCCCGCGCTCTGATCCGTCTCGAGGCCACCCAGGCCCTGCTCGAGCAGGCCTCCGAGGACCAAGCCGCCCGCCAGCGCCACGCAGACAAGGTTCAGACCCTCGAGCAGCGGGTCCAAAGCGCCCGCGAGATCGTCCGCCGGGCGGCCTTGGTCATGCGCATGGCCAGCCCCCACAACGACGAGCTCGACCGGGCCACCGACGAAGAAGGTGAGGACCCGGAGCAGCTCTTGTTCGCGGCCGACCGGCGCGCGCAGCTGTGGACCTGGATCGACGCGCTCTCCGAGCCGGACCGGGCCCTGGTCCAGGCGGTCTACGTGCGCGGTCTGAGCATGCAGGAGTACGCCGACGAGATCGGGGTCAGCGGCGCGACCATCTCTCGCCGCCACGCCCGGATCGTCGCGGGCCTCTCGGCCCAGGCCCAGGCCCTCGATCAGCCCGGATAGGGCGGCTCGAGGATCTAGCGACCGGCCACAGACGGCCCGAAGACCAGGTTTGGCGCTTCTACAGTTTTTTGAGGTCGGGGCCGGGTTCAGCCAGGCTGCGCCGGTGCGCACGCTCGCCCTCGGACTCTCCCCCCTGTCGCTGGCCTGCCTGTGCCTCGCCTGCGAACCCGGCCCTCCCCGCGCCGAGCCCCGCCCGGGCCCGGTCGACAAGCAGGACCTCTACGCCGACCCGAGCCTGGTACCCACCCGCGCGGGCGAGCGAGCCCGCCGCGAGCTCGCCCTCGCCGGGGAACTCCGCAAGGCCATCGACCTGCTCGGAGTCGGCGCGACCCAGGTCGACGTGGAGCTCGGTGGACCGCGGCCCAGGGTCATCGTCGTCGCAAGCGCACCCGGGATCGGCCAGGCCCCTCACGCGCAGCTTCGGACGACGGTCGAAACCCTCGCCCTGGCGACCGTCGACAACCTGCGGGTCGAAGAGGTCACCGTGGTGTTGCCCACCCACGACCAGGCGCATCTCGACGACCCCCAGACATCTTGGACACAGGACCCCAGACGCGGTGGCGCCCCGCTGCCCATCGCAATAGCGATCGCCCTGCTCGGCCTGGGATTGAGCGCGGGCGTCTGTGCCGAGCGCCTGCGTCTGCGCCTGTAGAGCCAGAGCCGAGTCTCCCCCCGCTTCATTCGGAGCTCCGCCCCCCAGCCGCTCCTCGTCTTCCGGGTCGTTTCGAGAGTTGCCCCCGCCCCGGGATTTCGCTTTGATACTCCGGTGACCTCGCCCGCCTCGATCCCCGCCGAGGCCCCGGGCATCCTGCCGCCCTGGCGGGCGACCGGGACGATCCTGGTCACGTACCTGAGCCAGGGGCTGACCGCGGGTCTGGGCCTGGTCATGCTCGGCGCCCTGGCCCAGTTCGGCCTGCCGCTCGAGGACCAGGTCGGGATCGTGGCCAGCGGAGCCATCCCCTGGGCGCTGAAGTTCGCCGCCGCCTTGGTCCTCGACCTCGGGCCGAGCTGGCCGCTGCGTGTGCGGGGGGCCGTAGTCAGCGCTGTGATGGCCTGCGCCGCGGGCCTGACGTGGGTGCTCGCCGGCGCCTGGTCGGGCGGTGAGGCCGGCATGCCCGGCGATCTCTCGGTGCTCGCCCTGACCTGGGTCGGCCTCAACTTCGCTATGGCGCTCCAAGACGTGGTCGTCGACGGCCTCGCCCTCGACACGCTGCACGGGCGATCGAGCGCCGCGGGTACGGCCATGGGTCTGGGCCACGCGCTCGGCTTTGGACTCCTGATCCCGCTCGTGGTCAGCGCTCGGATCGTCGATTCGGGCATGAGCTCGGGCATGGAGTTGGTGGCCATCCTGATCGCCGCGATGGCGCTCGTACCCGCGGTGTTGTGCTGGCATCCCGGCGCCCCGATCCAAGCGCGGACCCGAAACCTCGCTACACCCGGCTCCAAACCCACGCCACCCCAGACCCTGGGCCCAGAATCGGAATCGGA
>CAYVJQ010000114.1:0-19470 GCA_964451725.1 uncultured Nannocystaceae bacterium | reverse complement strand
TTGAAGACGAACTCCAGGCCAAGCTCGCCCGCCAGCGCGAGGCGATCAAAGAGCAGGGCACCCCCACCTACGCCCAGCGCCGGACCTCGCTCCAAAAGCTCCTGGCCATGATCCTCGACAACGAGGCCGAGCTGCTCCGAGTGATCTCCGAGGACTTTGGGAACCGCTCCCCCGAAGAATCCCAGCGCATCGAGATCCTGCCCTGCACGATGGCCATCCGGCACACGCTCCGCCACCTGCGGCGGTGGATGCGGGCCGACCGTCGGCGCTCACACTGGGCGACCTGGCCCTCGCGCGCGCGTGTCGAGTTTCAGCCGCTCGGGATCATCGGGATCATCTCGCCCTGGAACTACCCGCTCTACCTCGCCATCGGCCCGCTCACGGCGGCCCTGGCCGCGGGCAACCGGGCGATGGTCAAGCCTTCGGAGCTGACCCCCAAGACCTCGGCCCTGCTCGCCGAGCTGATCGCCAAGACCTTTCCCCCCGAGCAGGTCACCGTGTGCACAGGCGGCCCCGAGGTCGCCCAAGCGTTCTCCGCCCTGCCCTTCGACCACCTCCTGTTCACGGGCTCGACCGCGGTCGGTCGCCTGGTCATGCGGGCCGCGAGCGAGCACCTCGTGCCCGTCACCCTGGAGCTCGGCGGCAAGTCGCCGGTCGTCATCGCCCCCGACTTCCCGATCGCCAGCGGCCTCGGCGGTCTGTTGACCGGCAAGATCTTCAACGCGGGCCAGACCTGCGTGGCGCCCGACTACCTCCTGGTGCCCGAGGGCTCCGTCGACACGCTCGTCGCCCAGATCCGCAGCGAGGTCGCGGCCATGTTGCCCAAGATGGCGACCAACGACTTCTACACCTCGATCATCAACCAGCGGCACTACGACCGACTGCGCAGCTACCTCGCAGACGCCGAGGAAAAGGGCGCGACCGTGCTCGAGATCAACCCGGGCGACGAACCCCGCGAGCGGTTCACCGAAGCCCGGAAGATCCCCCTGACCTTGGTGCTCGACGTCGACGATTCGATGACCGTCATGCAAGACGAGATCTTCGGACCGATCCTGCCGATCGTCACCTACACCAAGCTCGACCAGGCGATCGCCTACATCAACGCTCGCCCGCGCCCGCTCGCCGCCTACGTATTCACCTATGAGCGCCGGACGATCGCGCGCATGAACAACGAGGTGACCTCGGGCGCCCTGGCGATCAACGCGACCGCCACCCACGTCGCCCAAGACGACATCCCCTTTGGTGGGGTCGGCCCCAGCGGCATGGGGCGCTACCACGCGCGCGAGGGCTTCCTGGCCTTCAGCCACCAAAAGGCCATCTATCACCAGATGCGTGGAAACTTGGTCCACCTGGTGGCACCGCCCTACGAGGGCGCGCTCAAAGAAAAGTTGGTCCGATTCTTGATTGGATCCTGATTGGATCCCGATTGGATCCCGATTGGATCCCGAATTGGATCTTGGGGGCAGCCCGCGCGCGACTCGCTGTGACTCCTGTCCCCGGGTGCCCCGCGTTCAAAGCTTTGAACGCGGGGTGTGCATGCGTACACTCTCGGCCATGCCTTTCCTTCGCTCTTTGGCGCTGCTCGTTCCCCTCGCTCTCATCGCGCCGATGATGGTCTCTGCCCCGGTCTACGCGGGCGACGACAAGAGTGAAGATGAGAAGAGCTACGACTTCGGCACCAAGGTGAGGATCGAGCTGCGGATGGAGAACGGCGCGATCGTGAAGCACCGCGGCGAGCTCCGGTCCATGGGCGACGACTGGCGCTTCGAGTTCGAGGGCGCGGGCCACAAACACGTGCTCGTCCTCAACGCCGCGGGTGAAGAGGGCGACAAGGTGTTCGCCGTGACCCTCGCCTACGACCGGGACGGGACCGCCGTGATCGCGCCCTACACGAGCGACTGGAAGGTCCGCAAGCGCGACTCCCTGTGGACCGAGGACGGGTCCCTGGCGATCGCGCTGACCTTCATCCCGACTCGCTTCGAACGCGAAGACACCAGCCGCGACGACAAAGACAGGATCAAGCCGGACGACAACGACGATCCGCTCGGCGGCGACCTGTTCAACTAGCGCGGCGATTGGGTTTCACCACGGGTTGCTAGGGGTCGGTCAGCGGCCTCAGGAGCAGGCTCTCCGGCGCCTCGGACTCCCCAGGTTCATACATCCGCTGGATGTAGCGCAGGTTTCGCTCGCTCATGGGGTGGGCCGAAACAACACGGGGGATCGCAGAGACCGCCCCGAGCCCACCGAGACCGGCCAACACCACGGCGAGCGTCCGCGGGCTCCGCCACCAAGGGTGTGCGCTGGACTCCCGGGGCTCCCCCAGGCTCCAGGCCAACACACCGAGCCCCAGCACCACCGGGGCAAACACGCTCGCGTGTAGCCCCCACTCGGCCCACTGAGGCAGGCCGTAGGGGCCGGGCCCGATCCGCCACAGGGGCAGCAAGACCGCGCCGAAGGGCTCGGCGATGTTCGTGGGGTCGAGGTGCGGCCACAGGGTCGCCGCCAGGCTGTTGGTCCACAGCGACCAGCCCATGATCGCGCCCAGACCCACCGCCAGAGCCAGGCTCCAGCCCGGGCCCCACGTGGCGTTCCGGGCCCGAGACAGCGCCTCCGCGAACCCGAGCGTCAACATGGGTAGAGCGACCACCAGATAGCGGGGACCCACTCGCCAGCCGCCCTGGAACGACAGGCCCAGGCCCATGGCCAGAACGACCCCAAAGATGCCGAGCCGCAAGGCGGAGCGGGCCCGAAGGGTCGACGAGCGCAGACCCGGGGTCGACGAGCGCAGACCCAGGGCCAGGCCCCCGACCCCCACCACACACAGGGGCGACCACACCGCGAGCCCCGTGTTGGGGGACAGGAGGTGGATGCGGACGTTCTCCCAGCGCGGCGCCCCCAGCCCGAGCAGGCCCCGACCGTGCAGGGCCGCGAACCCCGGGTCGGCCGCGTGGTGGTAGCCGGTCGCCAGGGCGCTCCCGAACACCGCGTGCTGGTAGGCGGCCAGCATCACCACGGGGACACACGCGCCGGCCAGCGCCACGCCAGCGCCCAGCCCAGCCCGGGTCCGCAGCTCGCCGTCCGGGGCCGCGAATACGGGCCAGACCAGCGCGAGGGCGATCGGCAGGCCGGCGAACGCGGCCCCATATTCGACCGTGATCGCCGCTGCTGCGAGCGCACCGCCGAAGCCGAGCCAGACCAGCGGTCCCCAACCACCGGCTGCGACACCGACAACGCCACCGCGGCCCGGGCGAGTCCGGGCCGCGGCCCCACGCTCGAGCGCCAGCACCCCGGCGTAGAGCAGCGCGGCCGCGAGCGCGTGGCCATAAAACAGGCGCGCGTAGGAGAACAGGGGCGTCCCGAGGACCACGGCGGTGATGCTCGCGGCGGCCACCGGAGCACCGAAACGAGGCGCGAGCCGGATCCAGGCCAGGCCCGCGAACACGAGCACGGGCAGCACCCCACCGAAGGCCCGGGCCCACCAGGTGAAGCGCCGCAGGCTCGGCCCGGTCTCGGGATCCACGCCGAGAGTCGCAGCCTTGAACGCCAGCGCCCCGACCACGCTCGCCCCCGGCGGCTTGTTCGGATAGAGACGGCCGTCCTCGGGGCTCCGGGCCACGTCCGGGCCGGTCGCCAGTCCGCGCCGACTCGGCCCGTCGATGGCCCACTCCCCCGACTCCGCCAGGCTCATGGACTGGATCAGCCGGGGCAGCTCGTTGGCGTTGCGAACCCGCTCGAAATAGGGAAAGGCCGCAAACAAGATCAGCGCGAGCCCGAACACAAAGGCCACCGGCCACCAGCGCGGGCCGGCTCCGGGACCCGGCAGGGCGCTCACTCGCCTTCTTTGAGCGCCCGCTGGCCGGCCAGCTTGGCCTTGAGGGCCGCCAGCTCGTCGTCGAGCTCGCTGCCTGCGTCGAGCTTGCGCAACTCGGCGTCGATCCGCATCTCATCTAGGCTCGACCCCGAGATCTCGGCGTGGACCTCGTTCATGGCCTCGATGGTCGCAATCTTGTCTTCGATGGCGTCCAGGCGCGAGCTCTGGTTGATGCCGACTTGCGCGGCCGACCCCGCGCCCTGTTTGGCAGCGCGAGCCTGGGCCATGAGGGTGCCGCGGCGCATGTTGAGGGCCTTGAGCTTCTTTTTTGTGCCCACGATGTGGTCACGCATGTCCTCGACGAGCTTGGTCTGCTCGATGAGCGCGCGCTCGAGGTCCTTGTTCTCCTGGGCGATCTCTACCTTGCGCTCGAGCGCGGCGCGGGCCAGCGTCTCGTCGCCGAGCTTCATGGCCTGCTCGGCCCGACCGATCCACGCCTGCTCCTTTTTCTGGGTCTCCGCGATGCGCCGCTCCATGACCTTGCGCTCGACGACCGCCGACTTCAGATCGCGCTCGGCCTGGTTCACCTCTTCACCGAGATCGTCGAGCATCAGCGCAAGCTCCCGACCCGGGTCGGACACGGCCTCGATGGCCTCGTCCATGCTTGAAGAGATCGCGCGTTTGAGGCGTGTGAACAGCCCTGGCTTGCCGTCTGTGCTCATGTGGTGTCTGGTCCGGGGGGGGACCCTCGGCGGATCATACGTCACCTGACCGGTCTGCGCCCGTGGATCCCGGCGGGCCCGCGCGGCCCCGCGCTGGTAGGCTCCGGCCCACGTGGATCCCAGCGCGTCCAGCCCCGATCCGAGCTTCCCCGGCGTCGTCGGTCACCGCCGCGTGACCGCCATGCTGTCCCGGGCCATCACCCGCGACCGCCTGCACCACGGGCTCGTGTTCTCCGGCCCACGCGGCGTCGGCAAGGCCGCCCTGGCCCGGGGCCTCGCCTGCGCCCTGACCTGCGACGTCGCCCCGGCCGTGGGCTGCGGCCAGTGCGACAGCTGCCGAAGGATCTTGGGTGATCGCCACACCGACCTGCGCTGGCTCCTGGGTCAGGGCAAGAGCCGCAGCATCACCGCCGCCAGCGCCCGCGAGGCCGCCCTGCGCACCCAACACGCCCCCTTCGAAGCCCGGGCCCACGTGATCGTCATCGATCCCGCGGACAGGATGCAGCCCGCGGCGGCAGCCGCCTTGCTCAAGTCGATCGAGGAGCCCAGCCCCGGCGTCCACTGGGTGCTCCTGGCCACCAACCTCCACAACATCCTCGACACCATCATCAGCCGCTGCATGACCATCCCCCTGGAGCCCCTGGGCGAGGCCGACACCAAGACCGTGGTCTCCCGAGCCGTGGCTGCGCGCGGGCTCGAGGTCGACGACGGCCGCCGGGACCTCGCCATCTCCCTGGCCGCGGGCAGCCCAGGCCTGGCCCTCGAGCTGCTCGCAGATCCGAGCCTCGAGCCGACCCGAGAGCTGCTCGCCGCGACCTTGCGGGCGGTTCAGCTCGGACCTCCCGCGATCTTTGGAGGCGACCGTTCGCCTCTGTGGTCGGCGTGGAAGCGGGCCGTACTCGAGACCGCCGAGCCGGGCGAGCGAGAGGAGACGGCCGAGGCCACGGCCAAAGCCGAGTCCGAGGTCGTGGTGGTCAAAGCCGGCGGCCGGGCGCGGAAACCCAAAAAGGTGCGGGCAAAAAAATCCAAAGCGAGCGCCCCAAAAGAGACCCCCGCGCGCCAGCGGGCCACGGCCGGGCGGCTCGCGGAGCTGTGGCTCCTGCACCTGCGCGAGCTCCTGCTCGGCCGGACCGGGCTCCAAAACATGCCCGAGCTCGAGGACCACTCTGGGGCCACTGTGGCCACGCACCTCCAGGCCATCCAGGACTTTCAGACCGCCCTCGCGCGCAACCCCAACGTGCGCCTCAGCCTCGAGCAGCTGCTCCTGCGCCTGGGCCCCAAGCCCGGCTAGAGCGAGTCGCCCCGCTCAAAAAAACACCCGCGCCTCCAGGTACGCGGTCAGCGGTGACAGGCCGAACTCGCTCCCCAGCGCGACCTCTTGAGTCAGGGGGTCGGGGCCGCGCAGCCCCTTCCCCCACGGGACGAACAGGCCCACGATCAAGTCCGACTCGTCCGCCACGCTGTACACCAAGGACAGACCGGCGAGCCCGGACCCGTCCGTGCCACTGACGATCACCGTGGCCGCCACCCGCAAGATCGGGATGATCTCCATCCCCGCCCCCAGGCCCACGTAGTGACGGCCGAGGTAGGGGAGGTCGTCGCTGTAGCCGGCGCTGGCCCGGTCGAGGTAGCCCGCAGCCTCCCCCGCCCCATCCGAGGCGTACATGTATTCGGCGCTCAAGGCCGCGTTTTGCCAGCCGAAGGTCACCCCGGGCCCGACCGCGAACCGCCCGTAGATCGGCCGGTCGTCCGCGCCGGCGCCGTCGCCCTCGGCGTCGGGGATCCCGACGTGGAACTCGGCGCGCAGGGTCAGGGGCCCAGCCTCGCCCTGGGCGGATCCCCCCGCCACCCAGCGCTGGGAGACCTTGCCCCCGAGCGCGGCCCACTCGAAACCCCCGCCGACCGCAGCCACCCGCGCGAGCACGGCCGCCCGCCCCCAGCTGGGCTCACCGCGCTCGGGCTCGTAGCCCATGACCCCCACGACATCGAAGCTGGCCTTGGGTCCGAGCCCGCTCGACAGGCGCAGCGCGTCGACGCCCGGTTTGTAGAGGGTGTTGACCGCCGTCGCGCTGAACGGCGCGAAGAAGTCGTTGGTCGTGAACATGACCGTGGTCGCATAGTTGACCGGGAAGCGGCCGACATCGACCTGCACGGGCCCGGCGCTGACCTTAAGAGACGCGCGGTCGACCCCCAGCTGCCCGCTCACGGCCCCCGAGTCCCAAAATTCCCAGCCCAGGTACCGAGTCCGGTAGCTGCTGCGCGTGGCCCCGGCGGTCGCGAAGCTGCCCTGGCCAGCGCCCACACCCGGGCTGCGGGAGAGCTGGAAGAAGCCGTTGAAATCGAAGCGCAGATGCTCGCCCACCGGCGCACGGACGAGCACCCGACCCAGGGCGACGCCGAGCGCGTCGTCGCCGTCGGGAAACACGAGCGGCTCGTCGTCGAAGTGGAGGTAGGCCCCGGTCAGGCGCAGGCTCCCGCTGAGGTAGTCGCCGACCTTCCTGCGGGCCTCGACCTGCCCGGCTGAACCGGGCGCAGTCTCGGATCGCTCGGGCGAAGTCTCGGCTGGGCCTGAGTCCGTGGGCTCGGGCGAGTCCCCTGGGCTCCCCCACCCGACCGACTCCCAGGTTCGCGCGTGCTCGTCCTGGGTCTCCCCCGAATCAGGGGTCTCCCTCTGCCCGGGCGCCGTACCTGGGGGTTCGGGCTCCGGTTCTGGCTCCGGTTCTGGGGCTCCCCATCCGGCGGCCTCCCACGCGCTGTGGTCGGCCACCGATCCCTCCGAACTCCGATCGACCTCGGCATCCCGGACAGGCCCCTCCGGCGGCCCCAGCAACCCGGCGACCACCCCCAGCGTCAGCAGGCCCGCCATCGCTTACTCCCGCACGTCGTCCGAGTCGATCTTCCCGTCGACCAGGCGCACGATCCGTCGCGCCCGCGCCATCACCTGCGGGTCGTGGGTCGAGAAGATGAAGGTCACCCCCCGCTCCCGGTTGAGGGTCTCCATCAGGGTCAGCAAGGTCTCGGCGGTGGCCGAGTCGACGTTGGCCGTGGGCTCGTCGGCCAGCGTCACCAGGGGCTCGGCCGCGATCGCCCTGGCGATCGCCACGCGCTGCTGCTGCCCCCCCGAGAGCTCGGAGGGTAGCCGGTGTTCCATGCCCTCGAGGCCCACGTCCGCGAGCAGCTTCATGACCCTCTCGCGCCGCTCTTTCGCGGGCCGGCCCTGGAGGCGGACCACCATCTCCGCGTTTTCGTAGGCGGTCAGGACCGGAACCAGGTTGTAGGACTGGAACACAAACCCGATCTTGTCTCGGCGCAGGGCGCTGCGCTCGGAGCGGGACATCTTGGCGAGGTCCCTGCCCTCCATCAACGCCCGACCCCGCGTGGGTGTATCGAGGGCCCCGATGATGTTCAAGGCCGTGGTCTTGCCCGACCCGGAGGGTCCCGTGAGCGCCAAGAACTCGCCTCGGCGAACCACGAGATCGATACCCCTGAGCGCCCGAACCTCGATCGAGCCCTGTTTATAGATCTTCTCGACCTGCTCGAGCTCGACGATGATGTCTGTGTCTTGCGTCATGACTGCGAACCCCGTTGAACTCTCAAGCGCTGCGGATGGCCTCGACCGGCACGACCCTCCCGGCCTTGTAGGCCGGGTACAGGCCCGCGGTGAGGGTCGCCAACAAAATGGCCCCGGCGATCACCAGGGCGTGTGGTGGATAGAGGCCGATGTACATGATGGGCGCCATGGTGACGCCCGCGACCTGGGTCTGTGCTCCCCCGGACATGGCGGTGATGTCCAGGCCCGTGGTCGACAGGTAGTAGTAGGGCCAGGCGGTCAGCAGGATCCCCGCTGCGATCCCGCACAGCCCCACCCACAGGCTCTCCCACAACACCAGCGCGAACAGCTGGCGCGAGGAGAACCCGATCGCTGCGAGGATACCGAACTCGCGCATGCGCTCCATCACCGAGACGAACAAGGTGTTGAAGATACCCGCGGCGATCAGCACCGTGATGATCGCCTGGAGGACCACGTTGCCCCCCTCTTTCATGGCCACGAAGCCGGCGAGGTCCGGGAGCGCCTCGAACCAGGGCAGGGCCACCTCCCGGTCTCCGAGCTGCTCCGACAAGGACGCGGCGAGGGCCTCGGCCTTGCGGTGGTTGTCGACGAACACGGCGATCTGTGTGGCCTCGTCGGGGCCGTAGCCCAGGACCTCCCGCAGGCTGTCGATGGGCAGCAGACACATGTTCGCGTCGAACTCGGTGGTCCCGGTCTCGATGATCCCGCTGACCCGAGCCAGGCCGCTGGTGATCTCCCCCGACTTGTCGGTGATCGTGTAGACCACCTTCTTACCCATCTCGAGGTCCAGATTTTCGGCCAGCGTCGCCCCCAAGATGATGCCCTTGTCGTCGGGCTCGGCGAACATCTCCCCTTCGACCAGAGACTCGACCAAGCCCAGAGTGGTCTCGTCCTCCCTTCGGGGATCCACGCCGAGGACCATGGCCCCGACGTTGTTCGAGCTGGTCGCCAACATCAGACCACCGCTGACCCGGCTGACCACCGCCCGGACCTCGGGGCGGTCACGGATCGCCCTCAAGGTCGCCTCGTCGGCGACGACTGTGGACTTGAGCGAGGGGTGATCGGCGTAGTCCTCGTGTTGGAGGACCACATGGCCCCCACCCAGGCGAGACGCGTAGTCGATCATCTCCGCGTACGAGGCGTCGCCGAGGCCCGTCGACACCACCGCCAAGAGGGTGCCGAAGGCGATGCTGAACAAGGTGATCAGCGTGCGACGACGGTTGCGCCACAGGTTGCGCCAAGCGAGATTTGGGAGTCGTGGTCCGGCCATGGTCGGGCTTTCGGTTGGGGCAGAACAGACAGAGACAGAGATAGAGATAGACAGTGAGGCTCGAACCTCACTGGTGACGGATAGCGTCGAGGGGCCGCAGGAGGGCCGCCCGGGCGGCCGGATAGAGGACCGAGAGCCCGATGATGACCAGCAGGCTGAGCGTCGGCCGCAGATAGGTGTCCACGCTGACGATCGACTTCCAAATCGGATCGAAGGCCACGCCCATCACCGACATGTTGCCGAAGTTGCGCATGTCGATGCCGACCGTGCTCAGGTAGTAGTTCGCCGGCAGGGACAACACGATCGCCGTGCCGACGGCGAACATGGCCTGGATCGCCGTCTCCAACATGATCAGGCGAAACACCTTCGCGGGCCCGAAGCCGATGGCCTTGAGCACCCCAAACTCGCGGATCCGTTCGAACACCGCCATCAACATGGCGTTGAGCACGACGATGCCGACCGCGATGTAGATGATGCCCATCATCACCGCCATGGCTCCCTCGGCCGACTGGAGCATGGACGAGAGCCCCGGGTTGAGGGTGCGCCAGCTCGCTACCTCGACTCCCTCGGCGGCCTTGCTCGCGGCCCGCGAAGTCGCGGCCTCGAGCTCGGCGCCCGCCGGGATCCGAAAGATGATCTCGTGGAAGCCCTCGGGGAACACCATCAGCTCCCGAAACGCCGCCTCGGTCATGAACACGCCACCCCGGTCGATGCCCTCGTTGACCGGCCCGAGCACACCCCGGACTTCGTAGAGATCGTTGGCCATCGATCCATCCGCGCCCTGGCTGAGGATCACGAGCTCCCCACCGACCTCGAGATGGAGGTTCTCGGCGACCCTGCGACCGAGGACCACCCCCCGGTCGTCGGGGCTGAGCCAGGTGCCCGAGGCGACCCGCTCTTGGACCTCGCCGATGTCGGCGTCGGCCTCCACGTCGATGCCGACGATCCGGACCCCGCTCGAGTTGTCCTCGCCCGCGCCCAGGCCGACCCCGAGCAGGCGCGGCGCCGCCTCGAAACCCTCGGCCTCGAGCGCCTCGACCAGCTCGGCCCCCCCGGCGATGCTCAGATAGAGCGAGGGTTTCTCCCGATAGCCGTCGGCGTGGACCTGGCCGTCACCGATGCCCAGGTCCAGCGCCCCAGTCTCGAGGCCGTTGAGATAGCCGGTGACCAGGCCCGAATAGAGGACGATCACGAACAGGCCGATGCCCATCGCGGCCATGGTCGCCAGGCTGCGCCTCGTGTTGCGCCAGACGTTGCGCCAAGCGAGCTTGAAGTCGTCCAACATGGGCTAGAGTGCCTTGAGCTGCTGAACGCTGAAGAAGCTCGGGTCGAGCTCGATATCGAAGTCGATGCTCTCGTAGGTCATCTGTGTGTATTCCTCGGGCTTGTCCAGTGGCGTCATACGCATGCGCCCGGGGATCCGCCGGCCCCCGAAATCCCGGTAGTCCGAGAACTCGAGCTTGCGGACGGGATCGAGATCCTCGTCATAGAACAGCTGCCCCGCCGGCAGGAGGTCAGACTTTCGGATCAGCACGTCGATCCGACCCCAGACTACGGCCGCGTCGTGCTTCGGGGTCAAGATCACGGCCCAGGTGGGCTCCCCCTCGATGGTCGGACCGGTCTCGAGCTGGAAGTCGAAATTGTCCGCGAGTCGGTTGTCCCGGATCAGATCGTCGTTGGTGAAGTGGCTGCCCATCCATGAGCCGCCCATGGACGCCCCGCCGATCTTGATGGTCCGCCCGGTCTTGCTCAGGTAGGAGAACAGATCCTTGCCGGACTTGAGGGTCGCCGTGCCCATCTCTTTGCGGGGTTCGAGGATACGGATCAGGGAGTAGTCCTCCCCCAGGCTCCAACTCTCGATCTTCATCGACCGCTCCCAGTGCTTGGCCTTGACCTCCATGCGCATGAGCGCGTGGCTGGCCTGGCCGCGATGCAGATCGTCGACCCGCGAGAGCAGGTAGCTCGGGAACGCCGGATCGTCGGGAGTCGGGGGAGTCGGGGGAGTCGGGGGAGTCGCTGCGGGGGTCGGGGGGGCCGCCCCAGCGACCCTGGGCAGGGCCCAGAGGGCGGGCAACGCTGCTGCGAGCAGGAGCGAGAAGCTGCGACGGCTGTGGCGAGACGAGTGGTTCACGACGGACTCCTTGGCTTTGGGGTGGACTCTCGCCGAGGCCGGAGGCCGTCGACGATCAGGTCTGCGAGAATCGAGACGATGCGTTCGAGGCTGGTCCCGCCTCGCGCCCAGTCCGAGCGGATCAGGGGACCGAGCAGACCCAGCGTGTTGACGGCGTGGACCCGATCGAGGAGCTCGGGCTGGCTCCAACGGTGGTCCTCGCCCGCGATCTCCTCGAACATGGGGAGCAGCAGCTCGATGTTGTTGCCCTCGCCCGCAGCCAGGAGCTCGGGCGGCATGTCGGCCATGGCTGCGCTCAGCTCCGCCTCCCCCTCCATGATCTTGGCGATCAGCGGCGACTCGCTCGGCAGAGTGAGCACCGCGACGATCCACTCTTTGAGCCGGACCTTCGCGGGCTTGTCCTCCCCATTCAGGATCGTGTGCATCCTGGGTATCCAAGCGAGCTTCTCGCGAGCGATACACGCAATCAGAAGATCGATCTTCTTGGGAAAGTAGAGGTAGAGCGTGCCCTTCGCTACTCCGACCTCGACGGCCAGCTCCTCCATGCTCGTGCGCCGATAGCCCTCAGTCACGAACAACTCCGAGGCCGCGTTCAAGATTGCGGTCCGCTTGCGGCCCTTGCGGCTGTCCGGATCGACGTCGCCGACCAGGGTCTCGAGTTGCGCAGTCGCGCGCTTGAGGTCCACACCCATTAGATGACCAAAATACTCATCGTGGTCAGTTTTTCAAGTTAAAATAGTTCTCTATCCCTAAAACTGATGACCAAAACTCAGATCTGGTCATTTCCCCTACACCTCCGCGCGATTTTTGCGTGCTTGAACAGGCCCCGCGCCCCGTGCCCACCCGGTCCCGTGACTCAGTCGCCGAGCTCGATGAGGTGGCGGGTCGCCACGCAACGGGGGTCACGCAGTGGATCTTCGCCCTGACGCGCGACGATGGCCTCGGCCCTGGCGAGCGCCCGCTCGGCGTGCTCGATGGCGCCCGATCGGAGCTGAACCCGGGCCAGCTCGATCGCTATATCCACACGAAGATCGTCGGCCCCCGCTCGCTCCGCGATCAACTCGGCCTGCCCGAGCCAGTCGAGAGCCTGTTCGAGCTCGGCCTCGGGCGCCGAAGCCAGAGCCAGCAGCGCCCGGGCATCCTCGACCGCGGCGCTCATCGACGCGAAACCCGAGCCAGCGGTGTCCCCTTCGTTTCCAGCCCCGTCCGCGGCGGCGGTCACGGCTTGGACCAAGGCCAAGATGAAGGCCAAAGTCAGCAGGCTGACCACCGCCCACTGGGCGATCTTGCGCAGCCGACGGTAGGGGTCGTGGCCGAGCGCCTGGAGCAGGGCACCCATATTCGAGAACCGCTTTTGCGGGATCGGGGACAGGGCTCGCAGCAGCGCTGCCCGCACCCAGTTCGGGACCTCGACCCCCTTGGGCGCAGGCCGAACCCGCCCATCGGTGACCGCGATCGCCAGCTCCATCCGGCTCTTGCCCGCGAACGGAAGCTCCCCATAGAGCCCCTGATACAGAGCCACGGCAAACGCGAACTGGTCGGCCCGGTGGTCGAGCTCCCCACCGGTGTGTTGCTCGGGCGCCATGTAGGCGGGCGTCCCCGCCTCGCGCGTCCCCGTGTGTCGGGCTCGGAGGTCGGCGCTCGCGTCGAAGCGGCGGGCGAGACCGAAGTCGAGCACCCGCACCCGCCCGTCGTCGCCACACAAGACGTTCTCCGGCTTGAAGTCCCGGTGGACCAGACCTGCGTCGTGGGCCGCCTCCAGCCCTCGACCGGCCTTGGTGAACACCGCCAGGACCGACTCCCGGTCGTGCTCACCTTGAATCCACTCGCCCAGGGGCACCCCCTCGACGAACTCCATGGCGATGAACACCCGATCGTCGATCGTGCCCACGTCGTGAACGGCGATCACGTTCGGATGGCTGAGTTGAGCCATGGCCTTGGCCTCGGCCAAGAGCCGACGAGAGGCCCGCTCGACCTCGCGCTCGCTGGCCTGGTCGCCGTGCTGCTGGTGCATGAGCTTGACCGCGACCCGGCGATCGAGGTCCGGGTCGTAGGCGGCGTAGACCACCCCCATGCCTCCCGCTCCCATCTTCGAGAGCACCACGTAGCGACCCAGGCGAGAACCCGAGCCAAAGTCGGCCTCGCCCTCGTCGCGCAACAACGCTCCCCCGACGAGCGTGGCGTCCTCCGGCTCACCGCCGGGTTCGGTCGATGTGAGTTCCTCGCTGTGCAAGGCCGGCCGAGTGTATCGGGCCGGCAGCCCGGGCAAAACCCTCACGAGAGCTCGCTCGGCCGTTCCCCGCGCCTCACCCGATCCCCGATGTCGAGCTGCCGCGCTTCGGGTGTCCCCATTTGGACGATTCTCCGGGGTGTGCGCCCAATCCTGGACACAATGCCCCACCCGAAGTGTGCGCTATTGCCCATCCCGCGAGCGGCTTGGCCCGCGTTTGTCAGTCCACGCGTCGGAGGGCGACCAGGTGTTCGTTTCGGGGCTCGCCACCGCGCCAATCCTCGCGCGGCTGTGTGGCCACAGCGAGGAACTCGAGCTCGACCTCGGGGGCCAGGCGCTCGAGTTGGCGATCGGCCGGCACTCGCTGGCCCCCGATCTCCGCGTCACCGATGAGCAGCACCACCACCGCCTCTTTACGCAAGAGCGCGCGCATGGCGATGAGGGTCGAGCGCAGCTGGTCATCCCAGACGCTACGGTTCCCGGGTCCGGTGCCCTGGTTCCCGGCTCCCGCCCCACGGTTCCCTGCTCCACGGTTCCCTGCCCCACGGTTCCCTGCTCCATGGTTGTCCGCCCGGCCCTGGTTCTCGGCTCCACGTCCACCGGAGAGTTCACGGCGAGCGCCGATCTCCCCCTGCCGGAGGTGTTTGGCGTTGAGCCCGAGCCAGGCGTGGCGGCGGGTGTGGTGTTGGGCGTAGTCGTAGGTCCCGCCGTAGGGTGGCGAGGTCAGGATCAGGTCGCAGCGATAGTCACCCGAGAGGGTCTCGGGCAGGCGGCGTGCATCCGAGAGCACAAAACGCGGCTCGTTCGACTTGCTGGGCAGGACCTCGCTCAGGGCCGTCCAGCGCTCGACCAGCTCCGAGCCCTTGCGCACGAAGAACTCGCTGACCAGGCCCTTGCGAATGCGCTTGTCCATGGGTCGCTCGGCCGTCTCCGAGCGCTGCCGGGAGAACTTGACCACGAGCGAGGAGAACACCATCTCCAGCGCCCGACGGTCACGCTTGTCCGAGACCTTGCGGATCTCCTCGAGCAGCCCCGCCATCTCTTTGAGAACGTGGACCTCGTACCAGCTGCGCTCTTCGGCCGAGATCGTCGCCCGAACCGGCGCCCGGTCCCTGACCCGCTGGGTGGAGGCGTCACCGACAATTTCGAGCAGCTCCAAAAAGCGCTCGCGCTGCCGGACGCTGCGGCGCTCGGTCTTGACCCGAGCCAGGCGCAGCGCGAGCGGATCGAGATCGCTGCTCAGACAGCGCCAGCCGCTGACCATAGCCTCGATAGCGACCGTCCCGCTGCCGCAGAAAGGATCGAGGACCTCCGAGGTCGGGCCGAGCAAAAACTGCTCCAGCAGGACCCGCGCGAGGGCCGGGTGCATCTTCGCGGGGTAGGCGTGAAAACCGTGGGTCAGGGAATCCCGACCGGGCAGGTCCCCCTCCCCGCTCTCGGCGTCGACCTGGGCCTGCATAGCCGCGACCAGCGGAAAGCGAAAAGCCTGATCTCCTCGAGCCTCGATGGGGCCGCTGAGGTTCGACAGAGACCGGCGTGGACGAAGCTCTTCGGTGTCGCTCATGGTGTGTCCGGGGCGAACTTCGCCACACATGCGTCGAACAAGAATTTGGGGTGCTCTTGGATCATCTTGCGCTCGGTCTCGGTGAACGCTCCGTCCGCCGTGACCCCCTTGATCACCTCGACCATGCACACCGCCGCCTCGACGTCGCCCATGCGCGCGCAGCCACCTTTGATCTTGCCCAGGTTGGCTTTGCGGTGGTCGAAGAAGTCGAGCTGGAAGCCGTCTTGGTCGAAGTAGACCGACTTGACCCAATCCGAGTAGTTCTCGATCAGCTCCGTGCACGCAGCGTCGAGGTCTTTGGGCAGCTCGTCCCGGCTCTTGACTACCCTGAGCGCGATCGCGTCGAGCTCGTCCTGCTTGGCCTCGGCCCGGGCCGCGATGGCTGCCCGCCCCTTGGCCTCGGCCTCGGCCTCCTCGGCCTCGCGCGCAGCCTGCTCCCGATCTTGGGCCTGCACGGGTTCGACCTCACCTCCCTCGTCGCACCCTGCGGACGAAACAGTGAGCATGAAGATGGCGGCCAGCGCCCCGAGAGACCTTCGCATGGCGGGAATGTACCCCGCCCCTCGGATCCCACAAGACCGGGCCCGAGGCGGACTCGAGCTCCCGATCTCGAAGTGCCCCCAAATCGGACGATGAGCGCCGCTGTGGGGCCTCGACTCACGTTCCCGTGAGCAAGACCGCGACCTCACCGGCCCCGAACACGGCGACCACGAGATCCTCGCGCCCGTCTCCGTCCAAGTCGGCGCTCCCCAGATCGAAGGGCCCGGCGCCGACAAAGAAACTCTCGGCGGGGCCGAAGCCGAAGCCGTCGATCGAGGGCAAGACCGTGATCGTGTCCTGGCCCGAGTCGGCACTGACGAGGTCCGCGAGGCCATCGCCACTGACGTCGACCGCCAACACCGAGTAGGGCTTCGCACCCACGGCGTAGTGCTGTGCAGGTGCGAAGCTCCGCCCACCGAGGTTCCTCAGCACACTCAGTGTATCCGCATCGTGATCGGCGCTGAGCAGGTCGGGGACGCCGTCGCCGTCCACATCCCCGACGGCGAGTCCGCGCGGGCCCGCCCCGGTCGCCAGCGCCGCCGCCTCGACCTCGAAGCCCCCCTCCCCGTCCCCCCACAGCACGCTGATCGTCCCTGCTATCCGGCCCACGGTCGCGAGATCGACCTCCCCGTCTCCATCGAGGTCGAGCGCGACCAGATCGTAGGGCTCCTCGCCCACGGCGTAGCTCGCTATGTCGGGGACCCCCCCCTGCCCGTCGCTGAGCAGGACGTAGACCTCGGATCCGGCCTCGTCGACGACGGCCAGATCGGGCCAACCATCGGCGTCGAAGTGGCCGACCGCCACCGCCCGGGGCGTCATCCCGGTGGTGGCGAAGGGAGCCGCGCCGAACCCTCCCTCCCCGTCGCCCAAGCTCACACCCGTGCCCGCAGGCGAGAACACGTTGGCGACCGCCAGATCGGCGAACCCGTCCCTATCGACGTCGGCGACCGCCACGTGGCGAACCCCCAGAGCGATGTCGCTGACTACCGGCGTGGCGTTGAACTGTCCCCCGCCGAGGCCGAGGACCACTCGGATCCCCGCTGTGCCCACGCCCGCCGCGACGATATCGGGGATATCGTCGCCGTCGATTCGAGCCACGACGACCGTGGTCGGGAGCACACCGACCTGCAGGAAGCCACCGCTGTTGAAACACACCTGGCCGGCCGCGACCTCGGGTCCGGCGCAGGGGTCGGCCGGCATGTCGGACGGAGGTGGGGACTCGGCCTCCGTGTCCGACTCTGCCTCCGTGTCCGAATCCGCGTCATCCGTGGCTACCGATGAGACCTCTGACGCCGAGTCTGACCCTGAGTCCGATCCCGACCCATCCGATCCTGACCCTGGGTCTCCACAGGCGACGATGAGGAGAGTGCAGGCGACAGCTGAGCGTTTCAAAACGAGGTTCGTCACCCGGGGACCGGTATGCCCAAAAAGCAGGAACATCAGCTTCATATACATGACATCCCCGCTCGAGGCCGACATATCAGCCGCGTCCAGACAGTATCCCGGACAGTATCCAGACCTCGAGTCCACGCTGGTGGGCCAGCAGACCCGCCCGGACCTCGACCGCCCAGGACTCCTCAGCGCCCCGCAGTTTGTTCCCACGCCGTAGAATGCGGACCTAGCGCCGTGGTTGACCAATCCCCCCCGTGGCACCCTTCCCCCGTGTCCGGGGTCTTCGTCGACTACTACGCGCTGCTCGAGGTCGATCCCCAGGCCGACAGCCTGGTCATCAAGGCCGCCTATCGAGCCTGCATGGTCCGGGACCACGTCGACCAAAACCCCGACGACCGTGACGCCAAAGAACGCATGATCTTGTTGACCCGGGCCAAGGTCGTGTTGCTCGACGCCGGCAGCCGCTACGCCTACGACCGCCAACGCGCCCGCTGGCGAGGCGCCTCGGCCTTCGGCGCCTCGGCCCCACGCTGGACCGGCGGTCGGGCCCCCCAAGAACAAGATCCTCGCGCCCCCCACCTGGTCGAGGTCGACCTCCGCGATGTTTCGCTCGGCAGGTTGCTCGTCGGCGCGGGCATGGCCGCCATGTTCGGCGGGCTGGCCTTCGCCGCCCGAGCGGTCGCCGATCGTGCGAGTCGCAAACGTCGCAGTCGCTGACCCGGGCGCACGGCGTGCGAACGATGCAGGTGGCTGGTGGGGTGGGCAAGATCGTCCTCCCTCGAGCGGAATGCCGAAGTAAGGCGCCGCCGTGGCCCGACTGACTACACTACCCAGGGTCCCCTAAAATCACCATACTACTATTACGACGCCTTGCGCGGCCGCCCTGCCCTCGCCATCTGTCCATCGGACAAATATTCGCCAAACGGACACCCCGCCTCGAATACAGTATCCAAGGAGGCTGTTCAGAACATGCACACTACCCGCGGGCCTCCCAATGACTACACCTTCAAAACTCCGAAGCGATACGAGTTGACAGAGAAAACAAGCTCACTACGGTAGTTGCAGATGGATACCAATACTGCAGCAAAGCTCGCACTGCTCACGATGACGACCGCCGCATTCGCGTGTGGGGAGGACATCGATAGCCCAAGCCCAGAACTCGAATCCCTGGAGATCGTCGACAATCTAAAGCTCGCGGGCTACCCAGCAGGTGAAATCGACCTTCAGCCCGACGGCACGGTCTATGTCGGCCTGGATGCAGAGGTGAGCCTCGAAGCGTCGCGAGAGATGGTGGGTCTCGACCCATCCACAGGTGAGGCCGACTCCGAAGGTTTTCGCCAATACCGGACCACCAACACCATCGCTCCTTCTCTGAACAAGATCTGTGTCGACGGCTCACTGTACACAGGAGCGATGAGCAGCGCCCTCACCGTGGCCATATCGAAGCTCAATGCCCTCGACCTCTCCTTCTCGGTGCAACGGACGGCGGGGACCCAGGCCGGTTGCAACGCCTACATCACCGCCAAACTCCAGGCCGGGTACGGGGGACTGGCCGGGTTCCCGTCACTCGGAAAACCCTACAGCCAGATCCTCGTCGGCACGAGCATCCCCTCCTACTACGGCACCACCGTCACCGCCCACGTCATCTTGCACGAGCTCGGCCACTGCCTGGGCCTTCGCCACTCCGACTACTACGACCGCACGATCAGCTGTGGAGCCGGTGGCGGATCCGAGGCGGTCGCTCCCTATGGAGCCCATCATATCCCCGGAACCCCTTCCACCGCCGTCATGAACGGATCCGTCATGAACTCCTGCTACAACGCGGGCAGCAACGGTCTCTTTTCCTCCGGCGACGTCACGGCCCTCGAGACAGTCTACCCCGACCTGAGCTGCGCGGAGGACTGCGACGATGAATACGATGATTGCCAGGTCGACTTCTGCTACTGGGACTACAACGCATATATGTGCAATGAGGGATGCAACGAGGACTACCTCGAATGCCTGAGTGACTGCTGACCGTCCGATCGGCATTTCCGTGGATCCCGGGCCGCCGAGATGCGTCGCACCCAGGGACCATGGCCGCCCACCACAGCCCCGGAACGCCGACGGGCGCCGTGGTCAACGGATCCGTCATGAACCTCCTGCTACAACCTCTGGAGCCCCGACGACTTCACGGCCAGCGACATCGCCTTGCCACCGGGCACGGCGAACTTGGGATTGGCGACCGTCGTCAGTCGCT
>CAYVJQ010000113.1:0-23206 GCA_964451725.1 uncultured Nannocystaceae bacterium | reverse complement strand
CCGAGCGGCTTGGGATCTCTCGCAGGCGGCTCCGGGAGCGGCTGAAAACGCTCGGGCTGCGGCCGGCTTAGGGTGGCTGGGCTCTGCGGGGATGAAGGTACCGACCACGATGCTAAGCAACAGCGAGAACGTGTTGTCTGTGCTGGGCGCAGGCACAGCGTCGGAACCTGCCCCAACTCTATTGGCAATGGTTGAGTTACTGAGCGTGGTCAGGTGCAGATTGAGCTGCACGCAAGCAGCTCACGCGGTGAACCCCCGGTTATGTGTGCAAAGTACTGAATTTGGCCACTGAGTGTGTGGTGGTGAGTGTGGCGGGGTTCCCAGGATTCGATATCCATCGATGGATTCTGTCAATCCGGCGCACTGTGTTGCCTCCCAGATATGCCAGGGGTCTTCTGCTCTCGCGCTGCGGACTTCTGTATTTTACCGCCTCTTGGCTACCCACCCAACTCCCCATGCTATTGTAATGTGCTGAACATGGATGAGAACACCTACTGCACGGCTCAGGTTGAAGGATCACTCGCCGGACTTGACAACACCTGCCCGCCGAGTTGAGGCAGGGCATGATCGCAGGCGCGATCGCGCCCCACAAACGTGGTCTTTAGCTTGGGCCACAAGCACCCCATGAGACGAGTATGAGCCCCACCGTACTCTTGGACCGGAAATTGCTGCCCATGGAGTAGCGGTCCGTGAGCTTGCAGGCCGAGACGTCGGGCTTGAACTTCTCGACCCCAAATAGGGGCCGGTCGCTGGCTCGCTCGAGCTCATCGCCGACGCCCGGGCCCGATGCGATCGACACAGATCAGGCCGAGAATCAGGGCGCCAAACAGCCTGCAACCAACGACCGTCTGTCCTGATCAGGGGTCCACTGGAGGAGCGCTCAAGGGCGCGGAGGTTCTCGTCGGCGTAGGCCTCAAAGCTCGCGCGCGACCCCTGTTCTCTTCGAGCTCGCGCCTGAGCCCTCCGGGCGTCCGCGGATCTGGGCCGAGAGCGTGGTCGGCCCTGACGAGTTCGCAAAGCGCGATGGCGCTGATTCGCTCAGAGCCCGTGGGAGACCGGCTCCGGGGCCCGTCACCACAGGGTGCTTTCTTCATCCAGGTTCGAGACGCCAGCGGTACCATGTCGCCCCCCATGTCCCCGACGACTCGCAGCATCCTCGAGCAGCTCAGTCGCAAGCGACTCATCCGGCTGAGCCAGGACCTCGAACTCACGCTCTCATCGTCGATCGACAACGAGGAGCTCCTCGCCGTGTTGGTCTCCAACTCAAGGGCGAGCCCGGAGTTCATCATTGGCCAGCTGAACGCTAGAGAGCTCGGCAAGCTGTGCAAGGCGCACGAGCTCCCCAGCGCGGGTGACAAGGCTCAGCGCGCAGCGACGCTCCTATCGGCGAGTGTTGAACGCTCTGGGGGGGAGGAGGCGCACGAGCTCTCTGGGGGAGCTATCGAGGAGCAGGCACCGACGGCGACTGCGGCCCCCACAGCGATCACGGCCCCCGTAGAGCCTCCCAAATTTCGCTGGGCCGACGCGGCCCCCCTCGAGCCTGGGCAGATCGTCCACGTGCGCTCGCGCCAGTACCTCGTCGAAGAGGTCATCCCGCCTCCGGAGCCCAAGCACGACACCCTCGTGCGCCTGTCCTGCCTGGCCGACGACGCCCAGGGCGAGGCCCTTGAGGTCTTGTGGGAGCGCGAGGTCGACGCGCGGGTCATCGGCGCGACGCCCTGGGACGTCATCGCCAAGCGCGGCTTCGACGATCCCGAGCTGTTCTCGGCCTACCTGCACACGCTGCGCTGGAACTGCGTCACCTCCACCAACCCCAACCTGTTTCAGGCCCCCTACCGCGCGGGCATCCAGGTCAAGGCCTACCAGCTCGAGCCCCTGCGCAAGGCCCTGAAGATGCCGCGGGTCAACCTGTTCATCGCCGACGACGTGGGCCTGGGCAAGACTATCGAGGCCGGGCTGATTCTGCGCGAGATGTTGATCCGCCAGAAGGTCCGGCGGGTGATCGTCTCGTGCCCGCCCTCGGTCGTGCTCCAGTGGCGTGAAGAGATGGAGGCCCGCTTCGGCCTGACCTTCCGGGTGTTCGACCGCGACTTCGTCAACCAGGCCCGGCGCGAGCGGGGCTACGGCGTCAACCCCTGGACGACGCACACGCGCTTCATCATCTCCCACGCGCTGCTGCGCAACGAGGACTACGCGACCCCCCTGCGCAGCTGGCTCGGCGACTTCGCCCCCGGGACCTTGCTGATCCTCGACGAGGCCCACAACGCGGCCCCTGCCAGCGGGGCCAAGTACGCGACCGACTCGCAGCTAACCCACGTCGTCCGCGATCTCGCCCGGCGCTTCGAGCATCGCCTGTTCCTCTCGGCCACCCCCCACAACGGTCACTCCAACAGCTTCGCAGCCTTGCTCGAGATGCTCGACCCCCAGCGCTTTTGCCGAGGTTTCCCCGTCGGCGGCAGCCCCGAGCTGCTCGACGCCGTCATGGTCCGGCGGCTCAAGAGCGACCTGCGCGGGATTGAGGGCGACCTGCCCGATCGCAAGGTCATCCCGATCGTGATCGACGAGCTCCCGCCGGACACCCCCGAGCTGCGCCTGTCCGAACTGTTGCAGGCCTACCGCAGCGCCCGATCCGCGCGCCTCGCCGAGGCCCCCAAGTCTCGGCGCACGGCCGGTTTGCTGGTCCTGACCTCCCTACAAAAGCGACTGCTTTCCTCGATCGAGGCCTTCGCCCGGACGCTCGGCGTGCACAAGCCCGCGGTCGAGCGCCGCGCCGCCGAAGCCAAGTCCACAGCCAAGCCCCCAGTCGGGCTCACGGACCTCACCGACGACGAGCTCAAACTGCTCCACGAGTCCCCCGGGGCCGACGACGAGCGCGCCGAGCTGTCCGAGTCCGAGCTCGAGGCCGAGGACGACGCCGCGATCGAGGCCGCGACCCGGGTTCAAAGCGGCGGCGACGTGGCCAGCGACGATGAGCTCGCGCTCTTGCAAGAGATGCAGGATATCGCCGACTCTGCGCGTCACCAAGTCGACACCCGCCTCGAGCGCTTGCTGGCCTGGCTGCGCGAGCACCTGTGCGCGGGCATCGGTATGCCCGGCCAGCCGGCCAAAGACGGCGCCGCGTGGACCGAGCGCCGCGTGCTGATCTTCACCGAGTACACCGACACCAAGCGCTACCTGCTCCAGCAGCTGCGCGGGGCGATCGCCGGCACCGATCAAGCCCAACACCGCATCGGCCAGTTCCACGGCGGCATGGGCGACGAGGGCCGCGAGGACATCAAGCGGGCCTTCAACACCGACCCCAAGAAGCACCCGCTGCGGATCTTGATCGCTACGGATGCCGCACGCGAGGGCGTGAACCTGCAAAACCACTGCGCCGACCTGTTCCACTTCGACGTGCCGTGGAACCCATCCAAGATGGAGCAGCGAAACGGTCGCATCGACCGCAAGCTGCAACGATCGCCGATCGTGCGCTGCCACTACTTCTTGCTACCCCAGCGCGCCGAGGATCGCGTGCTCGAGGTGCTCGTCAAAAAAACCGACATGATCCAGCGCGAGCTTGGCTCCCTCTCGCCGGTGCTGATCCGCAACGTCGAGAAGCTGCTCAACCCCGGCATCACCCACGCCGAGGCCGACGACCTAGCCAAGGCGATCGACAAGGCCGACCTCATCGACGCCGCCTCGCGCCAGGCCAAGAAGACCATCGAGCAGGAGTTCGGGCCCACGCGCAAGGTCAAGACCGCTGTCGAAACCCAGATCGAAGAGCTGCGCGGCTTGCTAAAAGACTCGCAGGAGTGGCTGGCCCTCGACGATCGCCACTTTCGCAGCGCGATCTCGGCCTCTCTGCGGCTCCTCGGTGCCGAGCCCCTGACCCCACAAGACGCGAGCGCGGCCGCCGAAGATCCCGCGCGGGCCCACTGGGTGCTACCGGCCCTCGACACGCGCGCAGGCGCAGACCCGAGCTGGGCCACGACCCTCGACACGCTCCGGGCCCCGCGCAAGCGCGGAGAAAAACTGTGGGAGTGGCGCAAGAACTCGCCGATCCGCCCGGTGGTTTTTAGCGACCCGGGCACCCTCGACGACGAGGTCGTGCACATCCACCTCGAGCACCGCGTGGTCCAACGCTTGCTCGGCCGCTTCTTGTCGCAGGGTTTCGTCCACGACGACCTGACCCGGGCCTGCGTGCTGCACACCGACGACCCGCTCCCGCGGGTGATCTTGCTCGGTCGTCTCTCTCTCTACGGTCAGCGAGCCGCCCGGCTCCACGACGAGGTCGTGTCCGTGGTCGCGCTGTGGGAGGACCCGGCCTCGCGGACCACGAAGCTCAAGTCCACGACTGAGGCCGAGAAGCACGACGTACTCGAGCTCCTCGAGACAGCCCTGGCCACGCCGCGCCTACGCGATGTGCCGGAGGCCACGCGCCGCCGCCTCGCCAGCGGCGCGGCCCGGGACGTCGCCGATCTCATCGCCCCGCTCGCGCGCCGGGCCAAGAGCACGGCGGCCTCGGCCGAGAAAAAACTCGCCACCCGCGGCAAGCGCGAGGCCAAGGCCATGGTCAAGATCCTCGAGGCCCAGCGCGAGCGCATCGCCGAGAAGCTCGCCGACCCCAAGCAGGAAGAGCAGCTCACGCTCAACTTCCCTGAACAAGAGCAGCGCCAGCGCGAGGCTGATCGGCGCCACTGGAAGCGGAGGCTAGAGAAGCTCGGCGAGGAGCTCGTGGGTGAACCGGCGCGCATCAAGGCCTCCTATGGGGTCAAGGCCGTGCGCAACGACCCCGTCGGCGTCGTCTACCTGTGGCCGGTGTCGGGCTGAAGCCCAGGAGTTCCATCATGGCTGCCAAAGATCCCGAGACCCGCGCACACCTCGACTGGCTGGGCATGCTCCAGCCAGTCGGCCTCGTCGTGTCCCCTCCGGCCCTGGTCAAGGGCCAGGCGCTCGTCCCGCGCAACACCGTCGAGTTGCAAAGGCGCTTCGTCGCTGCGCTCGGGCCCAAGCTCGAGACCGAGACTGAGTCCAAGCCCAAGCCCAAGCCCAGGCGTGCCCAAGACCAGGCCCCCCCGGCTCGGCTGCGAGACTTCGCGCGCTTCGTCGTTCAGTTCTTCGACTGGGAGGGCGAGGACCTCGTCGGCGGCGACGCGCTGCCCAAGTCGCTCGAGGTCTCGCTGCCCGAGTACCAGCAGATCCTCGCGCCGACCTGGGCGATCCAAGACCCTGAAGCCAGCGAGGACGAGCCCGCATGGCTCGCCCTGATCGTCGAGGTCGAGGCTGATACCACCAGCTTTGATGAAGCCGGCCGTGACAGCCACGGCCGGCGCGCGAGCCCCCAGCGGCGGCTCGAGTGGCTCCTACTAGAGACCAAGATCGACATCGGCCTGCTTGTGAGCGCCCACGCGATTCGCCTGGTCTACGCTCCCACCAGCGGGTCCTCGGGCCACCTGAGCTTCCCGATCGCGGCCATGGCCGAGGTAGGAGGCCGCCCGATCCTCGCGGCGCTGCACATGCTGCTGTGCGCCGAGCGGCTGTTCACGCTGCCCCGCGGCCGCCGACTGCCGGCCCTGCTGGTCGAGAGCCGCAAGTACCAAAACGAGGTCTCGAATAGGCTGTCCGAGCAGGTCCTGCGCGCGCTCGGGGAGCTGTTGCGCGGGTTCGGAGCGGCCGATGATATCGCCAAGGGCGAGCTGCTCGGGGAGACCGCCCGCGAAGACCCGCAGCACATCTACGGGGGTCTCATCACCACGATGATGCGCCTGGTATTCCTGCTCTACGCCGAAGAGCGCGAGCTGATGTCCCAGGACCAGGTCTACGTCCAGCACTACGGCGTCTCCGGCTTGTTCGAGCAGCTGCGCGCCGACGCCGGCATGTACCCGGACACCATGGACCAGCGCTTTGGCGCGTGGGCGCGGCTGCTGTCCCTGTTTCGCCTGGTGTTCGATGGCGGTGCGCACGGGAGCATGCGCTTGCCGGCGCGCACGGGCCAGCTGTTCAACCCCGACACCTACCCCTTCCTCGAGGGCCGCCCCTATCGCGTCACGCGGGTCCTCGGGGAGCGTATCGAACCCCCAAGGGTGTCGGACGGCGTGGTCTACCGTGTGCTCGAGGACCTGCTGTTGCTCGCGGGCGAGCGCCTGTCCTATCGGAGCCTGGACGTCGAGCAGATAGGCTCGGTTTACGAGGGGATCATGGGCTTCGAGATCGAGCGGGCGTTCGGACCCTCGATCGCCCTGCGGCCCCAGCACGTCGTGGTGAACCTGCGCGAGCTGCTCGACGCCAAGCCCAAGCAGCGCGCCAAGCTGCTCGACATCGGGGCGGGCTGCAAGCTCAGCAAAGGCGACGCCAAGGTGCTGGCGGGCGCGACCAACGTGGACGAGCTCGTCGCCGCGCTCGGTCGCCGGATCTCACCGCAGACGCCCACGCCGCTCGCGCCGGGGTCTTTGTACCTGCAGCCCACCGAGGAACGGCGGCGCTCCGGTTCGCACTACACACCGCGCGCGCTGACCGAGCCGGTCGTGCGCAAGACCCTCGCTCCGCTGCTGGCAGAGCTGGGCCCGCGGGCGACGCCCGAGCAGATCCTGGCGCTGAAGGTCTGCGACCCGGCGATGGGCTCTGGCGCCTTCCTGGTCGAGGCCTGCCGACAGCTGGGCAAGGCCCTCGCGCGCAGCTGGGACCTCCACGGCGCCCCGCCCGAGCTGTCGGCCGACGACGACGCGCCGCTCTACGCCCGCCGCCTCGTGGCCGAGCACTGCATCTATGGGGTCGACAAGAACCCCTTCGCGGTCAACCTCGCCAAGCTCTCCCTGTGGCTGGTCACGCTCGCCCGCGACCACACCTTCAGTTTCGTCGACCACGCGCTCAAGTCCGGCGACTCGTTGATCGGGTTGGGGCGCAGGCAGATCGCAGAGTGTCGCTGGGGCGAAGCGAGCGAAGACCACGACGGACCCCTGTTTGCGTGGATGCGCGAGCAAGTCGTCGCGGCGACCCAGGCGCGCATGCGGATCCTCGACTGTCGGGACGAGCGTGACGCGGAAAAACGACTGTGGCACCGCGAGGCCGAGGACGCTCTGGATCGTGCGCGACGGCGAGGCGACGCGACCCTCAGCGCACTGCTGCACTCGACCAAGGCCAAGCAGCGGGAGAACCAACGCGCCCACATGCAAGAGCTGCTCACAGACGCAGACGGGGCGGTCCGCCACGCCGAGCTCGATGCCGCGATCCTCGACTACCGTGAACGCTACGGCCCCCCCTTTCACTGGGAGATCGAGTTCCCAGAGCTCTTCGATCGGGCCAACCCGGGGTTTCACGCGATCGTGGGCAACCCGCCCTTTCAGGGCGGCCGCGTGATCTCGGCCAGCCACGGCACGAACTACCTCAAGGCCCTCATGGAGCTCTACCCCGGCGCCTCCGGTGGCACCGATCTCTCGGCCTACTTTCTGCGTCGAGCCTACGGGCTGTTGCGAGAGGGTGGTTGTTTTGGGCTGATCGCCACCAACACGATCTCGCAAGGGGACACGCGCGTCGGCGGGCTCGCGGTGCTCCGCTCCGAGGGCGCGAACCTCTACGACGTGCGTCGCCGCGTCGAGTGGCCTGGCGCCGCGGCGGTGATCGTGAGCGTCATCCACTGCCGACGCGGGGCCACGGAGCACAAGCGCATCGACGGGGCGATCGTCGACGACATCACCGCGTTCTTGATGCCCTCCGGCCCCGACGTCCCGCCGCAAAAGCTCGCGCGTGAGGGCTACCGCTGCTTCCAGGGCAACATCGTGCTCGGCATCGGCTTCACCTTCGACGACAAGAGCGACAAGGCGACCCCACTCGCCGAGCTCGGGCGGTTGCTCGAGGCCGATCCCAGCAACCAAGAGCGCGTTTTCCCCTACCTCGGCGGGCGCGAGGTCAACGACCACCCGGCTCACCAAAACCATCGCTACGTCATCAACTTCGAGGAGATGAGCGAGGCCGAGGCCCGTCGCTGGCCTGACCTGTTCGCACTGCTCGAGGCCAAGGTCTACCCCGAGCGCGCGACCAAGGACGCCAAGAAGTACCCGCGCATGGTCCACGAGTGGTGGAAGTACTGGTGCTACCGAACCGAGCTCTACGAGCACACCAAGGGCTTCGAGCGTGTGCTCGTGGTCCCGCTGATCTCCAAGCACCTGTCGATCTGCCTGTTGCCGGCCGACTACGTGATCAGTCACAAGCTCGCGGCCTTCTCGCTCGAAGGCATGGCCGCGTTTGCGATCCTTCAGTCCCGTGTGCACGAAATCTGGGCGCGCTTCTTCAGCTCGACCCTCGGCGACGGGCTCAACTACTCGCCCACAGACTGCTTCGAGACTTACCCCTTTCCCACGGGGTGGGAGGCCAACGAGGCCCTCGAGCGAGCTGGGCAGCGCTACTACGACTATCGGGCGCAACTGATGCTCCGGACCGAGACAGGGCTGACCAAGACCTACAACCGCTTCCATGACCGCGACGAGGACAGCCCCGAGATCCAACAGCTTCGAGAGCTGCACGAGGCCATGGATCACGCGGTGCTGGAGGCCTTTGGCTGGTCGGAGCTCGCGGAGCGCGTGAGCAACGAATTCCAGCTCGAGTATGAGGTCGCCGAAGACGAAGGTGGTGGGCGAAGCAAAAAGAAGCCCTGGCGCTACAAGTGGCCGGAGCGGGTTCACGACGAGGTGCTCGCGCGTCTGCTTGCCCTCAACCACCAGCGCGTCGTCCAGCGCGTCGTCGGCCGCGCTGCCACAGACAAGTCATCGAAGAAGAAGTGTTCCAAGCGCAAGCGGACCAAACGAAAAACCAAGCGCAAGCCAAGCGCCACCCAACCCGCGCTCTTCGACGAGCCCGACGACACCTGAGCCCGCCCCTGCCCGAGGCCCACACATCGCCATGCCCGGACTCAGCACCCACACCCACGTCCCCCGCTGCGTGAACTTCGAGGAGCTGTGCGCCCACCTCGCAGACGGCCGCCCGATCGCGGAGTGTCTACCCACCAACGTCGCAGATGCCCTCAAAGACGCCCCCGCGCCGCGGGTGCTCGTCGACTTCGCCGGCCGCGATAGCGTCGCGGCCGCTCTCGCCTGGCTCGCCGACCACGAGGTCGGCACCTACATCCCAGTTGGAGATGTCGTGCCGACGCGCTACGGGGACTGGTCGATCTACGAAGACAACTGGCAGCAGATGCGGAACCAGCTCGCTCAGCGCCACCCAGCCGTGCGTTTCACACCCTGGTTCGTGGTCGAGGACACGCAGATGTGGCGCCTGCTCAACGCGCGCTACCTGAACCAGCTGATCGCAGCCTTTGGCTTCTTCACCCCCTGTCTGGGCTGTCACCTCCACTTCTATGCCATGCGCGCGGTGCTCGGCCACGCGCTGGGGGCCGAGGTGTTGATCTCCGGCGAGAAGGAGCTGCACGGGACCCGGCGCAAGGCCAACCAGACCCCAGAGGCCGTCGAGGGCTACCGCAGCTTCAGCCACGCCCACGGCATTCGTCAGCACTTCCCGATCTACACGCTCGAGGGCGAAGCCGAGATGGAGCGCTTGCTCGCGTTCGAGTGGAAAGAAGGCGAGCGCCAGCTTCGCTGCGTCATGAGCGGCAACGACAGGGCGGCGGACGGCAGCCTGGCCATGCGCCCCGATCAGATCCGCGCCTACATGAGCGGCTTCGCCGTACCGCTGGCGACCACGATCATCGAGCTGCGCCGGGCGAGCGTGGGCCCCGATGAGCTTCAGCTTCGTGTCGACGCCGAGGTCCAGAGGCTGCTCGCGGAGGTCAACGGTGACTGAGCGCGAGGCTACCGTGGGAGGCAAGGCCGTGATGTGGGCGCGACTCGAGCGGGCAGGGTTAGCTGTGCCGCGAGGTTTTTGCGTCCCCGCCGAGGCTGAGCTCGATCTCGCCGAGCTCGAGCGCGAGCTCGCTGTGTTGCGCCGGGAGGGCGTTAGCAGCGTCGCCGTTCGCTCGTCGGGCGCCGAGGAGGACGGCCTCGAGCTGGCGCTCGCGGGCTTGCTGGAGTCTTCGCTCGATGTTCCTGCTGCGGCGGCCGACGTGCACGCCGCGGCTCTGAGCTGTCGCGCCAGCGGAGGCTCCGCGCGGGCGCGCTCGGCCCTCGGCCGTCCGATCGAGGTCGGTGTCCTCATCCAGGAGATGATCCATCCCCGTGTGTCGGGGGTGCTGTTCACGAGGGACCCCCGACACGCGGACTTCGGAGCTCCCGATCGCATGGTGCTCGAGTGGGTCGAGGGACATCTCGAAGGGCTCGTCGGCGGACGGGCGACGCCGACGCAGCTCACGCTGAGCGAGGACACACACGATGCCGCCCTCGCAGGTCTCGGCGTGGACACCCGCGAGCTGTGGCGCCTCGCCAAGCAGGTCGAGGCCCTGGTCGAGGGCCCCGCCGATCTCGAGTGGGCGCAGACCCATGAGAGGCTCGTCACCCTCCAGGCCCGCGCGATCACCTCGCTGGGGAGGGGCATCGAGCCAGGACTGACGCTGGTCGATCTCGCGGGGCATGAGCGCGTCGAGCTACCGAGCAAGGTCGCGTGCCATGACAAGGTCGCCCTGCGCGCACGCGCGGCCGAGCTCGGTATCGCCATCTCTCAGGGCTTCGTCGCGCTCGCGCGTGGCCCCGAGACGCGAGACGTCGACGCGGTGGCCAAGCAGATCTGCAGCTGGGGGGAGTTCATCGCCGTGCTGCTCGCGCCCTTCGATCTCGACGGAAAGATCATCCGTCACTTCGGCACGGGCCCGACGGCTGCGCGGGACCTCGGCCGCTTCGTCGACCAGGTCGCTCCTCGCTGCGAGAGCTTCGCCTTCTTGCTCAAAGAGCTGCAGCCAACCGCGGCGACGGGCGCCGCTACGCGTCTGCCAGACGGCGGCACCCGCGTGGAGCTGATCCACGGTCACTTCTTCACCAAGGGCTTCGCAACTCCGACGAGCTACACCCTCGGCCCAGCCGGCGATTTGCTCGCGTCGGAGCTGGGCGATCAGCGCGTGGCGGTCGAGCTCGTCGACGGAAAACAACACAAATACCCCGTCATGACACCGCCGAGCGCGACGCCCGAACAGCTCGCCGCGATCCACCACGGTGTTACGGCGCTCGAGGTCCACTACCCCAGCGCCGGCCTCGAGTTTGGCCTCTCAACGCAGGGAGCCTTCTTCCTCGTCGACCTCTATCAGAACGCAGCCGTCGCGCCCCCTGCCCAACCCAACGTACTCAGCCACGGCCAGGTCAGCGGGCGGATTCGGATGTTCGAGGTCCCCGAGGACGCGCTCGAACAGAGCATCGAGGCCCACGTCCATTCACGGCGCAGCGGTGAGACACAGGCCGAGCACGAGGCTGAAATCATCGTCGTGCGTCGACCCTACAGCTTCTTGGATCAGCTGATCTACTCGGCCCCCAAGGGCACCCTCGGCTTCATCTGCGATGGCGGCGCTTTGCTCTGTCACCTCGCCGTGGTCATGCGTGAGCACGGCGTCCCCGGCCTAGTCCTCGCTGGGGCGACGCAGCAATTTGTCGACGGCGATCAGGTCACGCTCACGACCCTGGCGGGGGGCCCTGCCACCGTCACTCTGGCCTGAGGGCGGGCCCCATTGGTAGAGGCCCTTGCGCTCGAGGAAGCCATCTACGTCCCACCCAACCTGGCGAACCGCCTCCCACACACCCACGTCGAGCAAGGACTCGGTGTAGACGTGCTCTCCCGTGCGGTTGTGAAAGAAGCGCGCGAGCGCGTCGAGCATGAGGTAGGTGCCCGTGAGCGCGCGGTTGTCTTCGGCGACGGGTCCGAGCCCCTCCTCGTCGAGCTCGCTATGACGTGCGATCCACTCGTCGAACTCCGGCTTGGTCACGAGCAGGTCCTCGACGAGCCCATCGTTTTGACCCCGCACCGGCAAGACCTGGAACACCTTCCAACGTTCGGGGCGTAGGCGCCTGATTAGCCCGCGCATGTCGTCATGGAGGTTCAGGCGCGTGACCACCGTGTTGATCTTGAGGCGGAGGTGGGGGTGTTTGGCCAGCCCATCCCAGCACTTGACGCAGCGCTCGAGAAAACGAGCATTTCCGCGGCCCATGGCCGCCATCAGCTCGGGCTCGCTGGCGTCGATGCTCAGGGAGACCCAGTCGAGATCGGGGGCGAGGGCGTCGAGGTAGGGCCCCCGGAGCTTGGTGCCGTTGGTCACCAACATGGTCACCAGGCCGATAGCCTTGGCGTGATGGATGAGCGCGGGCAGGTGCGGGCACAAGGTCGGCTCCCCACCGACGAAGGTGACCTTCTCGGTCCCAGCCTCACGCAGCTTGTCGAGGGTCTCGAGCGCCCGTCTCTCGTCGAGCGTGTCCTGTATGTCCTCGAAGGTCGCGTAGCAGTAGCTGCACTTCAGGTTGCACTTTGGCCACAGGTGCCAGGACACGTTGATCGGGATCGGTAGGCCTCCAGGGCCGGCAGTCTTCCAGTCAGACCGTCTCATCGTCCGTCTCCATGATACGCGCGACAAGCTGCTTTCGCAGCAGGGGGGTGGGAGGCTGGCAGCGGTCCTCGACAAAGCGAAGACCCGTCTGCTCGAAGAGCCAGCGCGCGAAGAGGTCGCTCGACGCGACGAGCAAGGACGCGGCGAGGTCGGGGTCAACGAGGTTGAGGAGCGCACGCTGACCGAGGGCTCGCAGCCCCGGGGTGCAGGCCTCGGCGAGCCCGAGCGCGCTTGGGCATTCGAGCTGCGTAATCGTGAAGGCCCCGCCGGGGTGGTCGAAGGTCTTGGTCTCACGGCGGAGCGCAGCGTCCAGGTCCTCGAGGATCTCGGTGCCGCGCGCACGAAATTGCTCGTCGACCAGGATGGGCGGAAGCGGCCACAGCTCGGCCAAGCTAGCGGCCGCGCTCCTGTCACGGGGCGTCGTCACCGAGCCCGCAAGACGCTGGGTGTTCGAGTGGATCGCGGCCTGAAGCAACGTCGCGCTCACACGGCTTGGCTGAACCTGCGCGGCCATGAAGCGCTCGAACACGAGGGTCGCGGCCGCGCCGACGAGCTCGATCTGGACCCGGGCGTTGGGGAACAGGCGCTCGGCCTCGTGGTGAGCGCGATGATCGATGACCTCGATGACCTCGGTGGGCTCGACTTGGGCAGGCAGACCCCGGAGCCCGCTCATGTCGACGAGCACGACCCCCTCCCACTCGCTGGGCCCAGATGCGAGCCGCGGTTGGCGTGAGGGGTCGACCTGCTCGAGCACGAAGCACGCCTCCGCGTCGGGCCGGCCGGGCAAGAGCGGGGTCGCTGGCGTCGCGCGGGCGCACAGGAGCTCGGCGTAGGCGATCGCGCAGGCGACTCCGTCGAGGTCGGGGTGTTCCCGGGGTGTCACGAGTACAGAGGGCATGGGGCCCAGCTCAACGGCTCAGGTTCAGGCTGATGGGCTCGAGGGCCAACCCCCACCGCTCCCGGATACCAGAGCCAAAAGCATGGTCGAGCATGTCGATGCTGAGTGCGACAAATTGTTGGTTTGTGTACAGATGTGGGGTGACCTCGGTCGCCCACATCGAACGGATGATGTCTTCCGACTCACTGGGAAGCACGCCCTGGACCCGAGAGATCGCTGGTTTGAGCGCCACTGCGTGCCTCCGCCATTTTTCTAGCAAGCCCGCTCGAACACGACCGAGCTCCGGGTGATACAGCTTCAATGCTGTGAGCGTCGCCATTCCGCGTAGCGACCCATTGCGAGGGAAGGGCCACCAACTGCCCGCGACGGGAAGGAACTGGATATGCGCGCGAGGGTTCTCGTTGCCGCTTGGATCGAGCAAGAGCGGTATTTCTTTGTCGGGGGGCGGCTTCTCGGTAGCGAGGGGTGTCGACCCTGCCGAGAGCGGGAAGCTCGCGCCCTTGCGGTGATTGCAGATCTCACAGCTAAACAGCAGATTGGACCACGTCCAAGTCAACCACCAATAGCCCGGTCGCCTCTGCCCGTCCTGCTCGGCGGCGACCTTGGGCCTGTAGTGCTCCACCGTGTTCCAAAGATGCGTGTCCTGTATGCTCTCGCAGTAGCAGCACTTGTAATGTTGCATCTGGTAGAGCGCCAGCTTAGCGACGCTGTAGTTCTTGCCGACGAGCTCTCCCGACGGCGTCGCGCCCCCTGCGAGCGCTTTGCGTACGCGCTCGAGTTCGTCGGTCCGAATGGACGCGAGGTCGGGGCAATCGGTGGCCTCGTCGATTCGTGTGATCTGAATCATAGCCAACTACGAGACACGGGGCGTGCTGCTGCGAAGGACGGGGCGCCAGTCTGGAGCGACGCCTGCTTGGTCCAGAGCGCTGAGTAGCTCTTGCATCTCATGATCCTCAGCGTCGCTCCGGTACGGGTTGTTGGCGAGGAAGCCGAAGCGCTGAAACTTCATCGTCAGCTGTGTGGGGTCGAGCTCATCGACGCCAAAGTAACGCTCCAGCAGCTCGCCGCTGGTTTGAAGCTTGGGCGTTTGAAGATCGTGCCTCGCTACCACGTCCCCCGTCGCCGGGTCTTGATCGAGCAGGACGATCTCGTCGTGCTCGAGGCCGGGTAGCAGCATCGGGGAGTGGGTGGTGACGATGAACTGCATGTTTGGCAGGGTGCGCTTGAGCGCCGAGATCAGGCCGACCTGCCAGGCTGGGTGGAGGTGGAGATCGAGCTCGTCGATGAGCACTAAACCCTCCAACTTGTCGGGCTCGATCGTACCCAGGCGACCGTCGGCGCGAGCCTCCCACAGAATGTGGCCGACGAGGTCGGCCAGCCAGGCCAAGGTCGCCTGGTAGCCGTGCGAGAGCCAGGTCGCGGGGAGTCGAAGCGCTTTCGGTCCGATCTCCATGTCGAAGCGATGGCTGTTGATCAGTCGATCGGTCGTGGAGACGCCACCTTTTCCGCGTAGCTCGAAGGCCGAGATCTTCGGCAGCAGCTTTTCTTCGGTGAGCAGCGCACGGTTCAAGAGGTCCGCGAAGTTGCGCGCCTCCCCCTCGCCGAAGCGCTTGGCGAGGTGGTCGGCGAAGTCGGTTGAGACCAGGGCGCCAGCGTCGAAGAGGGTCTCAAGGCGTACTCGAACGGAGTCGTCGGGGCTCTTCGTGGCTGCGCGGGGCAGCGAGCGCTGCACACCGTAGCCAGCGACGAACCAGTGGGGCAGGCTGCGCTGACGGGCCTCCTCAAGGGGGTCTTGGTTCGGAGCATCCGAACTCCGCATTTCGTCAGGGTCGAGATAGCTCGAGCTACCGGTGAAGGACCTCGCCGCGGGAGCCAGAGACAAGGACGTATCCAGGACCTGGGGTGACCCTTTCGCCGACCAGTTGGGGAACTCTCGGTTCAGTCCGCTCCCGACCTCACCAAAACCAAATTTTGCGCGGATTGTGGCTGGCTCACCCGCCCGGCGAAGATCCATGAAGGACGGACGTTGCTCGCTCGACAACTCGTTGGCGAGATCGCGCCCGCTCGCGGCCAGGGCGATCGCGCGCAGAAGCGATGTCTTGCACAGCCCGTTGCGGCCAACCAGCACGGTCCACATCCGTGGTCGACCGTCGCGGGTGAAATCGAGGCTGAAGTCTCGAAGCAGCTTCAGTCCGTCGACGTGGAGCTCACGCAGATACACGGAACATTGTACCCGAACCAAGCGAGAGTCGAGAGGTTCAGCTCCCGGGTGTATGGTTGCGAGCGCCCCGAGCGCTCGCGTCATGCCAACCTCCGCCGAGATCCGCCGCAGCCTCATTGACGCCCTCCGCCTCGACCTCATCGGGCCGCACCCCGAGGCTCCGGAGCACACCACCGAGCTCCTGTCCCAGGCCCCCTCCAAGTGGTACCTGACCGGCTTCCTCGTCCCCCGCGAGGCACCCGTCGAGCAGCGCTGCGACGACAGCGGTGACGACCAACTCGACGAGCTCGCCAAGCCGCGCCAGGCCGACGACGACGCGAAGCCCGAGGCGGCGAGCACGAGAAAAGTCTCCTTCCCCTCTTCACTTGGCCTGAGCCTCCTCGTACGCGGCGACCAGCCCCTTGAGGTCGAGGTCGGCTGGGGAGACTACGCGCCCGAGCCCAGCGATGAGCAGCTCGCCGCCGCCAAGGAACAGAACAAGGAGCTCTCGGGCCGCGAGCTCATGCTGCATACCAACTGGCGCCGGACGCCTGGCGGCACTCGGCTCCCCATTGTTCCCGAGCTCGGGACCCACTCCCATGCACTCACAGACGACGGTCTGCGGGTGGTCGTCGCCGCCCGCGAGGTCCGGACCGCAGGTCTGCCCACGGGTACGCGCTCCGTCTCGCTCTTCCTGGTCAACGACCGTCGCCCCAGCCCCGATGACCTGCGGGACCAGTCCTACCTGTTTCAGGGGTGGATGCGCGTGCGCTCTGCTCAGGCTCTGGTCGCCCGCCCCGACGCCCGCGGCGGGAGCGTTGAGGAATGGGACGAACAGGTCGCCGACCTGCAATACCGCAACGACGTCGAGCATGCCGTCGGCCACAACATCTCGGTCCGCGCGACCGTCACCGACAACGCCTGTCATGAGGTTCAGACCGAGTGGATCCCCGAGGGTACGGTGGAGAAGGTCGAGGCGGCCAAGCCCGAACGCTACGGGCTCCCAGCCGATGCACTGAGCATGGAGGGGCTCGGCCAGGCCGCCGACGCCGTGGCCGTGCGGGCGATGGTTGGTGGCTTGGCCAGGGCGTATACAGTATGGATCCGTGACCAGGCGATGGCGGGTCAGGAGCTCGCGGCGAGTCACCCGCAACGCGCGACGATCGCTCACAAGCTCCTCGCGCGGGCTCAGGTCGCCTGTGACCGCATCGCCGATGGCCTCGTCGCCCTCGATGACCCACAGGTCTTCACGGCCTTTCGTCTCGCCAACCTCGGCATGGCCCGCTACGCCCGCCAGCGCTTCAGCGTCGAGCGTGGGATCCCGCCCGACGAGCTCGAGCCCCCCGCGTGGCGCATGTTCCAGCTCGCGTTCTTGCTCATGAACTTGCGCGGTATCGCTGAGCCGGGGCACAGCGAGCGCGAGCTCGTGGACTTGCTGTTCTTCCCGACCGGTGGCGGTAAGACCGAGGCCTACCTGGGCCTCGCCGCGTTCACGCTGGTGCTCCGCCGGCTCCGCAACCCTGGCCTGAGCTCCGCGGGGGTCAGCGTACTCATGCGCTACACCCTGCGCCTGCTGACTCTCGATCAGCTCGGGCGCGCGGCCGCGTTGATCTGCGCCCTCGAGCTCATGCGCCAGGACGACGTCGAGACCCTCGGGACCTGGCCCTTCGAAATCGGGCTGTGGGTTGGACAGTCGGCGACGCCCAACCGCCTGGGTAAGAAGGGCGACAAAGACCAGTACTCCGCGCGCAAGCGGACGATGGACTACATCCGCGACGACAAGCGCTTCCCCTCGCCGATCCCCCTGGAGAAGTGCCCCTGGTGCGGACGCAAGTTCACCAGCAACAGCTTTCAGCTGCTGCCCAATGCCGATCGCCCCGAAGATTTACGTGTGGTCTGCTCGGGTCGGCGGTGCAAATTCAAGGGCGACAACCCGCTGCCGATCATCTCTGTCGACGAGCCCCTCTATCGACGCTTGCCCTGCTTCATCATCGCTACCATCGACAAGTTCGCGGGCCTGCCCTGGGTGGGGCGCACCGGCGGCTTGTTCGGGATGGTCGAGCGTCATGACAAGGCCGGCTTCTACGGTCCCTGCGACCCCGGGCGCGGCACGCCCCTCCCCGACGGGCCCCTGGGTCGTCGCCTGGCGCCGCCTGAACTGATTATCCAAGACGAACTGCACCTGATCTCCGGCCCGCTCGGGACCATGGCGGGTCTCTACGAGACCGCCTTGGACGAGCTCTCGACCGTCGAACTCGACGGCGTGCGCGTGCGACCAAAGATCGTCGCTTCGACGGCGACCGTTCGTCGCGCGACCAAGCAGATCCGCGCGCTGTTCTGCCGCGATGAGGTCGACGTGTTCCCGCCACCGGGACCAGATCGGCGCGACTCCTTCTTTGCCCAGACCCGCGACCCCAGCGAGCGCAACCCCAGGTTGTACCTGGGCGTCGCCGCGCAGGGGCGCTCGCTGAAGGTCGTGCTCTTGCGCAGCTACCTCGCGCTCATGGGCGCCGCCCAGCGGCAGTGGGGCCTCGCCGGTGGTGATAAGGCCGCCCCCAACCACGCCGACCCCTACATGACCTTGATGGGCTACTTCAACTCCCTGCGCGAGCTCGGCGGCAGCCGGCGCATCGTCGAGGACGAGGTCCGCTCACGACTGCACGGCTACGGCCAGCGTCGACGCCTGGGCACCCCCGCCGCGCAAGCGAGCTTCGCCAAGCGCGAGATCAGCTACGAGCCCTTGGAGCTGACCTCGCGCGTGCCAACCAACATCGTCTCCGACACCAAGCGGCGGCTTGAGAGGCCCTTTCACGACAAGAAAGACCGCGTCGACGTGGCGCTGGCGACCAACATGATCTCTGTTGGTCTCGACATCACTCGGCTCGGTTTGATGGTCGTGCTCGGCCAACCCAAGACCGCGGCCGAGTACATCCAGGCGACCTCGCGCGTGGGCCGTGACGAGCAGCGCCCCGGGCTCGTGGTCACGCTGCTCAACGTCCACCGCCCCCGTGATCGCTCACACTACGAGCGCTTCGAGAGCTGGCACAGCAGCTTCTACCGCGCCGTCGAGGCGACCAGCGTCACGCCCTTCTCACCGCGGGCCCTCGATCGTGGCCTCGCCGCCGTCGCCGTCGCGCTCGCCCGCCTCGGCCACCGCGACCTGACGGCCCCGACGCGCGCCCTGGCCATGTCCAAGCAGCGCCAAGCCGTACACGAGGTCGCCGACGTCCTCGCTACGCGCGCCGAGATCCACGACCGCGACAACCCCGATGTCGAGCAGCTGCGTAAGCGGGTCAAGGCCAGGGTCAAGGACATCCTCGACACCTGGGAGCAGATCGCGGCGCGCAATGACAAGACCGGATCCGGGCTTCAATACCAACGCGAAGAGGGCGGGGCGCCGCCGCTGTTGTGGAACCCCATGGACCCCGAACTCTCGCGCCGGCCCCCGGATGAGCGCAAGTTTAAGGCCCAACGGAGCCTGCGTGACGTCGAGGGTGTGACCAACTTGTGGATCCAAAACCCCGATGGTCTCGAGCTCGGGGAGGTCGACTGATGGCTGGCAAGGGCAAGGGCAGCAAGTCACCCGATGGTCAAATCCGGCAGAGTCAGATCGTCACGACTTTCGGTCCTGGGGCGATGGTCGACCTGCCGGACCACGCCGTCATGATCGGCGGGCTCGAGCACTGGCACGGCGAGCGCCGTCCCATCTATGAAGAACGACTCGCGGCGCGCGTAGCCGACATAATCGGGGTCGACCGTGTCGACATGTACGCGCCCCCGATCGACACTCAAGATCCCATGGCGATGCGCACAGGCATCACCGCTTTTACCTTTCCGACGTGGTTCGTGGCTCAGCATGAGGTCGACGTCGGGGGCTTCCGCTCTCGCCCCCTCGTGCACTGGAACGGGCTCCACAAGCGCCAGTATTTGACCCGTGATCGCAAGCGCAAGCCTGTGGTCCCCGTCCGCCTGGTCCAGGCCTGCCCCAACGGACATATCAGCGACATCGACTGGTACAGCTTCGTGCACAAGAGCTACAAGGACTCGTGCCGTGGGCAGCTGTGGCTAGACGAGGGCGGCACTAGCGGGGACTTGGCCGACATCTGGGTTCGCTGCGGGGCTTGCAAGAAGCGACGGCCATTGTCAGACGCCAAGCTGCCGAAGAGCCACGTGCTCGGCTCGTGTTTCGGCCAGCGCCCGTGGCTGGGCAAGGGCGCCAGAGAAGACTGCGTCGACGAAAAGACGGGCAAGGCCCACCCCAACCGCCTGCTGGTTCGCTCGGCCAGCAACGCCTACTTCTCCCAGACCCTCAGCGTCATTCATATTCCCCCTCAAGACAAGAAGCTGCGCGCAGCGATCGACGAGGTCTGGGAGGACTTCTTGCAGTACGCCGAGGACGCCGACGACGTCAGGCGAGACCGGCGCAAACAAAAGGTTCACAACGCGATCGAGGACTTCTCCAACGCCGAGGTCTGGGCCGAGATCGAGCGGCGCAAGACCGGCGAGCAGACCGAGTACAAGAACATCAAACAAGCCGAGATCGAGACACTGCTGAGCGCCTCCGAGCTCGGCGAGGACAGCCACGAGGGGGACTTTCACGCGGTCGCCCGTTCACTCGACGAGCTGCCCGAGCCGCTCGCTCCGCTCATCGAACGTATCGTGTTGATCCACCGCATGCGCGAGGTCACCGCTCAGGTCGGGTTCACGCGCTTCGAGGCCGCGATGCCCGACATCGACGGTGAGCTCGACCTCGCGGTCAGGCGCTCGGCGTTGTCCATCGACCCCCTGTGGGTACCTGCGAGCGAGAATCGTGGAGAGGGGGTGTTCATCGCATTCAAAGCCGATGCGATCGAGCGTTGGGGAAGGCGGGAACCAGTGAAGGACCGATTGCGGCAGCTAGCGAACGGCTTCGAGGCCTGGGCCAAGTCCCGCGCCTCGACCGATCTGAAGTTCCCCGGCGGTCCCTATCTGATGTTGCACACGCTCTCGCACATGCTGGTCACGGCGGTCTCGTTGGAGTGCGGCTACGCGGCCAGCTCTATCCGCGAGCGGGTCTACGCGGGCAGCTCGGGCTACGGAATCTTGCTTCATACGGGCACGCCGGGGGCTGAGGGCACCCTTGGCGGACTGATCGAGGTCGGCAAGCGCATCGAGCATCACCTACTCCGTGCGCTGGAGCTCGGGCGCCTATGCAGCAACGATCCTGTGTGCGCCACGCACGAGCCTGATGACAGCTTCGAAGAGCGTTTTTTGCACGGAGCCGCGTGCCACGGATGTGTGCTGCTGGCCGAGACCTCGTGCGAGCGACGCAACGAACTGCTGGACCGCGCCTTGGTCGTGCCCACGGTTCATACGACTGAGGCAGCGTTTTTCTCTGAAGTCGAGGGACTCGAGCGCACTCCCACGGCCTCTCCAGCTCCGGCTTCGGCCCCCGAGCTCGCCCCGAGTTCGACCCTCAACCTCGAGGACTTCGACGCTCCGTGGTGGCCGCTCCTTCGCGCCCTGGACCTGCGCGAGACCATCGAAGTCGAACTCGGTGGTGACGTTGCCTCATCCGGTGGTCGCGTCGTAGGCAGTTACTTCGCGTGTGTTCGCCGAGGCGACACCGAGATCTATTTACTCGACGGTGGGGAGCGCGACAGTAAGAAGGCCGCGAAGGTCCTCGCCAAAGCCGGCAAGTCCGCCCTCGTTCTAACCCCTGACGAAGCAACACCCAATTCCATACTGGAGGCCCTGTAGATGGCTGTCCTGACCAGTGAGAGCTTCTTCGCCTCCTTGACCAAGCTCGAGGCCAAGGAGGCCGCCAAGACCATCGAGTTCGTCAATCGTTTCATGGCCAACTCGGCCAACCCGGGGATCAGCCTCGAGCGGCTCAGTACCAAGAGCAAGCGACTGTGGAGCGGACGCATCACCCAGGAGCTGCGCGCGATCATCTATCAAGACGGCGAGCACTGGGCCCTGCTCCACGCTGGCCATCACGACGCCGCCTACCGCTGGGCTGAGCGCCGCAAGGTTGGCAAGCACCCGGTCACGGGCATCCTCCAGGTCGTAGAGACCGTAGAGGCCGCGCCTGAGGTTCGACGCATTGTCACGGACACCACTCCAGGGGCGCAGCCAATGTTCTCGGTTCATGAGGACGACTACCTCCTGAGCCTTGGCGTGCCCCAGGACTGGCTCCCGACGGTGCGCAAGGTCGTCGATGATGAACAGCTCCTGACGGTCATCGCCAAGCTGCCCGAGGAGGTCAGCGAGCGCCTGTTCAATCTCGCTGACGGTCAGTTCGTGACCCCGCCCAAGCCCCTGGCGCCCGACGTTTCGCCCTTCGAGCACCCTGATGTGCGGCGGCGCTTCTTCGTGACTTCTGATGCCGACGAACTGCGCCACGCCCTCGAGGCTCCGTTGCAGCGCTGGATCTCGTTCCTGCACCCGTCACAGCGCAAACTGGTTGAGGGCACCTTCAGGGGTCCGGTCAAGGTCACGGGTTCGGCTGGCACTGGCAAGACCGTGGTCGCCATGCACAGGGCGCGACACCTCGCTCGGGCAGGACACGAGGTCTTGCTGACCAGCTACGTGGGCACCTTGTGCAAGAACATCGAGCGCTCCCTGGGATTGTTTTGCTCTGGAGAGGAGCTCGGGCGCATCACCGTGGCAACAGTACACGGCCAAGCGCTCAAGGCCGTGCGCGAGGTCGAGCCCAACGCCAAACCGGCTAAACCCGAGGAGGTCGTTGCACTGCTCGATCGACTCGCGCAGGCCCACGCGCCGGGCTTCGAGCAGAGCTTCATTCGGGCGGAGTGGGACGGCGTGATCGATCCACAGGGGATCCGCAGCTGGACCGAGTACCGAACGGCCCGTCGAACGGGGCGGGGGAAGGCCCTGTCGGTGGGGGATCGCAAGATCTTGTGGCGAGTGTTCGGTGACGTCCAGGCTCAACTGGCAGAGCGACAGCTCTACGACTGGCCTGGCATGTGCCGACGGGCGATTGAGCTGCTCGAGGCAGGCGAGGTCCAGTCCCCCTACGCGGCGGTCATCGTCGATGAGGTCCAGGATCTCAAGCCGCCGGCCTTGCGCTTCTTGGCCGCGCTCGCGGCAGGCCACCTCGAGCGACTCATGGTCGTCGGCGATGCTGGACAGCGCATCTACCCCGGGCGGTTTGGACTGAACAAGCTCGGCATCCACGTCCGCGGACGGTCGCACGTGTTGCGGCTCAACTACCGGACCACCGAGCAGATCCGGCGCTGCGCCGACAAGATGCTCGGTCAGATCACCGATGACATGGATGAAGGGGAAGAGAGGCGGAGCGGGACCCGTAGTCTGCTCAGCGGTCCCACACCCCAGTTGCGCGGCTATGACAGCACACGGGAGGAAGTCAGGGCCGGAGTCGAGCAGGTTGAAGCGTGGCTCGACAGTGGGCTCGCCCCCGAAGCCATCGCCGTGTTCACCCGAAGTGGGCGAGTCGCCCGGGTGATCACTGACGCTCTCCAGAACGCCAATATCCGGTGCCATCGCCTCAGTGATGATGTGAACTCGTCGCCCGGAGCGGTACGGGTCGGGACGATGCACCGGGCCAAGGGCCTCGAGTTCAAGGCCGTGTTCCTGTTTGGGTGCGCCTGTCCTGCTCCAGTTGAAATCGGACTCCACCACCGCCAACATCAGGAGTCCC
>CAYVJQ010000112.1:6415-24011 GCA_964451725.1 uncultured Nannocystaceae bacterium | reverse complement strand
GTCGAGGTCATCGATCTCGACATCATCGACATCATCGACATCATCGACATCATCGGTCAGGGGCGGCTGTTTGCCGCCTTGCGTATCCGGGACCGACCCGGTCGCGGGGTCGTCCCGGGCCCCGGGTGTGGCCGAGGGGTCCTCAGGTCGATCTCGCCGACAGCCGGGCTGCACAGCCAGGCCGGCGAGGCCGATCACCACGAGCACGCTCAGCGGCCAGAGCCTGTGGCCTGACTCGGGCTGGACCCTGAACCCTCGAACGCCCATGGTTCAGTTGCTTCGTCGCCGGCGGATCAGGCCGGCGAGGCCGAACATGGCGAACAGACCGCCCAGAGCACCGCCCCACAACCTCGAGCTGTCTCCGTCGTCCACGCTGCAGTGGGCACACCCGCGGCTGGAGCTGCCGTCGGGGTTGGTCGGCGTCTCGAGGGCCTGGGCACGTTTTTTGCCATGTGTGGGCTCCTCGACCGCGGGCTCCCCTCCAAGCGCGAGCTGGGTGTGGGCCGAGGCGGTCACGAAGTCGGAGAGCTCGGCGTCGCGGGGAGCGAAGGCCAGATCCCGGGCGACCGTGGTCTGTTCGCCGCCGTCGGGCGGGCCGCCCCAAGTTCCGAACCGTGGGTTGCGGCAGTTCACGGCGCCCTCCCAGTAGTGGCGGATGATGTAGCGGGCCTGAAAGTTGTCCTCCCCGTAGTCCGAGGGCCTGGAGCTGCGCTCGAGCACGCCGTCTTCCTGCATGAACTCGCGGCCCCCGACGATCGCTGGGGCCTCCCTGAACACCAGATCTTCGCCGAGGCTCTGACGGTCGTAGCGCGCGTGCAGCCGGGTCAGGGTGAAGGCCGAGCCGACGCTCCACTCGTCGGTCAAGTTGCCCTGCTGATCGTAGAACTGGGCCATGCTCGGGAGCACGTCGGCCCCGAGCACGGAGATCTCCTGGCCCGAGAGGGCGGGCACGGGGCAGGGGTCGCAGCTGCTCGCCGCCCACGAGTACTCGGTGACCACCGAACCCGGGTTCTCGGCCATCGTGTGGTCGAAGAGGGAGGTGTAAAATGAGCCGAAGCGCGCCCGGGTCTCGTCTTTGACCTCGAGGTTGGTGGGGATGGTGACGTTGGGGTAGTTGGCGGCCTCGTAGCGGGTCCCCTTGCCGAGGATGTGAACCAGGAGGTCTTGGGCGCCGTTGGAGTTGATCAGGCCCAGGCGCAAGGGCAGGCTGAACTCGGGCGAGTCGTAGTGAAAGCGCAGGGGGGAGAGCTGGGCCTGGCCCTGCTCGTCGAAGCTGATCTTGCTGCTGTCGACCTTGGCGACGAAGAACTTCATCCCGGATTGGACATAGGGGGTCAGGACCTCGGCCGCCCCGTCGGGGATCGAGTAGTTGTTGGCCCGCAGCCAGGCGTCGAGCCCGGTCGAGTCCTCTGCACCGAGGACCACGATCTCGTACTCGGCGACCGTGAACTCGGCCTCGATGGTCACCCCGAAGTCGGCTGCGGACTCGGCCGCCATGCTCGTGTCCATCATCCGCATGGTGCTCTTCTTGTTTTTGTAGCGGGTTTTGGGGGGCGAGTAGCAGGGGTCTTGCTCCCAATATTCGACCAGGCGCGGGGCCGCGAGCTGGTCGACCCGATCGAAGATCCCGGGCTCGAGGGTCTTGACCTCCTCTTCGCTGAGGACCACGGGCACGGGCACGATCATGGCGAAGTCCTCGGGCGGGCCTTGATAGTTATTTTGCATCGCCAGCACGGTGCGGGTGCCGTCGCGCATCATGACCACCATGGTCGCGTTGTTGTAGAGCTCGGCGTCGGCCCCCGCGACGTAGAAGCCACAGAAGGCCTCGGCGGGCGCGGGCGCGGCGAACAGGGCGGCTCCGCAAAGTGCGAGTCCGGCGGTGGCCGCAGCGATTCGCGTGATACGGGCAAAGCGAGAGGCGCGGTTGGAGGGGGGGGAGGGGTTATGAAGGTTGGTCATGACGATGGTTCTGGGTGGCGACGATGGCGGAGGGCACGAAGCGAGCACGCCGCGATGAACGGGTCGGCGTTTCATTCGGCGTTTCACTTGGGGCTCCGCTCGGGTTTTGGGTTCGCAGGCGCCGCGTGGACAGGCCGAGGCCGAGCAATCCGAGACCGAGCAACCCCTGCAGTTCCCAGAGCTCGCCCGAGCCCTCTGTCGAGCAGCTGCAGCCCTTGGTCTTGCTCTCGCCGGCTTTGGCCAGATTCTCGAACTTCGTCCGGTTTTGCTTTTGCACGGCGGCGTCGTCTTCGACCTCTTCTGCGAGCGCGAGGGTCGCGTGGGCCGCGGACCCGACGAAGCTGGCCAGCGAGCCGTCCCGGGGCGCAAACGCGAGGTCGCGGGCGACCGTGGGGGTCGGGGGCCACGGCGCTCCCGGTCGCCCTCCCCACTGGTCCCAGTCAGGGTCGTCGCAGCTCAGTTTTTGGTCCCAAGAATGCAAGATCGCATAGCGAGCCTGGAAGGCGCTGTACCCGTCTCCGTCTCCGGTCTCGGTGAGCTCCGGGTCGAGCAGGCCGTTGCGGGGCATACCCCGGCCCCCGAGCAGTTCCGGCGTGGCTTCGAAGACGAGGTCCTCACCGAGGTTCTCGGCGTCGTAGCGCGTGTGCAGGCGGGTGAGGGTGAATTTGTCGGCCAGCTGCCAGCGGAGGGTTCTCTCCTTCGAGCGCAGCTCCCCGTCTTCATCGAAGAACTGGGCGAAGCTCGGCATCTCGTCGGCCCCGAGGGCGACGAGCTCGTCGAAGTTCAGGGTCGGGGTCGGGCAGGGGTCGCAGTTTCCGGCCGACCAGGCGTACTCGGTGACCACGGCGCCCGGGGTCTCGGCCAGGGTGTGGTCGAAGAGGGAGACGTAGAACTCACCGAAGTGATCGCGGACGTGGTCCTCGACCACCAAGTTGGTGGGGATGGTGACGTTGGGGTAGTTGGCGGCGCGGTAGCGCTGCGCGGGGGCCAAGATGTGGATCAAGAGATCCTGGGGGCCGTGGGCGTTGATGAGTCCGAGGCGAATGGGCAGGGAGAAGGACTCGCTGTCGTAGCCGAAGCGCAGGGGCGAGAGCTGGGCTCGGGGCCCGTTGGGGCCGTCGACGAACTTCACCTTGTCGATATCGACCTTGGCGACGAAGAACTTCATGCCGCTCTCGATATAGGGCTGGAGCAGGGGCTCGGCGCCGTCGGGGATATTGTAGTGATTGTCGTGCAGCCAGGTCTCGAGGCCGGTGGCGTCCTTGGCCGAGAGGATCACGACCTCGTACTCGCCGACCACGAACTCGGCTTCCACCGTCACGCCGGACTCGGGGGGGGCCATGTCGCCCTCGAGATCGTCCTCTTTTTCTTCGTCCTTTTTCCCTCCGCTTTTTTTGTCGTCGTTTTTGTAGGGGTGGTCGCAGGGGTCTTGCTCCCAGTACTCGACCAGGCGCGGGGCGGCGAGTTGGTCGATGTGGGCGAAGAGCTCGGGGGAGAGGGTTTTGACGTCTCCCTCCTGCAGGACCACGGGCACGGGGACGACGAGGGCGAAGTCCTCGGGGGGACCCTGGTAGTCGTTTTGCATGGCCAGCACGGTGCGGGTGCCGTCGCGCATCATGACGACCATGGTGGCGTCGTTGTAGAGGGAGGCGTCGGCTCCAGCGACATAGAAGCCACAAAAGGCCTCGGCCTGGGTCGGTGCGAGCGCGATCCCGAGCCCAGACAGCAAGCCGGCGCTGAGGGCCATCCCGAGCACACCGCGATGAATCAGCCGGTGTTTTGGTTGGTGTTTCGGTCCGTGTTTCATTTGGTGCTCTGGGCTCGGCGGCGTCGCGCGGACAGGCCGAGGCCGAGCAATCCGAGACCGAGCAACCCTTGCAGTTCCCCAAACCCGCCCGAGCCCTCCGTCGAGCAGCTGCAGCCCTCTGTCTTGTCCTTGTTGTTCTTGGTGTTGTTCTTGGCCTTGTTCTTGGCGTCGCGTTTGAGCTTCGCCCGCTTCTGTTTTCGCTCGGTCGCGCCGTCTTCAGTCTCGCCAGCGAGCGCGAGGGTCTCGTGGGCCGCAGACCCGACGAAGCTGGCGAGCGAGGCGTCCCGGGGCACAAACGCGAGGTCCCGGGCGAGCGCGGGAGTCTGGTTGTCCGAGGATCCCAGGGGCCCTCCCCAGGTATCCCAGTCGGGGTCGTCGCAGCTCAGTTTTTGGTCCCAGAAATGCAAGATCGCATAGCGAGCTTGGAAGGTGCTGAGCCCGTCCTCGGTCTCGTCGACGGCGGGGTCGAGCTGGCCTTTGCGGGGCATACCCCGGCCCCCGACCAGCCCGCTCGCGGCTTCGAAGACGAGGTCCTCACCGAGGTTTTCGGCGTCGTAGCGCGCGTGTAGACGGGTGAGCATGAACTTGTTGGGCAGCTGCCAGCGCAGCTCGTCGCCCTCGCGCAGCTCCCCGTCTTCATCGAAGAACTGGGCGAAGCTCGGCATCTCGTCGGCTCCGAGGGCGACGAGCTCGTCGAAGCTCAAGGTCGGGGTCGGGCAGGGGTCGCAGTTTCCGGTCGACCAGGCGTACTCGGTGACGACGGCGCCCGGGTTTTTGGCCAGGGTGTGGTCGAAGAGGGAGACGTAGAACTCGCCGTAGTGATCGCGGACTTGGTCCTTGACCACCAAGTTGGTGGGGATGGTGACGTTGGGGTAGTTGGCGGCGCGGTAGCGCTGCGCGGGGGCCAAGATGTGGATCAAGAGATCCTGGGGGCCGTGGGCGTTGATGAGTCCGAGGCGAATGGGCAGGGAGAAGGACTCGCTGTCGTAGCCGAAGCGCAGGGGCGAGAGCTGGGCTCGGGGCCCGTTGGGGCCGTCGACGAACTTCACCTTGTCGATATCGACCTTGGCGACGAAGAACTTCATGCCGCTCTCGATATAGGGCTGGAGCAGGGGCTCGGCGCCGTCGGGGATATTGTAGTGATTGTCGTGCAGCCAGGTCTCGAGGCCGGTGGCGTCCTTGGCCGAGAGGATCACGACCTCGTACTCGCCGACCTCGAACTGCGCCTCCACGGTCACGCCGGACCCGGGCGCAGGTGCATTCGGCGGCTCCATGTTGTAGACGATGCCGCTCTTGCGGGCGTCCTCGTAGGGGCGGTCGCAGGGGTCTTGCTCCCAGTACTCGACCAGGCGCGGGGCGGCGAGTTGGTCGATGTGGGCGAAGAGCTCGGGGGAGAGGGTTTTGACGTCTCCCTCCTGCAGGACCACGGGCACGGGGACGACGAGGGCGAAGTCCTCGGGGGGACCCTGGTAGTCGTTTTGCATGGCCAGCACGGTGCGGGTGCCGTCGCGCATCATGACGACCATAGTGGCGTCGTTGTAGAGGGAGGCGTCGGCTCCCGCGACATAGAACCCACAGAAAGCCGCGGCCTCTCGGGGCAGGGTCGCGGTCGCCAGCAGGGAGACCCCGGCGACCAGGGTGCCGAGGCCGATCAAACTCGACTTCAGGCGACGCAGGAGCGGGAGGGCCGAGTCTGGGGGGGGCGAGTCTGGGCGCGTCGAGTTTTGGGGGGTCGAGTCTGGGGGGGTCTGGGTGTGCATGTGTTGTCCCTGGGTCCAGTGGGGTCGTTGAGGTCGAGGGGGCTCGGTCAGCCCTGGGCGATCTTCGATGTCCGGCGACGACGGCGACGCACACCCAGCAGTCCAAACATCGTCAGGGCTGCCCCAGTGCCGAGGCCAGTGCCGAGGCCGGCCATGAGCGAGTCCTCGCTGTTGCCGCAGTGGGCACAACCTCCGCCCTCGCCGCTGTTCGGACCACCGATGCCTCGAACGTCCAGACCGCGCTTGGGGTCTGGCTCGGGTGCGTCGACGGGGCCCGCGGGCAGGGGCCCCACGTCGGCCTCGAGCTGGGCGCTGGCCGACTCGGTCACGAAGTCGGCCAAGGTCGCGCCGCGCGGGGCAAAGGCCATGTTCTGGGCGACCTGGGGTCGGGCGTCGCCGTTGGGGTCACCCACCCAGGGGCCGCCCCAGGTCGCGTGTATCGGGCCGTCACACTCGATCGGGCCATCCCAGGTGTGCCGGATGATGTATCGGGCCTGAAAATTATTGTAGCCGCCGGGTTCCTCGACAGCGCCGCGCTCGAGCTGGCCGTCCTGGGACATGAACTCCCGGCCCCCGACGATCGCGGGCGCGGCCTGAAATACGAGGTCCTCGCCCAGCGAGCTGGCGTCGTAGCGCGCGTGCAGGCGGGTGAGCACAAACTCGTTGGGGATGGACCACTGAAAGTCGCTCGGGACCTTGCCCGACTTGAAGGCCCGCTCGTAGCTGGGCAGGACGTCCACGCCCAGGGTGACCAGCTCCTCGAGGGTCATGGCCGGCTCGGGGCAGGGGTCGCAGCTGGCCGCCGACCAGGCGTACTCGGTGACCACGGCCTTGGGGTGCTGGGCGATCAGGTGATCAAAAAGGGAAGCATAAAATGCTCCAAAGCGATCCCGGACCTCGTCTTTGACCTCGAGGTTGGTGGGGATCGCCACATTCTCGTAGTTGGCCAGCTCGTAGCGCACACCCCGGGCCAATACGTGGACCAGGAGATCCTGCGGACCCTGGGCGTTGATCAGCCCCAGGCGCACGGGCAGGGAGAAGGCCTTCGAGTCGTAGTGAAAGCGCAGCGGCGAGAGCATGGTCTGACCCTGGGCGTCGAACTGGACCTTGGTGGCGTCGACCTTGGCGACGAAGAACTTGCTCCCGCTTTGCACGTAGGGCTCGAGCAGGGACTGGGCCCCCTCGGGAATGTTGTAGTTCTCCTGGCGCAGCCAGGTGTCGAGGCCGGTGGACTCCTTCGCCGAGAGCACGACGATCTGGTATTCGCCGACCTCGAACTCGGCCTCGATTTTGACCCCGAGGTCCCGGGGTAGCCTGCCGCTGCTCGAGGACGTCTCGGCTCCGGAGAGCATGGCCACCGGGATGTCGTAGGTCCTCGGATTGCAGGGGTCTTGCTCCCAGTACTCGACCAGGCGCGGGGCCGCGAGCTTGTCGACGCGATCGAATATTTCACGGGGCAGGACGCGGACGTCCTTCTTGCCCAGGACCACGGGCACGGGCACGACCATGGCGAAGTCCTGGGGCGGGCCCTGGTAGTTGTTGGCCATGGACAAGACCGTGCGCGTGCCGTCGCGCATCAGGACCACCATGGTCGCGTTGTTGTAGAGCGCCGCGTCGGCCCCCCCGACATAAAACCCACAAAACGCGTCTGCCTGCGCGGGAGCTCCAAACAGAGCGCCCAATCCGGCGCATAGACCCAGGCTGAGGCCCAAGCCAGCGAGCAAGCCACAACGTCGTCGAGTGGGTCCTGGGGTACCAGGCAGCGGGGCGTCGGGGTTGGGCAGGGGAAAATCGGGCACGGCGGGTATCCGGGTCACCGACGGCAACGCCGGCCCATCGGGGGATCCTACACCGTGGCGCTCTTCGCTCAGTTCCCGGCTTGTTCGCTCAGCTCTCGGCCCGGCGGGCGTCGGCGGGGTCGTCGGTCGGACCGTCGTCGGTCCGGGATGCCCGGACCAGGGCCACGACCAGGCCCAGGCCGTTGAGCAGCACCAGCCCGACCATCAGGTGGTCAGCGAGGCGCAGCAGGGGCAGGAGCTCGGAGATCGCCCCGGCCAGGCCCACAAACGCGAACACGAGCGCGAACCCGATCCTCGCCTCACCAAAGACGAACTCGGTCGCGCGGGCACCGTAGCCCGCCCAGGCGATCATGGTGGTCAGGGCCAGGATCAGGATGGAGATGGCCAACATCAGCGCCGGACCCTCGCGGGCGTCCATGCTCGCCCAGCCCAGGCGGCCCACACCCGCGCCCGTGTCCGTGACCCAAGGTCCCTCCAAAAATGGGGCGACCTCGGCCGGGTGGGGGTCGTAGAGCTCCCCGCGCGAGCCCACGGGCTCGACCTCGGGGTGCACGGGGACCAGGGTTCGGCGTCCGCTGAAGGGGCCCGAGAAGGCCATGCGGCTCTGGCCGTGCCGGCTCAGATAGGCGCTCGACGCCGGGGCCCGGGCGCCCGAGTGAACCTCGACCTCGAAGCGGTAGGGCTCGATCTCGAGGAAGGGTCCGCTGTAGTCGCGCCAACGATCGGCCTGGGCGAAGTCGGCGGTCTCGGGTTCGGCGCTGACAAAGCGCAGCTTGCCGTCGACGAACTGGTGCGTGACCTCGAGCCGCACATCTTTTGTGGGGTCGTCGTTGTGGCGCAGGATCGCGTACTCGACCTCGGTCAAGAATCGCCAGGGCGGGGTCTGGTATTCGCCCGAGACCAGGAGCCGGCCGACCGCGCTCCCGCGCTCTTCGCCTCGGTACTCCATGGCCAGGCGGGTCCCGATCGGGGCGTCGAAGTCCTCCCGGGCGATCATCGCCATCGGCGGTCGGGCTTCTCCAGTGTCGGGGCCTGTGTCGAGATAGGGGCCCCGGAAGCTCGGGGAGGGCACGGTCGTGCGCAGGCTCAGGGGACGCTGGGGCTCTTGTTTGGCCGCGATGATGGCGTCGTGCGCCCCCCAGTCCTTGTGGAACATGCGGGCGATGCGAGCGTCGAATTGGTAGTCGCCGTAGACCAGGTACGGCCCATCCCGGACCTTGGACAGACGGAGAAAGTCGATCTCCGGGTCGACGGGCGTCAGGCGGATGAACTGGCGGCCCTCGGGGCCGGCCACGGTCTGGCTGACCGCGACGCGGCGATCGTAGGCCGGGTATTTGGCTTGCTCCGGGTTCTTGTCGCGGTAGACCACCTCGGTGATCGCCGCGCTCTCGGGCGCCCACGGCAAGATGATCTGGCCGTCGGCCTTGAGGGTGAAGGCCGTGCCTCGGGGGCTCGCGCGCATGACCATGGGGTAGACGTGGTCACGCTCGAGCTTGGAGGGGTCGCCCTTACCCACGGCGTCCTCGGGCAGGACCACGGCCTGGCCGGCCTGCAAGCTGCCCACGGTGCCCCGAGATTGGGGCCGCTCCAGGGGCACCCAGGTGGCCATGGTTCGTTTCTTGTCCTCGTCGCGCAGGGCCGCGACCTCGCCCTTGGTCAGCGAGGCGGCGATCTCGACGAGCTCGGCCTGGGTGGCCAGGCGGCCGTCGGCCATGGCCCGGCGCTCGCCCGGTTCATCGAGGCGCAGGCCCGGGTAGGACGCGCTGGACACACCCAGCACCATCATGGCGGTCACGGTCGGGACCAACACACCGCTGACGAGGGGGGCCAACATGGCCGCGCGGGCGGCCGACTCGGGGTTCTCGATCCGGTCGGCCTGCTCCGTGAAACCGGCGCTTCCGAGTCCGGCCTCCGTGGCCAAGGTCGCGCGCAGGAATCCGGCCTGCATCACCACGAGCAGGCCGCCGCCCGCGGCCCCGCCGGCGAGCTCGTCCCCGCCGCCCATGCCCGAGACGATCGTGCCCAAGACCCCCAGGCTCGAGGATGGCTGGCTGGCCAAGATCAACAGCGCGGCGAACACATAGAGCACCACGGCGACCGGGCCGATGGCGGCGACGAAGGTGCGGACCTTGGGGATCAGGGCTCCGGCTCCGGCGGCGCCGGCCAGGAATACGGCGACCAACCACCGGCTGTCGTGGTCGCTGATCAGCGACAGGAGCTCACCGCTTTGCTGGGTCTGGATCGCGGACCCGGCGACCAGGGCGAAGGTCATCAGGCCGAGCGCAAACACGATCGCCAGGCCGTTGCCGAGTTTGCCGCCCAGGCCCTCGGCGAGGATGGCGGTGGTCCGGGTCTCCCCGCCCTTGGCCCGCAGGCGCACGGACAGCTGGACCTCGGCGTAGATCAGGCCCATGCCCAAGATCGAGGCCACCCACATCCACCCGACGGCGCCGGGGCCCCCGATCTCGATGGCCAACACGGTGCCCCCGATGCTGCCCATGCCCACGCTGGCGGCCAGGAAGCCGCGCCGGACCAGGGCGGCCTTGGCCCCATCCTTCCCGGACAGGGCGGCCCCGAACTCACGGAACTGGGCTGCACCGGTCAACAGCGTCACCAGCACCCCGACCGCGAGGACCGAGTACACCAATATGGCTTGGCCGATGGGGCTCATGTCCATCATCGCCGAGAGACTAGGGCATTTTTGAGCGACTCTGGAGGGTTGTTTGTCGGCCCGGGCGGGCGCTTACCAGGAGGTCGAAGCGAGCTCGAAGCAAGCTCGCTGAGTCATCCATCCCATCGCCCGGCGAGCCATCGCCAACAAAGTAGGCGGATCGTCGAACCCGGTCCGCCTCGAACACTCGGACGACGAGCGGGACCTCAGACGAGCCCTTCGTGGCCCATCTTGCTGGCTTTTGTCCGGAGGTAGCGGACGTTCTCTTTGCGCGGCTGGCTGACGATCGAGCGGCGCTCGGCGACCTCGATGCCGTGCTCGCGCAGGCCCACGACCTTGGCCGGATTGTTCGTGTACAGCGCGATCGACTCGACCTCGAGCGCCTCGATCATGGCGGCCGCCTGACCGTAGGTCCGCAAGTCGCCGTCGAAGCCGAGGTGCAAATTGGCCTCGAGGGTGTCGAGGCCCTCGTCTTGGAGCTGGTAGGCCCGGATCTTTTCGGCGATGCCGATGCCCCGGCCCTCTTGGCGCAGGTAGAGGATCATGCCGAACTCGGCCCCGCCGATGCGGGCGAGGGCGAGCTCGAGCTGGTCCCGGCAGTCGCAGCGCAGCGAGCCGAACACGTCGCCGGTCAGGCACTCGGAGTGGACTCGGGTGGGAACCAGCGACTCGCCGGCGACCTCGCCCTGCAAAAAGGCGACATCGTCGAGGCGCCGCCCGTCGCTGTCGATGAACGAGACGACCTCCAGCAAGCCATGCCGTGAGGGCAAACGTGCGCGCGCGTAGACACGGACGATGGGCTTGATGGAGAGCACGTGTTCAGAAACCCCGGCTGGAGTCGACGATGCCCTGGTAGAGCCGGTTGCTGGCGACCATGCCCTCGCGGATGGACTCGACCACGAGGTTCAGTAGCTCGTCTTGGTCGCGCTGTAAGGTGTCGTAGTAGCGCTGACGATCGACGTGGTGGATGATCCCGGGCCAGTAGCTCTCGTTGATCAGGATGTGGTTCATCGCCAGGCGGGCGACTCGGCCGCTGATCTCGGGCCAGGGCAAGATCCGAATGACCTCGCGGTGGACCTCGCAGGCCAGCTCGATCGGGTGGGCGCGCTTGCACTCCTCGGTCCGAAACCAGTCGGTCAGCTTGCGCATGCGGTAGCTGATCTTGTCGGCCTGGGCGAGGTCGTGAAAATACATCCGGTGGATCGGGTTGTCCTTGCGGTACTGGACCTGATCCTTCTTGTCGGTCGGCAGCAGCACCTGGTGCACCCGCTTGAGCCACTCGAGGTTCAAGGTCAGGCGCTTGCCCCGAGAGGCCAGGATGTAGTCGATGCCCTGGTAGAGCGACGAGATATCGTTGTAAGAAGGGATCAGCCCCGAGGTCGAGATGATCTCGGGGTCGATCGCGGCTTTGATCTCGGCGACCGTCAGGACCGTGCCCTCGAGCGCGAAGTCGTGGAAGATCCACGACATCCGAAAACGCTCATCGAAGGCGGCCCGCTGACGGGGACCAAGCATGCCGAGCTTCTCGAGGAGCAGCTCGGAGGCCTCGTGCAGCTGGCGAAAATTCCTCGTTCGAGGCGGCATCAGGCTCCCTTTATTGGTTGGCCCACCTGTCTGCAAACCAGGGGTCTGGAGACGGTCGGGGGTGCGGAAGCTACTCGCAGGATCGAGCCCTGGTCAACTCCCGGCGCGCCGGGTCGGTCTTGAATTCGTGGTCCCGGCGATCCTTTGGGCGCGCCTACTTACGGCGGCCCCCCTGCCCAAGTTCCACGAAAGTCCCACAAACTCGCAATTTTTGACCCTTCCCCGCGCCGCTGGCACCACGGGGATGGTGTCCGAGTTCCATGAGAGTGTGCTGGCCGAGGCGGTGGCCGATGCCCTGGCCCATGCGGTGCATGCTCACCCCGGTGGGACCGTGGTCGACGCGACTTGCGGCGCGGGTGGGCATACGGCGGCCCTGCTGGCCCGGTGTACGCCCGGCCGGGTGGTCATCCTCGACCGAGATCCGGCCGCGCTGAGCTTTGCGCGCGCGCGCCTCGACGGCGCCGCCTGCCCGCTCGAGTTCTGCCACGCGCGGTTTTCGACTTTGGATGCGGTGCTCGATGGGCTCGGGGTCGGCTCGATCGTCGGACTGATCGCCGACATCGGAGTATCCTCACATCAGTTTGACGCTGGGGAGCGGGGGTTCTCGTTCCGGACCGATGCGCCTCTGGACATGCGCATGGACCCGACCTGCGGAAAGACCGCAGCAGACTACATCGCCGAGTTCGACGCGCCCGGGTTGGCGGATGTCCTGCGTCGCTTCGGCGAGGAGTCCGAGGCCAAGCGGATCGCCCAGGCGGTGGTCCTGGCTCGACCGACGACCACGGCCTCGCTGGCGACGGTCGTCGAGGAGGCCATGTCGGGCCGGGCTCGGCGCCTGCTGGGCAAGCGCATCCACCCGGCCACGCGCACTTTCCAGGCCCTGCGGATCTTGGTCAACGGAGAGCTCGACGAGCTCGCGGCGTTGCTCGATCGGGCTCCGCTGCGCCTCGCCAAGGGCGGGCGGGCGGCGGTGATCAGTTTTCACTCGCTCGAGGATCGGATGGTCAAGCGGCGCTTCACCCAGCTCAGCCGCGCCCCCCAGCCGCCCGCGGGTGTGCCCCTGACCGCCGACCAGCTGCCCAAACCCGATTTTTGCCGGGCCGCGGAGCACCCCCGCAAAGGGGTGGTCGCCGACGCCGACGAGCTCGCCCGTAACCCTCGCTCCCGAAGCGCGCGCCTGCGGGTGCTCGAGCGCCTGACCGAGCCGACCGCCGAGCCGACCCCGGGTCCTGAACGCGGGTCCTGAACGACTTCTGTTCCGCGACTCGATTTTCCCCCGCCCGACTTCTGCCCTGGATCCCGACCATGCTCAAACGTCGCCGCAGCGAGCCTCAAGCCTACACACCGACCGCCAACGTCGGTGTGATCACCCTGCCTCGCTCCCGCCGCAAGGTCGACTCGGACCTGGCCGCGCGCCGTCGGCAGCGACTGCGGCAGCGGATCGTCGACGAGGCCGGGCGTCCCCACGGTTGGGGCCGGCGCAACGACGCCGAGCCCGGGCCTCGCAAGATCGCCAGTTTCCTCCAGCGTCGGCGCCAAAACGGCACACCCCTGCTCTTGTTCACCGTGCTCGCCGTGCTCACCGGCGTCGGCCTGGCCCGGGTCAACGGCCACATCGAGGTCCTCCAGATCGCCAACGAGATCACCGAGCTGAGTGAAGATCAGCGCCGGCTCCTCGATCGCAAGCGCCGGCTCGAGACCGAGCGCGCCTACCTGCGCCGCCCGGCCCGGGTCGCCGAGCAGGCCGCGACCCGCCTGGGCATGATCCCGGCCCCCCCCGAGCGGATCCAGAGGATCTCCCTCGAGCCCGCCGCGCCGACCCAACCGACCCCCAACTCAGGGACCTGAACCGTGGACGAGACCCGAGACCAGACCCCCGATCCGACCCGATCTCCGGCCCGAGCTCCGATCCCCGAGCGGGTCCGCAAGCGGGTCCGGGAGAACATCGACTTGATCCGCGAGCGCGGGTTCCTCAGCCGGCTGCGCGCTCGGCCGAAGCTCGACCTCGGCGCTCTGTTCGAGACCGCGGCGCTCCCGAGTCTGCCCGAGCTCCCCCTGCCCGAGATGGCCAGCGACCTGCGCTCGGTGAGGCGGCGCTCGACGATCGTCGGCGGGGTCGTGATCGCCGGCTTGCTGGGTATGGGCTACCGGGCCTGGAGCATCACCGTGGACCACCACGCCGAGTACGCGGCCCAGGGTAACCGTCAGCAGCTGCGCACCTACACCCTCGAGGCCAGCCGTGGGAACGTGGTCGACCGCAACCACATCTCGATGGCGGTCAACGACCAGCTCGAGCGTGTGGTCCTCAACCCTCGGCTGATCCGCTCACGGGGGCGCCAAGACGAGGTGCTCGCATTTTTGTTGGGCATGTTCGGGTCGGACCAGGCCGAGTACATCGCCGGCGAGCTGGCTCGCGACAAGGCCTACCGCAAGCTGCGCCTGACCCTCGACGAGGACATGGTCGCGGCCGTGCGCGAGGCCGAGATTCCGGGTCTGCGCCTCGAGCAGGACCCACACCGGGTCTACCCTCGCGGCTCGCTCGCGGCCCACGTCCTGGGTCGAGTCGACGCCGAGGGCCAGGGCAACCTCGGTGTCGAGCTGGGTATGAACCAGGCCCTCGCCGGGCGCGAGGCCAGCAGCCCGGCCTACTACGCGGCCTTCGGCGGTGAGGGCACCAAGCTCCTGGTCGACGGACACCCGGACCACGCCGTGTCCCGGGGACAGACCGTGGTCTTGACCCTCGACTCGGCGATCCAGGCCATGGCCGAGGAAGAGATCGACACCCTGGTCCGCAATTGGCACCCGGTGGGCGCGAGCGTCTTGGTGCTCGACCCGGCCAGCGGAGAGATCTTGGCGATGGCCAACCGGCCGACCTTCGACCCCAACCACTCGGTCTCGAGCGCCTCGCAGACCGTGAACTTGGCGGTTCAGCAGGCCTACGAGCCGGGCTCGACCCTCAAGGCGATCACCGTGGCCGCGGCCCTCGAGCAGGGCACGATCCGCCGCGACCAGACCTTCTTTTGTGAAGAGGGGCGCTGGCAGTACACGCCCCGCCACGCCATCCGCGACACCAAGCGCAAGGGCTGGCTCGACGTCACCGAGATCCTCGCGGTGTCCTCGAATATCTGCACTACCAAGATCTACGAGACCCTGGGCAAGGAGTCCCTATACCGGTGGATTCGCCGGTTTCACTTCGGCGAGCGGCCCGGGATCCAGCTCCCCGGCGCGAGCCCGGGCCTGGTCGCCGACTGGCACAAGTGGTCCGACATCCAGGCCGCCAACGTCAGCTTCGGCCAGGGCATGAGTGCCAGCCCGCTCCAGGTGGCTGCCGCGTTCTCGGCCCTGGCCAACGGCGGCGTCTATCAGACGCCCACCATCGTCGCCCAGATCCTCGACGCCGACGGTGAGCCGATTTGGGACCACGCCCTCGACGGTGGTGAGGGCGAGCGCATCGTCCGGCGGGCGACCGCCAAGACCGTGCTCGAGATGCTCACGGCCGTGGTCCAGACCAAGAGCGGCACCGGCAAGAAGGCCCGCATCCCCGGCTACATGGTCGCCGGCAAGACCTCGACGGCGCAAAAGGCCAACCCTCAGGGCGGCTACTTCGAGGACCAGTACTACGCCAGCTTCGTCGGAGCCGTGCCGGCCGCGGCCCCCAAACTCGTGATCCTGGTCTCTGTCGACAACCCCGAGGGCGGCCACTACGGCAACCAGGTCGCCGCGCCGACCTTCGCCCGACTCGGGGCCCGGGCCCTGGCCTACATGGGTGTCCCCACCGAAGACGGGGGCGCCGCGCCCAAGCCGATAGCGATCGCCGTCGACGACCCGGAGCTGGTCGACGGCTTTGTCCCCGATATGGATGTGCAGCCTTCCCTGCCGGGCAGGCGGGTGGTCGAGTTCACCACCGGGCTCCCGGACTTCACCGGCTTGACCCTGCCCCAGGCCCTCGCCGAGGCCGAGAAGGCCCACGTCGAGCTCGTCGCCAGGGGCACGGGCCTGGCCGTGGGTCAAAGCGTCGCCCCGGGACCCGTGGAAGCGGGCGCCGAGGTCACTGTCCTGTTCCAGAGTCTGTAGCGAGCGGAGTCGAGCTCCGGGGCCCGACTCGGGACACTGGGGCTCGACTCAGCTCAGCTCGCGGCGCAGGGTCGTCATGACCCGCTCGACCTGGCCCTTGCGGAGCAGGAGGTCGTCGCTGGCTTCGTTGTCGGGCAGCCGGTCGACGGCCGAGCAGAACCGCTCGAGGTGGGCGAGGGCCTGGCTCGAGCCGCCGACTTCGAGCAGACCGCGGGCGAGGCCGTAGTGGGCCTCGAGGTTGTCCGGGTCGCAGCGCAGGACCTGGCGAAAGCCGGAGATGGCGAGCTCGAGCTCGCCGCCGCGCAGGGCCAGCTCGGCGAGGTTGCAGTGGGCCTCGGGCTGATCCGGATCTTGCTGGAGGGCCTGGTCGAAGCAGTCCCGGGCCCGGTCGATGTCGCCGATCAGGGCCAACAAGCTCCCGTAGTTGGTCCACGCCGCGGCGAAGCTCGGGTCGAGCTCGGTGGCCTCGCTGTAGGCTGCGAGCGCGGCCTGAAATTTCGGTGATTCGAGGGTCTTTCCGTCCCACTCGGCCTCACACGCGACCCCGCGCTGGAACGAATCGTAGGCGCTGCCGTCGGCGTCCGTGGCCCCAATCCCGCGCTCGGCCCCGCGCCGCTCGGCCCCGCGCCGCTCGGCCCCGCCCGCCCAAGGTCCGGTCAGAACCTTGGCCACGGACTCGCGCAGCTTGTCGACGTCGAAGTCGAGCAGCAGCTGGCCGGTGGTCGCGTCGAAGGTCCCGCTCCCGTCCTCGACCAAGATCCGCTCGGCGTCGCTGCGGATCCGCAGTCGAGCCAGGGGCGCGTCCACACGCGGGAGGTGGCTGCGCAGGGCGTCGAGGCTGCGACGGACTCGCTGCAGGGGCAGGCCCGCGTCGAGCAGCTCCTTGGCGACCTTGATCGAGATCAGATCTTGGAAGGTGTAGTACCGGCGCTTGCCCTGGCGTACCGAGGGGGCGATGAAACCGGTCTGTGACCAGTAGCGGACCCGGCTCTCGGGCAGCTCGAACAGGCGCCCGACTTCGGCGGCGCTGTAGAGGTGCTCGGGGCTGGCCTCGGTCGAGGCCGGCGCGTCGCTCGGGGTCGTGGTCATGGGGATCGTCGTCGAGCTCACCAAAGTCACCGCACACCTCCACAGGAGGCCTGGCCGTCGCTCGCCCGGGTCGAGCCTAGCGACACCACGGCGTCGCCGTCGACCAAGATCCGTGTGCCCTCGACGCGGATCGCCGGGGACAGCTCGACCCGCATCGCCCGCGGGTCGCCGGCGATCTGAAACATGGCCGCGAGCTCGGGGCGGGCCAGGGCGACCAGTAGCGTGCGGACCACCTTGCTGCCACGCATGAGCTCGGCGACACGCTGGGCGGTGGCCGCGTCGGCGGGCTCGCGCAACACCTGGGCGCCGCGGGCGAGGTCGAGGGTCAACATGACGGTCGCGTAGCCGCGGGTCTGGCCGTCTGAATCAGCCAGGTCCGCCAGGTCGCGGGAGCCCTCGACGATCAGCTCGGCATCGCGCATCAACATCTCGAGCGCGCTCGTGGACAGGGACTCGCGGATCTCACGGCGGATCAGGGGGATCCTCCGGACGCGCGGCCAGCTTGGGCCGAGGAGCTCGCGGGCGAGCTGTTGGGCACTGTGGTCAGATGTAGTCACGAGTGGGACAAGTATGCCTGGGTGATCCCCGGCTCCCCAAAAACCGGCGTGGTTGGGCCCGCGCCGCGTCCTCGATCTACACGGGCGACCGACACGATCCAACCGGCCGCGAGATCGGGCCCGGAGCCGGGTTTGGGTGGGCCCGGAGTCGGCCTTCGTCTATCCACAGCTGCGTCCACAGCGACTGTCCACAGGGTGTGGAAAACGTTGTCGACGTCCGGGGGTCCCGTAACCGCACACCCACATCCGCGAACCCACCACAGCCCGCTGGGCGCAGTAGGCTCCGCCGCGATGAC
>CAYVJQ010000112.1:0-6315 GCA_964451725.1 uncultured Nannocystaceae bacterium | reverse complement strand
CACATCCGCGAACCCACCACAGCCCGCTGGGCGCAGTAGGCTCCGCCGCGATGACCGACCCCCTCGAAGCGCTCTTCATCATCGATCCCCTCGACACGATCGATCCCCGTGGCGACACCACCTACGTGATGATCACCGAGGCCCTGGGCCGCGGTCATCGCCCCAGCTTCGTGACCCTGGACGGGCTGGGGATCGCGGGCGGCGGGGCCTTTGCCCACGCCCGCCCGCTCGCCCTGCCCGAGGGGGCGAGCCCCGCCGACCTGGACCCGGCCCGGCTGATCGCCACTGGCGAGGCTCAGCGTCGGTCGCTGGCGGACTTCGACGTCGTGTTCATGCGCAAGGACCCGCCCGTCGACACCAACTTCATGACCGCGACCTGGATCCTCGACCTGGCCGCGACCGAGACCTTGGTGCTCAACAATCCCGCGGCCCTGCGCGACGACAACGAGAAGCTGGGCATGCTCGCGTTCCCCGAGCTGATCCCCGACACCCGCCTGCTCCGTCGCGCCGAGGACCTCCGCGCGGCTTTGAGCGAGCTCGGCGGTAAAATGATCATCAAGCCGGTCGACGGCTACGGCGGCAAGGAGATCTTGCTCGCGATCGAGGGCGACCCGAACCTCAGCACTCTCATCGAGATGGCGACCGCCGACGGTACCCGCTGGACCGTGGCCCAGCAGTTTCTGCCTGCGGCGACCATCGGCGACAAGCGGATCTTGTTGGTCGAGGGGGAGGCCATCGGCGCGGTCTTGCGGGTCCCGAAACATGGGGAGCTCCGCAATAACTTCCACGCTGGAGGCCGTCCGGCCCTGACCCAGATCAGCGAGCGCGACCGAGAGATCTGTGCACAGGTCGGCCCCTGGTTGCGCGAGCGCGGTCATTTTTTCGCCGGTATCGATGTGATCGGCGACTACCTGACGGAAATCAACGTCACGAGCCCGACAGGGATGCGAGAGATCAACCATCTCGACGGCCTCAGCGGCGCGCAGACCATGCAGGCGAAGTTTTGGGACGGGGTCGAGCGCAAACTCTAGAGTCCCTCGACGGCCGCGCGTCGGACTTCTCCGCGCCCGAAGTCTCGGCGTGATAATCTGCGCTTCGCATGAGTCGCCCCGAGACCGTCCGCGAGCTGCTCGCCCTCGAGATCCCCAACCTCTATGCGTTCGCGTACCAGATGTGCGGGGATCGCACGGATGCCGCGCGCTACACCGAGGAGCTCGCGCAGCGGATCACCAAGCTCGACGAGAACAAGCTGCTCAACGACGGCGATCCCGCGCGCACCGTGTTGGGCATGATGGCCCGGACGATGGAGGAGAGCCTGGGCCGGCGCTCGGAGCACAGCTTCGAGTCTCTCGACGGCATCCTGCGCTCCGACATCACCCGGCCCATCGACCTGACCAACGTCGGCATGGGCGACGACCCGGCCAAGGTCCACCTCATGTTCTGGGAGCTCAAGCGCACCTGCCTGACCTCCGTGCTCGGCTGCCTGCCACCGGGTGTGAGGCTCTCGTTCGTGCTCACGGACCTCGTGGGCCTGTCGCCGGCCGAGGCCGCCGAGATGCTCGGTATCAAAGAGAGCGCCTACCGGGTCCGCCTGACCCGCGCCCGCAAGCGGGTCGAGGACTACCTGGCGCCGCGCTGCTACCACGTCGATCGCGAGAACCCCTGCACCTGCACCGGGCGGCTGATGATCGCCCTCGACGCGGGCTTCGTGAAGCCGCCGACCTCGTCCGACGACATCCCCCACGAGCCCCACAACGCGGGCGGTCCCCAGCGCGACGTCGGCAGCCTCTACCGCGGGCTGCCCCACGTGAAGCTGCCCCAGACCGAGCTCGAGCGGCTCACGAGCCTGAGCTGAGGACACCTGTGGGGCGCGTATCGGCGGTGGCCCCCCAGCCCGAGACGAACAAGCCCGAGACGAACAAGCCCGAGACGAACAAGCCCGAGCGATGACCGAGTCTGGCCTCCGCGCGCACCCCTTTCGCCGGGCCCCCGAGGGTCCGGTGATCTTCGTCGTCATGGACGGGATCGGTCTGAGCCGGTCTGCGCTCGCCGGCGTCCCCGATCCGGGCGACGCCGTGGCCCTGGCCCGGACGCCGACCTTGGACTGGCTGCGCGGCCTGCCCTCGGCCGCGGTCTTGCGCGCTCACGGGACCGCCGTGGGCATGCCCAGCGACAGGGACATGGGCAACAGCGAGGTCGGTCACAACGCGATCGGGGCCGGGCGTGTGTTCGAGCAGGGCGCGGCTCTGGTCGAGCAGTCGCTGGCCAGCGGGGCGCTCTACGAGGGCGAGACCTGGCGGTGGTTGATCGAGCCCCTGGTCGGGTCGGTCGGGTCGGGGTTGGGCTCGGGGCCCGCCCTGCACTTCATCGGTCTGCTCTCCGACGGCAACATCCACGCGCATATCGACCACCTGCTGGCCCTGCTCCACCAGGCCGCGCGCGAGGGGGTCGCCAAGGTCCGCGTCCACATCCTCACCGATGGCCGCGACGTCCCCGGGCGCTCGGCCCTCGCCTATATCGATAGGCTCGAGGCGACCCTGGCCGAGATCGGCGCCGAGCCGGGTCGGGACTACTGCATCGCCAGCGGCGGCGGGCGCATGGCGGTGACCATGGATCGCTACGAGGCCGACTGGAGCATGGTCGCTCGGGGCTGGAATCTGCACGTGCACGGCGAGGGTCGAAAGTTCGGCTCGGCGCGCCAGGCCGTCGAGACCCTCTACGCCGAGAGTGACGAGCAACTCGGGACTGGGTCTGGGTCTGGATCTGGGGCCGGGGCCGGGGCTGGGCCTGGCCAGGAGCAGGGGGTCGACGACCAGTACCTCCCGAGCTTCGTGATCGCGGACCAGGCCGGCCTCGGCGACCCGGTCGGCCCGATCTGCGATGGCGACTCGGTGCTGCTGTTCAACTTTCGGGGCGACCGGGCGCTCGAGATCACCCGCGCCTTCGAGGCCCCCGCCGACGCCCCCTTCACCCCCTTCGAGCGCGGCCGCGTGCCCGCCCGGATCCGCTATGCGGGCATGATGCAGTACGACGGGGACCTCGCCCTGCCGACCCGCTTCCTGGTCGACCCGCCGGTGATCCGGGGGAGCATGGGCGAGCGCCTCGCGGCCGCCGGCCGGACCCAGTGGGCGATCGCCGAGACCCACAAGTACGGGCACGTGACCTACTTTTGGAACGGCAACCGGAGCGAGCCCTTCGCGCCCGAGCTCGAGCGTTACATGGAGGTCCACTCCGAGCTCGCGCCCGTGGACGAGCGCCCGTGGATGATGGCCGCCGAGGTCACCGATCGGTTGCTCGCCGAGCTCGACCAGGCTCGGCCGGGTCCGGACTTCGTGCGCCTCAACTATGCCAACGGCGACATGGTCGGGCACACGGGAGATCTGCGATCGACTATTTTGGCCGTCGAGGTCGTCGACCTGTGCCTGGCGCGGCTGGTCGCCGAGACCCGGCGCCGTCGCGGGGTGTTGATCGTCACCGCCGACCACGGCAACGCAGATCAGATGTTCGACGGGGAGGGCGAGGCTCGGCGACCCCGGACCTCGCACAGCCTCAACCCCGTCCCGCTGGCGATCTACGACCCACGTGAGCGCGCCGGGGGGCCTGCGCTGCGCACCGACCCAGATGCACCGCTGCGCAGTGACCCAGACGCACCGATGTCCCCGGGGCTCGCCAACTTGGCGGCGACCACTCTGGAGCTCCTGGGTCTGTGCGCGCCCGCGGACTACGCCCCCAGCTTGCTCGCGCGCTCGGACTGATCAGGCGCAGCTCGAACAGCGGCCCAGGCGAGGTGTCTGCACAGGCCTCCGGCCTGGGCATCGGAAAAACCATCGGCGGACACAAGGTTTGCTAAAGTTCCGCCGCCGCGCCTCAACCCGGGCGGCCCCATATCTCATGTTCAAGGCCAAGTTCTCCCGGATCCTGCTCTCCGCCCTGTTCCTCAGCTCAGTCGTGTCGCTGAGTGCCTGCAAGAAGAACGGCGGCAAAAAGGGCAAATCCACGCGCCTGCGTTGGGTCGAAAAGCCGACCTCGGGGACCGCCGCAGAGGAGGGCAAGGTCGTCTCGATCCCTGGCCTGGGGATCATGTTCCACACCCCCGACGTGCTCTACGTCTACAAGGACTGCGGTGAGGCTGGGCACAGCCCCGACGGTCCCGAGAAGAGCTGGGTCCCGGTCATCAACTGCAGCAGCCCCTTCGCCGACAGCGACGACGAGGAGGACTGGGAGTCCGAGGAGGAGGAGGACGACAGCAGCGCTGGCGCCGAGATGACGATCTTCGTGGCCTCGAAGGAGAACATGCTCATCAACGAGCGGGCCGTCACCAGCTACACCACCCAATATCGGGAGGCAGGCTTCGAGGTCGACGAGATCCAGTACTTCGACGAGTACCTCTCCAAGCCCAACCGCCGAGGTATCGAGATCTTGGTCCACACCCTGGACTCGGAGACGGGCTACCCCGAGCGCGAGATCCGGCGCTTCATGTTCCCCGTGGGTGACGTCATCTTCATCGCCCATATCGACTACCCCTACGGCGACGACCGCAGCGGCATCAACAGCGACTGGGAGCGGATCCTCTGGAACTTCCAGCTCGATGAAGACGGCCCTCTGTTCGGGGATTGAGCACCGGCTGAGCGCCGGGATTGTGCAGGCTAGACAGCGCCGACTCCACGAGTCGGCGCTGTCTGTCTTTAACACCCTAGCAGCCCGCGGCAAAACCCCTCACGACGCCTCGCTTGGCCCTTCCGCCGAGGGCCGCGTTGCCGAAACTTGCAGTACGCCCGGTACAGCGGCGTTTCAGCGCCTCGCCCTCGCCGGAAAAACCGACCCGACCCGATGGGTTTCACCACGGACTGCTAGCGGCGAATCGCGTCGAGACCGCACGAGGGGTATCACCCAAGGGTTGTCGGCTTAAGATCAGGGTCCCCAAATCAATAAGGGGTGAACAATGGAGCTGGCGCAGGGTGTCCGGTCCAGGCCCATGCACCCCAGCCCGCGCTCGGGCAGGGCGCCAGATTACGGTGGTAGCGTGGGCCGAGGCTCTGAACTTCAAATGACTACGATTCGGCACACCCACCTTAATCATGCGCGCGCGCTTCGAACCTTGCTCGTCGCTGCGGCGCCGCTCCTTGTTTTTGGATGTGGCGACGACTCCGGCGACGAGGACAGCGGGATCGCCGAGACCATCGGGACCGAGACCCAGGACAGCGGAGACGACTCGAGCGGGGACGAGGTCGGCGAGTCGGGCTCTGACGGCGAGTCGGGCTCTGACGGCGAATCGGGCTCTGACGGCGAGTCGGGCTCTGACGGCGAATCGGGCTCTGACGGCGAGTCGGGCTCTGACGGCGAGTCCGACTCTGACGGCGAGTCCGACTCTGACGGTGAGTCCGACTCTGACGGTGAGTCCGACTCTGACGGCGAGTCCGACGACGGCGAGTCCGACGACGGCGGGGATCCGTGTGGGACCACCATCTTTCCGATCTACCGCGACTTCGAGCCGCTCCAGCCCGACTTCGGCTGCAACATGTCCGGGAGCGGCGCACGCCCAGGCCTGGTCTTGAACGCGCTGGGTGACGATCTCAAGCCGATCTACAACCCAAACCCGCCGCCGCCGCCGCCGGGCTGGACCGGCTCGAACCCGCAGATCAACAGCGAGGCGAGTTTCATGCCTTGGTACAACACGACCGAGGGCGTGAACCTCGAGTTCGACGGCGAGATCGAGCTGGTCGAGGAGGTGCCCGACTCGGGTGTGTACACCTTCGCCAGCGACATGTTCTACCCGCTGACCGACCTGGGCTTCGGCAACAACGTGACGCCCAATTTTGCGGGCGAGACCTTCCCCGACTGGAACGGCTCGTTCACGACCGAGATCCATATGGAGTTCCAGTACGAGCCGGGCCAGGAGTTCAGCTACACGGGTGACGACGACGTCTGGGTGTACGTCGATGGCGAGCTCGCCCTCGACCTGGGTGGCCTGCACGGAGCGGTCGCCGGGACCATTCTCTTGGATGAGCTCGGGCTGACCCCGGGCAGCTTCTACGACCTCGACGTGTTCCATGCCGAGCGCTGTGACAGTGGCTCCAACTTCCGCATCGACACCTCGATCTCCTGCATCAATCCGCAGTAGCGCTCGACGCTGCAGAGGTGGCGGTTCCATCGCCCCTCGGCCCCGCAGCTCCAGCCGGGCCGCCGCTTTGGAAGAAGCGGTGGCCCGGCTGGAGCTGCGGGGATTTTTGGTTTGGGTCAGGCCGCCCGGCTCGGGGCTCGGCCGCCGGGAGGCGAGGAGTCAGCGGCACCGGAACTGGAGCCCGACCCGGAACC
>CAYVJQ010000111.1:0-24336 GCA_964451725.1 uncultured Nannocystaceae bacterium | reverse complement strand
TCGAGACGCTCGAGATGTCCGACGGTGGACCGGAGTACCGCCTGGACGGTGGCCGGGTGATCCCCGAGGCCTGGCGTTCATTCCAAGTTTGATCCGCGATGTGCCAGCCAGCTGCACCAGAGAGAGAGTCCGGTTCACAGGCAGGTCACCTGTGGACGTCGTCTCTGGCGCCACACAGCCCTCTCATGCATCGACCAGATCGGCGCTCGGGATGAACTTTGAGGACACCGTCCGGTCTCTGATCCGCGAGGAGCTCTTCGAACTCAAGAGAGATCTACTCGCAGAGATACGGCGCACCCTCCCGGTCACGTCGGCGACGCACGAATATCTCACGACGGACGAAGCCGCCGACCTCGCGCGTGTCACTCCGGCGACCATCCGAGAGTGGGTCAAGGCCGGCGCTTTGACCGAACTCCGGGCAGGCCAGAAGATCTTGATCAAGACCTCCGAGATCCACGCCTTCCTGGCTGGCGACCTCCTCCCCAACGAGGACGAAGTCGTCGCGCGGGAACTTGCCCGCATTGGTGTGCGTTAGACTCTCGCCATGGGCTCCGTCTATCCACGCAAGGATTCGCCCTTCCTGTGGTGGTCCTACGCCGGACCGACGGGGAAGCGGATCGCTCGGCGTTCACCCTACCGCAGGGGCCAAGAGCGCGCCGCCAACAGTGCCCTCGGCAAGATCGAGTTCGCTATCGCCACGCGCACCGACTCGAGTACCTCCGACGAGGTCCCAACCCTCAACGAGTACGCCGAGCGCTGGACTTGCTCGCGGAAGAAGCAGGGCATCCGCAACCACGCCGAGGAGGCCCGCCACCTTCGCCTTCACATCCTTCCGCGCTTTGGTGAACTCCCCGTCACGGGTATCACCAAAGCCCACGTCAAAGAGCTACTCGCTGCGCTCATCGAACAGGACAAAGCACCACGGACGATCCGCAACGTTCACAGCACGCTGCGCAGCGTGTTTAGTGAGCTCATCGATGAGGAGATCGTAGAGCACAACCCTTGCGATGTTCATCGCAAACATCTCGGCCGTTCTGGCGACAAAGATCCCGAATGGCGGGCTTCGGCGATCTACACCCGCGATGAGATCATCCGCATCATCAGCGACCCTGCGTTGCCGCCCGATCGGCGTGTGCTCTACATGATCAGCTTCTTCACCGGTCTTCGCCTGGGTGAGATCGCGGGCACGTGCTGGCGCCACTGGCAGGATGCTTCGCCCGCGTCGAAGTTGCTCGTCGCCCACAGCTACAAAAACACGACCAAGACCGACATTCCGCGCGAGGTTCCGGTCCACCCGCTGCTCGAGTTGGTGCTCGCGGGCTGGCGCGCCCAGGGCTTCGAGGACGCGGTCGGCTGGGTACCCACTCCCGACGATCACATCGTCCCCAGCCCCTGCTCTCGTGGCGGGAATGGCGCGCACCGACACCGGAAGGCGGGGACGATCCGCACCAAGAACCAGATAGGCAAGCGCTTTCGACGCGACCTCGAGCTGGTCGGGATCCCCCACCGTCGCTTCCACGACACCCGCCGCACCTTCATCTCGCTGGCGCAGGCCGACGGCGCCCAGCGCGAGCACCTCCTGCCGGTGACCCACACGGGCGGCTCGACGCGCGCGGCCTTCGACCTCTACACCACGATCCCGTGGTCCACGCGTTCTAACGCGGTCGCCAGCTTTCGCCCGGTCCCACCGTCCAACTACTCGGAGTTGGCGCGGTGGATCCTGGCGAAATCTGGCTGCTACGCCAGTTGCTACGTAGCAAAAAAAGTGCCTGATAAATCAGGCACTTACCTAGTGGAGGCGCCGGGAGTCGAACCCGGGTCCGCGAGCCTTCTAACGGGACATCTACGTGCGTAGCTGGCGAACTTGGATTTAGCCACCCCGCATGCCCACCAGCGGGCCCTCTTGGCGGCGATCCCCTTGGTTTCACGACCCGGCCGGGGCCCCCGGGTCGCTAGCTCCTGTGATGACGACTGAGTGCTACTAGAGCGCCTCACACACAGTCGTGTCGCTTATTAGGCGGCAACGGCCATACGGCCGTAATTGCTGTCGTTGGCAGCTGTGTTTTTTCCATCGTTGGTAACGCGGCGTTGGACCCGCGACACGCAGCCTTCGTCTTCCGTACCCACGTCGAATACCAAAGCACCCCCAGAATGGAGCTTGCTCGGCTGTCGGGACGTGGCCGACGTGGCAGCGTAAGCGCGATGGAGCGGGGGCGCAAGGGGGGCGTGTGCGGGAGTAACGCAGCTGGCCAGGGGCGCTCGAGTCCGAACCCGGGAGCGCCAGCGAGGTTCGAGCTGCGCGACCTCCAGGAGTCGGTCGCTCGGGTTCGAGGACGCCCTCGAGCCCCTCTCCAGCCCGGACGGGCTCGAGGCGATCTGCGATGCCCACGAGCTGGATAGATCCGGGAGGGCGAAGGCCCCCATCGTGGCGCGCATCCTCGGCCGAGAGTCGGATCTGCCAGGGGTGAAGTACTCGGAGACCTCGCCGAGGTGCTCGACGATGCCGTAATGGAGAGCGGCGAGGCCCATCGACACCAGATGATGCAGCACCTCAACAACAAGGAAGTTCAGGCGCCAGAACCCTAACAACGAGGCCACATTCGGGGATATGGAGAGAGGCTCAATCCCAAACTTGGATGAGCTCCGCGCAGTCCTGACACACCCGGTCAGTACATGGGTTGTGCCACGCCTCAATGCACGAGAGCCCCTCCGGGCAAGGGCTGTCTTCGCAGTGCAGGTAGCACCCCTCCGCGACAGGCCTCGCGTCACCCGGTGGCGGAAAACCTGCGTAAACTCGGACCTCATCATCTTCGCACTCGAGAGGAATATCTGCCACGTCTGCCGTCACCATCGCCGCGTCGAGTCGACTCGAGTCGACTCGAGTCGAGGCCTTCGTCACGACCGTCGTCTGATCCGCAGCTGGTCAGTACGAACATCAACACCACCGCCGTAATCACCGGCTTCATGGTACGACTTCCCCGGGTGGAGTCGAATGGAATTGGGTCGAGCGAGAGCCCCAATCACAGGCCCACGCTATGCCACAGCGTCATACAGCCAGCTTAGTCCACCACAGAACCCGTCGCCAATGCTATGGACGAAACGCGACCAAAAGACTGGAAACCTGGACAACTCTGAGCCCCCCCTTCAGAATATCCGTGACCAGAATGCATTGGAGTCGGAAGTAAGTGTGGCGGTCCACCGCCGCGATTCAACGCTCCAGCGGGCAAGATATGGTATCGAGGGTCCGCCGGTGCTCAGTGTCGAGCATCCAACGTCTTGCATCCTCGGCACCGAATGCGGCCAGGCGCTGGGGCGTCGGTATCGCCTTCACATATTGATAAAATACAATCTGTGCCGGCGCAGACAACCCTCGCCCCTCGCAAACCCATCGAGCGTGGGCCTGCCGCAGGTGCGCCCTACCGGCGATTCGGGAGGCGAGCTTTCGACGTTTGGTGAACGCCGCGGCGGGCTTCTCGAGGATACCATCACCGACACTTTGCTCTGCCCCATCCGCACTCACAATGACGAGTTCCAACGTGGTGGCCTTGGTCGGTGCGCCACTCGCTGCCATCCGCCAAACCTGCGCTCCATTCACATTTCGAACCCAAACACGGGCGGGTAGTTCGACCTGTTCTCGCCATGTTGGACTCGAACGCCTGTGGGGAAGAAGGACGACCGCTACGCTGAGAATATGCGTCACGGACAGCACGATGACAGCCACTTTCCGTCCGTATGAAGTCGACCGACAAATTTTCGGCTCACCGCCTGGTTGAAAACCTGCACCTGCCCGGACCAAGAGGATGACCGTACAAAGGGCCACGCCTGTGAACCAACCGATTCGAAGTACAAAGAACAGTTGGGCCGAAAACAGAGTCAGGATGATGATCCAAACGGTCCGATATGTGGGAACCTCTCGGATCCAGACAGGGGCCCGCACAGCGATTCTCATGAGCATCGGGGCCATGATGAAAGCCGCCCCATAGGACAGCGCGAGCCAATCCGACAACCCTGGGTGGCTCGGCCAGCGGGCCCAGGTCATGGCGAAAATGCTGGCACCAATGCAGACGATCAATATGCGGGAGACCCACCTGCGCCGAGGAGAGACCAGCGCAACTGGTTTGGCCCGCTCGAGAAAGCACCCAATGATGACCAACGGGAACAGCAGCTCGCAGAGATGGGCAGCCCACGTCATCAGCCTCATGCCCGCCGGTGTCAGCAACTCCGACACTCTATACATATCGATACGCTGGTAGGATGGGTTGTTTGCCAGGTAGTAGAATGTGTCTCCTCTTCGCCACATCGGGCCGTGTTTTGAGAGTCCGTTGGCAAACCAGAATGGTACCATCTGTAGCCACATCAGATATCGTGGCCAACTGGGGATCGTCTCTACCACCCGCGGGCGCCATCTCTGGCGGATCCAGGCATCTATGGAGTAGACCTCCCCACTTCGGGCGAAACACAGGCAGAACAAAAAGCAAGTAAATGCTTGTTCGCCACCGTGGTGGTAGCTGTTTCGGGCGGTCAGGCCCAAGAGCAGGAACAGGCTCGCCCAGCTGGCGACCCTTGTGCACAGGCCGAGCCCCAGCGCGCACACACACGCGAACAGGGACCCCAAGTACACTCGTACAAAAATGGGTGAATCCCAATAGTACAGCGGTGACCAGGGTGCCATTCGGCCCCATCTGGCTTTTGCTTCTGCTCCGGTGTGAATACCGGCGTTGGAGAACAGGTACCCGGCCAGGGGCGCCAGAGAGAGGAGGTATCCCGCCAAGACCGCAGCGAAGAGGATGCGGAATCGCGCGATGGCTCGGGGGTCTTCGGTCTCGAACCAGAGTGAGGCCAACGTCTCTCGGTGGACGACCGCGAGAGCGAGAGCCAGGACCAGGAAGGCCCATGCGGCGAGGTCGAGCACCAACGGAAGCTATCACGGAGGTGGAGAAGACCGGCCGAGGCCGGTCGCCGCCGAAGTCTGCTGTTGAGCAGCCACCGAATCCATCGCCTGGGCGTCGCGCTCATGCTGCAGCGGCCGTCCAGGGGATCTTCTCTGGCGAGCCTCGTCACCGCGCAGTTGTCCGCGTGGTTGTGGTCGTCCCGGCCGCTCCCCCCACCCTCGTTGAAGCCGAGCGTGGTCGATATGCTCCGCGCATCGTCCTGGGTCTCGTCGGAGCGCGCTCTCTCGCTCCACAGCGCGCCTCCCCAGACCCTGAAACCGACTCGTCGCCGCGTGACGGTCACTTGCGGCTCAGCCTGCTAAACTGGGGCGGTGCGCTGGATCGTCGGTGATGTGCAAGGCTGCGCTCGGGAACTGGAGGACCTGCTCGAGACGGTCCGCTTCGACCCGAGCCGCGATGAGCTGTGGGCCGCCGGCGACCTGATCAACCGTGGCCCCGACTCGCTGGCGACGCTGCGCCTGTGGTCCTCCCTGGGTGGACGCGGGGTGATCGGCAACCACGAGGTCTACGCACTCCAGGCCCACGCTGGTCACTGGCCGCGAAAACACGACACCCTCGACGCCCTGTTCGCGGCCCCCGACGCCGATGCCCTGCTCGCCGAGCTCCGGGCCCTGCCCGCGCTGGCCACCCTGCCGGGGGAAGGCCGCGGCTGGCGGGATCTGTGGCTGGTCCACGCGGGCCTGGATCCACGCTGGCTCGACCTGCCCGCGATCGCAGCCCGGCTGGGTCCGGGTGAACACGATGAGGCCTGGCTGACCAGCGACGAGGTCGCGTTTGCGACTCGGGTCCGCTGCTGTACGGCCGACGGCGCGCGCAGCCGCTTCGATCGCCTGCCCGAAGACTGTCCCCCACCGCACCGGGCCTGGGACAGCTTCTACACAGGCGAGGCCCTGGTCGTGCACGGGCACTGGGCGCGGCGCGGCCACTATCGCGGGCCCCGGACCTTGGGCCTGGACTCGGGCTGCGTCTACGGCGGACCCCTGACCGCGTGGTGTGTGGAGGAGGACCGCACCGTGCAAGTCCCCAGCCGCAGCTGATACCCATACCGGATACCCTCGCTGGGCTGCGGATGCAGTCCCGGGCTGCTAGGTTCGAGTCCATCGATGCTCACAGTCTCGCGCTCGTTCCCGTCGTCGTCGCCCCCTCGAGCGAGCACGCTCACGATCCTATGTGGGGCGTGGCTGTCGCTGACCGCCTGTGGAGGCGGCCCTGCCCCTGAAGGCCAAGATGGAGAGTCCGGGGAATCCGAGACTGGAGAGTCCGACGCCGGGGAGTCCGAGACTGGAGACACCGGCCTCATCGACCCCGAGCCAAACGACGAGGCGGCCTTCCTCTATGACCAAGACCAGTTTCGCACCTACGAGCTGATCATCGACGAGGCCGACCTCGCCTTCCTCGACGCCGATCCGGCGGCCGAGCAGTACGTCCCGGGCGTGCTGCGCTTCGAGGGCCAGGACTACGGCGTGGGGGTCCGCTACAAGGGCAGCCTGGGCGCCTGGGTGGGCTGCACCGAAGCGGCCAGCGACGAGGATCCCTTCGCGGTCGGCGGGGCCAAGACCTGTCCCAAGCTGGGCATGAAGGTGAGCTTCAATTGGGCCGATCCCGAGGGGCGCTTCTTTGGGGTCAAGAAGCTGCTCTTCCACGCCATGAACCTCGACCCGTCCATGATGCGTGAGCGCCTGGGCTACTGGCTCTACCGGCAGATGGGTGTGGCCGCGCCCCGAGCCGTGCACGCGCGCCTGCTGATCAACGGTGAGCTCGCGGGCGTATTTTTGAACCTCGAGTACATCGACGGCCGGTTCACGCGCAGCCGGTTCGCGGACGGAGAGGGCAACCTCTACAAAGAAGTCTGGCCGACCGCAGGATCGCTCCAGGCTCCGGCTACCGAGGCCGCTCTGCTCGACGCCCTGCGCACAAACAAAGACGAGGATCCCTCGGTCCAAAAACTGCTCGACTTCGGCACCGCGGTCATGAGCCAGGACGGGGCCAATGGAGCCGACCGGGCCGAGGTGATTGGGCAGTGGATGGATGTCGACACCACCATGCGCACGATCGCCGTCGACCGAACGATCCGCGCCGACGACGGAATGTTCCACTTCTATTGCAGCAACGGAGGCTGCGGAAATCACAACTTCTATTTCTACGAGGAGGTCGAGACCGACCGGGTGTGGGTGATCCCCTGGGATCTGGACAACGCATTTGTGGTCCACAACCCCATGTACGAGGGCACGGGGCTCGACCGCTTCGTGCAGGTGGTCGACGAGTGGAACGCCCTCGACCTGCCCTGCGTCCCCCACCCCGGGTCCAGCCAGAGCTCCCTCTTGCAGATGCCCCCGGCCTGCGACCCGCTGATGCGCGGGTGGGCGCAGTTCGACGCCGAGTACGAGGCGGGAGTCGGCGCGCTCCTCGACGGGCCGTTCTCGGCCGAGGTCGTCGAGGCCCTCGTCGACGACTGGGACGGGCAGATCCGGGCGACGGTCGAGGCGGCCTACGACGCCGACCCGGAGCAGCTGCCTCCGGCCACCTTCGATGTCGCCTTGGCCGACTTCAGCGAGCGCTGCGACCTGCTGCGCGTGCGGGCGGCGCAGACCATCGGGGGCTGAAGCGAGCCGGCTGAAGCGAGCCGGCCAGAAGCGAGCCGGCCAGAAGCGAGCACGCCCAGGCGCCCTCAGTTTGTTGGAGATCCTGGGGGCTCGGGGCAGATCACCCCTGGGAGCCGCTGCTCGTAGCAGGCGTGACAGACCGGGGCGTAGCTCTCGTTGGCCCCGATCTGAATCTGCGCCCCCTCGCCGACCGGCTCCCCGTTGGCCAGGCGCATGTTGAAGATCGCCTTGCGGTTGCAGTACTGGCAGGTGACCTTGATCTCTTCGATGGAGTCGGCGAGCTCGAACAGGCGCGCCGAGGCCGGAAACAGGGCGGTCCGAAAGTCGGTCCGCAGGCCGTAGCAGATCACCGGCACGTTGTGGGTCCGGGTCAGCACGCGCAGCTGCTCGATGATCCGCGGCGCGAGGAACTGGGCCTCGTCGACGAGCACGCAGTCGAGGCCCTCGAAGAAGTCGGGATCGAGCTGGCTGTCCGGGCCCAAGAGCAGATCGGCCGGCTTCTCGAGGCCGGCTCGCGAGGCGATGACTCCGCCCCCGAAGCGATCGTCGAGGTCGGGCTTGAGCAGGGCGACACGTTTGCCCTGCTGGCGGTAGTTGTGGGCGACGGCGAGCAGATTCAGCGACTTGGCGCTGTCCATGGTCCCGTGGCGAAAGTAGAGCTTGGCCACGTCAGCCGGCCTCCGGGGAATCGGGGTCCGGCGCGGCGAGGGGGATCAGGGGCCCGGGCAGCTCGCGCTCGGCGAGGATGAAGGCCATGAGCGCGATCGCGGCGGCGTTGCGCTGGAGGGCCTCCGGGTCGACCTTGTCGATGGTGTCGGCCTGGCTGTGGTGAAGGTCGAAGTAGTGGCTCGTGTCCGGGCGCAGACCCAGGCCGAGCATGCCCGCGGCGGTCAGGGGAGAGAGGTCCGCCCCGCCTCCTCCAAGCTTGAAGTTGTGCGCCCCGAGATCCTCGAACAAGGGCGCATAGGGCAGCAGGGCGTCGAGCTGAGCCTGGTTTTGGCCGACGCCGAAACCCCAGGGGTCTCCGGCCCCGGCGTCGGACTCGATGCCGGCGGCGTGCAGTTCTCCGTGGTGGGCGTCGAAGTAGGCCTTGCCCCCGCGCAGCCCGTTCTCTTCGTTGGTCCACAGGACCACCCGGATGGTCCGCCGCGGGACCAGGCCCAGATCCAAGAGCATACGCGCGGCCTCCATGGCCATCACGCAGCCCGAGCCGTCGTCGGTGCTGCCATCCCCCACGTCCCAAGAGTCGATGTGCCCGCCGATGACCACGATCTCGTCGGGCAGCTCTCGGCCGCGGAGTTCGGCGATGGCGTTGGCGCTCTGCGCATCGGGGAGCAGCTTGGCGCCGAGTTTGAGACGGACCTTGGGAGTCTCACCGCGGGCGACCACGCGGGCGAACCACTCGGCGTCCTCGGGGGCGATCGCGGCCGCGGGGATCTGGGGTTGATCGTCGGCGTAGAGCAGGGTCCCGGTGTGCAGAGTGCGGAGGCTGTTGGCCGTGACCGAGCGGGTGAGCACGGCCTTGGCCCCGTACTTCGCCGCCCGGGAGGCCCCGTGAGCCCGGATCTGCACCGTGGTCCCGTAGTGCGAGTCGTGGTTGCCCTGGTCGTAGGCGGGCATGGCCTGGTTGATGACCACGATCTTCCCGCGCAGGTCTTCGCCCCGGGCGTCGATCTCGTCGAGGCTGTGGACCACGGCGACCTCGGCCGTGATCCCCCTGCGCGGTGTGCCCACGGTCATACCGAGACCGAGGACCTCGAGCTCCCGCGGCCGGGGCGAGAGGATCTGTGCCTCCTCGTGGCCGCGGACCCAGTGCGGGACCATGACCTTCTCGCGCCGGACCTCGACCAGGCCGTCCTCGCGCATGCGCTCGAGGCTCCAGTCGATGGTGTCCTCGAGGCTCTGCGAACCCGAGAGGCGGTGGCCGAAAGTGTCGGACATATAGGCCAGACGGTCCCAGGCGTGGGTCTGGACCCGGGCCATCTCGGTGAGCTTTTGAGCGGCCTCGATGTACTTGTCGTCGACCCCAGAAGAACCCGCGACGCTCTCGCTGGGCGGCGCGTCGACAGTGGGCCCACCGTCGCTCACCGCAGGGACGACCGAGGGGTCGTGGCCCGCGGGCTGAGCCCAGACCGTGTCCGCTTGGTGATCGGAGGCACAGGCGGGGGCCCCCAGCGCGAGAGCTGGAACCAAGACCAGGGCCAGGGGCGCGCGGGCGGACTGGGACATGGGCACAGCCATACCCGCCGGCTTCGCTGGAGCGCAAGCGGCGAACGGCCGGACACGACTGCGCGAAGCGCTGGAATTGCCCACCGCGGGCAGCTGTGACGGGTTATCGTCGCCGGTGAGAGCTACGGCGCCCGCCCGGCGTTGGGCCTTCGCGTTCCGATGTCCGACCGAATCCGACTCCGATCACCAGTTTGGGCGTGGGCTTTCCTCGTCCTCCTGACGGCTGCCCTGACCGCCTGCGCAGCAAAAAACACGAGCTACGCCGAGAGCTACACCGAAGATCCCAGCGCCATGAACGGGTACGACGCGGGGGGCATCGCGCATCCATCCCCGAGCTACGACTACGATGAAGACATGGCCGAGACGGATGACATCGCCGTCGAGACGGTGTCACTCGGGCGTGGACTCGCAAGCCGTGATCGCGGCGCCAACCGGCGTCAAAAACGGGCGACGAAGGCCTCCCCCCCCAGCCCGGTCAGCACCAAAGACGACACTGGCCTGACGATGGAGATGAGCGAGGACTCGGTCCCGCCCCCCGACAGCCCTGAACAACCCGCCCCCCCCCTCTCGAAGGTCGCGCGCCAGGTCATCTACACCGCCGAGATGTATGTCGAGGTCTACGCGACGGCCGACGCCGTGGCGACGGCCGAGGCCCTGCCCGACCGCCTCGGTGGCTGGCTGCACGCGCGCCGGGACGACATGGTGATCCTGCGGATCCCCGCCGAGCATCTCGACGAGGCCATGGATCTGATCGCCGAGCTGGGCGTGGTCTTGGCCCGCAACCTGTTGGCCGAGGACGTGACCGCCGCCTACACGGATCTCGAGTCCCGGATCCGCGTGCTCGAGCAGATGCAGATCCAGCTCCAGGCGCTCTTGGATCGGGCCAAGACGGTCGAGCAGGCCCTCCAGATCCGACGCGCCCTCGATGGCATCACCCTCGAGCTCGAGTTGGCCCGTACCCATATGCGAGAGATGGCCAAATCGATCGCGTTTTCAACCCTCACCGTTTACTTTCTGCCCCGGGGTCCCGAGACCCTGCCCAGCAGCAACGACCCCTTTCCGTGGACCGACACCCTGGGTGTCGAGGGCACCGAGTACCGCTGAGCCGTAAGCGGCACCTGAACGCCCACGTTGACCGAGCGCCGACGACCGGACTCATCGGGTCCCAGCTTTCCGACCGAGACAACATGCACTTCGACACCGCTCACTCCCCTCCCCGCACGCACCTTCGCCCCCGAGCGCGGCGCCTCGTCTTCGGCCTGTGGCTGCCCGCGCTGTTGCTGACCCTGAGCGCGACCGTGGGATGCATGAAGTCCGAGTCCGGGGGCTACGCCGTCGCGCCCGACTCTGGCTACGACGAACAGGCCATGCTGCCCCCCGCCGAGATGATGGACATCACCGAGTCCGCCAGCTACGAGTTCGAAGACGATCTGGCCCGTGGCGAGATGGTCCAAGCCCCCATGTCGGGGTCGGACACGTCGCTGTTCTCGGCTACCTCGGCACGGGAGGAGTCGAAGCAAAAACGGCGTGCAGCGAGGAACGACGACCCCTCTCCCGGGTTCGAACTCAGCGCCGACGACACCGAAGGTGAGGAGCCCACGCTCGCCGAGGGCGACGAACAGTCCAAACCGCACGGCCGAGAGATCATCTACGTCGCCGGCCTGCAGATCAGCGTCTACAACCTCGAGACCGCGGTCTCGGCCGTGGAGACCGTGCCCGATCGCTACGGCGGCTGGGTCCACATGCGCTCGGCCAATCAAGTCGTCCTGCGCATCCCCGCGGCCAAACTCAAGCCGGTCATGAAGGAGCTCGCCAAGCTGGGCGTCGTGCTCGCCCAGTCGCTCCAGGCCCAAGACGTGACCGCCGAGTACGTCGACCTCGAGTCACGCATCAAGGTCTTGCGTGAGACCCAGTCTCAGCTGCTCCAACTGCTGGGCAAAGCCAAGACCGTCGAGGAGGCCCTGCACGTCCGCGCGGCCCTGGACCAGGTGACCATGGAGCTCGAGGTCGCCCTCGGCCGCATGCGCCAGCTCGGTGACCTGATCTCGTTCTCGACCCTGACGGTGACCCTGAGCGAGCGCGGGCCACAAAATGCGATCCCGACCAGCAACGATCCCTTCCGCTGGGTCGACGAGCTCGGCGTCGACGCCACGGAGTGGAGGTGAGGCCATGATTCCCTCGAACTTCAGCTCCGCTCTCCCCAGCCAGCCTTCCTGCCCTCCCGCCACACACCTCGCTTCGATGACGACCTCCAAGCCCCGACTCCGCTCTGTGTTCTCACGGGCCTGTGTTCTCACGGGCCTCGGCCTCGGTCTGAGCTTCGCCTTGCTCACCGGCTGCTCGAGCTTCAAGCTCAAAAACCCGCCGCCGGGGTTCATCGAGGTCAACTCGAGCGACTGGAGCGGGGACAGCGAGCTGCGCATGAAGGCCCCGGACAACGTCGGCCTGAACATCACCACCTTCCCCAACTTCAAGGGCGGCAAGCTGCCCCTGTGGTCGGACGACCTGGTCAAGAAGCTGGGCGCCCGCGGCTACGAGCTCGTCCGCCAGACCGCGGTCGAGTCGGCCAACGGGGTCGCCGGGGCCCGCTTCGACTTCCGCTACCAACCCCCGGGGACAGAGGAGCAGAAGTTCTACACAGCCGTGCTCTTCGTCACCGACGAGTGGCGCGTGGTCGTCCAGCTGGGCGGCGAGGCCGGACTCGAGAGCGCCCACAACAGCGACCTCGAGGGCATCTTGCGCGACCTGAAAGTACGGGGCTGCAAGGTCGGCAAGAAGACCTGTGAGGGCCCCCAACCGGTCCGCCTCTCGACCCCGGCCACGGCCGAGGCCAAGGTCGCCACTGGACAAGACGACCCGGCTCCGGAGGCACAGGACAAACCCGGTGGCGAACACCCGAAGGACTCGAGCGCCGAAGACTGAGCCCACAGAGGTTGCAAAATCGGCCTCGAGCCGGACCCGCAGCCTGCCCTGGGCCCGATGACGGGGCCGCGCCGAACACTTCGTTCAAGGCGCGGCCTCGCTGGTTGTGCGCTCTGCCGTGAACAGGTGAATTGTCCGCTGCACCCGAAATTCGTAGACTCATGCAGATTTTTTGATCGCCTCGGGGACCGCGATCACTGTCGAGTCGGCGATGAAGGCAGAGTTTCTAGGCAACACGACGACGCTCAGCGAAGCGATGCCGTCCGCGATCGAGATGGGGACGCTGGACGACGCCATGGCCCGCAGGCGCCTGTTCTCCAATCTCTTTGATATCGAGCTTCCACCTGTACGCATCGGCCGTTTTCGAATCGAGAAGCAACTCGGAGCGGGCGGCCAGGGCACGGTCTGGGCCGCCTACGACGAGGAGCTCGAGCGATCTGTGGCGTTGAAGTTCCTGCGCCGACGGACGACCACCGGGTCGCGCCGACTGTTCCAAGAAGCGCGGAGCCTCGCCAAGATCAACCACCCGAACGTGGTCGCCGTCTACGACGTGGGTGAGCAGGATGGGCAGGTCTGGATCGCCATGGAGCTCGTGGTCGGGAAGACCCTGCGGGAGTGCGTGGGCGGCGGCCGGGACGAGGGCCCGAGGGCCCGGCTCGGGTGGTGGCTCGAGGCCGGCGAGGGCCTGGCCGCGCTCCACGAAGCTGGGCTGGTCCACCTCGACCTCAAACCGGCGAACGTCCTGCTCGGGGCCGACGGGCGGGTGCGCTTGATCGATTTCGGGTTGGTCTGCGCGACCCGGAGCCTCGCCTCCCGCGACGCCGACAGGACCACGCCCACAGACGGCGAAGACACCAGCGGGCTCGCCGGCAGCTTCGCGGGGACCGTGGCCTACGCGGCCCCCGAGCAGCGCCGGGGAGTCCAGGGGCTGGACGCGCGGGCCGACCAGTACGCGTTTTGTGTCGCGGTCTGGGAGGCCCTGTCGGGCGCCCGCCCCGAGCAACCCGAGCAACCCGAGCGACCTACGGGGCTCGCCCTCCCCTCTGAACGGGGTTTGGCGACGCGGCCAAAGGGCATGTCGCGCCGGGTCCACAGCGTGCTCCAGCGCGGTCTGTCCCAGGCCCCCGAGGACCGCTTCCCCGACATGCGTGCGCTCTTGGACACGCTCGCGCCCCGACGCCGACGCTGGTGGATCCCCGCGGCGCTCGTCAGCGCCGGTCTGGCGGGCGCGCTCGGTTTTGGGCTGCGACCCGACCCGACCCACATCGAACCCTGCGCGGCCGTGGATGGAGGGGCACTGATCTACTGGGAGGGGGGCCGTCGAGATGCCCTGCGCGAGCGCCTCGAGCTCGCGGGCGCCCCCGGGGTCTCGGAGACCATCGATCTCTGGGTCGAGCGCTGGCGCCGGGCCGCCCGGACCAGCTGCCGGGACTCCCTGATCGATCAGGTCCGGTCCCCCCGAGTCCACGACCGACGCATGGCCTGCCTCGAGCGCCGCCTCGACGGGCTCGCGGCTCTCGTCGCTCACCTCGAGCGCGAGACCCCGAACCCGGGCGCGCTCGGGCCCTGGCTCGAAGCCCTGCGCGCACCGGAGCTCTGCCTCGAGGCGAGCGTGGGCGAGGGTCGGTCCCAGTCACCGCCGACGGCGATCGCCCTCGAGGTCCACAGCCTGCGCCAGACTTTGGTGATCGCGGAGCACGGCGACGCCGAGACGGTCTCGCTGAGTGAGCGCCTCGATCTTGCCACTTGGGTCGAGGCCCGGGCTCAGGCCCTGAAATGGGCGCAGCTCGAGGGTGAGGCCGCCCGCGTCCGAGCTCGCCTGCACCTCCAGCGGGGCGAGGCGAGACCGGCTCGCCTGGCTCTGGGCCGAGCCTTGGATCTGGCCCGAGACAGCGGGGATCCCGAGCTCGAGGCCGACGCTTGGACGGGGCTCGTGGCCGTCGCCCGGGATCTCGACCTGGATCTCGATCGGGCGGGCTGGGCCCTCGAGCGCCGCGCGAGCATCGTGGAGAATCTCCAGCGGGCGCCGCGTCAACAGGCCCGGCTGTCGGCTGAACGCGGCATCCTGCTTGGACTGGGGGGCGAACTCGAGGCCGGTGAGGCGCTCCTGCTCGAGGCCGACATAGGCTTCGCCGCCCTGGGCAGACTCGCCGCCTGGGAGCGGGCCGCGGGGCTGCGCGATCTGGCCAACCTGCGTGCGCGCAGGGGGAACACGGCGGGGAGCCTCGAGGCCTTTGCTCTCGCCCGCAACCTGGAGTTGGTACTGCGCGCGGAACCGGGACCGGGGGGCACCCCGCAGCGCCTGGCCAGAGCGGGTATCGCCGCTCTCGACGAGGGCCTGACCCAACTCGACGCCGGTGACTTCGAGGCGTCCCTGAACTCGCTCACCCGGGCCCGCGCCCGGCTCGTCGAAGAGCAAGGTCCCCGAGGGCGGGGCGTGCTGCGGGCCGAGCTCGCCCTGACCGCGCTCGCCGACGCGCGGGGAGACCTCTCCGCAGCGCGCGAACACAGCGAGCGAGCCCGGGCCCTCGCACCGGTCGCCCTCGGGCCCCTCGATCGAGAGCGCGCAGACCTGCTCTCGGCGGTCGGCACCGTGGCCTTTCGAGAGCGCCGCTACGCCGACGCGGCCGAGGCCTTCGAGCGGGTATTGGCGATCCACGCCCACTTTGAAACCGCCGACTCGGTCGACAGCGCGCTCGCCGACAGCAACCTCGCCGAGGCCCTCGTCGCGCTCGGCGAACACCGGCGCGCACACCAGCTGCTCGGGCCCGCCCTGGCCGTGCTCGAGCGCAAGCTCGGGGCCACACACCCGGACCTCGCCTACCCCCTCAAGGCCCTCGGCGCGGCCGAGCTCGGCCTCGCGCGCCCGGACCGAGCTGGGGACGCCCTGGCCCGGGCCCTGACCCTCTTCGAGCTCAGCGGCCACTCTCCCGAACTCGCCGAAACCCTGTGGCTCAGCGCCCAGGCCGAGTGGGGGCGGGGAGCCGAGGCCCTCGCCTCGAGCCGCGCCCTCCAAGCCCGCGCCATCTACCTGGATCTGGGGCCGGAGTGGAGCGAGCCGACCGCCGAACTCGAGGCCTGGATCGAGACCCATCCCGCCCCCGAGACCGAGCCCGGCCCCCGAGGCTGAGCTCGGCCGCGCGCACCGCGAGATTCAATCTCCTACGCCCCACTGTGAGTCGAACAATGAACAACCACATCATCACGATCACCGAAATCGACAACGACCTGATCGCCGACAAGAGCGAGATCGAGGCCTGCCCCGGCGACACCGTCGAGCTCGTCAACCACGCCCGGGTGGCCATCGCGCTCAAGTTTTGTGAGGTCGACAGCAACGGGAGGACCATCGAGTGCCCCGCCGAACACGGCCCCCTCGCCGCCGGTCGGAGTCACCCCGGCCTGGTCATGCCCAACACCACCCGCGGGACGCTCATCAACTCCATCGACATCTTCGAGGGCAACCGCTGGCCCAAGATCACGGTCAAGCGGGGGAACTGCACCGGAGGCTGAGCAGCCGCAGCCGCTATCATGTGCGGGTGTCGGCCGAGGACGATCGCGCGCTCTTGCAACGATGGCGTGAGGGAGATCGGGAGGCCGGCGGCGCGCTCGTCGATCGCCATTTCCGAGCCCTGCGTCGCTTCTTTCGCAACAAGGTCTCGAGCGAGGCCGAGGCCGACGATCTCCTCCAGCGCACCTTCATCGGCTGCGTCGAGGGGATCGTCCGCTTCCGCGAGGACGCCGGCTTTCGGACCTGGATGTTCGCCGTCGCCCACAACGTGCTCCGCGACTGGTTTCGAGAGCAGCGTCGATTCGGCAGCGTGGCCTTCGAGAGCGCCTCCCTGGTCGATCTGGGCGCCGGACCGAGCACCGCCCTCGCCCACCACCGGGACCAAAAGCGCCTGCTCGAGGCCCTACGGCGGATCCCCTTCGACTCCCAGGTCGTGCTCGAGCTCTATTTTTGGGAGCAGCTCGAGGCCCGCGAAATCGGGGTGGTCATGGACATGCCGGTCGGGACGGTGCGCAGCCGCATCCGCAGGGCCAAGGCCGAGCTCAAAGTCGCCGCCCAGTCTCTGTGCGGCTCGGGGGTCGAGGCCGAAACCACGATCGAGAACATCGAGGAGTGGGCCAAGCGGGTGCGCGAAGGCTGGGACTGACCCCTTCGACGGCCCGAGCGCGCTGCTAGACTGGGACCATGCCCACCGACTCGCACACACGTACATGGACGCGGGCCCGGACTTGGCGGACGCTCGCCCGTTCGTCGGGCGCCGCGATCGCCCTGCTCACGCTGACTTTTGTCGGTAGCGACATCGCCGAGGCCTGCGGTGGCTTCTTTAGGTCCAAGACCCTCTCGCCGGAGCAGCAGCCCTCGCTCTCACGCGAGAAGGTGCTCCTGATCCACGACGCCGAGGCCGGACAGCAGCACTTCATTCGAGAGGTCGCCTTCCAGCGGGCCAGCGAGCCCTTCGGTTTCGTGGTCCCGACCCCCACCCGGCCCACGGTCGCCGCCGTCGAGACCACACCCTTCTCCAAGCTGCGGGCAGCCTTCCCCTTCAACCCGCCTTCGCGCGGGCGCGGCGGATCGAAGGGGGCGGGCTTCGGCGGCGCCCCTGGGGGTGGCGTCCAAATACTCGAGGTCAAGAAGGTCGGGAGCTTCACCGCCTTCGTACTCTCGGCCACCGACAGCGGAGCCCTCGCCCAGTGGCTCGCCGACAACGACTTGATCGCGACCGAGGAGGCCGACGCCTGGCTCGAGCACTACGTGCGCATGGGCTTCTTCTATGTCGCCATGCGCTACGACCCGCCGAGCGCCGACCTGGCAGACGGCTCGGCTCCCGGGCCAGCGGCCGTCGTCGCCGAGACCATGCGCATCAGCTTCGCCACCCCCATCCCCTACTACCCCTACCTCGAACCCGAGGCTCCCGCCGGTTCGACGCTCGGCCCCGACCCGCGGCTCATGGAGCTGTGGTACGTCGGCCGGGATCCGGTCGTGCCCGTGGCCCTGCAGACCACAGGTGACGCCGGGGGTGCCGGGCGCTGGGTTCGACCGCTCGAGACTGGAGAGCAGCGAGCTTCGGCGCGCGCCGGGGTCGAGGCCGCGCTCGACCCCGAGCTGCGCAAACTCCTGCCCGAGGGCCCGCTCGTGCTCCAGACCTTTCAAGACCAAAAACGCTCCCGAGCCGGCTTTCAAGACATCTTGTTCGCCTCGAAGGAAGGCCGGGAGCTCAGCGCAGAGCAGCGCGCCGCCCTCGAGCCCCTGTTGGGGATCCTCGATCCCGCGCTGAGGCCCAAGCCGGCCGCGGGCGAGCAGGCGGAGGTCGGACAGTGAACCGGTTCACTGTCCACGGGGTCCACGGGCTCAGCTGCCTCGCGGCCACGGCCGCCCTGCTGTGCACGCTCGCCTGTACGGACTCCAACTCGGGCACACCGAGCAAAGCCGACGCCCAGCCGGAGCCCGTCCAGTCTACAGGCATCTCGGAGATCCCTCTCCCTCCTTTGGACGGGTCCAACGACGAACCTGCCCTCGACACCGGGCCCCTCGAGGTCGACCCCGGGCAGGAGGGTCTCGAGCTGGGACCCTCGGGGGACGCCGAGCGGGCCTTGGCCGTGCTCACAGACGGTCACAGCGCAGCCCAACTGCCCGTCCAATCCGCGGACCCAGGGACCTCCTTCAACAAGAATCTGGTCGCTCAGATGGCCCCGACCACACTCGCATCGAAGGTCTCGCAGCACGACCTCGAGGTCGGAGGTGCCTACAATATCGACATCGTTCGGCGTGTACTTCGGGCTCACAACACCGAGCTGGTGGCGTGTTACGACCAGGCGAAGCTGACGGCGCTCGGACTCGACGGCGCGCTGCGGGTCGAGTTCGAGATCACGGCCAAGGGGAGCGTCGCCGAGGTCGAGGTCGAGGATGCGACCCTCGACTCCGAGTTCGTCCGCAAGTGTGTCGCCGAGTCGGTCGAAGCCTGGCGCTTCCCCTCGCCCGATTCCGGGGCCCCGGTCGGGGTCGACCTGAGCTTCGACTTCTCGATTCCCTGAACCGGCCGCGCGCCGGCCGAGCGCCTCCTGAGAACCGGCGACAATCGACAATCTGTGCCCTCGCCCCAACTCGGGGCCGAGGGCACAGGTTCAGATCTTCTGCGCGCGGGTCTCGATCGCCACCCGCAGGCGGGCCCGAAACTCCTCGAAGGGCATGGTGGTCTGCTCTCGGCTCCCGTAGCAGCGCAGGGTCACCGACTCGCTGAGCTCCTCGCGCTCGCCGACCACCAAGGTGTTGGGCACCTTCCCGGTCTGCGCGTTGCGGATCCGCTTGTTGAGGGTATCGGGAGAGAGGTCCGCCTTGGCCCGCACATACTCGTCACGCAGGGCCGCGACCAGCTTCTCGGCGTAGCCGGCGAAGGGCGCAGCGACCGGCAAGATCCGGACCTGCTCGGGCGCGAGCCAGGTCGGGAAGGCGCCCCCGTAGTGCTCGATCAGGAACGCCACAAAGCGCTCGTGGGTGCCCAGGGGCGCCCGGTGCAGCACGTAGGGATGCCGCTCCTGGTCGTCGGCGGTCGTGTAGACCAGGCCCATGCGCGCGGGCACGGCGAAGTCGAGCTGGTTCGTGCTCGCGGTCTCCTCCCGGCCCGTGACCGTGCGGAACTGGACGTCGATCTTGGGCCCGTAGAACGCGGCCTCACCCTTGACCTCCCGGTAGGGAATCCCGACCTCGTCCATGGCCTGACGGATGTGCTGCTGGGAGCGCTCCCAGTCCTCGGGCATGTCGACGTATTTCTCTTTGCCCTTGGGGTCGTCCGGGTCCCAGGTCGACAGGCGCATCCAGTAGTTGTCCATGCCCAAGATCGAATAGACCTGCTTGTGGAGGTCCATGACCTTCTTGAACTCCTCGCCGATCTGGTCTTCGGTGCAGTAGATGTGCGCGTCGTTCATGCACATCCCCCGCACCCGCAGCAGACCCGAGAGCGCGCCCGAGTCCTCGTAGCGGTAGCACTGCCCGTACTCCGCCAGGCGCAGCGGCAAGTCGCGATAGCTGCGCGGCCGGGCGGCGAAGATCTTGTGGTGGTGCGGGCAGTTCATGGGCTTGAGGGCGTAGGTCTCCGTGACCTCCTCGACCTCCCCATCGGGCCCCTCGTGGGTCTCCTTGAGCTCGAGGAAGGGGTACATCCCGTCCGCGTAATAAGGCAGGTGCCCGGTCTTGTAGTAGAGGCCGACCTTCGCCAGGTGGGGCGTGGACACCCGCTCGTACCCGGCTTTGAACTCGAGCTCGCGGGCGAGCTTCTCGAGCTCGTCGCGGAGCACCGTGCCGTTGGGCAGCCACAGGGGCAGCCCCTTCCCGATCTCGTCGTCGATATGAAAAATATCGAGGGTCCGACCGAGCTTCTTGTGGTCGTTGGCCATCGCCAACTTGTGCTCTTTGACCCGGGCCAGGAGCTCCTCCGGCGTCTTGTAGGCCCAGGCGTAGATCCGCGTCATCTGGACGTTGTCGCTGTCTCCACGCCAGTAGGCCCCGCCGATGCTGCGCAGCTTGAACCCGCCCGCCGGGAGCTTGCGCGTGCTGTCCACGTGCGGCCCCTCGCACATGTCGACGAAGGGTCCGTTCCTGTAGAAGGTCAGCCCCGAGAGCTTCTTGTTCTCGACCAGCTCGCGGGCGTACTCGAGCTTGTAGGGCTCCTTCATCTGCTCGGCGATGAAGCGAAACGCCTCCTCGGCCGGGAGCTCTTCACGCTCGAACTTCTGCCCCCGCTTGATGATGAACTTCATCTTCTTCTCGAGCGCGGGCAGGTCCGCCTCGGTCAGGGGCTCGCTGAGCACGAAGTCGTAGTAGAAGCCGTCGGAGATCGCCGGTCCGAACCCCAGGGTCGTCCCCGGTCGGATCTCCAGCACGGCCTGCGCGAGCACGTGCGCGAGGCTGTGGCGAATACGGTAGAGTTCGGGGTCCATCCCCTTGTGATCGTCGTGGCTCTCGTCTTCCATCGCGGCCTACTTTGGTCGGGAGGTATACCAGGCCAGCGCAGCCCGACAACTCAGCGGCCACCACGAAGGGCGGCGAAGCTACGCTAGAGGCCTGCGCGAATCACGCGAGTCGCCCAGCGGTCGTGCCGACACCCCAGATCTCGGCCCTACCCCCGCTCGGACCAACGTACAAAATCGTCGGTGCCCCAGATCAGCGTCACCATGCTCGGATCCCCGACCGGGACCCGGTAGCGCACCTCGATGCGGACCGGCCGCTTCCCACTCCGATCGAGTTCGACCACCTCGACCCTGAAGTCGAGGGTCTGGACCACATCCCCGACCCCGAAGGGATCTCCGGGCCCCCGCAACAGCGACGTGTCGGCGCCCCGCAGCCAACCTTCGGCGTCGTAGAGCTCCAGCGTCCGGGCGTCGAGTCGACGCACCGTGAGGGGCCCGTCCTCCGCGTGCAAGAGCCACATGAAGTTGGGTCGTTGAAGCCCCCGCGCCTCCCGAGACGCGGGCAGCAGATTCGCAACCAGCATATTCGGCGCATGGAGCACGACTACCGACTGTCGCCGCAGCTGCGCGTCGTCCAAAGTCGACGCCGCGGGGAAGCTCGCCTTCGAAGTCGAGAACTCGACCGTCGCGGCGCCGAAACGCCAGGCGTCGATCGGGGACAATAATCCAAACACCCCGACGAGCAGCGCCACACTCGACCACGCGGGCGCTCCTCCCCGCTCGAGACCGTGGACCACCGCCTCCCCGACCGCCAGACAAGAGAGCAGCGAAGCGAGCACCAGCAGACGCTCGTTGGCGACGCTCGGCGTCAGCAGGATCAAGCTCATCACCACGCCGAGCGCGACGAAGCTCAGCTCCCTGCGTCCCTTCGACCAACACAGACCCACGATCACGGCCACGATCACGGCCGCCGAGACCGCCCGCCAAGGGAGGCTCACGATCGTCGTCCCGGGGAGCCCAAACAGATACACACACAGCTCGAGGACACGCCCGGGCGCGGCGCTCAGCCAGGCCTGGGGCTCCCGCAGCGGGTCGAGGTAAGCACCCGAATTGAGGGCGCCATAGCCCATCGCGTCATAGGCCAGCCGCCAGCAGATGAGCACTGCAAAATACGGCAACAAAGACGCTGCTCGCTTCGCCAGCGCGGCCGGATCCAAAGTCAGCGCATACGCGGCCAACACCCCGAGAACCCCGACCCCCAGCTCGCCACACAAGAGCGCCGCGAGCAGCCCCAATGGCCCCAAGACCGCACCTGGCCGCCACTTGGACCGTCTCCAAGCATCGTGTGCCAACAGACACAGGAGCCCGAACACCAGCACCAGCACGGCGTTGCGATGTGCCAGCCAACCGACCGCCGAGAGATGGAGATGGGTCAACGCGAACGCGATCCCGGCGGCCCCCCCCGCGCTCTTGGTTCGACACACGCGCCTAAAAAACAGCCACGCCAACGCGCAGGCTGCCCCGTGCCAACACAACTGGTGAAGATGCATTGCCCAGGGGCTGTCGGGCCACAGCCAATAGTCGAGGTAGTGGCTCGCCGCAGTCAGGGGGCGAAAAAAGGAGACCTGCACCTGCGTGCTCGTCCACCACGGGACACGCCCGAGGAAGCGAAGCTTCTCGAGCTCTTCCGGCGTCCCGCCGATGAGCACGAACATGTCCCACCACGGTCTCGTCGAGTCGCCCTCGAGTTGGGCGAGAATGAAGCCCCGGTGCCCCACGTCGTCGGCGAGCAGACCAATCCCGAGCGAGCGCAAGTGGGTGAGAAACCCGAGCACAGCGCACAGCACCCACAGACGGGGATGCCCGAGCAGCGCGACGATTGCGTCTGTGCGCTCGCGCGCGGGTGAGGGGTCGGCCGTCACGGACGCCGGAGTGTAGTCGAAGCCAGCTCAGGGGTGGAGCTTGCGGGCCCACCAGTCGGTCCCTGTACCCGCTGTGTACGCGATCCCCGTGACGTAGACATAACCAAAGCGGTCGAGCACCACGGAGGCGTCCGACCCAGGCAAGTTCGGGACCGGGCCCGTGAAGGTCTCTTCGGTCCAAGCGACGGTCCACATGGGAGAGCCGTCTGGGGCGTACTTTCGGACGGCGAGGTCACAATCGAGGAAGTCCTCGTCGCAACCCTCGGTCGAAACGGTCACGACTCGCCCCCAAGCATCGACAGCGACTCCCGCCGTCACTCCCCTCCCGGCGTGCACGGGCTCGACCGTCCACAGGGTCTCGTTGTCCGCGTTGAGCATTCGCGCCCACGACTCGAGCTCGAGATCCTGTCGGCGCCCTCCCGTGACCACCAGCGCTTCGGAATCCGCGTAGGCGAGCCCGTGGCCCTGGGTCGGATCCACTCCATCGACCACGTACTCGCTGAGTAGGTCGCCATTGAGCGTCCACCGCGTCAACCACAGAGCTTGATCCCCCTCCTGGCGATACCCGACCACAGCCAACTCGGCACCGCTGGGCGAGACGGCGATCTCCGTGATGATGGGCGCCGCTTCGAAATTGAGAGTGTCCTCCGTCGGCCACCGCAGCCAGTCGAGTTCTCCGGTCGCCGTCAGCGCCATCAGGTAGCTCGCGCGCTGATCGACAAAGGGCCCCGAGGTCGGGACATAAGTCCCAATCACATAGATCCGACCGTCCTCCGCCCGCGCCATCCCATTGCTGAGGTCGATCACCTCCGGAAGACCGAGCTCGGGTTTGGCGGCATGGACCGACCACAGGTCGGCGATCGAGCCACCAGAATCAAACGCGAACACTGCGCTGTCGATCGCCTGATTCGAAATATTGGAACCAGCCACGATGAATGCACCTTCAGCCCACTCCGCGCCAGATCCCGCAACCGACTCCGCGATATTTTTGTTACCCCACACCGCCCCCACAACACGATCGACTCGCTGTGAACTGACGTTCATCGCTATTGTCTGCCCCACCAGCAGCACTTCGTCTCCATCGGGGGAAACGGCAACATCATAGACCGACTCCAGCAGTCCGCCGTCGTAGTTCCATGTTTCGGCGACCACGCCACCTTCGGGCATCGCCAATGTCAGGCTGAGCTGGACAGGAGCACTGCTCAGACCTCCGCCATCGTAGGCGATGACCTCCAGTACACGGACTCCGTTGAGCGCCGCGCCGCTGACGACCCACTCGAGTTGGAACCCCGGTCCCGCACCGCCGACCGATCCGATCGATTGACCATCGACTCTAAATTCGACGCTGTCGAGATCACCGTCCAAATCACCCGCTTCGACATTCAACAACAGGGATCCCGCGGCCTCGACCGTATCGGGTTGTGCGCTGCCGTTCACTCGAAAGCTCAGGATCCTAGGCGGCGAGGCCTCTTCACTCCCGGTCTCCGAGCTGGACCCGACCGAGCTCGTCTCGGAGTCGGTGTCTCCGGTATCCGTCCCCGCGGCCTCCGTCCCCGCGTCCGATCCGGTGTCGGTCTCGCCATCGAGGTTTGGGTTGGGTTCGAGGCAGGCCGTCATTGCAGCCAGCGCCGACACGACACCTACGAGTCGCCTTCGAGCGGTCATCTCGTTGGATCGTAGCAGCAAAAGAGACAAGCTCCGACACCTCGGCTCGAACTCGAGCCGCGTCGTTGTTCCTCCCCCTCGATCTGCTCACCAACCACGAGGTTTGTACGGCGATAGGCCTCCAATCCCAGC
>CAYVJQ010000110.1:0-24426 GCA_964451725.1 uncultured Nannocystaceae bacterium | reverse complement strand
GGGCCCTACGGCCGCGCCCGGTTTAGGTGGCAACTATCCTGACAGAGGGGGCTATTGTCAGAGTCCGGCTCCTTCCGCCCCCGTTTGGGGGCGGCCTCATTGAAGCGGGAAGTCTTTGAACGGAGGGCGAGCAATGTGGTTGTGCTGCCTTCCGCCCCCGTTTGGGGGTGGCCTCATTGAAGCAGATAACGTGGTCACCAATGCATAAGGGTGATTACCATCCTTCCGCCCCCGTTTGGGGGCGGCCTCATTGAAGCTCTCTGTACTTTTCCCGGGACAGATCTGCTCTCACAGCCTTCCGCCCCCGTTTGGGGGCGGCCTCATTGAAGCCCGCTGTCGTCACTGCGTCGCCGCTCTGGCTGAGCCTTCCGCCCCCGTTTGGGGGCGGCCTCATTGAAGCCGATCGCTGAGCCTGGCGAGTTCCCGAAACACCGCGACCTTCCGCCCCCGTTTGGGGGCGGCCTCATTGAAGCTGGGTTAACGTCTCGAACTCGATTAGCCAGCGCCACAGCCTTCCGCCCCCGTTTGGGGGCGGCCTCATTGAAGCGGCTCGGTGAGCCCGGTGCCCGGGACGCTCTTCCACCTTCCGCCCCCGTTTGGGGGCGGCCTCATTGAAGCTGGGCCTGAGGCGGCAAGTCCTCGAACTCGAGCGCGAGCTCGCCCTTCCGCCCCCGTTTGGGGGCGGCCTCATTGAAGCTCACGAGCTCGGGACCGGGCTCGGGCTGAGGGGGCGCCTTCCGCCCCCGTTTGGGGGCGGCCTCATTGAAGCCGCCTGCCCGGCGCTGACCAGCGTATCCAAAGGGAGCGCGCGGGCGACTCGCGGTCGGTTGAGAGCCCGGGCCGAGAAAAATCAGAGATTTCCAGTCACATCGTGCGGCGGCCGACTCTACCAATCATGGCTTCCCGCTTCCTCCGCCCGTCTCTCCTCATCGCCACCCTCACGGCCTTCGCGCTCCCCGCCGCCATCGCGCTCGCCGGGCCTGGACGCGGGACTAAGGGCCCGAGGCGCCCCGCCCCCAAGGCCCAGCCGAGCAAGGGGCCAGCGAACAACGACGTGAAACAGATGGGGACGGTCCCCGAGCTCAACAAGGCGGTCTACCTCGGCAACCGGGGCCACATCGACACCGACATCGAGTTCTCGGACTTCTTTGCGAATGATCATACCCTCATGACCTGGTGGATGCCCCAGTACCCCAACGCCCACGAGGGCCCGATCTTTGCGGAGAATGGTGGGGGGGTCTTCTCGGTCGGCCAGTACAATTCGGCCGCGGGCGATCGCAAGGCGCCCGTATTCTTCATTCAGGTGGGCGGCAAGAGGCGGATGTATCCGATGCCAGACGCGGTCGCGGGGCAGTGGATGCACATCGCGGTCGTGCGCAAGGCCAACAAATTCACCCTCTACGTCAACGCGGTCGAGCGCGACCCCGTCACGGTCTACAAGGTCGGCGATGAGCGCTTATACAAGGCGGCGTCCGACTTCGAGCTCACGTCGAAGGTGGGCCTGCCAACGGGCACGCTGCGCATCGGCCGTCGCACGAGCGGGACGGCCGACGCGAATCACAACTGGCAAGCGTACGGCGTCGTCGATGACGTCGCGGTGTTCGTGGACGCCCTGACCCCCTACGAGATCTCGACCATCGCCAACCGCAAGCGTCTGGTGGGCTGGGAGAAGGACCTCCTCGCGGGCTTGTCCTTCGAGGCGCCCGTGTCCAAGGCCAAGCCGTTGCCGCAGACGCTCGCCGGGTCCTACCAGCGGCACGAGGTCTACAGCGTCCCGGTGTCAAAAGATCGCAACAGCGCACACGATGCGGGCACCCTCTCCAACCCCTTGATCATCGGCCGGGTCGCCCAGTCGGTCCAGCTCCCTTTCAAAAAGGGGGAGACCTGGATCGTGGTCCAGGGGCAGGATGATCTGTCCCCAAACTCCTCGCACTATGGGGCATCATCGTTTTGCTACGACTTTGTCGTGGACAATGGTCATTCCGTGAAAAATAGCCAGAGCAACGACTACCCAAACGGCACCGACTTCGCCCCGGTGTACTCCGTGACCGCGGGTCCGGTCGTCTCCTACAAGACGGGCTTCCCGATCCCGCCGCCGCCCGCAGTTCAGCGTGAACCATACATCGTCAAAGTCGAGGTCGGGCCCGACGAATTTGTCACCTACAGGCATTTGGACGACCCCTCGTTGACTTCGAAGGCGTCCGGAGGCGCGTCCTCCGATGGGAAGCTCTACGTCGTGCCAAATGCGAACCAGCAGACCCTCAACCTCGGTGAGTACGTCGCCCTGCTCGGACCCAACGCGGCCCACCTCCACTTCGGCGCGTCGAACCGCAACGTCGGTGGGGGCTATACGATCCCGATCGCCTTTGATGACTACGAGGCCTCCGACGACGGCGGCGACACTTGGCACCACGTCTTTCGCGGGCACCCCAAAAAGGGCCAATACATCAGGCGGAAGACGGGGACCTGAGCTGGCGGCCAGTGGAGGTTGGCGATAGGCTGGAGAGGCGTGAGCGGGGTGGAACCAAACGAGGCCGAGGCGCAGATCAGGGCGGCGCACGATCGCCGCGAGATGGGCGTGGCCGCCACCCTCACCCTCGAGCGCTACGGCCCCGAGTTGTTGGGCTACCTCGCTGCGGTCGCCCGCGGCTGGGATGACGCGGCCGAGGCCTTCTCCATCTTTTGTGAGGATCTGTGGGTCGGGCTGCCCAGTTTTCAGTGGCGTTGCTCGATGCGGACTTGGGTCTACGGCCTCAGTCGAAACGCGCTCGCGCGGCAATACCGAGACCCCCAACGGCGCGGGGGCGCGGTCGTACCTCTGTCCGACGCGCCGCAGCTGCGCCTGCTCGCAGATCGGCTGCGCTCGACGACCCAACAGTTCCTGAAGACGGAGTCCAAGGACCGTTTTGCGAGGATTCGGGCCCAGCTCGAGCCCGAGGATCAGGCGCTGCTCATCTTGCGGATCGATCGACGGATGTCCTGGCGGGAGATCGCCGAGATCCAATCGGGCCAGGCCGGGGCGCTCGATGACGACGACGCGCGGCGGGCCAGCGCCAGCGCTCGCAAGCGCTTCGAGCGGGTCAAGGCGCGGCTGCGTGAGCGCTTTGCCAAGCCATGATCGCCTGGACCTGGCTCGCGTATCCCGGTCCGAGGTCGGCATAGGCCGCGCGGGCAGCCTCCGCGAGCGCGCGCGCGCGTTTTGCTTGGCGATCGGGGAGGGTCTGGGCGAGCACGAATTGCGCCTCGGCGAGGTGCTCGGGGTCGCCGCCTGCCCCGTCGAGGATCGCCACGCTCTCCTCGCTCAACGCTCGCGCCGCCCTCGGGTCGCCCATCGCCAGCTCGGTGAGCGCCAGCTCGGTCCGTGGATTTGCGCCTTCGGCTGAGCCCTCGGGGAGAAGCGCTCGCGTGAGATCGACTGCTCTTGTCAGCGACGCTCGAGAGGCCTCCAGGTCGCCGCGCGCCCGCTGAATGTGGCCCTCGATCGCCAACGCGTTGATCACCCGGGGGCTGCGTGAATCATCGAGGAGCTCGAGCACTCGGCGGGACTCGGTCGCCAGCGCTTCAGCGCGTTCGAGTCGCCCCACGCCGACGTGGGCGATCGCTAGGTTGCCGGCGGAGGTCGCCGCCCCGAGGCTCTCCTCCCCAGCCGCGCGGACGGTGGCCCGGTGGACGAAGGTCAGCTGGGCGAGGCCTTCGTCGACGCGCCCGATCCTCAGCAGCAGGACCCCAAAATTTCCGCGCGCGCCCAAGACGGTGGGATGGTCGGGCCGATAGGTGCGCTCGAGGACCTCGAGCGCGCGCTCGCCGGTCTCCTGCGCGCGCTCGAGGTCCCCAGCCTTGGCCAGCGCGGCGCTGAGATTGGCCAATTGGCGGCTCACCGCGGGGTGCGAGGGTCCGAACTCGGTGACGTGGGTTTGGTAGCTCGCCTCGAAGGTCTCGACGGCGTCGGCGTGGTGTCCTGCTTTGGCCTGCGCCACCCCGAGGTTGTCGAGCGCGATCGAGTTTGTGTGGCGGTTGGTCTGGTCGCCGCGCCTCGCCGCCTCGACCCCCTCTCGCGCTGCGGCGAGGGCCTGTGGCCACATCCCCAAATTGTTGAACGCAATGGTCTTCATGGACGCGAGCTTCGCCGCGCTGTCAGCGTCTCCGCCCGCAGCGTGGAGCGCGTCGGCGAGGGCGAGCCAGCGCAGCGCCGCCTCACGGTGATGGTTACCCCGCTTGGCGAGCAGCTGCCCCAGCAGCCCGGCGCTCGCTATCTGGTGCGCGACTGCGCTCGTGGTCATGGCGACCCGGGTCGCCCGCTCGGCGGCCTGAAGGGCCTCATCGCCTTGGAGCAGCGCCTGATCGATGTTGGACAAGATCAACGCGTAGGTGTAGCGAAGCTCGGCGTGGATAGGGGCGTTGCCGAGCTCGTCGGCGGTGGCGATCGCGGGTTGGATGAGGTCGAGGGCGAGCTCGAACTGGCGGGTGTCCAACAGCGGGAACGCCTGATCGAGGCGCTCGGTGACCGCCATGGCGTCGGGGGTGAGCGCGTCGGGGGTGCCTGTCCAATGACCGCAGGCCTCGAGGGAGGGTAAGCCCGAGACCGCGCGCCCGGCGAGCAGCGCGACCTCCGAGTCCGCGGTCGAGAGGATCTCGACGAGGGCGCCGAAGCTGACGAGCGACCGATCGAGGCATCGCTCGCGGCCCTCGAGCGACGCCTCGCTGACGAGTCCGCTCTGTCGGGCCTCGCACAGCGACCTCCGTTGACTCGCCCAAGCCTGCGCATAGTGTCCGAGGCGCTCGTTGACCCGCCGGGACATCGTGTCCGCTGACGCGAGCCCGGTCGAGGCGAAGGCGTCAGAGATCGCGCCTTCGCTCCTCTGACCCCAGCCCACCTCGGCGAGGAGTTGGGCCTCGACGCACTGGGGCGCCGGGACGGCGACAACGTCGGCGCGGAGGTGCACAGCGAGGACCGGGAGGCAGATCGCCGCGCTCACCAGCGCGCCACCAATCAGACGTCGGCGCAGCCTCCCTCGGTCGCGAGTCAGCTCGTCGAGGAGCGCGTCCATGTCGAGGTGGCGGGCTCGCGGATCCCGGTCCATGCCCCGCAGCAGCGCGCTGTGTAGCCAGCGCGGGATCGATCGCCCCGGCTCTGGGCCGTCACCACTCCCGGGTGCCGACGGCTCAACCCCTGCCATGACGCCGACCGCGGCCCAGAGTGGCCGGGCGCCCTGGAGCGCCTCCCACAGACAGACACAAAACGCGTATTGATCTGCCTGGGCGTCGACGGGCCCAGGGGCGTATTGCTCGGGCGCCATGTAAGCCGGGGTCCCGACCAGCGCCCCGAATGGGGTCAATATCTCGGCGTCTCCGTCGACCATTTGGGGCGTCGCGGGCGGAGCCTCGAGCGGGGCCGGGTCCACGGGGACGCTCTTCGACGATCGCGCCAGACCGAAGTCCGCGACGCAGACCCTGCCGTCGTCGCCGATGAGGACGTTGTCCGGCTTGAAGTCGCGATGGACCAAGCCCGCCACGTGCGCGGCGCTCAGGCCCCGACCCGCGTCGACAAAGAGCTCGAGCAGCTCGCGCCAGGTCGCGTCGCCATGGAGTTGGCACCACCGACGCAGGTTGCTGCCCTCGATGTACTCCATCGCCATATACAGCTGGCCCTGGGTCGTGCCGACTCCGTGCACCGCGACGACGTTGGGGTGGGACAAGCGAGCGAGGGACTGGGCCTCGCGTAGCAGGCGCTCGTAGCCCCGGTCGCTGGCGTGTGCGCGGTGCAGCTTCAGGGCGACGCGTCTCTCGAGCTCCGTGTCGTGGGCCAGATAGACCGTGCCCATTCCACCTCGACCGATGCGCTCAATCACCTCGTAGTGACCGTCAATGAGGCTTCCAGGCCGCAGCCCGTCTCGCGGCAGGGAGATCGCCGGCGCCTTGGCGAGCTCGCCCAGGAAGGCCGTGAACTCGGGATCCTCGGACCGCGACGGCTCTTTGCCTAGGCCTCCCACGAGACGAAATACTACCAGCTGGGGTCGCTCAGCGCGTAGAGTTCACGCGAATGGACCTCAGCTGGCTGGAGGCGGCTCGGGCTCAGGGCGCGAGCAGGGACCGGGGCACGAGCAGGGGAGGAGGTCCCAGCCCGACGATCAGACCAGCGACTCCACAGGCTCACACGCGGCGATCAGGGCTGGTGGTAGCCAGCTAAGCCCAGGTCGATCCGGTCCCCATCGACATCACACAAGGGTCATCAGCCTCGCGCACCGCGGTCATCAGGGTCTGCCCAGCTCCACAGTTGGCGACGTTCTCAGCCGAGCTCGCCTTCCGCCCCCGTTTTGGGGCGGCCTCATTGAAGCGTATTGATGGGATGCAGACAGGAGAGGGGTTCGGCCTTCCGCCCCCGTTTTGGGGCGGCCTCATTGAAGCTTGTCAGGTGCCTTCGAGGTCGACTGAGGCCGACTGTTGAGCCTCAGCCGGCCCCTGAGCTTCAGCGGGCAGAACCCGGAGATCGAGTTCATTTACGCGTCGGCCAGGCGCGGCCCGCTGGTGAGCAAAATATCACCCCGGTGGATCTCGACGCCCGTAACCGGCAGCGACTCATCGCCGGGGACGAAGCGCACCCGCAGGTCTCGCTCGCGCCAGACCTCGGCGAGGCGGCCGTTTCGGTACCAGCCGAGGGCGAAGCTGCGGGGCTGACCGGCGATCGGCACGAGGTGGGCCTGGTCGCCCTTGAGCCAGGTCGAGATCCGGCCTCGATCGTCGCTGAACACGATCGGGAATTTGGCGAGCTCGAGGCGGTAGGAGCCGAGCACGGCCCGGTGGAGCCCGCGTTGACCGAGCTCGAGGGGGGCGGCGGCGAGACCCTCTTCGATGGCTTGGGCGGGGGGGATCTTGGTCCTCGAGGTCGGGCCCGGGAGGTCGAAGAGGTCGCCCAGGTGGAGGCCAAAGCTGGCCTTGAGGTCTCGGTCCCGCGATTGGGTGAAGTAGAGGGCGACGAGGTCGAGCTCGGGGACGGCCAAGCACCAGGTGCCGTCGGTGCCGACGTGGCCGAGGGTGGGCGGCATGGGGTTTTGGCCCTGGGTCGCGCCGCCGGCTGCGAGCGCCCAGAACCCGGCGTAGTAGGCCTGGTCTGCGAGCCGGAGGGCCCCGTGCAGGGTCTCGGCCTCGAACAGGCGGCCGCCCGGGTATCGGCCCTCGTGCATGGAGGCCTCGAGGAAGCGGGCGTAGTCGCTGACGGTGCACAGGATGCCCCCGGAGGCCCGAAAGTAGGGGACCCGGGCGGGCATGCTCGGGTCCCAGTAGCGATCGAAGCGGCGCTCGGCCGGGCGCCAGCGGTAGGTGCTGGCCATGCGCTCGATCCAGGGGGCGCCCGGGTCGAAGTGAAAAAAGGTGTCGCGCATGCCGAGGGGCTCGCAGATGCGCTGGCTGAGCAGGGTCTCCACGGGCACGCCGCTGAGCTCGGTCACGAGGGCCCCGATGGTCGCCCCGCCGAGGTCCGAATAGCGGTGGCTGGGGTCGTTCGGATGGGAGGGGCCGGCGCGGCCGATGTCGTCGACGAGCGCGCGCAGATCGGGATAGTCCTGGAAGGGGCGGGGCCAGGTGCCCTGCTCGAAGCCGGCGGTGTGGCTGAGGAGCGCCCGGATGCGGACCTGGGCAGAGCGCGGGTTGTCCCAGCTCGGGAGGTAGCGGGCGACGGGCTCGTCGATGTCCACGCGCCCCGCTTCGGCGAGCTGGAGCAGCAAGGTGGCGACCATCGGTTTGACCATCGATCGGGCCCGGTAGATGGTGCCGGTGCGCAGGGCCTGGCGGCGCTCCCGATTCCGCCAGCCGTGGGCGCTGTGGACCAGGACCTCTCCGGCTTGTCGGATCAGGATCTCGGCACCGACGATTCTGCCCTCGCTGCACCACTGGTCCACGCGCTGGGTGAGCCGGTCGAGGTCGGAGGAGGACGGCACCATGCCGAAGGATGGTACCGAGGCCCGCGGTCTCGGCCCTGATGTCGGGCCCGCGGACGAGCGGTGGGCGGTCGAAACAGGCGACTCGATGGAGGTTGCGCACAATGTGTGTGTTTTGCGCATTCTCGCGTGGTGTCGCGTGGCCTCGGGTGGGGCCGGGGGGGGGTCCTCGCGGAGTATCCTCAGTATGGGATCTGCGGCGTGCGTGGTCGCCGGGAGCCGTGCATGCGCGAATCTGCGCTTGTTGTTCTTGCGGCCAAGATCCAAGCTGACCCCATGGTCGGGGAGACACCGCACCCGATGCTCTCGCTGCTCTCGCTGCTCTCGCTGGGCGACGAGACCATCGCCGCGACCTTCAACGACGAGTTCGACACGCGGGGGCGGGAGCCCGAGGAGATGCCCGAGCGGATCGGGCGTTACCTGGTGATCGAGCGGATCGGTTCGGGAGGCATGGGGGTGGTCTACGCGGCCTACGACCCGGACCTCGACCGCAAGCTCGCCCTCAAACTCCTGCACCGGGACGAGCACGAGCGCGACGAACGGACCCGGCTCCGGCTCCTGCGCGAGGCCCAGGCCCTGGCCCGGGTCTCCCACCCCAACGTCATCCAGGTCTACGACGTGGGGACCTTCGAGGACCGGGTCTACATCGCCATGGAGTTCGTGGAAGGGCAGACCCTGCACGAGTGGCTCGACTCGCAGCCCCGGGAGCTGTCGGAGATCACCGCGATCTTCAGCCAGGCAGGGCACGGCTTGGCGGCGGCCCACGCCAAAGACCTGGTCCACCGCGATTTCAAACCCGACAACGTGATCGTGACTCGAGACGGGCGCGCGGTGGTCCTCGACTTCGGCATCGCCTACGCGATCGGTTCCCACGCGCCGAGCGTGACCCAGGACGAGGTCCCGGCCCAGCGCCTCCAAGAGCACTCGCTGCGCCACGGGATCCACGAGCGGATGACGGACGCCCTGGCGACGGGGCGGGGGGCGAGCTCCGTGTTCGACGCGGAGCTCACCCACGCGGGCGCGCTCATGGGGACGCCAGCGTACATGGCCCCGGAGCAGTTCGACGGCGGGACCACCGATGCACGCACCGATCAGTTCTCGTTTTGTGTCGCGCTGTGGGAGGCGATCCACGGTCAGCGGCCGTTCGCCGGTGATACGCCCATGGCCCTGTGGCGGGCGGTGCGAGAGCGAGAGCTGCGCTCGCCCTCGAGTCGGCGCATGCCGGTGGGGCTGCAACGGGCGATCTGCCGGGGCCTGGAGCGGGCGCCGGAGGATCGGTTCTCGGATCTGGCCCGCCTGCTGGCGATCCTCGATCGTGACCCTCGGGCGCGGCGGCGCTGGATCGCGCTCGTGTCTGTGGCCGTGGGCGCGGTGGGTTTTGGGCTCTGGGGTCTGGGCGCGGCGCACGGGGTCGAGCAGGTGTGCAGAGCCGGGGAGTCGCGCCTGGACCCGGTGTGGAGTGGAGAGCGCCGCGAGGCCGTGATCGCGGCCTTTGGGGCCACGGGGGAGCCGCTCGCGGCCCAGGTCGCGCCCAAGTTGGTCGACGGCATCGACACCTACGCCCGCGAGTGGGCGGCGATGTACACGGACGCCTGCGAGGCCACGCGGGTCCGGGGAGAACAGTCGGAGCAGCTCCTCGACCTGCGCATGGACTGCCTCGAAGATCGCAAGCGGGAGCTCGACGCGGTCGTCGAGGTCCTGCTCGAGCCCGACGCCAAGGTGGTGGCGAACGGGCACGAGATGATCTCCACGCTGCGGCCGATCGAGAGCTGCGCGGACCGGGTCGGGCTCCGGGCTCGGGTCGCGGCGCCCTACCAGCCGGAGGTCGCCGAGCGGGTCGAGTCGATCCAGCGCGAGCTGTCTCGGGCTCGGGCGCGGCGCGGCGCGGCCGACTTCGATCGGGCCTTCGGGATCGCCCGCGAGGCTCACTCAAGGGCGATGCTGACCGAGTACCGGCCCATCCAGGCCGCGGCCGCGATCGAGCTGGGCATGGCCCACATGGAAAAGGGCAGCTTCGAAGCGGCCGCACAGACCCTGCGCGAGGGCTTCTATTTGGCCCTGGCCGGGGGCGACGAGGCGGCGGCGGTCGAGGCCGCGATCGCCCTGGTCCAGGTCAGCGGCGACCGGCTCGAGGCTTTCGACGAGGCCTTTAATTGGGCCCGCATCGCCGACGCGATCTTGGATCGGCGCGGAGACCAGCGCTCCCGCGCCCGGGTCGAGCTCCAGTACCTCCGCGGGCTCACGCTGTGGCGCCAGGGGGAACTGGGGGAGGCCCGGGAACAGCTCGAGGCCGCGCTGGACCTGGCGGAGGGGCTCGGGGACCACAGGGCAGGGGCAGGGGCAGGCGCAGGCGCAGCCGAGCGAGACTCGCTGCTCGAGATCCGGATCCGCAAAGGCCTGGGTTCGACCCTGTGGGCCGCGGGGGAGCCCGAGGAGGCCGCACGCGAGTTTCAGGTCGTCGTCGAGACCCTGGGTCGGGAGCTGGGCGAGGGCCACCCCTCGGTCGGATCTGCGCTCAACAATTTGGCCAGCGCCCACTTCAGCCTGGGTCGCTACGACCTGGCCGAGCGCGAGTTCCTGCGCAGCCTGGATATCAACGAGAGCGTCCTGGGCCCGGAGCATCCGAGCGTGGCGACCTCGCTCAACAACCTCGCGGTGGTCTACACCCTCCAGGGCAAGCTCGAGCAGGCCCGGGATACACACCTGCGTGTGCTCGAGCTTCAGGCCCGCAAGCTCGAGCCGGGCGACCCCAAGCTCGCCAACTCGTGGAGCAACCTCGGCCGGACCCTGTTCCGGCTCCGCGATTTCGAGGGCGCGGTCGACTACAACCGCCGGGCCTACACGCTGCGCCTCGAGGTCCTCGGCCCCGAGCACGAGGACACGCTGGGGGCGCTCCAGGGGGTGGGGGTCTCGGAGATCGCGCTCGGTCAGGGGGGGGCCGGCCTGGCCAAGCTCGAGCGTGTGGTCGAGGGTCTCGAGCGCGAGCTCGGCCCGGACCACCCGACCTTTGCCGCAGCCCAGGCCGACCTCGGGGGCGCGCTGGTCGAACTCGAGCGGCCCCGCGAGGGCGAGGTGGCCCTGCGCGCCGCCCTGGCCATCCGCGAGCGGGTGTTGCCCCCCGACCACCCGGACATCGCCCTGAACCTGCTGGGCCTGGCTCGGGCCGCCCAGGCGCGGGGCAAACATGGGGTCGCGCTCGAGGTCCTCGATCGCTTCGAGGCCATGGCGAAGATGTCCGAGGTGTCGGCCTTCGCCCGGGCCGAGGCCCGCTTTCGCCGGGCCCAGGCGCTCGTGAGCGACGACGAGGCCGCTGCGCTGGAGGCTGCGCGGGCCGGGTTGAAGCTGCTCGAGGAGGTCGACGAGCCCAACGGGGCCGAGCTTCGGCGGGAGCTGACCCGGTGGCTGAGCGAGCGGGGCTGAACCGTTTGTGGGGACATGGTCTGACGACAGCTTGGGGAGCGCCTGGTGACAGCTTGGCGAGTGTCTGGCGACGACCTGGCGATCTGGGCCAAACCCAACTAGCGTTGCGCTGCCATGACTCAGCCCGGTGCGTTTCACACCCTCACGGTCTCCGAGGAGACGGCGTTTGGGATGCGCCTCGGCGACGGCTCGATCCTGCTCCCGCGCAAATCCGTACCCGAGGGCTGCGCAGTCGGTGATGCGCTCGAGGTGTTCGTCTACGAGGACGCAGCCGGTCGCCCGGTAGCGACGCTCGAGACCCCGAAGGCGCGACCGGGCGAGTTCGCCCTCCTCGAGGTCGTGGATAGGAGCGCCCACGGTGTGTTCATGGATTGGGGGCTGGAGAAGGACCTGTTTGTGCCCCGCGACGAGCAGGTCGTGCCCATGTCGGTCGGCCAGCGCCACGTCGTGATGATCAGCGAGGATGGGCGCGGCCGGGTCATGGGCAGCGCCCGGGTCCGAGACTTCCTCGACGAGGAGGTCCACGAGGCCCAGGTTGGGCAGGGGGTCGAGGTCATGGTCTACGAGGCCCACGAGCTCGGGATGCGGGTGATCGTCGCCGGTCGCTGGGAGGGACTCGTCTACAACGACGAGATCTATGAGCCGCTCCGGCCCGGCGCTCGACTCGAGGGCACGATCGCCAAAGTCCGGGACGACGGGAAGCTCGATATTCACACCCGGCCGCGGGGTCTGGCCGCGAAGATCTCGACGGACAAGGACGTGCTGCTCGCGGCCCTGCGCGCGAACGATGGCCAGCTTCCGCTCTACGACAAGAGCTCACCCGCGGCGATCAAGTCGGTGTTGAAGATGAGCAAAAAGGCGTTCAAACGGGCGCTCGGGGGCCTGTTGCGCACCGGCCTGGTCTGCCTCGAGGACGGAGGGATCCGTCTGCTCGAGCACGCACACGAGGGAGAGCCGCAAGGGCGGGCCTGATCCCCCGCCCGCCGCGCCTCGCTGTCGTCTGTGTCAGTGGGACCGCAGGATAAATTCTACGGGTGCGTCGAGAGCCCGGTTGGCGTCGTCGGTGTAGGCGCTGCCACGAAACGAACGCTTCCGATCGCATCGTGGGCACCCTAGAGTCGAGCAATGAGGACGCATTGCTTGGGTGTGACGCTCTCTTGTTGTCTCGCGTGGACCGCTCTGGCCTGCGGAGGCAGCGGGGGCGGGGATGGAGGCGAGGATGTCGGGGAAGAGGGGAGCGATGACGCCGACTCTGGCGACTCCGGCGAGGGAGAGACCGGCGAGACCGGTGAAACGATCGACCCGGGCGCCAAGCTCCCGGCCCGTCGCCTGAGCCACTTCGAGTATCAAAACTCGCTGCGAGACCTGTTCCCAGGCATCGAGTTGCCGACCTTCGAGCTGCCCGCCGACCCGAGCTCGGGGGGCTTCGACAACGACGGAGAGGCCCTGGTGCCCTCGACCTTGTTGATCGAGAGATACGACGACATCGCCCGCCAGGTCGCGAAGCTGGCGACCGAGGACCTGCCGGCGCTGCTCGGCTGTGACCCGGCGCAGGGCGAGGCCTGTGCCCAACAGTTCGTCGACAGCTTTGGGCGCCGGGCCTTCAGGCGCCCCCTCGATGAGCGAGAGCGCGACGACCTGATGGTCTTTTATCGTGAGGCCCCCGGCGACGCCGACTACCGGGCGGGCACGGAGCTGACGATCGCGCTGATTCTTCAGAGCCCCCAGTTTCTCTATCGCCTCGAGTTCCCGGCCGAGAACGGCGAGCCGCCGGCTCCGGGGGAGTTCGCCCCGATCGACGGCTATGAGCTCGCGTCGCGCCTGTCCTACTTTTTGTGGAGCTCCATGCCCGACGAGACCCTGCTCGTGGCCGCGGCCGATGGGGCCCTGTCCACGCCCACACAGATCGAGGACCAGGCCCGGCGCATGCTCGACGACGATCGGGCCAAGGACGCGTTCCTCCACTTTCACGAGCAGTGGTTCGACCTCGAGCGTGTGGACCGGGTCTCGAAGTTGCCCGAGGACAACTTCGACGACGCCCTGCGCGAGGCCAGCAAGGAGGAGGCCCGGCGCTTCGTGGAGCACGTGATCTTCGACGAGCAAGGTTCGCTCGGCGATCTCCTGACCTCGAACCGGACCTACGTGAACGATCGCTTGGCCGAGGTCTACGGGCTCCCGGCCGTCGACCCGGACACCTGGGTGGAGGTCGAGCTCGACCCCTCGCAGCGCGCGGGTTTCATGACCCAAGTCGCGTTTTTGGCCGGCCACGGCCACCCTCTGAATCCCTCGCCGGTGCTGCGCGGAGTCTATGGCCTCCAAGAGGTGCTGTGTTGGCCCCTGGGTGCGCCGCCGGCCGTGGCCGAGGCGATGATGATCCCCGAGGCCCCGCCCGGTCAGACCAACCGCGAGGCCTACGAGGCGCTGACCGGCTCCGACGAGTGTCAGGCCTGCCACGCGGTCATCAACCCGGTGGGCTTCGCCTTCGAGCACTACGACACCCTCGGTCGCTGGCGCGAGCAGGACCAGGGCAACCCCATCGACGCCTCGGGTCACTTCCAAGACGCGACCTTCGACGGGGCCCCGGAGATGATGAGCCAGCTGGCGATCCGCCCCGACGTGCACCGCTGCGTATCCAAGAAGTGGCTGCGCTTCGCCTACGGGGGCGGCCGGGTGCTCGAGACCCCCGAGATCCTCGCCCAGACCGAGGCCGAGTTTGCCGAGGTCGACTACTCGATCACCGAGCTGATGATCCGCATCGTCACCAACCCTCGCTTCGCCAGCGCGGCGGCCCCCAACTGAGCCGAGACAGGAGCTTTGCCATGACCAAACTACGAGATTCACTCCGCCGTTCTCTGCTTCGGACATCCGGGCTTCAGACATCCGGGCTTCAGGCGTCCGGGCTTCGGGCATCCGGGTCGGCCCCTTCAGCGGCCCTGCGCCGCCGCCAGTTCCTCCAGGCCGCCGGGGTCGGGGGCGCGTCCTTGTTCCTGCCCAGCGTCGAGGGGCGCAGCCACGCCGGACCCAACGATGGGCCGCCGCTGCGCCTGGTGGTGTTCTTTCACGAACACGGCGTCTACTACGACAGCTGGAAGATGCGCCTGCCCAACTCGCCCGAGTCGGGCCTGGTCGACTTCGAGTTCGAGCTCGGGGGCATGGGCCTCGACGAGTTCAGCCCGGTGCTCGCCCCCCTGCACGATCACCGCAGCGACATGGTGGTGCTCGATGGGCTCGCCTTCCACACCGCGATGGCCGACCCCTACGGCGACGGTCACGCGAAGGGCTGGATGAACGCGATGACCGGGAACTACGCCCGCGAGACCTACGACGACGTCAAGAGCCACGCGCTGACCCCCTCTTTCGACCAGGTCATCAAGAAGATCGTCCGGGCCCAAGATTCGGGGCTCACGGATCTGGCCTGCCTCGAGTATGGGATCCGGCCCTGGGACGGGAGCTTCCACCACATGAACTACGGCCTCGATCCCAACGGCGACGCCGTGAAGATCCCGCACGTGGTCGACCCGGCGGCGGCGTTCTCGACCTTGTTCCCGGACACGGAGGGGGACCCGATCGCGGCCGAGCGCACGACCGTGCTCCGGCGCGCCGCGGAGCAGTACGAGCAGCTCTTGCCCCGCCTCTCCACCGAGGACCGCAACAAGCTCGAGCTTCATCGCGAGCTCATCAACGATCTCGAAGAGCGGGTCGAGATCCTCCAAAACCTCGAGTGCAGCGAGCCCCAGCTCGAGCCTTGGGAGGGGGGCTGGGAGTGGACCCCCGAGATGTACGACTACCGCATGCCGGCCATGCTCGACATGGCCACCGCGGCCCTGTCGTGCCGGATCAGCCGGGTGGTCACCTTTCAGACCGACGTCCCGCCGATCTCCGTGCTCGGAGGGGTGGGCGACTTCCACCACGACTTCGCCCACCAGTCGGCGCCCGGGGCCGAGCAGGACAAGGTCAGCGTGGTCACGGCGCACGGGGCCGCGCACGCCGGGCAGGTCGCGGCCATGGCCGAGCGCCTCAAGGCGATCCCCGAGGAGGGGGGCACGGTGTTCGACAACACGATCATCCTCTGGGTCAGCGAGCTGGCGACCGGTGGACACACCCACGATCAGGTCCCTGTGGTCATGCTGGCCGGGAAGAACACCCCCTTCGCCACGGGCCGCTACCTCCGCTTTGGACAGACCAGCCCCCGACCCCTGCCCGAGGGCGGCGGTTGGTACCCGGAGGGCCTGGTCGGCCAGCCCTACAACCCGCTGCTGACCTCGATCATCCAGGCTATGGGCGGCGAGCAGAACTTCTTTGGTCGCAAGAGCGTGACGGGGGCCTTCCCCGGCGGCGACACGGTGGAGATCGGGCTCACGGGCACCATGTCGAGGCTCTACGGTTGATGCTCGGGCGAGATGGATCGCGGGCAGCCTCCGCGCTGTCGCTGTCGTTGTCGCTCGGGCTCGTGGCCCTCGGCTGCGACGACGCGGGTGGCGAGGACGAGGGCGCGGGCACGGACAGCGCAGACTCAGGCGACGAAGAGAGCTCCCAAGGTGGCGATTCCCAGGGCGGAGACTCGCAGGGCGAGGACGAAACGACGGAGGGAGACTCGCAGGGAGACCAGAGCGACGCCGAGGGCGACAGCGCCGAGACCGGTGATCCCGGCCCCATGGGGGTGTTCCTCGCCGTCGGTGACGGCGGCCGGCGGGCGCGCTCCAGCGACGGTCTCGAGTGGACCGAGATGATTGGTTCGGGGGTCGTCGACACCCGGGCGGAGGAGGGGGAAGAGGACATCCTCCGGGCCGTGGCCGTGGGCGAGGGGATAGCGATCGCCGTGGGTGGGGGCGGCAACGAGTGGAGCGGCAACGCGATGATCATGCGCAGCGGCGACGGCCTCGAGTGGGAGGAGGACCTGGTCGGTGGCATGGAGGCCCTCGATGAGCAGAAGTTGTTCGCGGTCGGGTTCTCCGAGGGGGTGTTTGTCGCCGCCGGCAGCCAGGCCCACATCCTGCGCAGCGACGACGGTGGCCAGAGTTGGACCCGCCCCTACCCGGAGCACCACGGCCGCACGCCCGTGTTCGGGGTCGCCGGACACGCTGGGATCTTTGTGCTCGTCGGGATGCACCAAGACGAATACGACAGCCCCAAGCTCGCCTATGTGCACCGCAGCACCGACGGCGGCCAGAGCTTCGGGGCCCCGAGCTACTTTGGTGAAGACGGTGCTCAGCTCGAGTCGGTGGCCTCCAACGGCGGGCGCTTTGTCGCCGTGGGTCCAGACGTGTGCCTGCGCAGCGACGACGGCGACGCCTGGGACCCCTGCGGTCTGTCGGGCGAGGGCTACGGCGGCGTGACCTTCACCAACGGGCGCTTCGTGGTCACCTACCTCGACGGCGTGAGCACCAGCAGCGACGGGGAGCAGTGGTCCGCCCACCTCGAGTCGCCGACCGGCGTGCCCGAGCGGGTCGTCTACGGCAACGGGGTCTACGCGGGTGTCCGCTACTACGACCGGGGGACCTCCGACGCCCTGGGCGAGTGGGCCTTCGTGACCCACGGCAGCTTTCCCCTGCGCGCGCTCGAGTTCATGCCCCTCGAGTGACGGGGCAGGACGCCTCCCTCGGTCGCTGCGCCCACCGGAGCAAGCGCTGGTGCCGATGTCGAAACACCCGGTGGACGAGGGCCGAGTCGAGCCGGCCGACTACACCTACGCGCGCACAAAACTCGAGTTTGTCGGTGAGTCGGCACCCGTCCCCGGTCGCAGTCGCAGTCGCTTCCACGACCCGCTCGTGGCGCCACAGCGGGTGCAACCATGAGCTCGACTTCTCCACGAAGTGGCCGGCTTCGATGAGCTCGAAGCCGAGGCTGTGGCGGTCGATGGGCAAGACGCCGGCGAAGAGCAGCCAGCTTCGAAACGAGAGCTCGCCGATGGGCGCGTCCATCAAGCTGCGCTCGCGGGCGTAGGCGGGGACCGTCATCTTCAGCCACGGGCCGAGTTCGGCGTTGACGCCGTCCATGGTGCTCACTCGCGCCCAAGCCAGATCCGCCGGGAGGGGGAGCTGGGACGAGAGGCACAGCCGATAGGTGTGTGCCATCGGGTGGCAGTGTAGCGGCCGTCGTGACTGGGTTCTGGGCTTGACCCGGGGTCGATTCTGCTCCATCGTCATGAAAATGACTTTCAGTTTCATGAATGCTGTCATGACCATCGTCATGGATGTCGGCCCCTCACTCCCAGTCTGTGCCCCCTGATGACCGAGCAGGCCGGAGCGATGCTTCCCTTTCTGCGCGAGGTGCTGCGCCCCCACAGGGCCACGGCGGCCGCCGCCGTCGTCCTCGTCTCGCTGGCGGCCGTGTTGGAGTTGATCCCCCACCTCGTGATCTACGCGCTCTCGAGGGAGGTGTTCACAGCCTCCCCCGAGGCCGGGCGGCTGATCCGGCTGGCGGGGTTGGCCTTTGGCGGCGTGGTCCTGCGCTTCGTCCTGATGGGCCTGGGCTACATCCTCTCGCACGGGCTCGCGTTCCGGGTGGTCCGCGAATTGCGGGTGAGGCTGAGCGAGAAGCTCGCCCGTGTCCCTGGGGCGTTCTTCGCCAGGCACACCAGCGGCGACCTCAAAAAGACCCTGGTCGACGACGTCCGGGCAATGGACAGCATCCTCGCCCACAATCTGCCCGAGTTCGCATCGGCGATCGTCGTGCCGTCGACGGCCCTGGTTTGGCTGGGGATCGTCGATTGGCGGCTGGCGCTGCTGAGTCTGGCCCTGCTGCCGGTCGCGGTGTCCGTGCAGGCCCTGACCATGCGCAACTACGGTCCCGAGTTCGAGCGCTGGCACGAGGCCGAGCAACGCGCCAACGAGGGGGTGCTGGAGTTCATCCGTGGGGTCGTCGTGCTCAAGTCCTTCGACCGGGACGCGAGCAGCCTCGGCCGGGTCCGCGACGGGATCGATGGGATTCGGGATCTGGCGACCGAGATGACCCGGCGGACGATGAAGGGCTACGCCCTGTTCTTCGCGCTGTTGTCGAGCAGCCTGCTGATCGTGCTGCCCTCGGGCCTGGCCCTGCACCTCGCCGGCGAGATCACGCGTGAGCAGCTGGTCTTGTTTGTGGTGCTCGGGGCGGGGATGACCGCTCCCCTGCTCAAGCTCCTGTTTCTGTTTGGTTCAGCGCAGCGGGCGAGTGTGAGCATCAAGCGAATCCTCGCTGTCCTCGATGCCCCGGAGCTCCGCCAGGCCGCAGCCGGCTCCGAGTCCCCCGAGCCCACCGGGTCGTCCGAGCCGTCCGAGTCCTCCGAGCCGGGCGGGCGGGGCACTCCAGAGCCGAGTGTTCGCTTCGAGGATGTCGAGTTTCGTTATCACGAGGACCGCGAAGCTGCGTTGAGCGGGGTGAGCTTCACCGTCCCGGCCGGGACCATCGCGGCCTTGGTGGGTCCCTCGGGCGCGGGCAAGAGCACGGTGGCTCGGCTGCTCTCGCGCGAGTGGGACCCGGACGCGGGCAGGATCACGATCGGGGGTCGCCCGTTGCAGGAGCTGCCCGACAACCGGCGCACCGAGCTGCTGAGCCACGTCTCCCAGGACACGACCCTCTTCGAGGGCACGATCCGCGACAACCTGCTGCTCGCCCGCCCCGACGCGAGCGCGGAGCAGCTCGAGGCCGCGGCCCGCTCGGCCGGCGCACACACCTTCATCGAGGGTCTCGCGCAGGGCTACGACACGCCCGTGGGCGAGCGCGGCGGCCGTCTCTCCGGCGGGGAGCGACAGCGCCTGGCGATCGCCAGGGCCCTGCTCAAAGACGCGCCGATCGTGGTCTTGGACGAGGTCACGGCGAACGTCGACCCGGAGAGCGAGCGGGCGATCCAGGCCGGGTTGGCCGCGCTCGCCCCCGGGCGGACGCTGCTCATGGTCGCGCACCGCCTGCGCACGATCGCGAGCGTGGACCAGATCATCGTGATGGACGCCGGGCGGGTGGTCGACTCGGGTCGACACCGGGAGCTCCTGGCTCGCTGTGAGACCTACGCCCGGCTCTGGGAGGCGCAGGACACGGCCGGGCGCTGGACTTTGGGCACACACAGGGGGGACAGATGATCGACTTTGGATTCGACTTGGCCGGACGCAGGGACAAGCGCCTGGTCCGGGGCGCCCTCCTGTCCTCGCTCGGAGCGATCGCGGAGACCCTGCCGATCCTGGTGACCTTCGTGGTCCTGGACGGGGTCTTTCGTGGCACTGCGCGAGAGAGCTGGATAGGGTGGTCTCTGGCGGCGATCCTCGCTTCGATCCTGGCGACCTGGCTGTTCAAGGCCGTGGGCGGCGTCGACAACTTCAGCGCGACCTTCAGCCTGGTCTGCGATCTCAGGCTCAGGCTCATCGACCATCTGCGCCGGCTGCCGATGGGGTTTTGGTCCAAGCAGCGGACGGGGACGGTCAACAGCATCGTCACCGACGAGTTCGCATTTTATACCGAGGTCGTCACCCACGCCTGGGGCCTGGTGGTGACCAACCTCGTCCAGCCCATAGCGATCGCCGTGATCCTCCTGTGTGTGGACTGGCGCCTGGGCCTGGTCTCGATCGCTACGATCCCCTTCGCGGTGCTCGCCATACCGTGGAGCTACCGCCTGCTCAACCGAGCCTCCGACCGGCTCAGCGCGGTTCGGGGCCGGGTCTTCGCCCAGACCGTCGAGTACATCCAGGGCATCGCTACGCTGCGAGAGTATGGGCAAAGCGGCCCCTACCACGAGCGCCTCGCGGCGGGATTCATGGACCTCGAGCGCCAGATGATGAGGGCGGAGCTGGCTCCTGCGCCCGCCCTGTTCACCTACAAGCTGCTCTCTTGGCTGGGCTTCTCTCTCGCGGTTGCGGTCGGTGCGTGGATGGTGGCTCACGCGCAGCTCAGCCCGAGCCGGCTGCTGCTGTTTGCGCTGCTGTCGATACGGCTCTACGGGGCGCTCGACGACCTCGGGTCCTTCCTCGCGGCGGGGCGCTTCGCGTCGCGGACCCTAGCCAGGATCCGCGAGCTCTTCGACGAGCCGGTCCAGGTCGAGGTCGACAGGCCGCGGGTCCCGGCCGACGATCGCATCGAGCTCAAAGGGGTGCATTTCAGCTACACCGAACCGGGCGACCAGGGCGAAGAGGGCGGTGGGCGTGTGCTTCGGGGGATCGACGCGACCTTCGAGCCGGGGACGGTCACGGCCTTCGTGGGGCCCTCGGGCTCGGGCAAGACCACGCTCGCGCACCTGCTGGCTCGGCTCTGGGACGTGGATGAAGGCTCGGTCGAGTTCGGGGGTGTGGACGTGCGCGAGATGGAGCTCTCGGCGCTCCAGCGGCGGGTGTCGATGGTCTTTCAGGACGTCGTCCTGTTTCAGGAGTCGGTCGAAGACAACATTCGCCTCGCCCGCCCGGACGCGAGCCGGGCCGACGTGGTCGCCGCAGCCCGAGCCGCGCGAGCCCACAGCTTCATCGAGACCCTGCCCCAGGGCTACGAGACGGTCTTGGGTGAGGGTGGGCACGACCTCTCTGGCGGACAGCGCCAACGCCTCTCGATCGCCCGGGCCCTGCTCGAGGATGCGCCCATTTTGATCCTCGACGAGGCGACCTCGAGCGTCGACTCGGACAACGAGCACCTGATCCAGCAGGCGATCTCCGAGCTCACCGCCGAGCGCACCGTGCTCGTGGTCGCGCACCGGCTGTGGACGGTGCAGCACGCCGACCAGATCCTCGTGCTCGACCAGGGGGTGATCGTGCAGCGGGGGACCCACGCCGAGCTGGTCGGCTGTGAGGGGCTGTACCGCCGCATGTGGGAGGCCCAGCAGGAGACCCGGACCTGGCGCCTGGAGACCGGGGCGACCTGAGCCCGATGGCGCGTTCAAGCGGCCGCCGAGGGCCTGTCCTGAGCGAGCTTGCGCAGCAGGGGCAGGAAGGTGTCGGGCTCGGGGCGGACCCGATAGTTGTCGGTCTCGTCCAGCCACCGGACCACGCCGGCCGCGTCGACCACGATCACGGTCGGGTACACGGTGGTCGACTCGTAGCCGAGCACGCCCATGCCCGCGGGCAGCCCGTGTTCCATGTCGAGGCCGAGCGCGCGGGCGGCCTCGAGTTTGTCGTCGACCAGGAAGGTCATGGGGGCGTCGAAGCGGGCCGCGAGCGCGGCGCTGTTCTCTTGGGGCTGGGGGCTCACAAACAGGACCTGGGTCCCGGTTTCGGCGATCTCGCGGTAGCGGGCCGCGACCTCCTTGATCTGGGCCATACACAGGGGACACCAGTTCCCGCGGAAGAAGAACAACAGGGCGGGTCGACCGGCCAGGGACTCGCTGTCCCAGGCGTCGCCCTGCGAGTTTCGCAACCGCAGCGCGGGCAGGGGTGCCCCGACTCGAAGCTTCGACTCGGGGCACCCCAGGCGTGAGTACCAGACGCTGTAGACCCCAAAACCGAGCGCGGCGGCCCCGGCCAGGGCGAGCACGGCCGGGTCGCCCTGGTCGCGCAGCACCCCGTAGACCGCCCACGCCACACCCGCCCAGGCCAGGGCGTTGAAGCCGGGGAAGCTCCCGCTGGTCCGCGCCACGTCCCGCAGCAGCATGACCCGGGAGAGGAACATCAAAAACGGAACGACCCCCAAGAGCGGGGCGAGCCACAGCCAGTCTCCAGTTTGGAACGCCTCCCACCCGGCGTAGGCCGCGATCCCCATAGCGACCATGGGGTAGGCCCCGATGAACATTGATTTGATTCGGTTGGTCACTGGGCTGCCCTCGGCGCCACGAAGTACATGGTCATCGCCTCCATGTCGTGGATCTGATCTCGGTATTCGATGTGGGTGGCGTATTCGGGATCCTGCATCACCGCGCCGAGCACATCGGGTGAATCGAGGACCCAAATGTTGATCGCGGCGATCTCCGGGGCCCCGGGGCTGAGGGTCTTCATGACCCGATACTCTTTGTAGAGGCGCATGCCGTGACGCTGGGTGATCTCCGAGATCGAGGCCTCGTACTCGTGGTGGTCGTCGAAGCCGTAGCCCTCCCGCATCGGCAACATACCGACCAACACCGCCGACCCTGGGGCGGGCGCCTGGCCCGAGAATTCCTCGTGGGTCATGTACATGGCGGCGTGTTGCATGTCGTGAACGCGATCGCGGTTGACGACGTTACCTTGATAGCGCTCGTCCGACATCAGAGCGCCCATCGACTCGGGCGTATCGAGAGCCCAGACACCGACCGTCGAGGCTTGGCTGGGGCCGGTGCCGCCGAGGAACTTCCCGACCGTGTAGGCCGCGACCCTGGCCATGCCGTGCTCATCTGCGATCGGGGCGATCGTCGCCTCGTACTGGTCCTGGTCGCTGGGTCCGTAGCCCTCTTGCATGGGCAGGAAGGCCACGAGGTGGGCCTGAGGACCGGAGACCTCGGAGCTGGAGTGGGCGTCGGTGCTCGAGGAGGTGTTGGTCGCGGCAGCTCGGGTGTCGCCGGGAGAGGTCCCTCCATCGGTTGAAGCGGTGCTGCACGCGGGCGAGAGGGCCAAGCTGAGGACAGCGAGGGCGAGGCTCTGGGCCCCGAGGGTGAAGGTTCGACGTGACATGCCCCTGTTCTAGGATCAGGGGATTCATGATACAATCCACGGCAATGGAACAACACTCATCATGATCGATGATGAATCGAGCGCCCCACCCACCACCGGTCGAATCGAGAGCCTCGATGAGCTGCGGACCTACGTGAAAATTGTCGAGACCGGGAGTTTGGCCGGTGCCAGTCGAGTGTTGGGCATCACCCCAAACGCGGTCAGCCGCCGCCTGAGCGCGCTCGAGGCCCGGCTGGGCCGGCGGCTGATCCATCGCACGACCCGGCGCTTGTCGGTCACGGACGAGGGCCTGCGCTTTCACGAGCGCTGTCGCAGCGTGCTCGAGACCCTGGCCGCGGCCGAGCGTGAGCTGCTCGACGACAGCGACGAATTGCGCGGCACGCTGCGCATCGGCATCCACACCGACATGGTCGGCCCCAACCTCTTGTCTGCGCTCGGGGAGCTGCTCGACGAGGCCCCCGAGCTCGACGTGCAGCTGAGGGTGGAGAGCGAGTTCATCGATCCGATCCGCGCCGGCCTCGACATCTCGGTGCACGTCGGGCGTCCACCCCCGAGCGCCCTGATCTGCGTGCCTCTGGGGTACCTGGTCTGGACGCTGGCGGCCGCCCCGAGCTACGTCGAGGCCCACGGGCGCCCCCGCAGCCCCAAGCAGCTCGTCGATCACCAGTGCCTGCGACTGCGGCGTGGACACAGCGAGTCGAGCTGGCGACTGCGGCGTGGAGACGGCCCCGTGCAGCGTTTTGCGGTCGGTGGGCGCTTCGAGACCACGCAGGGCCACGCCTTGGCCGAGGCCCTGTACGCGGGGCTCGGGATCGGCGTACGCCTGCGTCCGGAGATCAACGCGGCGGTCCGATCGGGGACCCTCGTTCACATCTTGCGGCCGTGGCAGTGGGCCTCGACGCCCGTGTTCGCGCTGATGCCCGCGGGTCGCAGCGAACTCGACAGGTTGCGGCCGGCGATCGAGATGTTGAGGCAGGCGACCCAGAGCCTGTCTCGCTAGCGCGACGGGCGACATCGAGTCTCTGCGGCCACATGACCTGTCGCTCCGCACCGGCCCCTCCCCCATAGAACGCCCAACTGTCGATATGAGTATTCTGTCCCTCGTATAGGAGGTGCTCGATTGTGAGAATCAGGATATGTGACCGACGCGGTCCCGCGCGATTGTGCGCCCTCGGCCATGAAGATCATGGTATTTTTGTCGAGCGTGAGGTCACAGCGCATATTCGGATCCTTAGCGGCCGAAGTGTGTTCCCCGCATGCGATTGCCTGCAGGGAACACGAGTTAGACTGAAGAAAGATGCTGGGGTCGCACAATGCTGGGATTTGGAAACTGTTGTCGAAACGGCAATCCCGTCTTCTCCAGGTTTCTCGACGCGGTTCGATATCGGACTCCGAGCGCGGTTTTTAGACCTCCCCCAACGACCGCATATCTGATAGGCAACCCCCATGCGCCGAATCAGCGTTCTTCTTTCTCTGTGTGTGATGCCTCTAGCAGCCCGTGGTGAAACCGGCGGCAACCACGCTGGGCGGCAACCACGCTG
>CAYVJQ010000109.1:7226-24524 GCA_964451725.1 uncultured Nannocystaceae bacterium | reverse complement strand
ATGGCGTCGCCGAGGAGTTGGACGTTCTTGCCCTCGAACTTCACATCCATGGACCCGGGCGCGACGAACTTGGTCGTGCCGTGGGTCTGGGCCGAGACCAGCCCACCGCCGGTGCCCTTGCTCGCCATGTCTCCCATGCTCTTGAAGCTCGCGCCCTTGATGGCCACGGATTTGCCCTCGACCTTGACCTTCTTGGTGTAGCCCGACGGCGAGTCGCCCGATTTCCCGATGTTGGGCAGGGGTGTCGGAACGAAGGGCGCAGGGGGCCCCGGCATCTTGCAGACGTTGGGCACCGTCGCCGCGGCGAGGCCACTACACCCCTTGGTCACCGGCGTCTTTGGTGGGTTCACGGTCACGGTCATGGCGAATGGCGAATGGCGAGTGGCGAGTGGCGAGTGGCGAGTGGCGATCGGGTTGCCGAGTTCCGACCGCGGACCGGTCGGGCACAAGACTGCCCGTGCAAGTTAGCATGTGTCGGATGCCCGCGGTTGCGGACATGGAGGTCCCGACATGCAGAGCATGTGGCAGCTGTATAATCAAACCAAGTTCGCGGCCGACTGGACCTGGATTCAAGACCGGGATGGGGCCAAGCACTGGGTCGTGGTCGTGAAGGCCACCTACGACATCCTGCCCACTGGCGAGCTCGCACTGGCCGACCAGCAAATCCCGCCCTCGGTCGCGGCCGAGTCGCGGGGCAAAGACGGCGAGACCAGCTTGCTCTACGAGGCCGACTTGATCGGGCCCAAACCGGGGACGGACGTCTACCTCAACGCCGAGGCCCACGCCCCCGACCGAAGACCGACCACCGCAGTCGACGCGGCGTTGGCGATCGGCGACCGAAAAAAAATCCTCGCGGTCACCGGTGACCGAACCTGGGTACGCGAGGTCGGTGTCGTCACGGCTTCGCCTCCGGCTCCCTTCGTACAGATGCCGATCGTCTATGAGCGCGCGTTCGGAGGCTTCGATGCCGACGACCCAGACCCGGCCGAGCAAGCCCTGTTCGCGGCCAACCAAGTCGGGGTCGGGGTCGCTTCGTCGCGCGTCAAACTACTCGGGACGCCCGTGCCCAATATCGAGTACCCGGACACCCGGTTTGGCGCCCGCGGCGCTGCGGGCTTCGGCGCGATCAACTGCCACTGGTCGTCGCGGGTACAGTTTGGCGGGACCTACGACACCCACTGGTCGACCACCCGCAAGCCGCTTTTGCCCGCCGACTTCGAGGATCGCTATTTCATGTGCGCGCCGCCGGACCAGCAGTTCATCCCCCACCTGCGTGGGGGCGAGGTTGTCACGCTCCTCAACCTGACGCCCTCGGGCTCGCTCCGCTTCGCGCTGCCCCGGGTAGCGATCGGCCTCGAGACCAAGATCTCCGGCGGGCTCCACCACCATCGCGCCCTCATGAACACGGTCATCATCGAGCCCGAGGTGCCGCGGGTCATCGTGGTCTGGCACGGGGCGCTGAAGTGCCACCGGGAGATGGACTACCTGGAGCGAACGCTGATCCGTGAGAAACGGTACATTTGATCCGGCGGTGGCATGGCGAACCTCACGACCCTCTCGACCCTCTCGATCATCTCGGTCGGTGCTCGAACGCCGCTCGGACTGAACGCAGCCGCCTCGGCGGCCGCCTACAGGGCCGGGTTGTCGGGGCACGGCCTTCACCCGGTGTTCGTCGACAAGACCGGCGACGCCATTCGGACTGTTCGCGATGGGCTGCTCGACCCCATCCTGGCGAGCGATGAGCGCATGGTCGCCATGGCGTCGACCGCCATCGAGGAGGCCTGCGCACCACTGTTCGAGCGAGGCAAGCCCCCGGTTGCGCTGTACCTCGCCACCCCGGAGCCCAGGCCCGGGTGGGACGAATCCGACGGACTCCGTCTCACCCGGGCCGTCCGTCGATCCGCCGAGCGCTTCGTCGATGTGCGGTCGGCCCATAGCCTCCCACGGGGACACGCGGCGGGATTGTTGGCGCTCGAGTACGCCCAGCGCGAGCTCGAAAGCGGCCAGGTCGCGGCCGTACTCGTCGGCGGAGTGGACAGCTACCTCGATGGCGTGACGATCGAGTGGCTGGACGAGCGCCGGGAGCTCGCGTCCAGCACCAACATCGGCGGGTTTTGCCCGGGCGAAGCTGCGAGCTTCGTGGTGGTCACGACCCCTACGATCGCCCGGGCGTCTGGCGTTCGGGGAGTCAGCGAGGTCCTGGCCGTCGCGTCCGCGGTCGAGGTCCACACCATCGATTCGGACTCGGTCTGCGTCGGCGAGGCCCTGTCCCAAGTGGTGCAAACAGCGTCCTCCGTGTTCGCCGCGTCCGGCCTGCCCGCCAGCGCGATGTACTGTGACATCAACGGCCAGCGCTACCGCAATGAGGAGCTGATGTACCTGGCGACCCGGCTGCCCGCTGGCCACATCGACGACGTCACGAACTACGCCATGCCGGCGAGCAGCTTCGGGGATATCGGGGCCGCCTCGGGCCCACTCGCACTCGTACTCGCGCACCAATCAGCGGCTCGGGGCTACGCCGCCGGGCCCCACTGTATGGTCTGGGGCAGCTCCATCGGAGGGACCCGAGTCGCCGCCGCGCTGCGCCTCGGTGGCACCTGAGTCGGCATCAGCGTCCGTGGAGCTCGTCCAGGGCCGCCGCGCTCAGGCTGGCCCTACACTGAATTATGAAGCTGCCGCTGTCTCACCCTTGTTGGCACAGAGGGGAATGGGGCTCTGGGGCGGGCCCTACGGCCTCGCCCGGTTTAGGCGGCAACTATCCTGACAGAGGGGGCCTCCCCCCCGAGTGGGGGCGGCCTTCGAAGCGCAGCCCGGGTGCAAAGCGGCCCCAGGGCCGCCTCAATGAGGCTGCCCCTTAGCCCCGAATTGGGGTGGCCTTCGAAGCCCACCCCGAGCGTTTTCCCAGAAGCCACCCAGGCCGCCGCAGCTCCCGGCCGAAGTCGGAGTCACCCCGCCCTCCAACAAGACCACCTCAGCCTCATTCACATTTGCCGTTGCGGGTGCCCGGGTTGTGACGGAACATCAGCTCCATGAGCCAGGACACAGAGGCTGCCCCACCGGTCGTGTTTATCTCGTATGCGTGGACATCGGATAAATATCGCGCATCGGTCGTCCGGTTAGCTGAAGATCTTCGGTTGAAGTGGGGAGTCGACGCGCGCATTGATGCTTGGGACCTCAAGCCCGGTCAGGACATGTATAGCTACATGGAGTCCATGGTTGCCGACGAGGCGACGACCCACGTGCTGCTGGTCCTCAACCCGGAATACGCGACCAAGAGCGACGCTCGTTCAGGGGGGGGTCGGCGCGGAGACCCAAGTCATCACTCCCGAGATGTACGGCGATACGGAACAGACCCGATTCGTACCTGTAGTAATGGAACACGCCGAAGATGGCAGTATGCCCCTGCCGATCTACCTCAAGAGTCGCTTCTGCATCGACCTCGCGGGTAATGACACCATCGAGGATCTCGTCCGACATCTGTACGGCAAGCCGCGGTTCGAGCGGCCGCAGCTTGGCCCAGCGCCTGACTTTGGCGACGGTGAGGCTCAAAGTCGTGCGGCGCTTGAAGCTGCGCAACGGTCACTGAGTGTCGGAGCGCGCGACAGTGTTGCGCGCCTACAGAACGCTCTCAAGGCGACGATCGAAGAAATCGATTCGCTTCGCATTCCCGATGACGAATGCAGGCCGCAGCAGGTTGAGGCTGCGATTCTCCGACTGATTGATGGCACTGTCCCCCTGCGCACGCGCGTCGTCTCGCTTGTCCGCAGCGTAGCGCAAAACCAGCCAACTCAGCAGGCATTCGATCTCTTCGAGGATTTTTTCGAGAGAGCGCTTCACATTTGCAGGCCACACAGGAATCCCACGGCATTCGAACCGGCACGATTCGTGGTACTGGAACTATTCATGCTGTACCTCGCCGTGTTGGCGAAGCACCGGGTTCTCCCTGGAATTGAAACGTTGCTGAAGGCTACATTCGTGGTCAATGGCAAGGCGAAGTCGTTCAGTGGATTTTCCCTGTCATTGAGCATAGTTTCCCAATGCACCCGCGACGCTCCCACTGGCCACCGATGGCATGACTATACCGCAAACCTTCTTCGGGATCGCTGCGACGACGAGACATCGTTCGAACAACTCCAAGAGGTGGACATGCTGCTGTTCGTCCGCTCGAGGTTTGAGGGACAACCCCGCTGCTGGCGCCCGCGCACGCTCGTCTTGCGCGGGGAGTATGCTGCTCCGTTCGACGTATTCATAGGCGCGCGGGGGGAGCGACGGATGGCCGTGTTGCGCGCATTTCTGGGAACGCCGGACCTCGGCGCCCTTGCGGACCGAGCCGAAGCGGAGTTTGCCGGGCAGCAACGTATGCTAGAGTCCCAGAACGAACCCCTCGATATCATACGTGCGATGGCTCTCCCGAGTCTACTGCCCGACCGTTTCGGCGGAGAGTTCTGATGCTGGGTCGCTCGACGCGACGGGTGGCTATTGCGACACGAAGAACCCACCGGCACGGCAACGAGCATAACGCCATGATGGAGACCTTGAGTTCCGGGATCTCGCCGTGATGCGTACGGTATGTAGATTGTGCCGGCCTGGTCGACTCGTCCTTGGCCATCTCGTCGAACAGGGCGGCCTTGTTGAAGTTCGACCAAGCCTTCGGCCTGCTCCCGACGGGCGTGCCCGGTGGCGAGCAGGCACTCGAACTTAGCGATGCGGGAGTCGATGCTCTTGGGCTTGGATGCGACAAATTCGATTGGTTCAACAGCGGGACAACGACGACTGACCGCCGGGCGAGCCACTACGGGCACACTAGCCAGGTTCGACAATACGCGACCAACTTGAAGGTGATGACTCCCCTCCAACTCGCAGAGAAGATCAAAGACGTCTGGTCGAGGATCGAGGCGCCGCCGGTGGAGGACATGCGCTCCATGAGGTGGGAGTCGGGCGCCGAGGCGGCCAAAGCGTTCACGGGGGTCAAGCCGATCGACGTCGACATCGAGTCGGTCGGCTTCGAGGTGGCCACCCCCCTGATGAACCTCCCAGCCCGCGCAGCCGCGGCCTACCTGGGACCGTACATGCTCTCCCTCTTGGACGGACTGGTCATCCAAGAGAACGCCGGCTTCCCCGTCGACATCATGACGCGCCCCCACACCCTAGCGACCATGTCGGCGCCCAATTTCTGGACTGACACCGTGGGACCCAACCTGCCCCCGGAGTGCCAGGAGGTGGTCGGCGAGGTCGCGGCCATGATCGTCGCTCATCGAGTTGCGCTGGCCCTGACGGACAAGAACGTCGCCAAGTTCGAACGACTCATCCGGGCGGTCCGCCGAGCGCTGGAACATTGACCGAGGGGGACCACCCCACCCCCACCTGAGTCGAGGAGCTCCGGCGCGTCGGTGTGCCGCGGGGTCGCAGGTCCAGGGTCCGGCGTCGCCCAGCCCTCAGCTCAGAGCCCGCAGCGCAGCGGCGATCCGCGGCAGGGCCGACTCGATGTCCCGCTCGGCGACCGCCCCCACGCTGAGCCGAAACCACCCGCGGCCCCCGTCGCCGACCCCGAAGGCCTGGAAGGGCACGATGCCCACCCGCGCCTCGTCGAGCAGGTAGCGGCGCACATCCTCGTTGGTCTCCAGCAGCTTCCCCGCCGGGGTCCGTTTTCCAAACGGCTCGATGCGAACGGTCAGGTAGATGGCGCCCATGGGCGCGACCGCGTCGACCGGGAGGCCCTCTGTTTTGAAGGCCTTGAACCCTCGGTACAAAAGCCGCAGCCGGGCCAAAATGCCGGTCTTGAACTCCGCGTGATACTCGGCGATCGCCTCGGGGTCCTCGAGCAAGCCGACCGTCGCCAGCTGCTCGGCCCGGGGCGCCCAGGCCCCGACGTGCCCCAAGATCGAGCTCATGCGCTTGATGACATCGGCCGGGCCCACCGCCCAGCCGACCCGCACACCGGTCGCCGCAAAGGCCTTGGAGATGCCGTCTACAAACACGGTCCAGCGCGCCATCTCGGGCACGAGCTGGGGCGGGGTCACGTGCTCGACCCCGTCGAAGGTCAGCATCCAATAGATCTGGTCGTAGAGCAGAAACACCGGCTGCTCACCCCGCGCCTCACGGGCGTGGTTCTCGTCCACGATGGCCTCGCAGATCCCCAGCAGCGCGGCCTTGTCGATGGCCGTCCCCGTCGGGTTCAAGGGCGAGTTGAGACACAGCAGACGGGCCTTGGGCAGGGCCTCGATCAGGGCCTCGCGGGTGGGCAAGAACTTGCTCTGCACCGTGCACGGGACCTCGAGCTTCTCGGCGCCGAGCATGTGGCAATAGTGGTTGTTGTTCCAGCTCGGCACCGGGTAGGCGACCGTGTCACCGGCATTGACCAAGGCCCGGTAGGCCGCGTAGATGCACGGCCGGGCCCCACTGGCGATGAGCACCGACTCGACCGGGTAGCGCAGCCCCAGCTCCCGCTCATAGAATGCGAGCACCGCCGCGCGCAGCTCGGGCAGACCGTTGCTCGGCGGGTAGTTGGTCTGGTTCGCCGCCAGGGCGCTCTGGATGCCCTCGCGCAGCAAGGCCGGGATCGGAAACTGGGCCGGCTTGAAGTCGCCCACCGTCAGGTTGCAGACCTCGACCCCACCTTGGACCAGGGTCCGAATCGAGGCTGCGATCGCCAGGATCTCGCTGCCCACCAGACCCGCCGCCATGGTCGAGACTCGCGCCGCGCCGGTTGGTGCCGGTCCCATCGCCAGCTCCCTGAGATCGATGACCGTATCCTTGGCGTGCTCTCCCATCGCGCGGATGATGCCGCAGCCGTCGAGCACAGACCACCCACAGAGCACCCACAGACCTGCGCATACAATTTCGCGGGTCTGGCACCCCCTGTACACTCGCAGCGATGACCGGCAATCGCCTCCCCTGGCTCGCCTCGCGCCTCCAAGGCTTCGGGACCACCATCTTCACCGAGATGACCCAACTCGCCGCAGAGCACGGCGCCATCAACCTCGGCCAGGGCTTCCCCGACTTCGAGGGCCCCGAGTTCATCAAGCGCGCGGCCATCGACGCCATCTCCTCGGGCAAGAACCAATACTGCCGCCCCTACGGCGTCCCCGAGCTCAACGCGGCGATCGCCGCCCACCAAGAGCGATTTTGGGGTCTGCGCTACGACCCCGACACCGAGATCACCGTCTACGCCGGCGCCACCGAGGCCATCTACGCGAGCTTGGCCGCCCTGTGCGAGGTCGGCGACGAGGTCATCTTGTTCGAGCCCTACTACGACTCCTACCGGGCCGGCGTGGCCATGGCCGGCGCCCACGCGCGCCTCGTGACCCTACGCAGCCCCGACTTCGACTTCGACGAGTCCCAGCTGCGCGCGGCCTTCAACCCCAAGACCCGGGCCATCCTCGTCAACAGCCCCCACAACCCCAGCGGCAAGGTCTACTCCCACGCCGAACTCGAGCTCATCGCCCAGCTCTGCGTCGAGCACGACGTGCTGGCGATCACCGACGAGGTCTACGAACACCTCGTGTTCGAGGGTCGACACCTCTCCCTCGCCGGCTTTCCGGGCATGCGCGAGCGCACCATCGTCATCTCCTCCGCCGGCAAGACCTTCTCGTTCACGGGCTGGAAGATCGGCCACAGCTGCGCCCCCGCCCCCATCACCCGGGCCCTGCGCAGCGCCCATCAGTTCATCACCTTTTGCAACGGAACCCCCTTCCAATACGCCATGGCCGAGGGCTATCGCGCCCCCGACAGCTACTTCGAGACCTTCCTCGCCGACTACCGGGCCCGCCGCGACAAGCTGTGTGAGGGCCTCGCCGACATCGGCCTCGAGGTCCTCACCCCCGCCGGCACCTACTTCGTGCAGACCGACATCCGCTCCCTCGGCTACGAGGACGACTTCGATTTCTGCCGCATGTTGCCCAGGGAGGTCGGGGTCGCCGCGATCCCGACCTCGGCCTTCTACGCCGAGCGCGAGACCGCGAAACACCTGGTTCGGTGGGCGTTTTGCAAGACCGACCCGGTGCTCGAGGAGGGTCTGCGCCGACTCAAAAAACTCTCGGGTCCGCGCACGAGGGCCGGCCAATGAAGGTCGCCGCGCTCCAGACCGACATCGTCTGGGAGGATCCCCAGGCCAACTTCGCCCGCCTCCGCCCCAAGTTCGACGAGGCCGCCGGTGCCGGCGCCCAGCTCGTGGTCCTGCCCGAGATGTACGCCTGCGGCTTCTCCATGGACACAGTCCGGATCAGCGAGCCCCTCGACGGCCCGAGTGTCGAATTCCTCCGGGCCCAGGCCGCCCGCTGTGGACTGTGGGCCTGCGGGACCGTCCCGGTGTCGAGCGAGTCCGGGCAGTCAGGGCAGCCAGACACTCGGCCGGCCAACACCTTCGTGCTCGCCGGCCCCGCGGGCGAGCTGCACCGCTACGAGAAGCGCCACCCCTTCACCTTCGCCAAAGAGCACGAGCACTATCGGGCCGGCGACGCGACCTTGACCGTGTCCCTGCCCGGTGGCCTCCGGGTCAGCCCCCTGATCTGCTACGACCTGCGCTTCGGCGATGAGTTTTGGGCCCTCGCTCACGACACCGACCTGTTCATCGTGGTCGCCAATTGGCCACAGCGCCGTCGCGAACATTGGCGCACCTTGCTGCGCGCGCGCGCGATCGAAAACCAAGCTTGGGTGGTCGGCGTCAATCGGGTCGGCGAGGCCAGCGGCCTGGCCTACGCGGGCGACAGCATGATCATCGATCCCTGGGGTGAGGTCGTGGCCGCCGCGAGCCGCGACGAGACGATGCTCTTGGCGGAGGTCAGCGCGGCGCGTGTGACCAGCGCACGCAGCAAGTTCCCTGTACTTCAGGATCGACGCCCGGCCCCTGAACCCGACCGCTGAGTCTGGACAGCGAGGGCGCGAGCTCGACCTTCGGGATGCTCGGGTCCGCGCGCGAGCGACTCGATCCAAGGATCAACCTCGCTCAATTCTGCCTTCAATCCAGGTTCGAGCGAAGCCCTATCATCGCACTTCGGGTCTGAACTCGCTAAGCTCTCGCGATGGAGCTCTCGACCCAGCGCGCGTGGTTCGCTACACCGGCGAAGCGGCGCGGTATCCGGTCCTGCGTCAGCTCGCTGGCCGCGCTCCTGTGTGCCCTCTCGACCTCCGCCTGCCTGGGTCCCAACCCGCTTTTGGGCCTCGACGACGACGACACCACCGAGACCTCTCCGGAGACCGACGAGAGCGGCAGCACAGACACCGACACGACCTCCGAATCATCCGAGACCGAGGACGACGACAGCGAGACCGGCTCGACCTGCGACAACGACATCCTCGACGGCGACGAGAGCGACCTCGACTGCGGCGGCAGCTGCGAACCTTGCGATCCGGGCCTCGCCTGTCTCACCGACAGCGACTGCGCCTCCCAGATATGTGTCGACGACCTCTGTCAGGCCCCTACCTGTGAAGACGACATCAAAAATGGAGACGAGTTCGGCATCGACTGCGGTGGGCCCTGTGTCCTGTGCAAGCGCACGCCTGTGCTCACCAAGCTCGACGACTCCAACGGGACCGACGCGACCACGCCCCGGGTCGCCGCCTTCGACGATGGCGGCTTCGCGGTCAGCTACCACGGCCCTGAATCGGCCCACATCCGATGGTTCGACGCCCTGGGTCAAGCGACCTCTCCGAGCCTCACCATCGTCGACGATCCTATTTATTCCCTGGCTCGGATCCCCATCGAGGCGAGCGACGAACACCTCCACACCATCGAGAGCCTCATATTTGGGCCCGTCGGTGGTGGCGCGGACAAGCTGGTCTCCTTTCAGCTCCAGGCCGGCGAGAGCACCCAGGTCACCAAGGTCGACACTTGGGGCGAGGTCGCCCGCGTCTCGGATCTGCGCACGGTCGGGAGCCGCGTGTTCGTGACCTGGGTCCAGGGCAAGACCGCCTACCTGAGGCGCTGGGACTACGCCCTCGCCGGCGGCGCATGGGTCGACATCGATCCTCAGCCCCTCGACGTCGTCCCCCAAGAGTTCAGCGACATCTACCCCTCGCTCAGCGAGGGCCCCGACGGCATCGTCGGGGTCGCCTGGACACGCTGTCAGTTCAACGGCAGCCCCCCCTGCGACCTCGTGGTCCGGCGCTTCGACAACAGCTGGATCGACCCAAGCCCGACCGTCATCACCCTCGATGGCAACTACACCATCGAGGCCCAGCTGGCGATCGCCGCCGACGGCCGGGCCATGGTCGCCTGGCTCGAGCTCGACATCGAAGCCATGCACCCCCACGCGCGCATGCTCGACGCCGACTTCGACCCCGACGGTGAGGAGTGGGCTCCCCAGATCACCATCCATCCGCCCAAAGAGCAGCTGATCGACGTCGCCGCTCTGAGTGACGGAAATTTCGCCCTCGCCTGGGTCGACCGAGAAAACGGCAAGGTCCGACTGCGGCGCTACACGGGCCCAGACACCCCCTTGTTGCCCGAGTTCGAGGACGAGGCCCCCTGGCCCTCGGTCGTCGAGCCGACCAGCGTCCACCTCGACAACGTCGGCAACAGCCTCTACGTGACCTGGTCCTCGGACGTCGACGGCGTCGCTCAGATCCAGGGCCAAGTGTTGTCCTACTGAGCGCCCGACCCTCGACCTGGCGGGCCCCACCCCGCACACGGGGGAAGGGCCCGCCCCTCGGTCATGAGCGCGAAGAACGGGCCCGCGGCTGGGCACCCCGAACCTCGTCGGGCGACACATCGAGAGTCCGGGCCGCCGCTGGGCCAGTCGACTCATGAGCCTCGCTCCAGCGTAGCGTTGTTCTGGAGGGACCACCGACAGATCATCGCGGGCGAGCTGTGCCAGGGTTGACGCCGGCGGCCCCCCGGTACTAGTCACCTACCCGTGGCGACCTGCTACTTCACTCTCGACAGCGCCCAGGCCCTGCTCCCTAGCGTCAAGCGGCAGCTCGGTCAGGCCCTCCAGCTGCACGGCCACCTCCGGGCTCGGATATCGCAACTGGACGAGCTCGGACTCGAAGTCAGCTGGGCGATGCTGCGTGGTGACGAGCCCGCTGAGGAGCCCGTCGAGGTCAGTCCCACCCAGGCCCTGGATCTCGAGCGCGCGCGCATGCTCTACGTGGCGCTGCGCGAGAGCGTCTCCGAGATCGAGGCCCTCGGCATCGAGGTCAAGGCCGTGATGGATGGGCTCGTCGATTTCCGCAGCTGGCACGAAGGCCGCGACGAGGTCTTCCTGTGCTGGAAGCTGGGCGAGCCGAGCATTCAATGGTTCCACGGGCTCGACGATGGCTTCGACGGCCGTCGAAGTGTCGACGGTGAGCGCTTCACCGACACACGCGAGCCCGAGCTTCACCCCGAGGTCTGAGCGGCCCTGGATCGACGGATCCCCTCGGCCACGATCACGATCACGATCACGGGCGTGTCCGGGTGAGATCCGTCGACCCGAGATCACCCAGACCGCGCTTTCTCACCCACGCGAAGCTCCTGCGAGCTACGCCCCGACTGCGCCCTGCGGCACCCATATCGTCGGCGAGCGCGGATGTTGACCTCCGCACTCGTCACGCCGTAGCCTGGCCGCGCGATGGTGTCCGAGTTCGCTCGGCCCAATAGGGAATCCGGTGAGAATCCGGAGCTGCCCCGCAGCGGTAAGCGAGAACGAAGGCGCAAGACACACTGGCTCCGGCTGGGAAGTGGCGCTGCTAGGATCGACCTCGGTCGAGCGCTCGTGAGTCCGAATACCTGCCGTCGCCCGTAGCCCATCACAATCGGGCGCGGTCCGGACCTGGAGCTTCGCGGGAGGCATGAGGGTCGTCGTGTGGACCGCGCTTTTGTCCAGACCTCGATCTGCTCCCCCTCGCACGCGCCATGTCGCTCGCGGGAGCGAAGGTCGAGGCAGGTGTCGGGCAAGGACGTCCACGACCCCTCATCGCGGCTCTCTCCTCGAGCCTGGTCGCCAGACCAGCGGCTTCGCGCCCTGTTTGCGCACTCAGGAGAGACCCGAATGTCGACCGTCAACACCCCCCAGCGCTCCGCCTCCCCGACTCCCCCAGCTCACCCAGCTCACCCAGCTCACCCCGCTCACCCCGCTCACAGCCAGGCCCCACGGATCCTCAGCGCAGCCGGCCTCACCCCGGCCAGCCTCACCGAGCTCCGGGCCCACTTCGAGACCGCGGCCTCGGGCCTCGCGGGCATCGACTGCGACAAGCTCGCGCAGCGTACCTTCGAGGGCCTCTTCGACGGCATCCCCAGCGCCGACGTCGAGCGCCTCGGGATCCGCAGCGCGGCCGCCCTGACCGCCGAAGACCCCATGTATGCGCGGGTCGCCGCCCGCCTGCTCACCCGCGACATCCGGTCCGAGTGCGAGGCCGCCGGGATCCGCAGCTTCGACCAATCCATCAAAGCAGGGATCGCCGCTGGCATCATCAATGGCCGGCTCACAGCGATGTACGTCGCTCACTCGCGCGAGGTCGAGGCCGCCATCGACAACGGCCGCGACGACCTCTTCGAGTACATGGGCCTGCAGACCCTCTACGACCGCTACCTGCTGCGCCACCCCCAGACCCGCAAGGTCCTCGAGACCCCGCAGATGTTCTTCATGCGGGTCGCCCTCTCGCTCGCCGGAGAGCTCGACGCCTGTCTCGCGCTCTATGCCCGCATGTCCCGGCTCGAGTACCTGACCAGCTCGCCCACCCTGTTCAACGCCGGCACCAACCGCGAGCAGCTGTCGAGCTGCTTCCTGCTCGACTCCCCCGAAGATCACCTCAAAGACATCTACGATGTCTACACCGACGTCGCCTTGCTCTCCAAGTACGCGGGCGGCATCGGCCTCGCCTATCACCGGGTCCGCTCCCGCGGATCGCTGATCCGCTCCACCAACGGCCACAGCAGCGGGATCACCCCCTGGCTCAAGACCCTCGACGCCTCGGTCGCCGCGGTCAACCAAGGCGGCAGGCGCAAGGGTGCCTGCTGCGTCTACCTGGAGACCTGGCACGCCGACATCGGCGAGTTCCTCGAGCTCCGGGACAACACCGGCGACGAGGCTCAGCGAACCCACAACTTGAATCTCGCCAACTGGATCCCCGACCTGTTCATGCGTCGGGTCGAGGCCGACGAGATGTGGTCCCTCTTCGACCCCAAGCAGGTCCCGCACCTGCCCGACCTCTACGGCGAGGCCTTCGACGAGGCCTATGCCCAGGCCGAGCGCGAAGGCCTGTTCGAGCGTCGGATCCCCGCCCGCGCCCTCTTCGCTCGCATGATGCGGACCCTGGCCGAGACCGGCAACGGCTGGATGACCTTCAAGGACAAGTCCAACCAAGCCTGCAATCAAACTGCCGAGCCCGGCCGCGTCGTCCACCTCTCCAACCTCTGCACCGAGATCATCGAGGTGACCTCTCGGGACCAGAGCGCCGTTTGCAACCTCGGCTCCATCAACCTCGCCGCCCACATGCGCGAGACCGGGGGCGGCCTCCAGGTCGACTGGTCCAAGCTCGCCCAGACCGTCGACATCGCCGTGCGTCAGCTCGATCGGGTCATCGACTTGAACCTCTACCCGATCGCCTCCACCGAGCGCTCCAACCGGCGTTGGCGCCCGGTCGGCCTCGGGCTCATGGGCCTCCAAGATCTATTTTTCAAGCTCGGTCTCAGCTTCGACGAGCCAGCCGCCCGACAGCTCTCGCGTCGAATCTCGGCCGAGATCTACTACGAGGCGCTCTCGACCAGCTGTGACCTCGCTCGGGAACTCGGCCGACACCCCGCCTTCCCCGAGACCCGGGCGGCTCGCGGCGCGCTCCAGTTCGACGCCTGGGGCGAGCAACCCGACGACCCTCGGCGCTGGTCCACCCTGCGCGAACGAATCAAAGCCCACGGATTGCGCAATTCCTTGCTCATTGCGATCGCCCCCACTGCGACGATCGCCTCGATCGCCGGGGTCTACGAGTGCATCGAGCCCCAAGTCTCGAACATCTTCAAGCGCGAGACCATGTCCGGTGATTTCCTGCAGCTCAACCGCTACCTCGTCGCCGAGATGCGAGCCATGGGCCTGTGGACCGACCACAACCGGCGCCGGATCATCGCCGCCGAGGGCTCCGTACAGGGACTGAGCGAGCTGCCCGAAGCCATGCGCCGCCGCTACCGGACCGTGTGGGAGCTGCCCATGCGCTCGCTGATCGACATGGCCGCCGCGCGCGGGCCCTACATCGACCAGAGCCAATCCCTCAATCTGTTCGCCGAGTCCCCCAACATCGGTCGGCTCAGCTCCATGTACATGTACGCGTGGAAGCGCGGCCTCAAGACCACCTACTACCTGCGCTCCCGGCCGGCGACCCGCATCGCAGCGGTCGGCTCCCAGGTCGACATTCCGGTCTCCACCGAGCCCGACTCCCAGATCGAGGCCGAGGCCGAGGCTGCCCGAGCGGCCGCGATCGCCTGTTCACTCGAGAACCCTGAGACCTGCGAGGCCTGTCAGTGAGTACCTCGAGGACCAACCCGGACCCCAGCCGGCACCCCGCTCAGGCTCTCGAGCCAAACCCGAAATCAGACCCGCAGCCAGGCCCACAGCCAGCCCCACAGTCAGTACCCGACCGGCCTCGCCGCCTGCTCGATCCCGGCCTCGACCTCACGCTCCGGCCGATGCGCTACCCGGTCTTCTACGACATGTACCGGGCAGCCATCCGCAACACCTGGACCGTCGAAGAGGTCGACCTCAGCTCGGACGTGCAGGACATCCACCTGAAGATGAGCGAGGCCGAGCGCCACCTGATCCGCCGCCTGGTCGCGTTCTTCGCCACCGGCGACTCGATCGTCTCCAACAACCTCGTGCTCAACCTCTATCGCCACCTCAACGCCCCCGAGGCCCGCATGTACCTCTCGCGGCAGCTCTACGAAGAGGCCCTGCACGTCCAATTCTACCTGACCTTGCTCGACACCTACATGCCCGACCCGCGCGAGCGGGAGCAGGCCTTCGCCGCCGTCGAGAGCATCCCCAGCATCAGGGCCAAAGCCGAATTTTGCTTCAAATGGATCGAGTCGATCCACGACCAAAACCGGCTCGAGACCCGGGCTCACCGTCGGAGTTTCCTGCTCAACCTGATCTGCTTCGCCGCGTGTATCGAGGGCCTGTTTTTCTTTGCGGCCTTCGCCTACGTCTATTTTCTGCGCTCCAAGGGCCTGCTTCTCGGCCTCGCCAGCGGCACCAACTGGGTATTTCGAGACGAGAGCATGCACATGGCCTTCGCCTTCGAGGCCGTCGAACAGGTCCGCCGCGAGGAGCCCGAGCTCTTCGACGCCGAGCTCGAGGAGCAGGTCGCCGGCATGCTCGAAGAAGCGATCGATGTCGAGCTCCAGTTCGCCGAAGACCTGCTCTCCCAGGGCGTCGCCGGTCTCTCGCCCACCGCCATGCGCCAGTACCTCCAGTTCACCGCCGACCAGCGCCTCGCCACCCTCGGCATGCGCCCTCGATACCGGGTCTCCAACCCCTTCGACTTCCTCAACTTGCAAGACGTCCAAGAGCTCGCCAACTTCTTCGAGCGGCGCGTGTCCGCCTACCAGGTCGGCGTCGAGGGGGAGGTGGTCTTCGATGTCGACTTCTGAGACCCCTCTGGACTCCTCCCGCGCTCCTGGAAGGATCCGCTCGTCGGTCTTGCTCGACATGGTGTTCCCGGGCCAGACCAACCACCGGGGCACCCTCTTCGGCGGCGTCGCCCTGGCGCTCATGGACAAGGCCGCGTTCATCGTCGCCTCCCGCTATGCGCGTCGCAACGTCGTCACCGCGCGCGCCGGCCAGACCGACTTCAACGTGGCTATCGCCATCGGCCAACTCGTCGAATTGCACGCGAACATCGTCGAGACCGGTCGAAGCTCGATGACCATCGAGGTCGAGCTCTACGCCGAAGACCTGATCAGCGGTGATCGCTGCCTGGGCACACGCGGCCGCTTCGTCATGGTCGCCCTCGACGCCCACGGCCAGCCCACGCCGGTACCGCCGATCGTGGAGCAACCCGGACTCATCGCTGAATCCACCTGACTCCGGGGAATGTACCGTTCGCACGACTTGGGGATCCCTTTGTGGCGAACCTGCGCATCCCGAACGCCTCCAAGGCTGCGAGCACTCGCGGGCCGTCGTCCAGCGATGCACGCACCCATACGTCGAGTTCCTGTGTAGCCCGCAGGCAGCCATGAATCATGGCTGCACACCACTCGACAGCGACGTGCTCCATCGCCGGCGAGGCGGAACTCCGCTACGCCAATCGGAGAAGGTCGAAGACGACGAGACACCCGCGAGTGCGGATGGTTCCTCTCCCCGGCAACCAGCAATCATTTCGAATGCTGACCACCAAGTCTTCCCCTTCCTGCATGCCGCTCGTAGGTCGACGGGCATGGGGCAAAATGCATCGTCGTCCCTCGACTCCACTGCCGAGTAAAGCCGCCTGCCAATACGGTGACGCGATATGCTCGCAGCATGCACGCGAAGGCGCCCCGTCGACGACCGAGCCCGCCGACCACCCGCTCCCTGCTCGGCCTGCTGGTGCTCGCCCTGAGCCTGGTCTCGCTCGCCTGCACCCGCTCCAAGCCGGCTCCCGAGACCGAGACCGAGGCCGACCACGGTCCAGTTGTCCTCGATCTCTGGGCTGGGGTTGCCCCGCTCACGCCCGAGGCCGACGACTTGATGGACGAGCTGAGTCCTCACCCCGGGCCGCAAAAGCCCGCTCAGGTCGGCGAGGAGATCGAGCTTCCGTTCCCGCCTCCGACTCCCGATACGCCCCCCGTTGGCATCACCGTCGCCCCCAGCGCAGACCTCGAGGTCCTGCGCCAGGGTCCAGAGGGCGAGCACGCCTTGGTCGAGGCCATCCGCGCGTCCTTCAACCACCCCATGGTTCCCCTGGCCTCGATCGAGGACCTCCGGGAGCTCCCCGTCCCTCTGCAGATCGAGCCCGCGGTCGAGGGCGAGTTTCGTTGGTTGGGCACACGCACGGTGGCCTTTTATCCCCAGGGGCGGCTGCCGTTTTCGACCCGCTACGAGATCGAGATCCCCGCGGGCACCGAGTCCACCCAGGGCACCACCTTGGCCAAAGCGGTGCGCTGGTCGATCACCACCCCCAGTTTGGCCCTCGAGCGCAGCTACCCCGCGGCCGCAGACGACGCCCACGTCGTCCTCGATCGCCCGATCGTGCTGCGCTTCAACCAACCGGTCGACGCCGAGGCGATCACGGCGGCCCTGCGCCTCCGCGGCCGAGGCAAGTCGCTCGCCCTCGAACACATCCCCGCTTCGCGCTGGGGTGAGGACCAATTCGCGCCCCACCTGCTCGGCTGGGTGCCGAGCGAAGACGGCTGGG
>CAYVJQ010000109.1:5267-7126 GCA_964451725.1 uncultured Nannocystaceae bacterium | reverse complement strand
GAGGACCAATTCGCGCCCCACCTGCTCGGCTGGGTGCCGAGCGAAGACGGCTGGGAGCGCGATCGCATCGTCGTCCTGCTGCCCAAAACCCCCCTCGATCCCAACACCCGCTACAGCGTCGAGCTGGCCCCCGGTGTGTACGGCGAGGGGCCCCTGCGCAGCGCCAAGATCAAGTTCAAGTTCAAGACCTACCCGCCGCTCAAACTCTCTGTAGGCCGCTGCGACCCCGCGCCCTGTTCAGCCACCTACGGCATCCACCTCGAGGCCAGCAACCAAATCACCGACGCCCGGATCATCGACAGGGTCCATGTCGAGCCGCCCGTGGACGACCTGCGCATCGACCCGAGCTGGCGCGGGATCCAGATCAGCGGCGATTTCGAGGGCGAGCGCAGCTACAAGGTCACGGTCGACGCAGGCATCGAGGATACCTTCGGCCAACACCTCGCCAAGCCCTTCTCGGCCACGGTCAAGCTCGGGGCCCTCGAGCGCAACCTCCAGGTCTGGCCCCAGACCCAACACCCGGCGATCATCGAGGCCAGCGCCGGGCACACCATCAAGCTCCAGATCGCGGGTCAGCGCGAGCTCGAGATCATGGCCGTGTCCTTCGGCAGCGACGACATCGAGAAGCACTACAACAGCGGCACCTACGGGGGCCACTGGCCCAGCAACTTGGGCGAGCCGACCTACACCAAGATCCTCGACGTCGCCGACTCGCGCAAGCGCAAGCGCACCCTCGAGATCGACGTCGACGAGCTACTCACGGGGACCGACAACTTCGTCTACCTCATGGCCCGCTCCGAGACCTACACCCGGTGGGGCTACGAGCAGCGCGACACCTTGAGCCAGGTCATCCAGGTCACCAACCTGGGGGTCAGCGTGGCCCTCGATCGGGAGCAAGCAGAGATCTTGGTCACCGAGCTCGACACGGGTGCGCCCGTAGCAAAGGCCGATGTCCAACTCATGTTCGAGTACGGTCGACGCAGCGTGTGGAAGGGGGTCACCGACCGCGACGGCGTGGTCCGGGCCCACGTGCCCAAGGGTAGCAACCTCCGCATGATCGTGTTGGCCCAACGCAACGACGATTCCGTATTCCTGCCCTTGGACACCAGCGACCTCGAGGGCCGCTGGGTCACCGGTCTGCTCGGCACACCCGCCGAGGACCAGGTCCGGGCGTTCATGTTCACCGACCGCGAGCCCTACAAACCCGGCGAAGAGGTCCACCTCGTGGGCTTTGTACGCCGCGAGACCAAGGGACCCAAAGGTGGGGTCGAGGCCTGGGGCCCCGGCCGTAGGGGCACCTACAAGGTCACCTCTCCCCGGGGCGTGGAGGTCCAGACCGGCGAGCTGCAAATCAGCTCCTTCGGGACCTTCAGCGTCGACATTCAGACCGACAAAGACGGCGACACCGGCCAGTATCGCTTCGAGCTCGAGTACGACAGCCTGTTCAGCGCCGCTGAATCCTTCAGCCATAGCTTCGCTGTCGAAGCATTCCGGACCCCCGACTTCCAAGTCGAGGTCGAGCGCCCATCCTCGGATCCGCTGTACTTCGGCGACCAGCTCGAGGTCGAGATCCGGGGCCGCTATCTCTTCGGTGCCCCCATGATCGGCGCCGAGGCCCGCTACACCCTGACCCGTGACGACACCAATTTTCGACCGCCGGGAGAGGGCCTCGCCGACTTCCACTTCGCCTCCTCCGCCTCGCGCCGAGGTTGGCACTGGGGCGGCTCGTGGGGCTTCGGGCTGTCCTCCCTTCAACTCGCCACCGGATCCGAGCCCCTCGACAGCGACGGTGTGGTGACCGTGCGCCACGCCCTGGCCCTGGTCGAGCCCCCCGCACCGGACGCTCCGAAGCCGCCCAA
>CAYVJQ010000109.1:0-5167 GCA_964451725.1 uncultured Nannocystaceae bacterium | reverse complement strand
TTCAGCCTGAAGGTCCTGCGCAGCGAGACCACCCGCAAGGCCGTTCAAAACCACGGCGTCTGGAGCTTCGAGTACAGCACCGAGAAGGTCGAGACCAGCGCCTGCGACCTGCACTCGAAGGCCACGCTCACCGGCTGTGAGATCCAGGTCGGCGAGGCTGGCTCCCACGAGATCATCGCCGAAATCCGCGATGGCGAGGGTCGCCTCAACCGCGCCGTGCTCGAGATTTTCGTCCACGGTGAGGACGCCGTGGTCTGGGACCGCGACGACAAACACGTCGACCTGGTCCCCGACAAGAGCAGCTATGAGCCCGGCGAGACCGCCAAAATCCTGGTCCGCTCGCCCTTCCAAGAGGCCCGCGGTCTGCTCGTCGTCGAGCGCGAGGGCATGGCCCAGACGCACCTCCTCGATGTGCACGGCGGCGTCGCCGTGGTCGAGGTCGAGATCGAGGCCGAGATGGTCGCCGGAGTCACGGCCTCGGCCATCCTCTCGCGGCCCCGCACCCATATCGACGGCGCCCCAGACGACCAGGACCTCGGCGCTCCCGCGGCCGCCAGCGGGCAGATCGAGCTCGGGGTCTCGACCGCCAGCAAGACCGTATTTGTCGAGGTCACCCCGGCTGCGAGCACCGTCGAGCCCGGGGCCACGCTCCGGATCGACCTCGAGACCCGCGACGACGAAGGCGAGCCGATCGCGGCCGAGCTCGCCGTGTTCGTGGTCGACGAGGGGGTCTTGAGCCTCATGGGCTACTCGACCCCAGACCCCCTGAGCTTCTTTCACTACAGGCGCCCCGGTCAGGTCGGCCTCTACGCCGATCACCCGCTGATCTTGCCCCGCGAGGTCGCCCAACAACCATCCACATCCACGACGACCCCCACGCCCGACGAGCCCAATCAGCAAGGCCGGTTCTTCCACCTCCTCGGAGATGCGACCGGCGAGGCCTACGGCGTCGGCGGCCTCGGCCTCTCGGGTACCGGCGGTGGCGGTGGCGGTGGCGGCTTTGGTTCGGGCATCATCGGTCATGGTGGCGGGACTGGAACCGGGTCCGGCTACGGTCTGGGCGGCGGCAAGCGGAACAAAGACAAGACCACCAAGCCCCAAAAAGGCAGGCCCAATCCCAACAGTCGGGCAACGGAGACCGCCGTACCCATGGCCGCGCCCCCTCCACCGGCCAGTCCCGCCGCGCTCGACCCCAACGCGGCCATGGCCCAGGAGGTCTCCCTGCGCAAGCTGTTTGCGACCACCGCCCACTTCGAGTCTGAGCTCGAGACCGGCGACGACGGTCGGGCCAGCATCGAGATCGACATGCCCGAGAACCTGACCAGCTTCAGGATCATGGTCGTGGCCATCGACACCCAGACCCACGATCGCTTCGGCAGCGGTGAGTCCTCGGTCCGGGTCCGCAAGTCGATCATGCTCCGCCCCTCCCTGCCTCGGTTCTTGAACATGGGCGACCGCTTCGAGGCCTCGGTCATGGTCGACAATCAAAGCGACTCGACGCAGGTGGTCATGGCCGGCGTCCGCGGCATCAACGTGGTGCTCCCTGAAAAGGCCCTCGCCGAGACCAGTATCGAGATCCCCGCCGGCGAGTCGCGAGAGCTCCGCTTTCCCCTGGCCGTCGACCGACCTGGGGTCATGCGCCTCCAGTTCGCGGCCCTCTCCAACCGAGGACGCGACGCCACCGAGATCGAGATCCCCGTGCTCGTACCCGCCACCAAGCAGGCCTTCGCCGACTACGGTGTGACCTCGAGCTCGGTCCAGCGCCAGGTCCAGATCCCCGAGGACGCCCTCTCGGGCTTCGGAGGTCTCGAGGTCTCCATGTCCTCTACGGCCCTCAACGGCCTCGAGGATGCGGTCGAGTACCTCGTCTCCTACCGCTACGAATGTGCCGAGCAGACCGCCAGCCGAATCCTGCCGATCTTCGCGCTCGGCGACGTGCTCGACGACTTCCCGATCGCCGAGGTCCACGACCGGGCTCACCGCGATCAGCTCGCCGACGCGGGCATCGAGAGGTTGTGGGGCAACCAGAACTGGGACGGCGGATTCGGCTACTGGGGCACGGGGCAGCAGGAGAGCTGGCCCTACGTGAGCACCTGGGCGACCCTTGCCCTGCTCGAAGGCAAAAAGTCCGGCTACGCCGTCGACCAGGACAAGCTCGACCGAGCTCTGGGCTACCTGGACAACTACATTCGCAATGGCACGACCACCCGCTGGGGGTCCTACTACGACTGGACCTCCAGGGCCTTCGCTCTGTGGCTGCTCGCCCGCGAAGACCGAGGCCCAGAGCTCTTCGACCAGGTCTGGGCCAAGCGCAAACGCATGCCCCTCTACGCCCGGGTCCTGCTCATGAGCGCCGCCCATCGCTACGGCCGTGAGGCGCCCGTCGCCGAGGTCCTCGAGGAGCTGCGCGCCTCGGTGGTCGAGAACGCCCGGGTCATCCACTTCGCCGAGTCGAAGACCGAGACCTCGAGCCAGGGCCTGACCCTGCTCATGCACTCGAATACACAGACCGACGCGATCGTGCTCATGACCCTGATCGAGCTCGGCGAAGAGCTCGACGACGACGGCATGGCGCCCAAGATCATCGCCGGGATCATGGCCGACCGAGATCCGCGCAAAGGCGGGCGGTGGACCAGCACCCACGCCAACGCCTGGGCGCTCATGGCTGCCGCCCGCTACTACGAGGTCGTGGAGTCGGAGACCCCCGACTTCAAGGCTCGGATCTGGCTCGACGCGACCTATGCGGGCGAGCACGAGTTCAAGGGCCGGGACATGACCATGATCAACCAACACGTACCCATGGCGGCGCTCTTGGGCGCTGCGCCTGGGAAGACCGGCCCGCTCGGCAAAGTCGAGAGCCTGACCTTGGCCAAGGACGGCCCCGGCAAGCTCTACTATCGCCTCGGGCTGCGCTACGCCCCCGCCGACTTCGACATGAAGCCGGTCGACCGCGGGTTCACGGTCTCGCGCCGCTACGAAGCCCTGCCCCGCGAAGGGGAGAGCGAGGCCGACCCGGATGCAGTCCAGCAGCTCGAGGATGGGAGCTGGGTGATCGAGGCGGGGACCAACGTGCTCGTATCCCTGACTCTCACCAGTCAAGATCGGGCCAGCTATGTGGTCGTCGACGATGCCCTTCCGGCTGGGTTCGAGGGTCAAAATCCGCGGTTCTCGACCAGCGTGGGGGTGCGTGATGTGAGTACGGTCGACTACGGATATGGGGGGTATCGCTATGGGACTCCCCAGCGCTCGGGGTTCCACTTTGCGGCCTCCGGGTTTGGGTGGTGGTTCCCAGCCTATACATTTGACCACAAACAGATGCGTGACGACCGGATGCTGTTGTTCGCCGATTGGCTGCCAGCGGGTGTGTATACGTACAGCTACACCGCGCGGGCGACCAACATTGGCACCTTCGTATTGCCTCCGGTGCACGCTGAGGCGATGTATGAGCCGGAGCGATTTGGGCATGGAGGTTCTTCGACTGTCGAGATCGTTGCCGCCGATTAGGGGTCCCGGGACCGCCCCGAGCCCACCAAGGCCACCAAGGCCACCTCGACGATATGGGCTCGAATCCGCGGCCCAACTCCAGATAGGCCTCAAGTGCCTTCGGTCTCGGCGGTGCGGGCCGTCGAGGGCCGCATCGTGTCGCTCTCGCTGATGGTGTAGGTCAGCCGAGGGTAGATGAAGTCCGTCTCCTGGTTCTCGCGGCGTCGCAGCTTGTAGAATGCACGGCGCTCATCGTCATCGGCCAACGTCAGGAGCGTGCCCTCCTCGAAGCGCATCCCCTCGCCGCGATCGCGCACAAAGGTGCGGGACGTCCGGAAGGTGATACCCAACCACTGGTTGTCGGGTCGCTGGCCGGCCCTGTCCAGCACGATCTTGTGCTTGAACCGCCGGTTGGTGTCGAGGGAGAAGACCACGACGCTGTGGTGGGTCAGGGGGACCTCAAATGCGTCGCCGCCGGGCTCTTTGGACTGGATGACCAGCATGCGCGGCGGGTTCGCCCGCTCGGGATATCGGTAGCAGGAAAATACGGCGATGGACGACCCATCCTCCAGATCCAGGGCCTGATCCGAGTGAAAACCCATGGTGGCGTAGGCGTTGCTGTAGTTCTCGATGAGGGCATTATTGAAGGCCATCGGAAGCGACGCGACTTCTCGAATCTGCTGGGCCAGGCGCAGGTGCACCGACTGGAAGCACTGCGCCGGGGCGGCATACTGAGTGGTGGTGCGCACGATGGGGACGCCACGCGTCTCGGTGCCCTCGACAAGCACCGTACCCTGCCGCCCCCTGCCCACCTGTTCGAACCACACCGACGTCTGCAACTCCTCAAACAGGTTGCCCTCGACAGGAACGGTGTGGCATTGAAACTCGTCCACCATCTCAATCACATTCCGGTTTGGTGTAGTCACCCTTGTTCATGCTGAATAGAAATCCATCACCGTAGTCGATGAACTCATCGCTGCGATTCTCCTCGGCGTACAGCTTGCGCAGTTCGGCCATGCCCTCGGGCGTGGGCGACTCCAGGTCGACCAGCGCGCCATCCATCTCGAGGAAGGTGTGGCCATCCTCGTGAACTGCCTCGCGCGCCGAGCAGCGGACCACGTACCCCAAGCGGGTGGGCAGCTGTGCAGCGTCCAGCCCCGAGGGTCGGATCTCGTGCGTGTACAGCCTATTGGTGGACAGCGGCATGAAGAACACCGAGTTGGGGTATAGCGTCACACTGAACTGTTTTATGAGGGTACACCCAAGCCGCTTCGCCACCGGCGTCTTCAGGCGAAAGTGTAGCCTGGTCAGCCCGCTGGTGCGCTTGTAGCCGCGATCAAAGGGGTCGGTGGCCAGTGGCTGCAGCTTGTCGCAGTGGTCATAGAAGGTGCAAAATGCCATGATGCCATTCCTCGGCATATCCTTGGTCTTGTCCGCATGCCCCTTGATCTTGGCCTTGGTCTGCCTCTGCGTGGCTGTGGCCGCAGTGTTCCAGTAGATCTGCGCCAGGACGTGGTTCAGACGCGCCTGGTTCTGGAAAATGTCGACCGCCTCCTGGTTCAGAGCATCGACGATATCTCTGTCGTCCGCGCGAAAGTTCCTCGTCGGGCCCGACAGGTTGCTGGAGCATCGCAACAGTCGAAAGTGTAGCGCATCGCCGTTTTGGGCGACCGGCGTCAAGTAG
>CAYVJQ010000108.1:17359-25666 GCA_964451725.1 uncultured Nannocystaceae bacterium | reverse complement strand
TGGATCGTGGCGCTCGAGCTGGGCTCGCTGGTGCTGATCTACTGAACTGAACTGATCAGACCAAGGGCGTGTGCAGAGGGTCGAGCGTGAACCCTTTCCCAGGTCCGCCCGGATCCTCGAGCTCGACCCGCGTCACCTGGCCCGGGCTCAGGGCCGACACCCCCTCTGGAGTCCCGGTGAACAGCAGGTCCCCGGGCTCGAGGGTCATGCACGCGCTGAGGTGCTCGATGAGGGTCGGGATATCGAAGATCATGGCGCTCAGCGGCGCATCTTGAACACACACATCATCGAGGTAGCCACAGATCCGCAGGCGCTCAGAGGCCAGGGCCTGGCCCGGCGGGGTCAGCCGCAGCGCCGCCGAGACCGGACCGAAACCGTCGAAGCCCTTGGCCCGGGTCCACTGCTTGTCGCTGCGCTGCAGGTCCCGACACGACAGGTCGTTGCCCAAGAGGTAGCCCGCGACGTGGCCCCCGGGCCAGACCTGCGCGGCCCTCACCGCGCTCGCGCGCGCGCCGATGACGACCACCAGCTCGGCCTCCATGTCGATGCGGGCGTAGCCCCTGGGCAGGCGCACCGGCTCGCCAGAGGCCTGCAGACAAGAGGGCGGTTTGAGAAAGCTCAGCGGCGTGGCCGGGACCTCGTTGCCGAGCTCCCGGGCGTGGGCGGCATAATTTCGACCGATCGCCAGGACCTTGGTGGGCGATGTGGGCGGCAGGCGGCGCACACCCGTCAGAGTCTGCGCCTCCCCCTGGGCCGGCGCCGAGCGGACCTGCGCCCACAGATCGCCCCCGCTCCCCGAGGCCCAGCGAGCCGCGAAAAAGGGATCGTCGATCGGCGTCCAGCGCTGGTCCGGGCCCGGGGGCAGGCCCCCGGTGGGACATCGAAAAGTCTGGGGCGAAGCCGGGGCCAGCACCGCCCGGGCGATCCACAGGGTGTCGTCGGAGGCCACACCCGACGCTCGCCCAGGTCGTCCGCCCCCGCAAGTCGAACCCCAGTCGAACCCCGTCGACCCTCTCGGTCACTGGGCGTTCAGGTCCCCGGGGTGTGTCCAAAGAGCTGGACGTGCAGGCGCAGCCCGAGCCGAAACCCGCGCTCGCCACAGACCGGCGCCAGGGTCTTGTAGCCCGCCTGCAAGCTCGCGTCCTCGGTGCCCTCGGGCATGAGCAAGACCCTGTCTCGCTCCTGCTCGGGGAGCGCCAGCTCGGCGAGCAGAGCGTCGATCTCGGCCAGGTCCGCGCTCAGGAGTCCCCCCTCTCCGCCACCACCTCCAACGCCACAGCGAACCACGAACTTCAGTTGGTAGTCGCCGCCCTCGGTCAGTCGTCGGAGCACCCCCAGGTCGAGGCGCGCCCGCTCGTGCCGCTGCGCCACACTCATCCGCCCGCGAGTTGCCTCGCCTGCCCGAGCCCCCTCGCCTGCCCGCGCCCAGGGTGTGCTGTGGCTGAGCTTGGGAGAGATCGACATGAGGTCGGCCTCGACCCCCTCACACCAGACACTGCCGGCGGTCTCGATGGTCAGGTGGTGGCCGGCCGCGCGCAGGGCTCGGCTCAAGGGTGCGCAGCGGGCAAACAAGAGCGGCTCGCCCCCCGTCAACACGACGTGGCGCGGGCCGAGGGCACACCACGAGACGATCTCCTCGAGGCTCTGCCGCTCGCCCTCGGGCGCCCACGAGCTGCGTGGTGTGTCGCACCAGGTGCAGCGCAGGTTGCAGCCCGAGACCCGCACAAAGCTGCTGGGCACACCGACCAGCGAGCCCTCGCCCTGCACCGAGACGAAGCGCTCTTGAATCCGCAGGTGGCCGCCCAACCCGAGGCCGGAACCGGGGCCGGAATCGAGGCCGGAGTCGGGATCCGAAACAGCGCCTGGGCGCGGGGAGTCGGCCACGGCTCAACCGCCGATCTTGGCCTTGGCCTTGGCGATCCGCGAGTCGGCGCGGGACGAGCCCAGGCCCTTGGCCTTTTGATATTGCTCGAGCGCATCGCGGTAGCGCAGCACCTTGTAGTAGGCGTCGCCGAGCTTGATGCGGTAGTTGCTGTTTTTGGGCACCGCCTTGACGGCCTTCTCTGCGTAGAGGACGGCCTTTTGATTCGAGTTGGTGTCGAAGTAGACGTCCGAGAGCCCCATCAAGGCCATGGCGTTGCGCCGGTCGTAGGAGACGGCCTGATTGAACAGACCCTTGGCCTCGCCGCGGCGCCCGGCCTTGAGCGCCACCATCCCGAGCGCCGCGAGCTCCCGAGCCTTGTCGGGGTCGCTCCCGCTTCCACCCAGGGTCTCGCTGTCGGCGTCGTCCCCCTTGCCGCCCTTGCGCTTGCCACCCGTGCGCTTGCCGCCCTTGCGCTTGGTATCTTGGACCTCGCCGCCAGTCTCGGCCTCGCCGCCAGTCTCGGCCTCGCCACCAGTCTCATCCCCGCCGGATTCCTCGCTGTCGAGCGAGGGTTCGAGAACGGGCTCGGGAGCGGGCTCGGCCACCGTGGCGATCCCGGCCCCGCGCGCAGCCGCGAGCCCGCGTCGATCGGTGGTCAGGCCCCCGACGTCCTCCCCGCCCATGGCGATGAGGTTGTCGTACTCCTCCTGGGCCGCCTCTCGGTCCTCGGCAGCGAAGATCTTGAGCCAGCGCGCGGCCCCGAGCTCGCCCGAGCTGAACTCGGCCTCGGCGGCCCGGGCCCGAAAATCGGCGAGCTCGCCCTGGCTCATGCCCGAGCGCTCCCGAGCGCGCGTGTCGGTGGGGTCGAAGAGGTAGGCCATCGCGTAGTAGTCCCGGGCCACGGGCCGGGCCTGGGGGATCTCCCAGTAGCGATCGGCGATCACGGTGAGGGTCTCGAAGAACTCGGTGCGCAGCTCCTCGGCGCGCGCGTCCCCAGGCTCGTCGGCCTTGCCCTGGAGGTGCTCGAGCTCGATGACCTTCTGGAACGCGGTCGGAGCCTCGAGGTCGTCCTCCGAGGGGTAGACCCACTGGGTCTTGGAACTCGCGGTCCGGGCCTCGGTGGTCAGAAGCTCGATCTGCTCGAGCTCCTCGTCGCTCGGTCCACCGCCGAGGAAAAACCATGTCAGGCCGATCCCGAGCACCAGCGCGAGGGCCCCGACCAGCAGAGGTACGAACCAACGATTGCCGCGCTCGAACAGGATCGCGTCTGGGTTGGGCATCTCCCGCACCAGGCGCTCGCGCCGTTCGGGGTCGACATCCGGGAGCGCCAGGTCGTCCCAGGGGGTGGTCAGACCAGCGGCGATCTGGGCCTCACACAGGGCCGCCTCGAGGTCGTCCATGTCCCGCCAACGATCGTCGGGATCTTTGGCCAGACACTTGTGGATCACGTCGGCGAGGACCTGGGGGATATCCCGGTCCGGGCGGCACTCGAGCAGCGGCTTGGGCTGCTCGTAGAAGTGCATCTGGAGCAGATCTTGAATGCCGTCGGCCAAGAAGGGGGGCGCGCCGATCAGGAGCTCGTAGGCCATGCAGCCGAGCGCGTAGATGTCGAGGCGGCCGTCGAACTTGGCGCCGGAGATCTGCTCGGGCGCCATGTAGTGGGGCGTGCCCGCGATCGTATTGGACTCGTCCCCGCCGCCCGCGGCGATCATCGCCGAGATCCCGAAGTCGACGATCTTGACGATCTCGCGACCGCCCTCGTTGACCAGGATGATGTTCTCCGGCTTGATGTCCCGGTGGATGATCCCGGCCTTGTGGGCCGCCGAGAGCCCCTTGCAGGTCTGCCGGAGCAGGCCGATCAGGCGCGGGGGCTCGATCCAGTCGTCCTCCGAGGACGGGACCAGATCGCCGCCGGGGACCATCTCCATGCAAAAGAACAGGCGCCCGTCCGCGAGCTCGCCGAAGTCGTAGATCTCGACGATGTTCGGCGACCCGACCCGGCTGGCCGCGCGGGCCTCGTCCCGGAACACCTGGGCCATCTTCGGCTCTTGCGAGAGATCGAAGCGCAAGATCTTGAGCGCGACCTTGCGATCGATGTCGATGTGCTCGGCCGCATAGACCACGCCCATCCCGCCCTCGCCCAGCCACCGCAAGATCCGGTAGCGGGTCCCGGCGACGACCTTGCCGGGCACCAGACGGATCCGCTGCTGCGTGTGGCCCGGCTCCACGAGATGCTCGAGGCCAGCCATCTGTGTGGCCCGGGGGCCCGCCGCCCGGATGTCGTAGGCGGTCGCCTGGCCCTCGTCGTGGGGCTGCTCGCCGGTCGTGCGCAGGCCCACTTCCTCGGCCGTCGGGCGCACACCACCAACCGCGATCAGGGTCGGTCGAGAGGCCTCCTCTCCCAGAGTCTTCGCCCTGGACTCTTCCTCGGCCGGGGCCGGGGCCGGGGCCGGGGTCGGCACGGTCGGGGTCCGGAGCCCCGGCGTGACGCCCGAGAACGCGGACGCCTGACCACCTCCGTGCGCGGCTCGAGGAGCGCCCGGAGACAGGGGTCCCGTGCCCACCAATGTCCGTTTGGCACTCGCCTTGGGGATCGGTGGGAGGACCGGTGGGAGGACCGGGCCAGGGGTCGACGAGAGCGGTACGGTGGGCGGCTTTGACATGGACGGAGGGAGCTCAGACAAGGCGCAATCGAATCGACTCGTAGATAGGGTTCAGTCTTAACATGAATTGTGGTCGCGGGCGTGGCGCGTCCCTTCCCGGATCGGCCTCGCAGACCGGGTTTGTCGGCTCGCAGATCGGGCTTGGACCTATTCAAAGACCTCGAGCTCAGGCGACTCGACCCCGGCCGCCGCCAGCTCTCCGAGCGCCAGCACCGGAATATGTGGGCGCGCTCCAGCGAGCAGCGCCGCAAACCCAGGCCGGGCCTCCCCGCTGCACAAAACGATGGTCGGACCCGGGTAGGCTCCGATCCGAGCACGAAGCTCGCTCCGTTCTCGCGGGCTCAGAGAGAGGGCCGCCCCCCGCTCGTGCAGCTCGCTGCGGGCGATGATCCGGGTCTCCAGATCCGCGCTCGGTCGCAGCCAACGCGGCTCACCGACCGCCTCGACCCCATCGCAGAGATCCCGAACCCAGTGGTCGGCGAGCGCCTCGCGGGCGTGCTCGGCCCACGCTCGACGTTCGTGGGGATCACGAAACACCCGGCCCTCGGCGAGCGCACACAGGAGCGCGCCGGTGCTCGGCACAGGGATCCGCTCACGTACAAAAGCGCGCACGATCGCCAGGAGATCGACGATCTCGACGGTTCCGAGGGCCAGCCGGACGACCCCAGGATGGTGCCCCCGCTCCCGCTCGACCGCCATCTCGAGAGCCTCGAGTTCGACGAGCCGCTCCGCCCCACTCATCAGACCGTGGAAGGTCGCCAATACCAGCGCGTCCAGCTCGGCACCGAGCACCCGCTCCCGCGCCAGCACCCGCGCACCCACCCGCAGCTCCACCCAGCCCTGGGCGCCGCCGGCCGGAGGGGCGCCGCCGGCCGGAGGGGCGCCGACACCCGGCCCTCCGACACCCGGGCCTCCGACACCCTCACGCACGAATTCGAGCGCGGGGATCGACAGGCCCAAGGCGGCGGCGCAGCGCGAGCGCAGCCCGACCAGCGCGCTGGCGTAGGCGGCAGCCCGCGGGCCCGAGAGGGCGAGGTTGATCCGCACACGGATCACCCGGGCAGGACCCGGACCGCCCAGTCCAGCCTCGCCCAGTCCAGCCTCGCCCAGTCCAGCCTCGCCCAGACCAGCCTCGTCCGAGCGCCGACGCCCCAATACGAAGGCCAGCGCCAGGGCCAGCGCGCTGGTGGCCGCGAACGCGAAGGTCGGCATCCCGGGGACCGCGGCCAAGAGCCCACACATGACCCCCGGGATCGCCAGCGTGGGTCCGTCCAGCCACGCCGGGAGTGAGGTGCTCGGGCTCGAAAATCGGCGGTCTCGGGGGGCGTCGACCCGGGCCACCAACACCGCGGCTGCGAGCGAAACCAACAGCGCAGGGAGCTGGGCCAAGAGCCCGTCCCCGATCGCCAGCGTCCCGTAGCGCGACAGGGCCTCCGACAGGCTCAGGCCCTCGCGCAGGCTGCCGACCGCGAGCCCGCCCACCAAGTTGGTCGCGGTGATCAGCAGGCCGACGATCGCGTCGCCTTTGACCCAGCGCATGACTCCGTCCATGCGTCCGTAGAAGTCGGCCCGGGCCAGGAGCTCGGCCCGGCGGGTCGCCCCGGCCTCGGCCGTGGTCACACCCGCGCGCAGATCGGCCTCGATCGCCGCCTGTTGTCCGGGCATGGCGTCGAGGGCGAAGCGGGCCGCGACCTCGGCGACCCGCTCGGCTCCACGCACGATCACCAGGTACTGGATGGCGGCGATGATCGAGAACATGACCACACCGATCAGCAGGTCGCCGCGCACGACCAGCGACGCGAAGGCGTCGATGACCCGACCCGCGTCGCCCCGGCTGAGGATCAGGCGTGTGGTCGAGACGTTGAGCGCCAGCCGGTACAGAGCCGACAGCAACACGACAGTCGGGAAATTCACGAACTCGAGGGGCCGGCGGACCCGCAGGCTGGCCACGAACACGAGCACAGCCCCGCAGAGGCTCAGAGACAAGAGCAGGTCGATCACCACCGTGGGCAGGGGGACCAGCAGGCACAGGAGCAGGGCGACGACGAGGCCCGCCAAGGCCGTGCGCGGAAGTTCGCGGAGCCCCCCAGCGGCTCTCCAAGCCGAGCCCGCGACGGCTCTCCAAGCCGAACCACGGGACGAAGGTACAGCGAGGGAGGGGTGGAGAGGGGGGTGGAGAGGGGGCTCGACCACAGCCTACCAGCCTATCAAGGGGGGGCCTTCAGGGCCCGTTTTCAGCGTTTTCAAGCAGGATGCCTTGCCTCCTCCGCGCCGGTCGGGCATCGCGACAGCATGGCCCGCGTCTCCCTCTCGTCTCTCGCTGTGATGCTCACCCTCACCTCCGCCGCGATCGTCGGTTGTGGCCAGAGCACCGAGTCCGGCGCCGCGAAGCCCGACGCCGCGAAGCTCGACGCCGACGGTCTGCTGGCCGTCGGCTCGCCCGTCCCGCCCCTGTCCGCGGTCGCCCACGACGGCACCAAGCTCGACCTGCGTGAGCTCGAACAGCCGACCCTGGTCTACTTTTATCCCAAGGACGAGACCCCCGGGTGCACCAAGGAGGCCTGCGCCTTTCGAGACGTCTGGGAGAACTACGAGGCCGCCCAGGTCCTGGTGGTCGGTGTCTCCACCGACGACGACGCCTCCCATCGGGCCTTCGCCGAGGCCCACGAGCTGCCCTTTCCCCTGGTCGCCGACCCGGAGCACAGGTGGACTGGAGCCTTTGGAGTGACCACCCGCATCGGCTATGCCGAGCGCGTCAGCTTCCTGATCCGCGACGGAAAGATCGCCAAGGTCTACCCCGGCGTCGATCCGGGCGTGCACGCCACCGAGGTCCTCGCCGACGCGGCCGCCCTATGACGGAGTACTCGGAGTACTCGGAGTACTCGGAGTACTCCGAGTATCAGCACTGCGCAGGTCCCCGGCTTCGGCGACGATCGCCGCGCGCGGATCGTCCGTGGCCAGGGCGACCATGGCCGCCGCCAACGCGACCCCGGTGATCGAGCGGTAGCGATCTGCGAAGCCCGGCGCCCCGAGTCTGGCGACCAGACTCAAGAGCCCATCGCTGACCCGCGCGGCGGTCCGCTCGGCGAGTCGCTGCTCCTCACGATCGGAACCACTGACGATCGCCGGGCGCGCGATCAGGTGGGGCAGGGCGCTCCCTCGGATCGCCGCCTCGACCCGCTTGCGCACGTCCATGTAGGCATTGATCGGCCGGCCGTCGGCGCCCATGGCCGAGAGATAGACGAAGCGAGGCTTGCTCCCGCAGTCGACCGCGGCCTCGAGCAACATGATCGAGAGCCCGTAGTCGACGGCCTCGTAGCTGTCGGCCACCGCCGAGGACACGGCTCGCTTGGCGCGGCTCTTGGTCGTCCCGAGCAGCGCGTAGACGCAGCTCGGCTGGAGTCGACCCAGGGTCGCCTTCATCTGTGCGAGGGTCCAGGGTGTGTGGTCGACCTCGGCCCCCAGCGCCGCGAAACGCTCGCTCCACTCGGCGCGCCTGTGGCTGTCTGGGCGAACGTGGGCGACCGTGTCGAGACCACGCTCGACGCAGGCACGCACGACCTCCCGACCGGTGTACCCGGTCGCACCAGCGACAAAGACGGATCCAAGGGGCGCCACGGCGGGGCAAGTATCACATGCCGCGCTGCCACGGCGCAGACGCAAAAGGGGAGGCCGATCGGCCTCCCCTTAGAATCTGCCTGGCCCTGGCCCTGACCCAGAATCGGCCCAGAATCGGCCCAGAATCGGCCCAGAATCAGGCCCAGTGAGGTTCAGGCGGGG
>CAYVJQ010000108.1:7463-17259 GCA_964451725.1 uncultured Nannocystaceae bacterium | reverse complement strand
CCCAGAATCGGCCCAGAATCGGCCCAGAATCAGGCCCAGTGAGGTTCAGGCGGGGACGCCGATGACCTCGACCTTGATCCCCACCGAGACGTCGGCAGAGAAGCGGATCTGGACCTCGTGCGTGCCCACCGTTTTGATCGGCTCCGGAAGCTTGATCAGCTTGCGGTCGATGGCCACGTTCTGCGCCGAGAGAGCCTCGGCGATATCGCGGGTCGAGACCGAGCCGAACATCTTGTCGCCCTTGCCCACCTTGCGGGGGATCGAGACCACGGCCGAGCTGAGCTTGGCCGCCACGCTCTCGTGCTGGGTGCGGACCTTGGCCTGCTGCGCCGCGATGTCGCGGCGGTGGTGCTCGAGCTGCGCGATGTTGCGCTTGGTCGCTGGCAGGGCCAGCCCACGGGGCAGCAAGAAGTTGCGCCCGTAACCCGACTTGACCCGAACCAACTCACCGGCGCGGCCGAGGCTGTCGACGTCGCTGGTCAAAATGATCTGCAACATCGCCATCAGGACACCGTGTAGGGAAGCAGGGCCAGCTGACGCGCGCGCTTGATGGCCTTGGTGATCGTGCGCTGCTGACGAGCGGTGACCGACGTGATGCGGGCAGGAACGATCTTGCCGCGGTCGGTCAGGAAGTGCTTGAGCAGCTGCGGGTTCTTGTAGTCGATGACCACGTTGGGATCGGCGAGCGGGGAGATCCGCTTGCGCCGGGGTCCGCCACGCCGATCGTCGTCGTCTCGGTCTGAACGGTCTCGGTCTCGGTCTGACATCTCTATTCTCCGTCCTTGGTGGCAGGGGTCTGTGCGTCGGCCTCGACGGCGGGCGCGTCTTTCGCTGCTTCCTCGGCAGCGGCCTTGTCCGCGATCGCCTTCTCAGCGGCAGCGGCCTTGTCCGCGATCGCCTTCTCAGCGGCAGCGGCCTTGTCCGCGATCGCCTTCTCAGCGGCGGCGGCCTTGTCCGCGATCGCCTTCTCAGCGGCGGCAGCCTCGGCGACAATCTTGTCGGCGGCGGCCTTCTCAGCGGCGGCCTCGGCAGCAATCTTATCCGCGGCGGCCTTCTCGGCAGCGGCAGCTTCGGCGGCGATGTCGACCGGATCGGGCGCGGACTCGGTGGCCGCGTCGAGGGTCTCGTCATCGACGTCGCTGGGGCGGGCCTCCGGATCGACGTTGTCGTCGATGACCACCGTCAGGTAGCGCATGACGGTCGGGAAGATCTGCAGGTTGCGCTCGAGCTCGTTGACCATCTGCGACCCGCCGAGGTGGCGAATGTAGAGGTAGATGCCCTGGCGGTTGGTCTCGATCGGGTACGCCAGGGTCCGGCGGCCCCAGTTGTCGATCTTCTGCATACGGCCGCCGTTGGCCTCGAACAGGCTCTGAAGACGGACGACGAGCTCCTGGATACCCTCTTTGTTGGTATCGGGGCGGAGGATCATCGTGGTCTCGAACTCGTTTTGCGTGTTGCGCAGTGACGAGTAGGAGTCGATTGGGGTGAATGACATATCGGTTTGTGTCTCCCTGTGGACGTGGAGGCCCCGCGGGGGATCCGCGGAGCAAGGAGCCCGGCGAGCCGGGGGGCGGCAGATCTACGTCACCGTGGGGGCGCTGACAACAGGGCCGGGCCACCGATCTCGGGGACGGGGCCCCGCTCCTATCGTGAGCAAACGCCCACTTTCAGCGAGCCGCCTGGGCCCTACTGGCCGCCGGGCCGTCTCGCGGCCGCGACCGCCTCCCGGTTCAGGGCCGGGAACCACGAAAAGAAGATCGGCAGCTGCCCCTTCTGTTCGTCGCTGAGGTAGTCGAAGTTCGATCCACGGTCGTTGACCTCCCAAAACTCCCGGTCGCGCAGGGCCCGGAGCTCCCGCCAGATCCCGCGCATACGCTCGGCCGGCTCGTCCTTCATGTCGGCCTGGATCCGCCGGGCCAGGGACTCGGCGCCGTGGAGCATGTAGGTCGTCGCCAGTTTGACCTGGGCCCGGCGCACCCCCTTGAGGGTCTTGTCCGAACCCGCCGCCTCCGTGTTGTCGTCGACGCGCAGGAAGGTCTCGAGCAGGTCGTCGTGGAACCTGGTGTCGGCGTGGAAGGCCTTGGCACACAGGGCCCCGACGTCGTGGGCGATGACCTCGGTGATGAACGCCATGTTCCGGCTGAAGGCGATCCCCGAGTAGTAGCGCATGTATCGGGCGATCTCGAGCCCGCGCTTCTCGAGCTCGCTGAGGTCCCCCGCCGGCGCGCCCAGGGACACGGTCAAGGTCGAGGTGATGCTCATCGGAGCGTCGATGATCAAGTCCTGGGGATCGGTCTCGAGGTGCTCGATGACAAACACCCCGAGCTGCCGATACTGATGAAGAATGTTGTAGCAGGTGCGGATGTCGTTGGCGTTGATCGTCGCCCGCAGATAGGTGTTGAAGAACTTGATCGTCAGGTCCAGGGCCGGCAGGTCACCGTGGCGCGAGGCCGCCTCACCCAGGCGCCGCGTGTTGATGGCGATCAGGTAGCAGAGGTCCTTCATGCGCTCCAGGCCCTCGCCGTAGAGCATCTGGTACTGGCGCAGGATCTTCCACTCGAGCCAGGTCCCCCGGCCGCGCAGGTCGTCGATGGCCTCGTCGGAGAGGCTCACGAAGTCGGGGCTCTGCCGGTTCCAGTCGGGGATCGCGTGCCAGCTCTGGACCATGCCGACCTTGGTCTCACCGTAGTAGATGGCGTAGTTGCACAGGGCGTTGGTGGCACTCGAGGCGATATTTTTGTCTTTTTGTTGAACCGCGTTGAGGCCGATGTTGGCGAGGTGCTCGACGGCCTGGGTGGCGGAGCGCTGGCGACTGCCGATGGACTGGCGGCCCTGCCCGCGAAACGCAGTCGCGGCGCCCAGGCCGTCGGTGGTGATCCTCGAGATGATCGAGTCGGGCTCGAGGAAGTTGAACACGAAGGCGAAGTAGGGGAACAGCAGCAGCAGGCTCGTCGTCAGCAGCATCATGGACAGGAACACCCCGCTGCGGGGCACCGAGCCCTCGCCCACGGAGAAGTTCACCCACAACACATAGATGTTGCAGACCACGAAGAAGCCGAGCACCAAGAGGTTGGTCCGGGCGCGAAAGAACAACGACGTGACGATCGGTGTGAAGCGGGTCGCCGCCAGCTGCACGATGATGCTCGAGACCGTCAGCGCCAGGCCCAAGACCGCCGCCATCACCTCGCCGAGGCTGCCCAGCGTGTTGCGGGCTTGATCGAGGTCCGGGTGAAAGAGGGAGCCCCACAGCCCGGCCAGCGAGAAGCCGTCGTTGGCGTCTGGGGGGGCGGGCATGAGCGCGTCGAAGACGATCGTCAGGGCGAGGAACAGGCCCGCCGCTGCGCCGACGACCACGAAGGGGACGAGCCACCCACGCAGGGGCAGGTGGTTCTCTCGCTGGCGCTGGTCCTTCATGCCGACCGCCTCGGCACGGGCCCGCCCCTCGCCGGGACTCGAACCTAGACGGGGACTCGAACCTAGACGGGGACCCGAATCCGAACCCGAACCGACACCGGAACTCGTGGAACCGGCCGAACCGGCCGGGCTCTCGGGACTCGCGGGGCTCTCGCCCTCGGGGTGCCCTGGCACTGGTTTGGGGCCGCTCACGGCCTTGGACGGTAGCAGATGGCGCGCGTGAGCGGGTACAGTCTCGGCCCATGCTGCTCGCGGTCGACGTCGGCAACTCCAACACTTCCTTCGGCGTGTTCGAGGGCGAGGAGCTGCGCTGTGAACTTCGCGTGGGGACCCGCCGAGGGTGGACCCGAGACGAGTTCGCCATCACCCTCGAGCGGGCTTTGGCCCTGCGCAGCTACAACTTCGAGGCGATCACCGCGGCGGTCTTGGCCAGCGTCGTGCCCCCGGTCCAGCGGCCCATCGTCGAGGGCCTCGAGCGCTACGTCGGCGTCGAGGCCCTGGTCGTCGGACCCGGGGTTCGCACCGGCATGCCCGTGCTCTACGAGCCCCCCAAAGACGTCGGCGCCGATCGGATCGTGGCCGCGATCGCGGCCCACGAGGGCTACGCCAAGGGCCGGGGGGTGGACGGCGGCAACACGGCCATGATCGTCGTCGACTTCGGGACCGCGACGACCTTCGACGTGATCTCGCCCCGCCCCGAGTACCTCGGCGGAGCGATCGCCCCGGGCGTGGGGATCAGCGCGGACGCCCTGTTCCAGCGCGCCGCCAGGCTCCCCCGGGTCGACGTGGTCAAGCCGCCGACCGTGGTCGGCCGCAACACGGTCGACGCCATCGAATCGGGCCTGTTCTTCGGCTACGTCAGCCTGGTCGAGGGCATGCTCGCCCGGATCCGCGCCGAGCTGGACTGGCCCGCGCGGGTCGTGGCCACGGGCGGGCTGGCCCGCACGGTCGCCCACGAGACCACGGCCATCGACGCGGTCGACGACAATCTCATGCTCGAGGGCCTGCGCATGATCTACGCCCGCAACCGCTGAGCCGGGTGCACCGGCCTGCCACAGCGGCGACCGGTTTGGAGCCGAATCTGTGGTCGACCCACCGCGAGCGCCGAGCGCCGACGGCAGGGGCTGTAGATTCGAACTGGCCGCCGCTCTAGACTCGGAGCGTGGCCCTCTCGCACTTCTTCGACAACGCCTACCGCCAGCGCGAAGACATCGACACGCTGACCCTGAACGCCGAGCTCGACGCCGACAACATCGGCCTGCTCCAGCGTCGCATCGTCGAGCTCCAGGTCCGCCTCGACCGGACCGAGCTCGTCGTCGAGGCCATGTTCACCTACCTCGAAAACCAGGGTGTCATGAACCGAGAGACCCTGGGTGTCCTGATCCGTGAAGTCGACGGCCTCGACGGAAAGATCGACGGGGTCGCGGGCGTCAAGCCGACGGGCTGCGGACCCGGGTGAGAAGTGTGAAGTCTGAACCCTGGGCTCAGTTGGTCTTGAACGCGAGGTCGTCCGCGAGCCGGGCCTCGACCTTGGCGATCTCGGCGTCGACTCGGGCCTGATCCCAGGCGAGCACCTCACCCATGTGGCGGGCCAAGGACACGATCGCCCGCTCGGGGTGGAGCTGGAACAGGGGCAGGCGTGTGCGCCTGTAGAAGAGATCTTCGAGGGTCGCCGCCCCCTCGCGCTCGACGGCCCAGCGGGCCTCCCCGGTCACCGTCTCGGCGTCCGGGTAGATCGGCTCCCGGCCCATGGCCAAGACCTGGGCGGCCTCGGTGCCATAGAGGCGCGTGAGCCGGATCGCCATGCCCTCGCCGAGGCCCTCGGCCTGAGCCAGCGCCCCCGCGAGATCGTGGAGCTCGTAGCCATCCGGGAAATCCCCGCCCGGGAGGCGCGGTTCGTCCGCTGCCGAGATCGGTGCGAAGCGAGCCTCGCTCACACCCTCGAGCGTATCCAGGCTGTCGACGACCGACTGGAGCACGCGCCGCGCCATACCTCGGTAGCCCGTGAGCTTGCCGCCCGCGACCGAGATCACGCCCAGGGGCCCGGTCAGGAGCTCGTCTCGGCGCGAGAGCTCGCTCGGGTTCTTCTTGAGCGGATCGGCGATCAGCGGCCGCAGCCCAGCCCAAGCACCGATCACATCGTCGACACCGATGTTCTCGCCGCCTGTGAAGTGGCTGGCCAGGGGCGCCAACAGGTACTCGACGTCGGCCCGATCGATGGTCGGCCAGACCTCGGCCCCGGGCTCGTAGGTCGTGTCCGTGGTCCCGATGTAGACGACCTCGCCCCGGCGCAGCGCAAAGATCCGACGCTTGTCGCTGGTGTTGACCACCAAGAGGTTGCGGATCGGCAGCTTGCTCGCCGGGATCACGATGTGGATGCCCTTGGAGAGGTGCAACAGGGGCTTCGAGTCGGGGTTCTCGAGCCGCTGGATGGCCTCGACCCAGGGGCCCGCGGCGTTGACCACGACCTTGCCCCGAACCCGGAACTCGCGGCCGCTGAGGCTACAGCGGCCGACCACACCGGCGGCCCGGCCCTGCTCGCGGATCAGGTCGACGGCCGGGGCGTGATTGATGACCTGCGCCCCGAAGGCCACGGCCGAGCGCATGTTGGCGATCACCAGGCGCGCGTCGTCGGTCAGGTACTCCCGGTAGGCGAGGGCGTGTGGGTAGGTCTTGCGGTTGAGCAGGGGCTCGTTGTCCGCGAGGGTGGAGCCGCTCCAGGTCTCCTGGGCGTCCTTGCGATCGACCGCGCCGAGGCGCTCGTAGGTCGTCACCGCGATGCGCAGGGCGTAGAGCCCGGCGCGCCCGCCCAGGGGGATGACCATGTGGCGAGGCTCGCACAGGTGCGGCGCCTGCTGATGGATCTCCTTGCGCTCGAGGGCCGTCTTGCGCACGAGGTTGATCTCGCCGCGCTCGAGGTAGCGGAGCCCGCCATGGATGAGCTTGGAGCTGCGGCTCGAGGTCCCGGAGGCGAAGTCCTCGGCCTCGACGAGGGCCACGGCCATGCCCCGCATTGCGGCGTCCCGGGCGATGCCCGCCCCCGTGATCCCGCCGCCGATCACCACGAGATCGAATTGGGTGCCCTCGAGCGCGTCGATGGTCGAGCTGCGGGCGAGCGTAGAAATGTTCGGCGAGAGCTTGGGCATGAGCCTCTGGGGCAATTTCGCGGAGTCTGCGGGACGCCTGCCCAAACCGTCAACCGCCCGCATGGACTGCCGCAGCTCACCGCGCTGGAGGTGCGACCGCGAGCGACCCGCGTTGACCTTTTCGGATCCTCTCAGGCGAGATCCTGCATGGAGGCGAAGACGCCGAAACACCGCAGTAGGGGGCATAGTGCACACATTTCGGCTCGCCGGTCCTCCGTGCAGAGACCGGCGAACACGGGAACTTTCAGCGCGGGTCGTCGGGGTCGGGGTCCGAGGACCGAGTCGCTCCGGTCGGGCTCTCTGTCGCGCCCGGCGGGGCGCGGCCGCGAGTGAACGCCGCTCATTTTCTCGTCCACCCACCGACCACGACCGCGGCGGCCCCCGACCCCGACAACCCACCACGCGGTGCCAGTCAGCGCGCGCGCAGGGCCGCCGCCGCGTGTTCGCGATCGTCGAAGTGGATCTTGCTCGTGCCGAGGATCTGATAGTCCTCGTGACCCTTGCCGGCGATCAGCAGGACATCGTCCTCGTCGGCCTCGGCGACCGCGAGGGCGATCGCCCGGCCCCGATCGACCTCCCGGATCAGCTCGGCCCCGCCCGCGTCGACCGGCGCGACCCCGGCGATCATCTGGTCGACGATCGCCGCCGGATCTTCGGTCCGCGGGTTGTCGGAGGTCGCGACCAAGCGGTCGGCCCCCAAGCTCGCTACCCGCCCCATGAGCGGCCGCTTGCTCGCGTCTCGGTCGCCCCCACAGCCGAGCACGACGATCAGCTTGCCCCGGGTGACCGGACGCAGCGCCTCGATCGCCCGGGCGACCGCGTCGGGGGTGTGGGCATAGTCGACATAGACCGCGGGTCCGACTCCCCCCGACTCGACCCGCTCGACCCACTCGACCCGCTCGAGTCGCCCGGGGGCGCCCGTCGCCGTGCGCAGCGCGTCCGCGATCGCCTCGAGCTCGAGGCCCAGGCCCAGGCCCAGGCCCAGGACCACCATGAGGTTGTCGAGGTTGAAGGCCCCGACCAAGGGCGAGCGCAGGACCACGCTGCCGGCGGGTGTCGCCAGGCGAACCCCGAGCCCTGAGCCCGGGTCCGCGAGGTCCGCGAGGACCCGGATTTCGGCGGGGTGGCTCGGGTCTCGCGAGCATCGCCAGCGACGCTCGACCCCGGCCTCGGCGGCCGCGTGCAAAAATGCGTCCGCGGCCGCACCCTGTTCTCGAGGCGCGATCGCCAGGCCCCCGGGGCGACAGTGTTCGGCGGCCAACAGACACTTGGCGGCCAGGTAGGCCTCCATGTCCGGGTGGTAGTCGAGGTGGTCTTGGCTAAAGCTGGTCATGGCCACGGCCGCGTAGCGCAGCGGGGCAGCCCGGCGCTGCGCCAGCGCGTGCGAGGAGACCTCCATGACCCCGTGGGTCGCCCCCTTGGTCAGCGCCAGGGCGAGCAGCGACTGGAGCTCGACCGGGAAGGGCGTCGTGAAGCTCGCGCTGACCTCGGCGTCGACGAGCCAGTTGCCCGTGGTCCCCAGGCGAAGGTGTGGGGCCGCGACCGCCGGGTGGCGAAACACGGCCGCCAGCAGGTGCGCGCAGGTGGTCTTGCCGTTTGTGCCGGTGATCCCCGCGAGCTGGAGGCGCTCCCCCGGCCACCCCTGCCAGGCGGCCGCGAGCGCCGGCAGGTGCGCGCCCATGTCATCGAGCTCGATCCGGGGACAGGCCCCCACCCGCACGCCCGGATCGACGATCCGAGCTCGATCGACGATCGTCAGCGCGGCCCCGGCCGCCTCGGCCTGAGCCAGGAAGCGGTGACCGTCGCTGCTCAGACCCGGAACCGCGACAAAGGCCACCCCCGGCCCGACCCGGCGCGAGTCGTCGCGCAAGATCGGAAGTCGGGCGTCGCTGTGCACACCGGCGCCGCTGGGGTCAGGGATAAACTGGGCTCGGGCCTCCGGCGGCAAGGCGGCGACCAGCTCGGCCAAAGTGCGGGGCGGAGTACGCACGAGAGCGTCCGACGCTAACACGCTCCAACTCCGTCACCCGGACCCGGACTCGACCCGACTCCCTCGACTCAGCCTCCGTCCAGCTCACTCAGCCCAGCCTCGCCCAGGGCGCGCGCGGCCGCGTACCCCATAGCGAGCACAAATGCGGTGGAGATCCCCATACACACCAACACCGGCGCCAGGCGAGCGCCGAGCGTGAAACACAAGGTCGCGAGGACCGCCGGCGCCTGCGGGATCGAGGTCAGCAGAAACAGCTTGTCGCGGAGCTCGGCCACATGTGCCTCGCCCGTTTTTCCGCCCGCGTTCCCCTTCTTGTTCCCGGCGCCGAGCAGCCCCCGGGAGGTCCGTCGCAACACGGCCAGGCCGACGATCCCCGCCAGCACACACACACCCGTGAGACCCCAGGCGAAGGCGGTCGTCTGCGGAGAGAAGAACACCCGAGCCTCGTTGAACACCGGCCCGGCCATGGGGCTGATCACGAAGGTCCGAAGCAGGGTCTCGACGCCCAGAGCCAAGGGTGCGGACACGGCGATCACCAGCACCACGACCCGCAAATTAAGCTGGTAGCCCCCGGCCACCCGCCTGTTGTAGAGGCTGGGCCGCGGACCTGTCCATTCTAGACGCCGATTCGGGGACCTGAGACACTGGCCGACGATGGCGATGAAGGTTCAGACAAAGGTGGCCCTGGCGCTCGGCGCGGGGGTCCTGGCGACGTGGATGGTCGGCTCGGCGGTGCTCGGTGACGGCGACGCAAAAGCCAGCGAGCACCTCGTCAACCGAGCCTGGATCGACCATATGCCGAACGACAACCGCGACATGGTCCAGCACCTCGTGGTCCTCGATCACTCGAAGGGGAAATTCGGCGCGATCGGGGTGTCCTCGAGTTGGCGGCACGTCATCGAGGTGTTCCGCTGGCGCCAAGACGGCGACCGGCTCAGCCTCTACTTTCCCCAAGACCAGGTCCGGGCCGCGGTCGGTGTTCGCACCTGGCGCTGCGAGGGCGAAGCCCCGGCCCCCTTCCAGCTCTGCCTCGAGCTGCGCACCCCAAAGGGTGAGCGCGTGACCCTCTACAGTCGCAGCGACTGGGAGATCCGCCCCGGCGATGTGGCGGACTCGATCGCGGACATCGTCGACGACTACCCGGCCCTCGCCGGCGTGTTCGACGAGCTCAGCGACGCGGAGGTCGAGATCCTCGGGGATGCCGACCTCGACGGCGCCGACGCCTGGCCGCTGCGCAGCCTGAGCC
>CAYVJQ010000108.1:0-7363 GCA_964451725.1 uncultured Nannocystaceae bacterium | reverse complement strand
CCTCGGGCACAAAAAAGCCAGCGAGTCCGCCTCGCTGGCTTTTTACGCTTGGAACTCGGGGCCCGGCTCAGGGCTCGGGGCTCGTCCCATACCCGATCGCGTCGGTGTCCAGCATGCCCTCGCAGTTGGCACCCGCGAGGTCCGTGTAGGCCGGCGAGCGCTCACCCTGGATGAACAAGGTGCCGCAGCCTCCCTCGCCGAAGTTCTCGGGGTCCGTGCCCGAGCAGGGCTTGCACACGTGTTTGGCCCCGCTCGTGTCACACACGAAGGACTCGTCGCAGAAGTAAGACCGGCAGAACTGATCGCGGACGTCCTGGCCGGCAATCTCGACCCCTCCTGCGTCGGTCGGGTAGACGGCCGGCAGGGGCGCGTCCGGGTCGTCGCAGATGCCGTCGTCGCGCAAGACCAGACCGTCGTTGCAGGCCCCCGCCATGGCTTTGCAGCCCTGCTTGCCGAGGTTCTCCTCGTCGCAGCTGCCGTAGAGGACCTTGGACTTGTTGTCGGTCGCGCCCGCGAACACGGCCGGATAGGGATGGTCGCCGCTGTACGCGTCGGGACTGCAGTTGATCTCCGCAAACGAGGGGGCGCAGACCTTGTCGCCCTTGCCGTCTTGACCCTCGCCGGCGACACACTGGGACTGCCAGCGGTTGTCGTCGGGCTGGGTGCAGTCATCGGTCCGGTCGCAGCGCGCGACGTCGTCGTCGTCCTCGTCGGGAACCAGGATCGCCGTGCAGGCGCTGGCGACAAAGGAAGCGGTCAGCAGGAGGGCGGCGAAGAGCGGGCGGCGCGTGGACGACATAATGGGTCTCGGATAGTGGGTCCCGGATAGGGGGTCTCGAAGCGCAGACCGGCGGGCCCTACGCAGAGTTTTGGGAGGATACGGAGGGGGCCGGAGGATCGCAAGCGGGGAGGCAAAACTCGAATTGGGTGCCCTCTGGGCCGGTCTTCAACACCTGGACTCGGCCCCCGTGGTCGACGGCGATCTGCTGAACCATGGGCAGACCCAGCCCCGTCCCGTGCGCTTTGCTGGTGACGAAGGCCTCGAAAATGCGCGCGATGCCCTGCTCGGGCACCGGGATCCCCGGGCCTGTGTCCGCGACAACAATGGAGGCCTGGCCGTGCTTACAGGTCAAGGTCACGGTGATCGTGGGCGCGGACCCCTCCAGCTTCAGGTCGTCCTCGGCCGTCTGAGCAGGCCCTTCCAGCGACCCGAGAGCGTCGGGTGTCTCCGACTCGGGGACCTCCGGCTCGGAGACCTCCGGCTCGAACTCGTCGAGCAGATCGCCGACCCCGTCCCCCATCGGAGCCGGGCTCGGCTCCTCGACCACAACGTCGAGTTCGAGCACCGCCTCTTGCGCGTTGCGCAGCAGGTTGATCAGCGCCTGGCGCAGCTGGCCGGCGTCGGCGTCGACCCAGACCGGCCCCGGGGGGAGCACGCGGACCACCCGAACTTGGTTGTGCTCGTGCTCCCGGGCCAGGAAATCGAGCAGATCCGTGAGCTCACGGCGAAGATCGATCTTCGCGGTCTGGGGCTGCGGCCGGCGGGCGAGGTCGAGGTAGGCCTCGGTGATCTGGGCGAGGCGATCGACCTCGCTCGAGATCCGTGTGAGCAGCTCCCTGGCCTCACCGCTGCGCTCCCCGAGCTGGCTGAGCTCGTCCTCGAGGAGCTCGGCGTTGAGGGCCACGCTGGACAAGGGGTTGCGGATCTCGTGGGTGATCTGTGCGGCGAGGCGCCCGATCGCGGCCAGACGCTCACCCCGCAGCAGCCGGCGCTCACGCTCCTCGAGCGCCCCGGCCATGAGGTTCACCTCACGCGCGAGGCGGCTGGCCTCGTCGTCGCGCTCGGGCCGAGTCCCGACCTCGATGCGCTCCCCCCAGTCTCCCCTTCCGATCTGGCGCACGCTCGTGGCCAGCCGCCTCAGCGGGCGAAGCGTGATGATCACCACCAAGGTCGCGAGCAGAGACAAGACCGCGGCCGCGATGGTCACGACCAGGGCCTGGCGCTCGGCCTCCCGACCCGCCTGGGCGACCGTGTCCCGCTGTTCCGCGACGGCCTCGGCGGCTCGCTCTTGGAGCTCGCGAAAGCGTTTCCTGATCTCGACCTGGCGCGGAGCGTCGGAGATCTGTTCGAGGATCTCGAGGTCTTCGTCGGGGCTGGCCAGGAGCTCGAGCTCGGCGAGCAGGCGATCGAGCTCGCGCACGGCGTCGAGCTGCTCGAGGCCCCCCAGGCGATCGGAGTGCTCGAGCGCCTGCCTCAGGGGCTGGCGCGTATCGGCGATCAGGTTGGCCCGCAGCTCGAAGCCCTCTTCGATGTTCAGCAGGTCGCTGCGCTCGAGCTGGTTCTCCGGGTTGCCGTAGCTGGCGACCAGGGAGCCGATGCGCTGGGACTGGGCCTGGGCCTCGAGCAGGCGGGTCTGAAAGGGCACGTAGACGCCGGTCAGAAGATCAAAATTGGCCCGCAGACCCCGAACCTGGGCGCCGATGATCACCGCAGAGAACGCCGTCCCCAGGACCACGACCAGGACCAGGGCGACGATCCGGGCCGCCAAGCTGCCCCGAACGCGCAGCGGGGGGAGATCGCCGGAGCGACCGTCTCCACCTTCGGTCTGGGTGTCCACCACCGCCAGCGATGCTACCGCGTTCGCCGACCGAGTTCCCAGGTGGAGTTGTTCGCGAATGTTCACGAGAATCGATGGATTCGTGGTCGCGCCGAGCCCCGAGCAATCGAGACGACCTGGACCGATCTGAACCGACCTGCCGGGCCTGGACCGACCTGGCGTGACCGACCTGGATTGACCTGGCCCGATCACGCCAATTTCACGTTCTGAGCACGAGACATGACCCTGGGCCCGAGTATCTGGAGTCTGGGCCCGAGCGTCTGGAGTCTCGAACTCGACGCGCCGGCTCACACCGAGCTCACACAAACCCGGGCTCGGCCTTCGAGCTGAAGTGTCCTCGGTCGATCTCCCGGACCCGATCACCGCCCTTTTCAGTCCTGCCAGGACGTGTCAACTTCGCCGTGCCCACGCGCTCCCTCCAGCGCGGGCCTTCGTCATGTCACGCCTCCCCCGCTTCCTCCCTCGTCTCACCGCCACCGTCACCGCCTCCGCGCTCTGCCTTGGCCTCGGCGTCGTGAGCCCCGCGCTCGCTCAGGCCGGCACGCTCGATCAAAAGACGACCTTCCTCGGGGTCGAGGGTGAGGGCACACAGGTCAGCAATCTCGCCGACGCCCTGCGCTGGGAACTCACCCAGCGCGGCCGGGACGACGGCCGCAACATGAGCCTCGACGAGCTGCGCCTGACCATGGGCTGCAGCGGCGAGGACGTCCCCTGCTTCGCCGAGGGCGGCAAGACCCTCGGCTCGGAAGAGCTCGTCTACGGGTCCATGACCAGCTACGGCAAGGGCTTCAAGGTCGACCTCAAGCTCGTCGTCGTGTCCACCGGCGAGGTCAAGCGGGAGATCGAGCGCGACCTCTCGGCCGGTGACCTCGCAGACGCGGCGCTCGCTAACACGGCCTCCGACCTCCTCGATGCCCTCTATGAGGCCGTCGCTAGCCCCGAGGACCAACCGCCCGCGCCCAGCGTGGACGAGCCGTTCACGGACCTCGAGCCGGAGACCGAGGGACCCAAAGAGCCCGGAGCGCTGATCTGGGGGCCCTATCAGCCGCGCGCGAAGTGGAAATACGCGGGTGTCGGCGTCATGGCCGGCCTGACCGTGGGGGCCCTGGGTGCGGGCATCGGCCTCATTGTCGCCGCCGGCCCGAACGGGAAGACCCGAGAAGACCTGCTCGCGGCAGCGGCCGCCTCCCTCGAGGACGACAGGCCGAGCAACGACGTCAACCCCAACAGCGATCAGGATCTCTGTGCCCTGGCCCAGACTCCCCCCGACCCGAATATGCCCTCGCAGGTCACCAACGCCGCCGTCACCGAGGTCTGCGTTCGCGCCGAGAGGCTCGCCGACGGCGCCACGGCGAGCTTCGCCGTCGCGGGTGTGTTCGCGGTGGGTACGGCCGCGTTCACGACCCTGCTCTTTGTCCACCGCGACAGCTCGGTGACCGCCAAACTGCGCGAGCACCAGGTCCTCCTGAGCGGCTCGCCCCTCCACGGCGGCGGATTCATGCTCGGCGGCTCGGCGAAGTTCTGAGCAGCCGATTCGCTGAAGTCGGCTGGGCTCCAACGCTGAGCCCGGCTTCGGCGCTCAGCCCGGACCGGTGAGACCCGGGTCCGGGACCGTGGGTGAGTTCGGCCTCTGAACCCGCGACGGTTTGGGTGAGGCTTTGGGTGCTGCGCCGGACTCCCCGGGTCCCCGGATCTCGAGCCGGGTCACGGCGTCGCGCTCGAAGCTGGCGATCCAGCGTCGGCAGATCTGCGCGGGCGCTGCGTCGGCCGCTGCGGGCTTTTTCTGCCCGGATTTTTTCTGCCCGGATTTTTTCTTCCCGGGCTTTCGCTTCCCGGTCACGTCCATCCCGGAATCGCCGACGTCGGTGGTCGAGGTCGCGGAGTCGGCCCGGGGCTCACGGGTCGACTCGACCTCGACCAGCGTGTGCCACAGCGGCCCGACCCGATCCGTGAGCTGGGGCAGGATCTCGGCGATCGCCCCGACCCGATCTTCGGGCCCACACAGCTCGAGCGCGCAGCGGATCGTGTGACAGAGCGGGTAGATCTGCACCGACGCCCGCTGCTCGATCTCGAGCTGGCGGCGGGCGACCGAGACCGCCGTGCGCATCAGGGGATCGTGGTGACGGCGGAAGCGGCGATCGATGAGCTCCTCGGCCAGGGGCCGGTGCAGCCAACTCTCGCGCAGCCGGCCGACACGCACGGCCGGGCGCGCGTCCCAACGGTTCTCCCGTCTGCGCTTGTCCCGGGCCTGGGCTCGAGCCTCAGCCCGGGCCTGGGCCCTCGCGGGACCCTTCTTCTTGCTGGTCCGGGGGACGATCTCCCCCGTGGGCACGTCGAGGTTGATCTGCAGGACCACCGCACCCACGGCCAAGATCGGCGCGATCACCCAGCTCAGCAGTCGCCCGGCCTGGGCGCGCTTGGACTCGGTCGACGCGGGAGCGCTGGACGCGGGGGACTTGGGCTCGGAGGTCGTCATGCGTCGGGGGTCGCCAGGGCGGTACTCGTGCTCGTGGGTGGAAGCGATGGAAGCGGGATTCGGACCTTCCAGCTGCCCTCGCTGGCGTCCTCTTGGGGCTCACCCTCGGCCGGGTCCTCGGCCGGCTCCCAGACCAGCTCGATGCGGATCGTCTGTCCTGCCGTGGTCCCGAGATCGACGTGGGCGAGCTGCTCGCTCTGATCGACGAGCGTGGCCTCGGTGATGCTGATGCTGCGATCGACACCGACGATCTGCAGCATCTCGGCGGCGGCGATGCTGCGTCGACCCCCGACCTGGTCGCTGGCTCGCTCGGCGGCCCGCTCGAGGCGGGCCACCGCTGGGCGCTCGAGCACGGCCATCATGGCCTCCACATCACCGCGGCGGGCCGATTCGGCGAACCGCTTGGCGACGGTCACAGGCTCGGCGTCCTGGCGCGCACAGGCCATGCCGACGCTCCCCAGGACCAGCGCCCCGGCGAGCGCAAAGCCCGAAACCCGAGCGAAGCCCGAAGCCCACACCAAGATCCGGGTGCGGACCTGCTCTCGCAGTCCGTGGTGAACCCCCTCACGACCCTTCCACCGATGGCCGCGTTGCCGAACCTTGCAGTACGCCCGGTACAGCCGCGTTTCAGCGCCTCGCCCTCGACGAAAAATCCTGCCCGAGGCGACGCGAGGGGGTGCACCACGGACTGCTAGCACGGCCCGCCGCGCCCGGCTCACGCGTCGTCTTTCTTCTTTTTGCTGCTCTTGTGCATGCCGAGGCGCTTGAGCAGCTCGCGCAGGTAGTAGCGGGTGATCCCCGCCTCGGCCGAGGCCCGGCTGAGGTTGTTCCCGGTCTTGGCCAGCAAGCGCGCGAAGTAGGCCCGCTCGAAGTCGTCGACGATCAGCTGCTTGGCCTCCTTGAAGGGGATGGCGTACATCTCCTCGGTCAGCCGGCCCGCCATCCGCTCACCGTCGCCGTCTTGGCTTGCGCCCCGCGACTTGGAGATCGGCCCCTCGCGCCGACCCAGGTGGAGGTCCGCGGGCTCGATGGTGGTCGTCCGGGCCAGGTGAGCGGCGCGCTCGATGGTGTTCTTGAGCTGGCGGACGTTGCCTCGCCACCGCTCGGTGAGCAGGACGTCCTTGGCCTCCTGGCCGAGCTGAAAGCTGCGGCCGTGGATCCGCGCGAAGTCCTCGAGGAACTTGTGGGCGAGCAGCAAGATGTCGTCGGCCCGGTCGCGCAGCGGCGGCATGTCGACGGTCATGACCGAGAGCCGAAAGTAGAGGTCTTCGCGGAACTGGCCCTGACCGACCATCTGTCGGAGGTCTCGGTGGGTCGCGGCGACCACCCGAACGTCGACGTTGCGGACCTGGCTCTCGCCGATGCGCTGGACCTCGCTGCGATCGAGGACCCGCAGCAGCTTGGGCTGGAGATCGAGGGGCAGCTCGCCGATCTCGTCGAGGAACAGAGTCCCGCCGTCGGCCTCTTCGAAGGCCCCCGCCCGATCGCTGATCGCGCCCGTGAACGAGCCCTTCTTGTGGCCCAGGATCGCGGCCTCGGCGAGCGAGCGAGGCAGGGAGCCGCAGTCGAGGACCACAAAGGGCTTCGCGGCGCGCTTGGACTCGTCGTGCAGGGCCCGGGCGACCAGCTCCTTGCCGGTCCCGGTCTCGCCGCCGATCATCACGCTCATATCCGTGGGCGCGACCTTCTCGAGGATCGCAAACACCTCACGCAGGGCCGGGCTCGTGCCCCACAGGGCGCCGAAGTGATCCTGGCCCGAGAGCGGGACCTCGACCTCGTCGGCCGAGAGGAACAGGACCTCGGTCTTGCCCACGGCGATCGTGGTCCCCGGCTCGATGTAGGCCTCGCGGATGCGGATGTCGCCGACGCTGCTGCCGTTGGTCGAGTCGAGGTCGCGGATCAGGATCCCGCGCTTGTCGCCGAGGGTGATCTGCAGGTGGGTCCCACTGACCGAGGTGTCGGTAAGCACAAGATCGTTGACCGCGCTGCGGCCGATGGTGATCCGCGGCCGGGCGACCTGGATCTGAGCGCCGCGATCGGGGCCCGAGGTCACCCGGAGCATCACCTGGCGCAGCTGCGTGTGCCGGTGTGGCGACGAGAAAAAGGTGGTCGTCATCCCGGGATCGAGGTCGTCGTCGATCTGCGGGATACCGGTCCCCAGGGGCTCTTTGTTGGAATTGGACACGCTGTCGCGCCGTCGAGGTTCAGTTGAGCATATCGTCCGCTGTTCGAACGACGCGCAGGTGAGGGGCCCCGCGCTGCTTGCTGC
>CAYVJQ010000107.1:0-25825 GCA_964451725.1 uncultured Nannocystaceae bacterium | reverse complement strand
CTAGGTGGGCATGCGCTGCCAGAAGGCATCGCAATGCGTCGCATCATCACGACCCTTCCGCTCGCGCTCCTCCTTGTCAGCCTTCCCTTCGTGTCGGGCTGCGAGAAAAAAGACAAAGAGACGGCCACCCCCGAGGACGGGACCGACGCTGAGGCCGACGTGGATCCCGTCGAGGCGCTCAAGGCGACTCCTGACCGCATCAAGGCCGAGATCGATATGGTCCTCCAGCCCATCGACGAGGCCGAGGCGCTCATGGCCGAGCTCGAGACGATGCCGGAGCGGTACAACATCAGCGCCGCAGACTTCAAGGGCCTGGTCCAGGCCAGCTTCGACAGCGAGACCGGGACGGTCGAAATCAGCGCAGACCTGGGTATCGCCGCCGACGCCCAGGCCGATCTCTTGGCTCAGCTGACGGCCCTGCGTGAGCTCAAAATGAAGCTCGCGGCGACCCCCGAGACCGTCAAGGTCGCGGCCGAGAACATCGCGACGATCGGTGTCGAGACCATCGGGCTGGCCACCAAGACCGCCGCCAGCCTCCAGGCCAAGGCCAAGGTCGCCATCGGCAACAAAAAGGCCGAGGTCGAGGCTCAGCTTCAAGAGGTGCTGGGCCTCAAGGATCAACTCATGACCGAGCTCGAGGCTGCCAAGTCCGAAGTCACCGAGCTCCCCGCGCGTGCGGCCGAGGTCGGAGCGAAGTTCAGCGCGAGCTTCGCCGCGAGCGCGACCGCCGGCTGAGCTCCGAGCGTTCTTTCATCCTTCGTCTGACTGGAGCCCGTGACATCGTCACGGGCTCTTTTGGTGGTTGCTCGAAGGGCACGGCCGGGCCGCCGGCTAGGCTAGACTCCCTGGGCGCCATGAGTGAAGAGACGATCTTCGACAAGATTCTCGACGGGCGGCTGCCCTGCCACAAAGTCTATGAAGACGGGCAGGTCCTGGCCTTCCTGGACATCGCGCCCCTGTCCCCGGGTCACACGCTGGTGATCCCCAAGCAGCGGCGGGCTCTCCTCCATGAACTCGACGACGACGTCGCGGCCGCGATCGGACGGGTGCTCCCACGCATCGCCCGGGCGGTGATGGCCGCGACCGGTGCCGAGGCCTACAACGTGCTGCAAAACAACGGTGCCGCCGCGCACCAGGTGGTGCACCACGTTCATTTTCACATCATCCCGAACATCGGCGGGCGGGGCCTGGGCATCGGGTGGAAACCTGGAGCCCTCGGGCAGGTCGAGACCACGCTCGCGCTCATGCGCACGCTCCTGGCCGACGAGCAGGGCGAGGCCCCTCCAGGCCCTCCAGACACCTGAGCCCTCGACACCGCCTGGAGGCAGCGCCCTGTCGACCGACCTCCCAGGTTTGACCGGCCCCATGTGCGCAGCTATCGTCTCGCGCCATGATCCGCCTGCGCGGCGTTCGCAAGAACTACATCACCAACAAGGTGGTCAACGAGGTCCTCAAGGGGGTCGATCTCGACATCGAGGAGGGGGAGTTCGTGGCCATCGTAGGCCGCTCGGGCTCGGGCAAGACCACCTTACTCAACATCGTCGGTGCCCTCGACAGCCACTACGAGGGCACGGTCGAGGTCGATGGTAGGCGACTCGACACCCTCAACGACACCCAGATCAGCGACTACCGAAACCGCAACATCGGGTTCATCTTTCAGGGCTTCCACCTGCTCGAGCACTTGACCTGCATCGAGAACATCACCCTGCCGGCCATGTTTTCGCGGGGAAAAAACGCCCTCGACACGGAGCAGGCCATGGCCCGAGCCAAGTCCGTGCTCGCCGAGGTCGAACTCTCGGAGAAGGCCGACGCCCTCCCCAACACCCTCTCCGGTGGTCAAAAACAGCGCATCGCCATCGCCCGTGCGCTCTTCAACCAGCCCCGGCTGATGATCTGTGACGAGCCCACCGGCAACCTCGACACCACCACCGCCCATGCGATCCTCGAACTGTTTCGCAAACTCAACCGGGACCAGGGCATCACCTTGGTGATCGTCACCCACGACGAAATGATCTCGGACGCCTGCGAGCGCGTGGTCCACATCGAAGATGGGCGCATGCTCGACGGCGCTGGGGAGCACGGCGCCCAGGTGGCCGCGCCAGATTCTGAATCTGATCCGGACCCTGATCCAGAACCTGATCCTGACCCGGGCCCGAGCTCCGGCTCCAAGGACCTCGAGGAGGCCGCATCGTGAGGTCCACAGGCCTGCTCAGCATCGCGTTCGACGATCTCAAGCGCAACCGCACCCACTTTTTGATGGCCTCGGTGGGCATCATCGTGGGCATCGCGGCGTTCACGTTTTTTCTGGCCCTCGGCAGCGGCGTCCGCAAGGTCGTGCTCGGCAAGATCTTCCCGCTCGACAAGATCGAGGTCGTGCCCAAGAGCTTCGACATCGACATCAGCGTGCTCCGGGTCCCCCTGGCCAGCGAGATCCTCGACCAAGACAAGATCGACGCCCTCGAGGCCATCCCCAGCGTCGAGGCCGTCTACCCGAAGATGAAGCTGACCATCCCGTCCATGGTCTGGGGCGGCCAGAAGCTGTTCGGCAACAACCTCCGCGCCGAGCTGATCGCCGATGGGGTCGAGCCGGCCCTGGTCGCCGACGACATCGATCGAGACTGGACCTTCAAGGACTTCGAGGATGGCGTCGAGGGCTTCGACGGCTGGCAGAGCCTACCCGTAGCGACCCCCTGCGAGACCAGTGAGCAGTGCGTCGAGACCCACGGGCCCAACACCTACTGTTGGGGCGAGTCCGAGCTCCAGAGCTGGCAGACCAAGGTCGAGCGGGCCAAGAAGCGAAAAAAATCGCCGCCCCCCAAGCCGGATGTACAGCCCCTGTGCCGCAACTACATCCCGATCATCGTCTCCAACCACCTCGTCGAGCTCTACAACGGCTCCCTGCGCCGGGCCCACAACTTCCCGAAGATCAACCCGGACTCGGCCGTCGGCTTCACCTTTGAGCTGACCTTCGGCAAGTCCATGGTCCAGGCCTCGGCCAAAGACCGGATCTTCAACGCCAAAGGCATCTTGGTGGGGTTCTCGGACACGGCGATCAACCTCGGCATGACCATGCCCGTGGGCTACATCCGCCGCCTCAACGTGGAGTTCGGCGAAGAGAAGCTCGCCACCACCTACCACTCGGCGGTGCTCAAGATCCGCTCGAAGGACGACGTGGCCGCCGTGGCTGCCGCGGTTCAGAAGCTCCAGCTCGACGTCACCGACTCGGGCGCAGAGCAGGCCGCCCTGCTGATCACCATCTTCATGATGGTGTTCGGCTTCGTCAGCGTGGTGATCGTCGGGATCGCGGCCATCAACATCATGCATGTGTTCTTCATGCTGATCTACGAGCGACAGCGCGAGATCGGCATCATGCGGGCTGTGGGCGCGAGCCGCCGAGACATCCGGCGAATCATCCTAGGCGAAGCGGCGATCGTGGGTGCGCTGGCCGGCTCGGTCGGGGTCGTCCTCGCTATTGGATCAGGGCGCTTCTTCGACTGGATCTCGGCGAGCTACATCCCCGACTTCCCCTACAAGCCCCACACCTACTTCGAGTTCCACCCGCTCTTGCTGCTGGCGGCGTTCCTGTTTGCGATCGGGTTTTGTGTGATCGGGGCGTTTTTCCCGGCCCAGCGAGCCGCCCGCACCGATCCGGCGCGCGTGCTCACCGGCCAGTAGTCGGCCGTCAGCTGTCGACCGCGAACTCCATGCCCGCGGCCTGCAGGCGCTCGATGAGCGCGTGGCCCAGGGCCGAGGCGGGTGTCAACACGCCTCCTCGCAGGGGCAGCTCATCCCGATCCTCGACCACAGTGATCGCCGCTTCGGCGATCATTTTTGCGGTCTCCGTATAGCCGGGGTCCCCCCCGCTGACGTGGGTCCGAACCTCGGCCCCACCTCCTCGGCCGACAAACTCGAGCCGGAACCAGTGTTTGGCCCGGGCCTCCTCCGAGGGCCCTTCGCCCTGCTTCTTGATCCCCGCCAGCAGCTTGCGTGTGGGTTTGAAGCGGGTCCCGAGATAGAGGCCGCCGACGAATCCAATCAGCCCTGCGACCTGGGTCCAGCTCTTCAGGGACAGGTAGTGGTGATAACGCAGCGCCCCGCCGTAGGACTCCCCCGCCAGGGCCGCGCTCCGGCGGACGACCTGCGGGTCGATGATCGGCATGGGTACCGCCCAGCGACCGGTGGCCGCGACCCGATGGATCTTGGGTCCGACCTGGCCGCCCCCACTTCGACCGCCCCCACTTCGATCGCCCCCGCGACCGCGACCGCCGTGCATGCCCGCGAGCGCATCGATCATCGAGGCCCAGGTTCCGCCCGAGGCGTCGCCCTTGGCGCGGACGTAGGCGTCGATGGTCTGGGGCTGGCCCTCGGGGAGCTGGGCCGCCGTGAACAGGGCCCCGAGGTCCGCCGGAATGCTGTCGAAGCCACAGCAGGGGATCACCATGACCTCGCGGGCCTCGGCGCGCGCGTGGTAGCGCCCGATGATCTCGCGCCACCAGTCCGGCTCGCCGGTGAGGTCCAAGTAGTGGGTCCCGGTCTCGATGCACGCCGCCACCAGCGGCTCACCAAACTGGGCGTAGGGGCCGACCGTGGTGATGAGCACCCGGGCTTGGGCGCTCATGGCCCGCAGCGACTCGGCGTCATCGCTGCTCGCGCTGATCATCCCGAGCTCTCCGAGATGCGGATCGATGCGCTCGAGCTTGCGGCGCAACTGGTCGAGCTTTTCGGCATTGCGGCCCGCCACGGCCCAGCGCAAGGGTGAATCGGCCAGGCGGGTAGCCAGGTACTCGGCCACGAGTCCCCCCGTGAATCCGGTGGCACCATAGAGAACGAGGTCGTAGGGGCGCTCGGCCGACATGGACAGAGGGTAACAAAACACGGTTCGCCGCCGACACCGCGGAAGCTGGCGCGCTCATGCAATCCACCTGGGCCGTCCCGAATTGGCACTCCATAGCGTGAATGCTTTCTCACGCCGCTTCAGCGTGCGACCATTCGTTCAATGGCTCGCCGCTCGCTCGCTCGCAACCGCTTCATGCTGTCCGCTGTGCTCAGCTTGGGCCTCACCACTGCATGTTCGGAGGGTGAGCCACCCGACACTTTTCGAGGCGACTACAACTCCCTCGCAGCGGTCCCCGCCCCCTTGGCCGGGGCCTACTGCGAGATCAACGTGGAGGGGGTGGGCACCATCCCCATGGAGACCGACTACCTCCCCCACGTCGTGGCCTGCGAGAACGGGGGCGCCGACTTCGAGGCCCTCAAGGCTCAGGCGATCGCCGCGCGATCGGTCGCCTATTACTACATGGCCAAAAACGGCAGCGTCTGCGACAGCCAGGGCTGCCAGGTCTACAGCTGCGGGAACCAGCCCGACGAAGAGGTCTACCAGGCCGTCGCCGAGACCAGCGGCCTCTACCTCCACTACAACGACACGCTGACCTACGCCTTCTACGTGGCCGGGGACAACCAGACCTCGCCGCCCTCGTGTGTGGGGGTCAGCGGGGGCACGGAGCAGTTCGTCACCTACAACGAGGGGCTGAGCGGGGACAGCGTCGAGCAGACCAGCCTGGGCTGGATCTTCGAACCGGGCGAGTTCGGCTTTGGTCAAAACCGGGGCTGCATGTCCCAGTGGGGCGCGCGCTGCCTCGAGAACAACAACAGCTACGACGCCACCGACATCCTGCGTTTCTTCTACGGCGCCGACACGATCATCGAGCAGGCCCAGGGCGAGTGCATCGAAGACATCGGGGGGGATGGCGACGGCGACACCTCGACGGACGGAGACCCCGGCGACAGCGAGACCACCGACGACAGCGAGACCACCGACGACGGCGCGACCACGGACGACGGCCCGACCACGGACGACGGCCCGACCACGGACGACTGCCCGATCGGCGCGGAAGGTTGCGCCTGCACCCTGGGGGGCGGCTGCGATCCCGGCCTGGTCTGTGAAGAGGGAGTCTGCGGTGAGGGCAGCGGCAGCGGCGAAGCTGGGGGGGACGAGCTCGCCGGCGACACGGGCGAGGGTCCCGGGGGCTTCCCGGACGACGGCTTCGGAGGCGAGGCCGAGGTCGGCTGCAGCTGTCGCAGCGCTGAGCCGACCCAGCCCGAGGGCGCTGGGGGCCTGCTCGGTCTGGGTCTGCTCGGCCTCTCGGCACTCGGCCGCCGCCGGCTTCGACGCGCCGCACCCGAGCGCGCTCGCTCATGAGTCGGACCACCCTCGAACTCCACGGCCTCCAGCTCGCCGTTCACAGCTGGGGTGAGGCCGACTCCGAGCGGCCGCCCGTGTTGTGCCTGCCGAGCACGGGGCTCTCGGGGCTCCAGTGGCGCCGGCTCGCGCGACGCCTGGCCAAGCGTGGACACTGGGTGCTGGCGCCCGACTTCATCGGCTACGGCGACTCGGACACCTGGGCCGGCCCGGGTCCCTTCACCACCCGCTACGACGTGGAGCTGGCCGCCGCCCTGATCCGCGACTGGGACCGACCGGGGCACCTCGTGGGTCACTCCTACGGCGGTCGAGTCGGGCTCACCCTGGCCCGAGAACAGCCCGATCGCTTCCGCTCGCTGGCCCTGTTCGAGCCGACCTGCTTCGGAGTCCTCCGGTCCACGGGCGAGCGTGAGGCCGTCGCCGAGCTCGAGGCCTACGACGCCGACGGCCGCTTCCTCGACCCGAGCTTCGGGGCCAGCGAGGCCTGGATCGAGCGCTTCGTCGAGTACTGGAGCGGGGCCGGGAGCTGGGCCGAGCTCGACGCCGACGAGCGCGGGCGCTGGCTCCGGTCGAGCCAAAAGATGTTCGAGGAGGTATCCGAGACCGCCCGCGACGAGGTCCCTCATGGCGCCTACGTGGACACGCTGGGGCACCTGCCCCTGCTCACCCTCTCTGGGGAGACCTCGACCCTCGCTGGGCGGGGCTGCGCCCGGGTGCTGGCTGAGGTCTGGCCCGCGGGGCGGCACCTGGAGATCGCGGACGTAGGGCATATGGGTCCTGTGCTGGCTGCGGCCGAGGTCAGCGCGGCGATCCTCGAGTTTATCGAGGGGTGCTGAGGGCGGATTGTGGTGATCCCGGGCGGGGCGCGATCGGGCGAGGGTCCGGTTGTCTCGGATCGACGACCAAACCCAGAGCGGCTCAGCTCCACCGCCGACACCAACCGCTACACCTCGGAATCCTCCCGCGCTATCGTGCGTACCTCCCCGGAGTTCATGTCCGAAGACACCCCACCGCCCGAACCCGCCCCCAAGCCGAAGTCCAAGCTCCGCCGGCGCCTGTTCATCGTCAGCCAGGTCGTGCTCGGCCTCGCGCTCGGCCTCGGCATCGCCGAGTACGCGTTCTCCAAGCGGGCCGACGGCGCCTTCCCGCATGTGAACTTCTACGTCGAGGATCCCGAGCTCGGCGTCCGCCTCGAGCCCGGGGCGAGCATGCGCTTCGCCCTGCACGACAACCCGGTGAGCACGATCCACGTCAACAGCCAGGGTTTCCGGGGCGCCGACTGGCCCGAGCCCGACCCTCGAGACAACAGCGAGATCCTGGTGATCGGCGATTCGCAGGTGTTCGGGCTCGGGGTCGAAGACGGGCAGACCTTCTCCGCCCGACTCGCCGAACACACCGGCCGGGTCGTGCTCAACGCCGGAGTCCCGACCTACGGGCCGCCCGAGTACGCGGCCCTGGCCGAAGAGATCATCGACGAGCGTCGGCCCGAGACGCTGATCTACGTCCTCAACTTCCTCAACGACCCCTTCGAACTCGAGCGACCCAACGCCGAGCGACACGCGGTCTGGGATGGTTGGGCCGTGCGCGCCGAGACGGCCCCCGCCCCCGGCTCGATCACCCAGTTCCCCGGTCGCAGGTGGCTGTACTCCAAATCGCAGCTCGTCTACGCCGCGCGCCGCTGGTGGCACGAGCGCGACACCAAGGCGGAGGACGGAGCGCCCAAGGTCGTCGACCTGGGTGTGCCCTCCGAAGGCAACTGGCGCGACCTGGTGGCCGATGGGACCGAGTCCCTCGAACACGTGGCCGCCCGAGAGCAGCGCGCGCGCAACAGCGCCGAGCGTCGGCGAGCGCGGCTTGTTGGTGTGGAGCGTTCGCTCCACACCACCGGGCGCGAGATCGACGATCTGATCGCCGACGAGTTCTACGAGTGGCGCGAGTTCGACCGCGCGGCCTTCAGGGGCCGACCCGGCGACATCGTGGAGGACGACTACAGCGAGTCTTCGCGCTCGGTCTTGTTGACCGCCGCCCACATTCGCGAAGCCGCGCGCGCACGCGATCGCCACCTGAAAGATCTCCTGCATAAACAAAAACGAGCCGGCAAGACCGGCGCCGCCGATCTGATCGCGGATGCCGAGGAGCTCGAACAAGAGCGCGAGGATCTGCGCCGACAGATCGCAGCCGGCGATATCTTGGGGCCACAGCAGCCCCTCATCGAGCGCCGCCGAGCCCTGCGACGGGTGGCGGCCGACGGCGGGGAGGTCGACACCGGTCGCCACCCCTCCGTATTCGACGCCCACCTCGAGGCTCTCGCCACCATGTGCGCGCTCCGGGGTGTGAATTTGGTGGTGGTCGCCCTGCCCGTGGACGTCCAGGTCTCGGCCGACGAGTGGGCCAAGTATGGGGTCGAAGATGCCCCCGACATGGAGCCCTCGCTGGCCCTGCTCGACGATCTCAGCGCGAGCGCCGAGGCCCAGGGCGCCCGGACCCTCGACGCCACCGAGGCCCTGCGCGCCGCGTCCCCCGGGGCGTTCCTCAATGGAGACATCCACATGACCCCCAAGGGCCACGCGGCCCTCGCCGAGGCCCTGGCCGTGGTCCTCGACAACCCACCAGCCTTGATCCTGCCGGCCGCCGGCTTGCCCGAGGGCGTCCTTTTCCCACCGGCCCGCAGTCAGTGGCGCGCCGACGACGAAGTCAACGTCAAGGGCTCGACCAAGGCTGGATGCAGCACCCAGATCCGCAACGGGTGGCTCCGCGTTCGCTGCGTCAAAGCCCGGCGCCGGAGCCCCGGCCTCACCGGCCTCGAGCTGAGCCGAGGACCGGCCGCTGCGCTCGCTCTGGTCAGCGCGCACGGAGCCTCGCTGGTCACGCCACTGTCCCCCGGCGAGGACATCGTCGCCCGCTTCGACTGGGAGACCCGAAGCCGAGAGCTGCGCATCACCTGGCCGATCGGAGACGACGGCGAGCCCCACTTTTTGGGCCAGTTCGTGGATCTCGAGGGGCCAGGCCAGGATCCAGGCGAAGGTCCAAAGCCGAAGGACGAAGCCCTCGCTGCGCGGGTCCAGACCCTGTGTGCGTGCCACGCCGAACTCACCGACGAGCAGCACTGCATCCAACAAGGGGACGACTACGACAGCTGGGTCGAGGACTGTGAGCCGAGCTGTCGGGAGCTCTGGGCTCGGCCCGACCAGGCCTGCTTCGACACCTACGCGACCGCCGTGGCCCCGAGCGGCGACGGGCCCCAGCAATACGTGACCGCCGGGCTCGACTGTGCGGCGCTCTTGGCCTGCGTCCAGGCCGATCCCCTGTCACCGCCGACCTGCAAACCCGGCATGGTCCACGCGACCGCGACCAACGGCTGCTTCCAGCCCTGCGACGATCTTCACCCCTGCGACGCGGGGGCCTGCACCGCCTACAACGGCGGAGGTATCTGTCTATGAGGGTCGTCCTATGAGGGTCGTCCGCACGCTCGCCCGCATCCTCAACCCCTGGGTCTGGCGGAGTCCAGAGCAGACCGCGCGCAAGCTCCACGAGTTCGCCCTGGCCGAACACGGGAGCATGCTCGATCTGCGCCTGGCCGCGCGCGCCACCCCCTCGCCAACCCGGGCGGCCGCCTACCTCCGCCACGCCGACGACGAGGCCCGGCACATGCAGATGTTCGCCAAACGAGCCACACAGCTGGCCCGGGAGCACGACCCGAGCGCGCCTCAACGCAGTGTCCGCGCGGACTGTGAGCAGCTCTTCGCCAACCTCGGAGAGCTCGACTTCCTGGCCTTTGTGCACCTGGGCGAGAGCCGAGCGATCGTCCAGTTTCGAGTCTACGTCGCCTACTTCGAGCGCCAGGGTCGAGCCCGAGACGCCAGCTTGCTGACCACGATCTTGGTCGACGAAGATCGGCACGCGGCCTACACCAAGACCCTCCTGACCGAGCTCGCGGGTGGGCAGGCCCAGGCAACCCGGGCCCTGCGTCGGGTTCGGCGCTGGGAGCTGTGGCGTCGCTGGCTCCGCAGTGGGCGGTTCTTGGCGGAGCGTGTGTATGTACTGACAATGCTGCTCGTGTACGCCCTGGCCGCACCCATGGCTCTGGTGATCCGCTGGGCCCGGCCGCTGCCCCAGGGCTGGCAGATCCCAGAGACCGCGGCCGCGCTCCCGAGCGATTCTTCGTCCTCCGCTTCGTCTTCCCCTTCTTCCCCCTCCCCTTCTTCCCCCTCCCCTTCTTCCCCCTCCCCGACCGCCGACTGATCCGACCATGGCCGCCGTTTTGGGGATCTCCGCGCACTACCACGACGCAGCCGCGGCCCTGGTGATCGACGGCGAGCTGGTGGTCGCCATCCAACAGGAGCGCCTGAGCCGGATCAAGAACGATCCGAGCTTGCCCCTGGACGCCGCCGACGCCTGCCTCGCCCACGCCGGACTGGACTCTGCGGCTCTCGATGCGGTGGTCTTCTACGAGCGACCGTTCGAAAAATTAGAGCGGGTGATGGTCGGGCTGCTGCGCAACCTGCCGAGGAGTTGGCGTCAGTTTCCCCGCGCCATGGCCAGCCAGCTCGGCGGCAAGCTCTGGGTCCTCGATCAGCTCGCCGAGGCGTTTGCAGTCCCGCGTGCGCGCGTGCACTGCTTCGACCACCACCGCTGCCACGCGGCCTCGGCGATCTTCGTGGCCCCCTTCGACGACGCGGCGGTCCTGGTCGTCGACGGGGTCGGCGAACACAGCTCGACCAGCGTGTGGCACGGTCGCCGCAACGGTGGAACCGCGGCAACCGGGCCCGATCTGCGGCTGCTAGCGAGTGTCGACTTCCCCCACTCCCTGGGCCTGCTCTACGCGGGTCTCACCGCCTGGCTGGGCTTCTCCGTCAACGAGGGCGAGTACAAGGTCATGGGTCTGGCCGCCTGGGGCCGCCCCAGCCACGCCGACCTACGCGCCCGCTTCGCAAAGATCATCGCGCTGCACAGCGACGGCAGCTACGCCCTGAGCCTCGAGTACTTCGCCCACATGAGCGACGCGGCGCTCGGCTTTGGACCGGCCCTCGAGGCCCTGCTCGGCCCCCGGCGCCCACATGCCCGGCCCTGGGACTTCGACGACCCCGACGATCGCCACTACGCCGACGTCGCCGCGACCTTGCAGCAGGTCTTGGAGGAGGCCCTCCTCGGCCTCGCCCGCAGCGCCCGCGAGCGCCTGCCGGGAGTCCGCAACCTCTGCCTCGCGGGTGGCGTGGCCCTCAACAGCGTCGCCAACAGCCGGCTGTTGCGGGAGTCGGGCTTCGAGCGTGTATTTGTGCAGCCGGCCGCCGGAGACGCGGGTGGGGCCCTCGGCGCGGCGATCCTCGGCGCCATCGAGCTCGGCGACCCCGCTCCGGGCCCGCTCCACAGCGCGGCCCTCGGGCCGACCCTCGATCTCTCCCGGGCCGCATCCGTCGCCCGTGCCATGGGCCTCGAACCCCGCCGCGTCGACGACCCCGCGGAGGTCTGTGCGGCGCTCATCGCCGACGACAAGATCGTCGCCCATGTCAGCGGCCGCTACGAGTGGGGGCCCCGCGCCCTCGGCCAGCGCTCGATCCTCGCCCGCGCCGACAAACGTGAGACCCGTGAGCGCATCAACCGGCTGATCAAGCAGCGCGAGCGCTTTCGGCCCTTCGCCCCCGCCGTGCTCGCCGAACACACAGAAGATTTTTTTGCGGCCCCGGGCGACGACATGACCCCGTTCATGACCACCGTGCTCCCGATCCGCCCCGACCGCGCCGCACAGCTGGGCGCCGTCACCCACGAAGACGGGAGCGCCCGTGTACAGACCGTCAGCGCGCGCTCGGCCCCTGCGCTGCACGGCGTACTCACGGCCCTCGCCAAGGCCGGGCGCGACCCCCTGGTCCTCAACACCTCCCTCAACGGACCCGGTGAGCCGATCGCCGCTCACGCTGAGGACGCGCTCGCGTTTTTCCTGCGCCACGCCGTCGATGCGATCATCATGGGTGACCTGGTCATGGAGCGCTGAGCTGAATATGGAACCGCGAACACAGGCTCCGCGGGCACAGGCCCCACGCGCACGAGCCCGCCCGGGACCCCTGCGCCGGATCGCTGCGCGCACCCGCACGGTAGGCTCGCTGATCCTCCACTTCCTGCATCCGGCCCGCTTCATCCTCGCTCCCCTGCTCATCGTCCTCCTGCTCGCGGGCATCTTGCTCTCGCTCACCGGCGGCCTGGCCTACGTCGCCCCCTTCGTCTACGCCCTGTTCTAGCGGTCCCGATGACCCCCCACGGACCGTCGTCCTCGGATCCGTGCAAGGTTCGGCAGTGCATATGTTACGAGCGGCCCGCCGACAGGCCGTTGACTGGGTGTTGGCCACATTCATGCGCCCACCCGGTGCTAGCGTCCGTCCGTGGACGACGACGAGCTGATCTCAGCCTATATCAGCGGTGACCAGCGAGCCGGCGATACCCTCGCTCGCCGCTACTATCGAGCCCTGCGCCGCTACTACCAGACCCGGGTGCCCAGCGACGAGGTCGAGGAGCTCACCCAGTCCACCCTGCTGCACACCATCGCTCGCGGCGAGCGCTTCCGCCACGCCTCGAGCTTCCGCCACTATGTCTACGCGGTCGCCCGGCGCATCCTCGCCGAGCGCCACCGTCGGCGATATCGCAGCCCCGTGACCGAGGGCAGTCCACCCGATGCGCCAGCCCCGGGCACCAGTCCGAGCGAGCAGGTGTTCCGGAGCCAACGCCGAGCCCAGCTCGAGCTCGCCCTCCGCGACCTCAAAGACCCCTTCCTCTCCGTCATGAACCTCCACCTCGCGGGCCTCGACAACCGAGAGATCGCCGGCACCCTGGGACTCAACGACAATACGGTCCGCAGCAGACTCTCGCGGGCGACCTCGGTGTTGCGCACCGCGTTGACCGGCGAGCCGCCTTCTCCGTAGGGGCCCGTTCAAGAAGAAGCCCGGAGATGGTCCTTCGGCCAGGGGTCGGCCGGCACGATCGTGACCGACCAGCCCCGAGGTCCCTCATAGCGAGGCCAGCCGGATCCCCGCGAATAGGCAGATTCTCGCGCGGGGATCCCCCGGTCACCGGCACAGACCTGTGGTGGGTCGAAGTGGCCAGTCGCGATGCCAATTTGTCGCGGTTCTAGGACGGATCCGCAGGCACGGTACGCATTGGCGAGCGATCATGGGTATTTCGGCGTCTTTTGCGCGGGTGACACCTTTGCCCAGAATGACCGCTGCCCGGCCATAGAGCAGCTCCACAACCAGATCAGGACAAATTGTGGTCGGGCATACAAACGCTGGCACGAGCGTTGCAAATCCAGTGACCGTCATGCAACGCCTGCTCTCCCGACACTTCGGTGTGGTCAAGTTCTTCGGCGTCAGTCTGGTCGTGTTCTTCGCTGGCAGCGCGGCGACCACCTACGTCGGGTCTCGATTGTTGATGGATGTCGACGACCTCATCATCAGCACGGCCCACGCCGAGAGCGAGGCGCCCGCAGACGAAGAGGAGGACGAGGCCCGCAGCGAGGCCGCCCGCCGCCTCAACGACCGCGCCCTGGCGAGCATGGTCACCAAAGACAGCCGCAAGCGCACGATCGCCGAGGCCGTGTCCGACAACAACATTTTTTGTCCGAGCTGCGCGCCGCTGAGGGACGAGCCCCTGCTCGCAGCAGCTGGGCCCATGGGCACCGGTGAGGTCGCTACCAGCCTGTCCCTCCAGCTGCTCGCGACCATGGAGTCGGACGACCCGGCCTGGTCCATGGCTACGATCCGCGACATCGACTCGAACAGTTTGGCCCCCTACACGGCCAACGAACAGATCCGCCCCGGCGTCAGCCTGCTCTCGGTCGAGCGCGGCCGAGTCGTCATCCTCAACCAGGGGCGGCGCGAGTTCATCACCCTCGGGGCCGAGCCGGCCAAAAAGCTAGTGGCCAAGAAACCCACAACAAAGAAGCCCTCGACAAAGAAGCCCTCTAAATCAGCGGCTATCGACGGCGCCGAGGATGCGATCAACTGCTCCAACGAGAACGCCTGCACCATCGACCGCAAGTTCGTAGAGAAGCTGCTGGCCAACCCGCGCCAGCTCATGAGCCAGGCCCGAATGATGCCCGTCACCCAAGACGGCGAGACCGCGGGCTTCCGGGTCTCACGGGTCAAAGCCGGCAGCTTGGCGACCATGATCGGGCTCAAGAACGGCGACATCCTCAGCGAGGTCAACGGTCAAAAGCTCGGCTCCATCGACGACGCCATGGCCATGTACGCCAAGCTGCGGCGAGCCAACCACCTCTCGGTGGTCATCCAACGCGGCGGAGCGGTGGTCACCAAAGAGATCTCGATCAAGTGAAGGAGCCCCCGCGCAGGGGTACCCACGGCTGATACACTTCGGGCTTGGCGACGCGGGATCCGCTCGAGCTCGAGGTGCTGTTGGTCGTCGAGGAACTCGCCAATACCAATGTCGTAGCCTGGCCGTTTGCGGACCCCTCCAAGGTCGCCCACGGCCGGTCTCGCGAGTCGGCGCTGGAGCAGCAGGAGCTGTTCTTGCGCGAGCACCTCGCCGAGCTCCCGGGCGATCAGTTGGGCCGCTTCGACCCGCACAGCGACGCCCGCCTGCACAGGGTCGAGGTCGAGGTCCCGATCCCCGGCTTCGACGAGTTCAATGGCCGGAGCGCCGCCTCGCAGCGCCTCCAGTTCCCGGTCTTGCTGGTGCCCGACAGCCAGGGGCTGTGGGCCGTCGTGCTCAGTCTGCTCGACGGTCCACACGTCCTGTGGGTCCCCGAGCCCACGGACGAGGACACGAAGCGCGAGCCGACCCGCGATCGAGGGGCCCACATCGACGCCCGGATCAGCGACGAGATCGGGCGGGTGCTCTCGGCTCGGGACATCGATGGTGCCTCCTACCTGCGCCTGCTCCGGGGGGCCGATCCCTTCTCCCTCGAACGGATCACCGTCGACCTCGATCGCGACGAGCGCAGCGCTCCCGAGACCCGGGCGGCACAGCGGCGCAAGCGGGCCCAGGAGCACAGCAAAGCCGAGTCCCGGAAGCTGCTCGGTAGCATCGGCACATCCATGCTCGAGGAGGCCCGGCGTCGACGCATGCCGCCCGTGCTCCACCGCGAGCGAGAGATCGGGGCCCTCGACGCCCTGCTTCGCGGGCCCGAGCGCCTCGCCCTCATGCTCGTCGGCCCGGAGCTCGCCGGCAAGACCGCCGTACTCCAGGGCCTCGTTCAGCGCTGGCTGGGGCTGCCCAAACACGAGCAGGCCGAGCTCCCCGAGATCGTCGTGACCTCGGGGGCCCAGCTGGTCGCCGGGCAGTCCGGCTTCGGCCAGCTCGAGCGCCGAATCCACGACGTCATGGCCGCGGCCGAGACCCTCGATGCGGTCCTCTACTTCGACAACCTCGGCGACCTCTTCGCCCGCACCAGCGGCGAGCTCGGTGACGTGGCGGCCTCCATCCACCCGTGGATCGAGCGCGGCCGGATTCGGATCGTGGGCGAGCTGACCCCCGAGCTGCTCGAACACCACGAGAAGCGCCACGTCGGGTTCTTCGCCTACCTCGACCGGGTCTCGGTCCGCGAGCTCGACCTCGAGCAGAGCGCGGCGATCTTGCGGGCCCGCGCCGAGCACGATCGACGGGTCGAGCCTGATCGACCGACCCTGTCGACGGGCGTGGGCCCAGGCAGCCGGGACGCGGTCGCTCCCCTGGTCGACCTCGCCCAGCGCTACCTCAGCTACCAGGCCTTCCCCGGCAAGGCGCTGCGCTTTTACCTGTCCCTGCGGGCGACCCAAGAGGGCCAACTCGACGACGAGGGGCGGCCCAGGCCCATCGGTCCCGAGGATGTCTACCGGGGATTTGCGATCCACTCGGGCATCCCCATGTTCCTGTTGCGCGAGGACCGGAAGCTCGAACATGGGCGGATCGTCGAGTTCTTCGGCGAGCGGGTCATCGGCCAACGCGAGGCTATCGCCCGGGTCGCCGAGACCCTGTGCACGGTCAAGGCCGGCCTCGCCTCGGCTGCGAAACCCCTGGCGACCTTCCTCTTCGTCGGGCCCACCGGGGTCGGCAAGACCGAGGTCGCCAAGACCCTCGCCCGCTTCTTGTTCGGATCCCCCGAGCGCATGACTCGCTTCGACATGAGCGAGTACATGGACCCGCTGGCCGCCGACCGGCTGATCCGGGGCACCGACCGGGACGACGGCGTGCTCACCCGCAAGGTCCGTCAACAACCCTTTTGTGTGCTCTTGCTCGACGAGATCGAGAAGGCCCACCCGGCCGTCTTCGATCTGCTCTTGCAGGTCTGTGGTGAGGGCCGCCTGTCCGACGCCCGCGGGCGCACGACATGGTTCCACAACGCGATCATCATCATGACCTCCAACCTGGGCGCCGCCCACCGCAGACCCCAGTCAGGCTTCGGCGGCGTGCGCGAGCAAGGCGAGGAAACACGCGCCGCCGAGCGCTACTACCTCGGGCAGGTCGACGCGCACTTCCGGCCCGAGTTCGTCAACCGCATCGACCGGGTGATCCCCTTCCAGGCCCTCGATCGCGCCCAGATCCAGGCCGTCGCCGAGGTCTCGCTGGCCGCGCTGCGCGGGCGGGAGGGGCTCAGCGAGCGGGGCATCAACCTCGAGGTCGCCGACGACACCCTGGCCCGACTCGCCCGCCAGGGCTACTCGGACGCCTACGGAGCCCGGGCCCTGCGCCGGGAGCTCGAGGACCGCCTAGTCGCGCCGCTGGCCCTGACCCTCGCCAAATTGGGCGATCGGGCCCACACCGGGGTCGTCGCGGTCCGCGAAGATCAGAAGCTCGACGACCCGAGCTCGAGCGTCGGCAAGCCGGCGCGCGCTCCCAAGGGCCGGCGCCGCCTCGCCTCGGAGCGCCACGCGGGCCTGACGATCGACGTCAGCGTCCCGACCGGCCGCAGCGCGAAGCGGACCCTCGACGCCCTCTCGCAGGTCTCCCTGCTCCGTCGCAGCGCCCGCGCGGCCCTGGAGCTGCCGCCGATTCGAGCGCTCCGCGAGCGCCGGCGGAACCTGGTCGCGGAGCTCGGTTTCGGCGCCCACGAGCGCAGGGACAGCCGCTCCCGCTGGGCCCACGCGAGCGAGCTGGGCCGCCTCAAGGCCGAGCTCGGCCGCATCGCCGGCACCGTCGACGCGCTCGTCGATCTGCTCGAGTCAATCGAGAGCGCCGAGGAGCTGACGATCGCGGCCCTCTACGAGGGGGAGCCGGCCGACCTGTTTTGCGGGGTCGCCCGAGACGCCCATCGCGACCTGCGCCTGCAGATCGTCGACGCCCTCCTGCTCGCCAACGAACGCCACACGATCAGCGTCCGCATGCACGAACACGATCGGCGCGGCGCATTCCTGACCTACCTCTTGCCCCTGATCGACAACCTCGAGGCCCGCCGGTGGACGGCGAGCTTCCACATCGCCGGCGATCGCCCCGGCCCCGACGACACGGACAAGAGCACCAAAAACTGGCCCGCCTCCCGGCCGCTGGGGCCCCCCCGCAGCCCGGCTTGGGTCCGGCGTGCCCTGTTGGCCGACGTCGACCCAAAATTTGCCGCCAACGATCCGGCGGCCCGAGGCGGCCGATCGCTGCTGGGAAAACGAAAATGGAGGGACCTGGTCATGTGTGTGCGAGGTCGCCACGCTGGCGCCATCTTGTCCGCTCAGATCGGGCTCCTGCGCATCGACAGCCGCTGGGTCCACGACGCCAAGCGGGGACCCAAGACCACCGAGGGTCGCCCGGCCTACATGAGCCTCAGCCTCGTGAGTGATGAATCGACCCTCGATGACGAAGCTTGGACACGCGTCCCCCAGACCCCCGAACAACTCGGGAACCGTCCGGACGCGGTCCCGCGCCGGGTCCACTTTCAAGACGACGGCACGGTGGGCGGGTCGATCACCGGCACGCCCCTTGAGATCGAACCCGCGGACTACTGGTTGCGCATGGAAGAGGTCCTGTTCGGGCCCCTGGTCGAGCCTGCGTTTCGAGACCAAGAGGAGGAGGACTGATGGCGAACCTCGACTTCAGCGTGTCCGTGTTTCAGCGCAACGCCGACCGAGAGCACACCTGGGAGGCCCTGCATTTCGGCGGACAGGAGATCAGCCTCGATGGTCGCAACACGACCAAGCTGCGCGATCGCTTCATTCATATGTGTCGAGAGGCGATCCGCCAGGCCGCCCCGGCTCAGCTTCCCGACTTTCAACTCGTGCGAGGTCGCAGGCTTGCGCGGGTTCGGGTCGAGCTCACCGTGCGCTGCCCAGAGGGGCGAGAGTCGTTCACCGGCAAGCTCCCCCTCATCCTCGAACCCCGGCCGATCGGCCCTGATCGGGTGATGCACATCGCCTATCACCCCCTGCGCCAACAGGAGTGGTTCCCCTACAAACACGAGGCCGAGCTGGAGAGCCGGGCCACGGCCTTTTTCCAGCGCCACTGGTCCGCCGCGGGCTTGCTCGGCCCGCAGCTCGACCGGATGCGAACCCAGGGCCGAGACAAGCTCCAGCTGATCGGCTTTCGATGCGAGCCCCGGACCCTGCTCGGCTCCCTACCCCGGGCCGGGGAGGGCCCGGAGATGGCCAGCATCGGCGGCCGCAAGCGAGGGCGGGGCACGACCTTGCTCGACGACCTCGGCTTCGACCTCAGCCGCCGGGCCAGCGACGGCGACCTCGAACAAGGGATGCCGCGGGCCCCCTACCGCGAACAGCTGCGCCAACTCCTGTGTGGCGATCGCAAGGCCCCCGTCCTGCTGATCGGGCCCAGCGGGGTCGGCAAGACCACCCTCTTGCACCACGCGATCACCGATCTGCTCGAGGCCGACGGCTGGGAGGCCCACCAAAACCTCGATCGCATCCACCATGTCTGGCAGGTCAGCGGCCGACGGATCATCGCGGGCATGAGCTACCTGGGCCAGTGGGAGCAGCGCTGCGTCGAGCTGCTCGAGGAGACCTACGCCAAAAAGGTGGTGCTCCTGGTGGAGGACATCCACGCCTGGGGGCGGATCGGCGAGTCCCGTCAAAACGATCGCAACCTCGCGACCTTCTTCCGGGGTCCGATCGCCCGCGGCGAGCTGAGCGTGATCGGCGAGTGCACGGCGGAGCAGTTCCAGCAGCTCCAGGCCGACGCCTCCGGTTTCGCCAACCTGTTCACCACCATTCACGTCGAGCCCACAGACTCGGCCACGACCTTGCGCATGCTCGTCCACGAGGCCCGCGGGCTCGAGTCGAGTCACGGCTGCGCCTTCGATCCCCGGGTCTACCGCTCCGTCTTCGAGCTCTCCGGGTCCCTGTACTCGGGCAGCGCCTACCCGGGCAAGGCCCTCGATCTCCTGCGTTCACTCGCCGCCCGCAACCGGGTCCCCCGCGAGCGGATCGACGCTCTGGCCCTCGACGAGGTGCTCATGCGTGAGCGCTCGGGGAGCGGGCGAAACGAGGGCCGCCCGCAGATCGGGACGCCGAACTTGATCACCCTGCTCTCGGAGAGCACGGGCATGCCCGCCCTGCTCTTGGCCCCCGATCGAGCCCTCGACCCGGACGCGATCAGGACCGCGTTCGCGAGCCAGATCATGGGCCAAGAGGGGGCCATCGACGTGGTCCGCGACCTCATCGTCCGGATCAAAGCGGGGCTCTGCGATCCCGGCCGTCCCTACGGCGTGTTCCTGTTCACCGGGCCCACCGGCACGGGCAAGACCGAGATGGCCAAAGCCCTCGCCGAGTATCTGTTCGGCGACGAGGCCCGACTCGTGCGCCTCGACATGAGCGAATACAACGTGCCCGGGTCGGCTGCCCGCCTGATCGGCGATCGTTTTCAGCCCCAGGGCGTGCTCACCAGCGCCGTGCGGGCCCAACCTTTTTGTGTGGTTCTCCTCGACGAGGTCGAGAAGGCGGACCCCTCGGTCCTCAACTTGATGCTTCAGCTCTTCGACGATGGTCGACTCAGCGACGCCGCCGGCGAGGTCGCTGATTTTCGCCACGCGCTGATCATCATGACCTCGAACCTCGGAGCCGGCGGCGGCTCCTCGATGGGCTTCGCCGAGGGCCGCGGCGACGCCCGGGAGCGCGGCCACAACCGGGCCCTGCTCCAAGACATCGCCCGCGCGGTCCGGGAGTTCTTCCCTCCCGAGCTCTTCAACCGCATCGACCGGGTGGTCGAGTTTCACCCTCTGGACCAGCGCGCGGCCGAGGCCATCGCCCGCAGGGAGCTCAGTCGCCTGCTGACTAGGCGCGGTCTGATCGAGCGCAATATTTTTGTGCGCTACACCGAGGCGGTGCTCGCCAAGGTCGTCGCCGAGGGCTTCAACCCCCGCGATGGCGCCCGCTCCCTCAAGCGCTGGCTGGAAGACAACATCGGCTCGCTATTGGTCGACACCCTGACCCGCTCGCGCGCGGCCAGCATGCGCCTGCTGTGGCTGCACGTCGGCGGTGGATCGGCCGCGAGCCCCGTGTCCATCCACCTCGAGTCCATGCGCGAGGCCGAGCCGATCCCCGAGCAGAGCCGCCTGGTCGAGCTCCTCGAGCAGCCCAACAACGCCCTGCTCGCCCAGGTCCCCGCGGCCCTCGAGTTCCTGCGCAGCCTCGACGGGAGCCCGCGCCTGGCTCAGCTGTCTCAGACCTTGGCCGAGCTGCTCACGGCCTACAACCGCACACGCGGATCCGAGACCGACCTCGACTCGAACCCCGAATACGAGGCGAGCCAGGCCAACGCCCTCTACAACCTCGAGGTGTTGCGCGGGAAGATCAGCGAGCTGCGCCAGGCTCTCGAGCTACACGCCAGCTATGACGACCGCCTCGACCGCCATGTCGAGTCGAGGGAGGCCCACTTCGAGGGCCTCGGAGAACAGCTCGAGGTCGATCGTTTCCCCCGGGACAGCCCTCCCCCCTCTGACGGCAGCTACCGCAGCCGCCAACAAAAGCGTTTCGACCGGCGCCAGTTCACCCCCGACTTGCCCCTGCGCGAGCGCCAAACCATGCTCCGGGCGATCGCCGAGGTGTGGTTCCTCGAGCGTGCCATCACCTCGGCGGACGACCCCACCCAGCACGCGGTCTTCCTCGAGCTCAGCCGAGTCGGCGACCCTCGCCGGCGCGGCCGCTTCGATGCCTTCGAAGGCGGCATATTCGCGGCCTTGGTCCACGCCTACGCCGGCGAGGGTCGGGGCGACCTCGAGGCCTGGGCGGTCCTTCGGCGCGGAGACACCAAAGCCGACATCGAAGCCCACGGCCCCGAAGAGGACCTGGAGAGCCCGAGCGCCGCGCTCCAGCGTGCGGCCTCGGACCCGCGCACAGAGGTTTTGGTCCTCCAGCTGGTCGGCCCGAGCGTCCGCGAGTTCTTTGCGGGCGAGTCCGGCAGCCACATCCTCGAGAGCCTCGGGGGCGGGCACGAGATCGTCCGGGTGCGCGCCCTGACCGTCGCCGACCTGGACACGCCACAGGCCCTGCTCGAGCGTGTCCAGGGCCAGCGAGACGCCTTCGTCACGGCCCTGGAGAGCGGCCTGACACCCCTGCCCCTCAACCCCGACGCCATGCTCCCCATCACCCGTCGTTTCAAACTCGAGGAGGCCCGTGCGGGAAGGCCCCAGACCGTGGAGGTCGAGGACTACCCCCTGAGCCACGTCTCGGCCCACAACAGCGCCTCCCTCCAGGCGATCATGCCGCTCTTGTGGCTGATGCGAGTGGGCGTCGCCATCCGCAGCGAAGAGGGAGTCGAGGGGGCCTCACCATGAAGGACTCGCTGCGCGTCTACTTCGTCGCCCACCACAGCGGCATGCTCACCGGGAGCCTGTTGCCCAGGGGCTGGAGCGAGGACAACCCCTCGGTGCACGCGGCCACCAAGGCTGAGGTCTTCTCTGGCCTCGAGCAGCTGATCACCGACATGATGGTCCACACCCCCGGGTCGCTGGACCCGTTTTTATGGACCGAGCAGCTCAATACGCGCACGGTCCAGGTCGAGGTCAACCCTCAGGCCGTGCTCGACGGGCGCTGGGTGGTGGGCAAAGACCCGATCCCCCTGCGCCTGAGCTTCGCCTGGTCGCGGCTGCCCAAGGGCGGATTCCGGGTGCTGCTGCCTCGCTTCGGCTGGTCCATGATCCTCGAGGAGCTCGAGCTCGCGGGCGAGATCCTTCAGCAGGCGGTGAGCACCGCGCTGCTGGGGAAGGCCGCCCAGACGACCTTCGATTTTCGGGCCTTGGGTGGCGAGAGCATCGAACAGTGGACCCCTCCTCTGCTCTCGCGTCGCAAGCAGCGAGCTCGCCGACCGGAGACTTGGGAGGCCTTCCCGACCCTCCACGCCGTCGCCGAAGAGCTCGTCCAACGCAGCCGACGTCGCCGATCCCGCCTGGTCGAGCCGCCCGACCTCAGCCACCTGAGGTCGCTCTGGGAACGGGAGACGCCAGCCTCCATCCTGCTCGTCGGTGGCCCCGGGGTCGGCAAGACCAGCTGGGTCGAGGCCCTCGCCCGCGAGTTCTCCCGCCGAAGCAAGGGCAGCGGCGGCTCCAGGACCAGCCCCAGGATATGGGCGACCTCCGGCGAGCGGATCATCGCCGGCATGCAGTACCTGGGCCAGTGGGAGCAGCGCTGCCTCGACATCGTCCACGAGCTCAGCAACGAGGGCGACTACCTCTTCGTCGGTCGCCTGCCCCCGCTCATCGACGTCCGCTCCGCCCGCAGCTCGATCGCTGATTTTTTCGTCCCGGCGATCGAGGCCGGGGACATGAGCTTGATCGCCGAGTGTCACCCGCGCGAGCACCAGCGACTCAAGACCTCGCACCCGCGCCTGTTGGCCGCGCTCACCGTCATCCGCATCGACGAGACCCCCAGCGTCGCCATGCCCGGGCTCCTGCGCGCCTACCAGGGCCGGACAAACCCCAAGCTCGAGCTGCGCCCGGAGGCCCTGCGGCGCCTGGTCCAGCACCTCGAGTTGTTTCGCCGTGACACCTGTTTCCCCGGCAAGGGCTTTCGCTTCCTCGATTGGCTCAACCAAGAGCAGGGCCACGACGACACGCTCGCGCTCGCCGAGTCGAGCGACGACAACGACAATCACAATGAAGACGGGACCGCCGACCCCGAGACCGGTGCACCGAGCCCGGCCGGGCTCACCGTGCTCCGCTCTCACGATGCCTCGGCGGCCTTCTCTCGCTACACGGGCCTGCCCATCGAGCTGATCAGCGAGACCGCTGTCGCCGGCCCCACGCTCATCGCCGAGCGACTCGGCGCGGGGGTCGTCGGGCAGACCCAGGCCTGTGCGACCGCGGCCCGGGTCCTCGCCCGCTTCAAGGCCGGGCTCGACGATCCTGAGCGCCCCGTGGGCAGCATGTTTTTTGTCGGGCCCACCGGCGTGGGCAAGACCGAGCTCGCCAAACAGCTCGCCCGCTACATGTTCGGAGACAGCGACCGCATGATCCGCTTGGACATGTCCGAGTACATGCTGCCCGGATCGGCCCAGCGCCTGCTCGCGGTCGGCCCGGGCGTGGAGAGCCTGGCCGAAAAGGTCCGCCGACAGCCCCTCTCGCTGATCCTCCTCGACGAGATCGAGAAGGCCCACCCCGAGGTCTTCGACCTGCTCTTGGCGGTCCTGGGAGAGGGCCGGATGACCGACGCCGGTGGATCCCTGGTCGACTTTCGCATGACGATGATCGTCATGACCTCGAACCTCGGGGTCTCGGAGCGGGGCGCGGTGGGTTTTGGAGAGACCAGCGAGACCGAGCTCGCCAGGGGTTTCGACGGTGCGGTCCGCCGGCATTTTCGTCCCGAGTTTTTCAATCGTATCGACTTCGTGGTCCCCTTTCGCAACCTGGCCCGGGCAGACATTCGTGAGATCGTCGATCTCGAGCTCACTCGAATGGGCACGCGCACGGGCCTCGCCCGCCGCCGTCTCACACTCGAGGTCAGCGACGTGGCCCGCCAGACCCTGGCCGATTGGGGCTGGCACCCGACCCGCGGCGCCCGCCCGCTCAAGCGGGTCTTGGAGGAGCAGCTCATGGCACCGATCGCCGTGCTGCTCGCGCGTCGGCCCGAGCTCCGCGCGCAATCCATCTATGTGCGCGACAGCAGCGAAGTGGGCACGATCGCAGCGAGCGCGCTCACCGTAGTGTTGCCCGCCGAGCGCCCAGCCGCCGCGCGCTGAGTGTTCCCTCGTCCGAGCGCCGCTGCGCTTTGGGCACAGGTCGTAAAATTGCCGTGACCGGCAGCTGGTGCCTCCCAGAGATAGATGGGAGTGCACACCTCCCTAGGCCCCGCCAGGCTCGGGTTGCCCCGCTTTTGGGGCATACTCGCGCCGTGTCCAGCCGCCACTTCGCCCTGCCTTGCACCCTCGCTCTGACCGTCCTCACTGGCTGCCCCGCCGAAGAACCGCCCGTCAGCGCCGAGACCGAGACCGAGACCGAGACCGGGCCGCCCCCCAGCTGCCTCGATACGGACACCCCCGGCGAAGACATCATCATCAACTCCGACGCCGACATGGAGGAGCTCGCGCTCAGCGGCTGCGTCCCCGAGCACGTCATCGTCAGCGGTGGCGCCGTGACCTCGCTCGCCGGACTCTCCGAGCTGCGCGAGGTCGGAATCTTGGATCTGCGCTTCAACCCGGTGCTCGATTCCTTCGTAGGCATCGAAGGCCTCGAGCGAGTCGATCACTTGATCATCACGGGCGACAACAAGGTCGCCAACTTGCCCGAGTTTCCCAACCTCGTCGTCGGCCGGCTCACCATCGCCAGCAACGAGATCCTCGAGGACCTCGGTGGCTTTCCGGCCGTCACCTCCCTCACCCGTCTGGAGATCGACTCCAACATCGCGCTCACGGACCTCTCGGGCCTCGACGCCCTCGAGAGCATCACTGGCGACATGTTGCTGACCAACAGCCCCATATTCGTGGACTACGCCAACCTCGGCGCGCTCATCTCGGTGGGTGGGTCGGTCGACATCCAGGACAACTCCGAGCTCGACACCCTCGCGGGTCTCGGCCAGCTGACCTCGATCGGAGATGGGCTTCGAATCATCAACAACCCCAAACTCTCCGAGTGCCTCGTCGGCGACTTCATCGCCGCGGCCGAGATCGGCGGCGCGGTCCTCTTTGCGGACAACCAGTCCGACCTCTGCGACTGAGCAGCGCGGACAAAGCCGGTCCCTGCGCGAGCAAAACCCGGTCTCCCAGCGTGGACAGAGCCGGTCCCTGCGCGGACAGGGCCGGGTTCGGTCACAGCGTGTGCGCTGGCACCCGACTCCGCGGTCCACGGCGCTGTCCCACATGGTGTGGCAGCGAGGTCATCGGCACCGGAGCGCGGGACTGTGTGACAGGTCATTAATGTCACAGTCTCGATCCAGAGCTCGGCGTGGGTTTTTCACGCAGGTGGGTAGAATAGTCACCATGAATTCGAAGTTCGTCAGTTTGTTGTTTTGTGCTGTCCCGCTCGGTTTCACCGGGTGTAGTGACGACTCGGGGGGAGGCGACGAGGTCGCGGCCGAGACCGAGACCGAGACCTCGACCGAAGCCGGGTCGACCGGCACTGATGACGAAGCCGGATCCTCAGACAGCGCCACCGGGGAGTCCGACAGCGGCGAAGACACAGAGAGCTCGAGCGAATCCGACAGCTCCGACACGGGTGAGGAAAGCGAGGGCGAAACCGAGGGCGAAACCGAGGGCGAAACCGAGGGCGAAACCGAGGGC
>CAYVJQ010000106.1:22936-25996 GCA_964451725.1 uncultured Nannocystaceae bacterium | reverse complement strand
GCTAGGCCCGATACACACGGGCGCCGGTAAGAGCTGGGTAAATAGTGCCCAGCCTCCGCCCTGCCCGGCTCCTCGATGGGCTGGACGACCGGGTAAGTTCCCCCCCGCGATCGCCCTGAAACTCTGCGGCCGTCGCTTCGAGCCACCTGAAGAGTCGGCCGAATTCCCCAGTCCGCCCGTCCGCCCGAGCGTGGCTGGCTCAGCCCGGAGACTCGTCTGTCGCGGACCCGGGTTCGAGGCTCGGCGACTCGCCGACGGCGAGGGTCTGCACCAGCCGGTCCGCGAGCCCCTCGATGTCCTTTTGGGTCGCGCCGACTCGGCGATTGTGGAACAGGCGAACCGCACCGTAGGCCAAGATGGGCGCCGCGACGATACCGAGCACGCCGACCAAAACGATGCCGTCGAAGAGGACCGCGAGCCCGGGCGCAATCGCCATGATCGACCCCACCGCAGCCAAACTCAGGCGCGTGCGCGCGGTCCGAGAGAAGCGCTCTTGAACGTCGACCTCGAGCTCGCCCCCCTTCGCTGTCACGCTCACGCTCACGTGTCGGCCCAGCCACGAGAGCCCCGCGGTGCTCAGCTCGTACTCGCCGACCGTGCCCACGTGTTGGTTGAGCAGCGTCACGGCGCGCTGGAGCCCGACCTCACTCATGGGCGCCCGGACCCGGCGGCGACAGGCCGCGAGCACACGCAGGCCCGCCGTGGTCGCCGTGGCTCGGCGCGCGACCTCGAGCTCGCCGAGGGCCCGCTCGACCAGGGCCCCGTCGAGCCCCGCCTCACGCACGACCTCGCGCAGCTCGGCGCGGGTCAGGTCTTCACCCTCGGGTGCGTGGACCGAGAGTTCGGCGACCCGGCGTAGGACCAGACTGACCTGATCGCGGGAGTATCGAGGTTCGTCGGCCATTAGTTCTCGACGTCTCGAGCATCGTCTCGCGCGTTCACCCCCTATCCCACAGTGAGGGGTCCCGCGGTATTCCCAAGTCGCGTATGATTCTCAGCCTGCGGTCCCGGTGGGCTCACGTCCACCGAACTTTCCAAGCAGCGCCCGGGGAACCTGCAGCCGCGCCCTTCCCCGGGTTGTCCGTCGTGGTTCAGACCGAGGTCGAGCGCGGTGTCGGCCGCTCACCGCTCCGAGTGCAGTGCGGTGGACAGGGTCGAGACGATGGGTCCGCCGAGGCGGCCAGGGCGGACGCCCGACCTGGTCAGAACTCATGTTATAGAGCATGCGATGGACTACCTTCGACTCACAATCGTCACGACCGTCACAGTCTTGACTGGGCTGCTCGGAACAGGCTGCTCCAAAGCCTCTGGCTCGATCCATGTAAGCTCGAAAGAACACGGTGATTTCACGATCTCTCCTGATCAATGCGGGTCGGGAGAACACGAAAATTTCTATGGTGTCGACCTCCAGGAGGGAGACGGAGATAAAATCATTCGTATCATCAAGGACCCAAATGGAGGCTACACGCTCAAGACAAATATCCCTGGGTCCGAGACGGCAATCACTGTCTATGGCGAAGTCTGTTCGACATTTGATATCTCACTCGCCAAACAGAGCTCGACGGTCAATGATATCAGAGGCATCGAGGGGCACGCCAAGATCGACTGTGTAATAGACGGAGTAAAACTCGATGCCGACCTCCTTTTCGAGAATTGTTTTTAGGACTTGTGACGCCAGCCTCAGAGGGTCTCGATCTGGGCCTTGCGCGTTGCTCGAGACCTCGCGAGGGGGGTCGGAGACGCAGCGACGCCGTCCGAGTCGGGGCGCTCGGGTCACAGCAGTGGCGCGAGACCTGGACTTCGCATAGCCCCCGGGGTCAGTTGGGGTCGGTCGAGTGGCAAACGGCTCGGATTCAGGGTCTCTGAAGCCCCAGCGCCCCTTCTCCCCAGGCTGAACGTTCCCGAGAACGGGGTCCACGCACACGAAAACTCGCGGCACACGAAGAGGCGAAGGTCCGAAATCGGCACAGTAGTCCCTCTCAGGGCACGAAATTCAGACTCTACTCAAACCCTGTTAGGGTCGGCCGAGATGAGCAAGCAGCGCCTCGCCCTGATGTACGGCGGTCGGTCCTCCGAGCACGAGGTCTCGATTCGCGGCGCCACAGAGGTCCTCACGGCCATCGACCGCGAGCGCTTTGAACCGGTGCTGATCGGCCTGACCCGTGGAGGCGAGTTTCGGACCGGGCCTGCAGAGGGCGACCTGCCCCTCCAGACGATCGTCGATGCAGGTCAAACCGCGCCCGACCTCCGGGCTCTGCTCCAGAGCTGCACCTGCGTGTTCCCGCTGCTCCACGGCCCACACGGAGAAGACGGCACGCTCCAGGGCCTGCTCGAGGTCTTTGCTGTCCCCTATGTGGGTTCGGGAGTGCTCGCATCGGCGCTCTGCATGGACAAGGCCACCTTCAAGGGTCACGTCCAGACCGGCCCCCACGACATCGACGTGACCCCGGGGATCAACATCGACGCGCTGGTCGAAGATCGAGACCGGATCCGGTCCCGAGCCGCGGCCCTGAGCGAGACGGAAGGCTTCCCCCTGTTCGTCAAACCCGCCAACCAAGGCTCGTCGGTGGGCATCAGTCGGGCCCGGGACCTGGGCGAGCTCGAGGCGGCGCTCGACTTGGCCCTGCGCTACGACTCCCAGGTGGTGGTCGAGAGAGGCCTCGACGCCCGCGAGATCGAGCTCGCCGTACTCGGCGATGGGGGCCCCGAGACCCTGGTCAGCGCCCCCGGCGAGATCATCTTGCCCGACGGCCAGTGGTACACCTACGAGAGCAAGTACATCGACGATGTCGCCCGCTATGCGATCCCGGTCGGGCTCCCCACCAAAGTCACCGCCGAGCTCCGAGACCTCGCCCTGCGGGCGTTCCGGGCGACCCGCTGCGCCGGGCTGGCGCGCGTCGACTTCCTGGTCGAACGTGGGAGCTTCAAGCCCTGGCTCAACGAGGTCAACACCATGCCCGGATTCACGAGCATCAGCATGTACCCCAAGCTCATGGCCCACGCCGGTGTGGCCTACGGCGCCCTGATCACCCGCCTGGTCGAGCTCGGCATCGCCGCTCA
>CAYVJQ010000106.1:21734-22836 GCA_964451725.1 uncultured Nannocystaceae bacterium | reverse complement strand
ACTTGCCGGTCTGGGTGAAAGCGGTCAACCTCCCTCACCATGGCCGACGCGCACTCACCAAAACCCGCCCCCCAGGGTCCTCAGCGCGTGCTCTCGGGGATCCAGCCCTCGGGCACGATCCACCTGGGCAACTACTTTGGGGCCATCGCCCAGCACGTCGCCCTGCAAGACGAGTTCCCGGGCGAGTGCCTCTACTTCATCGCCGACTACCACGCGCTCACCACCCTCCGTGACCCTGCGGCCCTGCGCGACAACGTCTTCAACCTGGCCGTGACCTACCTGGCCTGTGGCCTCGACCCGGACAAAGCCACCTTGTTCCGGCAGAGCGACATCCCCGAGGTCACCGAGCTGACTTGGCTGCTCGCCACGGTCACCAGCATGGGCCTGCTCGAGCGCGCCGTATCCTACAAAGACAAGGCCGATGCGGGGGTCAAGCGGACCACGGGCCTGTTCATGTACCCGGTGCTCATGGCCTCCGACATCCTCGTGTATCAGTCCTCGCTGGTACCCGTGGGCAAGGACCAGATTCAGCACGTGGAGATGACCCAGGACATGGCGACCCACTTCAACAGCGCCTACGGCGTCGACGCGCCCCTGCTCCGGCGCCCCGAGTGGAGGCTGTCCAAGGCGCCCTACGTGCCCGGCCTCGATGGTCGCAAGATGAGCAAGAGCTACGGCAACATCATCCCCCTGTTCGAGTCGGGCAAGAAACTCAAGAAGATCGTCGGCCAGGTGGTCACCGACTCGGCGACCCTGGGTGAGCCCCTGACCGTCGAGGGCAACAATGTCTATGCTTTGCTCGAGCTGTTTTATGACGTGGGGCAGCTCGCCGAGCTCCGGACCTGGTTCGAGGCCGGCGCCCGCGATGGCAAGCCCTTCGGCTACGGCCATGCGAAGCAGCTGTTGGCCGCCGAGATCGAGGCCCACTTCGCCTCGGCCCGGGCCCGGCGCGAGCACCTCTTGGCCCACCCGGAAGAGGTCGAGGCGATCCTCCAACGCGGGGCCGCCCGAGCCCGGGTGTTGGCGCGCGAGACCATCGACGCATGTCGACGAGCCTGCGGCCTGACGTGAGCGCCCCCGGGCCACGTTCGCTACCGACCTC
>CAYVJQ010000106.1:20171-21634 GCA_964451725.1 uncultured Nannocystaceae bacterium | reverse complement strand
GACCCGACCCCGGGTCCAAAAATCGCTCCTTGGGACGTCGAGGGCTATGTCTTGCTCGGTCGGTCGACCTCGCTGGGAGCGAGCGCACGTGGTGCGGGAGTGGGTCTGCTCGCGGCGCGGCGCGGCCTGGGGTGGGGCGCCTCGATGATCGACTTCGCCGCCGAGCGGGCCCGCACTGCCGGCCTCGAGACGCTCGAGTTCTTGGCTGAGCCCGAACGCCTGAACTGGTACGAGCGACTCGGGTTCACGGTTGTCCGCGAGGAGCTGGCCCTGCTGCATCATGGCACGGGAGGGCATTGCCCCCGTGGGGATGCCCGCTCCCTCGCCGTCGCGACCTCAGACCCGCAGGCAACCGAGATCGACGCTAGGCCTGAGGCGGATCCTCGTTGGGACGGATATCTGTGGAGTTGGGTGCCCGAGCACTGGCGGCGAACTCCCCCCGAGGAGCGCCTCCTGGTCGAGATCCCTGCGACCGCCGAGCTCCCTGCTGCGAGGGCCTGGCTCTCGAGCGAAGGTCGGGCCCAGCTCGTCCACCGCCTGAGTTTCGATGGTCGAGGCGACCCTCAGTTCGTCGCTCCCACTGTCGCCAGGCTGCTCTCGCTGTTCCCCGCAGGCGTGCCTGTACTGCTCTATCCCTGCCCTGCCCTGCCCTGCGAGTGGCTGCTGTCACTCTTGGACGCCGGCTGGTCTGTGTCCCAGCGGTCCTTCGTGGTTATGAAAGAAACCCCAGGAACCGGTCCCGGGGTCTTCTCCACAATCGGTCGATGAGATTCTCTGGCCGAACCGGCGAGCGAGCTCAGCTGCGCGCCGTAGCGATCGCAGCCTCGAGTTCGGCGACCCGCGCGTGGAGCTCGGCGAGCTGACTGCGCAGCTCATCGACCTCCTCTGCATCCATGTTCGCGACCGCATCGACATCACCGAAGAACTCGCTCCGATCTTGGGTGCACTTGCGCAGCTTGTTGATGCTCTTGACGAAGCGAGGCAGGCGAGGCCGGCCGCCGCGGGTCTTCTTGACAGGCTGAGCCGCGCGCACGCCCACGGTCTCGCGCTCGAGCTCGGCCACGGTCCAGGACTCCGTCACCGCCCGATCGAGGAGCCGGCGCTGGTCGTCCGCTGGCAGGCCCAAGACCAGACGGAGGTGACTGATCCCAAGCCCAGCTTGCGACCACGGCTCGATGCCCCCGAGTCGCTCGCGCAGCTCATACAGGGCGATCGATCGGTACAGGGCCGAGCTGCTGATCGGGAGCTCACTGCGTCGCGCGAGGTCCCGGAGCGAGTGGGCCTTGGGACCACGGCTGCGCCAGGTCGAAAGATCACCGTTGTAGAGCTCCTCGATCACGAGCCGACCGATCTCCACCGCGTGCTCGACGCTGGCATCCTTGGCCAGCTCTCCAAGTCGGCCGGCGAGGCCGACGGGGCTGCTCGGCAGACCCACCGCGGGTCCAGGCGCCATGACCGGCATG
>CAYVJQ010000106.1:0-20071 GCA_964451725.1 uncultured Nannocystaceae bacterium | reverse complement strand
GCCGACGGGGCTGCTCGGCAGACCCACCGCGGGTCCAGGCGCCATGACCGGCATGACCGGCATGACCGGCATGACCGGCATGACTGGCATGACCGGCACGACCGGCACGACCGGCGCCCGCTCGTGGGAGCGAATCGGTGCAGGGACCGGCGTCGTGGTCTGAAAGACAGCGATCGGGTGCGAGGGGGAGAGGGGGGCTAGCTCTGCGGCGGGCATGTTCTGCATCACGGTCTCGACTCCACTTGGGTAGTCACCGCCCGATTCGAGACGAGTAGATTTTTTCCCAGGTTTTCTCCTTCCACCTCCAAGTCGTGACTCTGCGGTCCAACTTCCCGACGCAGAGGCCGGGTATCGCCGCGCCACAGGCCGGGGGCCAACCATCGCGACTGTCAGGATTCCCTCTGTCAGGATAGTCACTGTCCTTGACGAGGGGCGAGCCCGCAGCCTAGTTGAAAGGGGTGTCTCTCCATCCACGGTCATCAGCTACAGCTCGCCTGGGCCTCGGTCTCTTGTTCAGCGCTGTGGCCTGTGGCGATGCGGGGAACGCCGACGTCGCGGATGATCCAACGACCGGCGAGTCCGACAGCGACCCCCGCAGCAGCGGCGGTGACGAGCTCGGGGAGAGCAGCAGCGACTCGGATCCAGGCCCGGACTCGGAGTCGAGCGCCGACAACTCGACACCCAGCGACACCACCGGCGACTCCGAGGGCGAGAGCACGGGCGACCCTGGCGATCCCTACCCCGCCCCAGGCGCGTGGGGTGGAACCACTGGCCCGGGAGGACCGGCAGTCAGCTTCAGCTCCGAGCAGCTCTACCAGCACTGCGCCTACCTCGACGGAGGCGTCGGCGACACCACCGACCACCACAACCTGGTGGTCATGTTCGATGGATTCCTGCTCTTGCCCTGGGCGCCCGAGTGGGGCGGCGGCGGGCTGACCTTCTTCGACATCTCGGACCCCTGTACGCCCCAGGCCGTGGGCTACGGGACCTCCGACCAGATGCGGGAGACCCACGCCACGGGCTTCGCCGAGGTCGACGGGCGCTGGCTCTCGGTCGTCGACGGCATCGAGCAGCCGCTGCTGGGCTTCAGCGGCGGCCTCCAGATGTGGGAGGTCGGCAACACGGCCGACCCCCAGCCCCTGACCATGCTCGCCCTGCCTGGGTTTCTGTATCCGGACGCCTACGCCCGGGTCAGCCTCAGCGTGTTCTACCAGGCGCCGTGGATCTACGTGGGCGGGGCCGACAACGGGGTCTACATCGTCGACGCCAGCGACCCGGACAACCCGGTGCTCGCGGGCCAGTACAACTTCAACCCCACCCACCGCGTCGGCCAGGTCCAGGTCATCGGCAACCTGTTGATGGCGACCGCCGCCGAGGGTCCGCGGGCGGTGTTTCTCGACGTCTCGATCCCCGACGACCCACAGCCGGTCGCCGGCGGAGACTTCTCGATCGTCGACGGCATGGACCAACCCCGGGAGTCCTACTTCTCGAACTGGACCGGCGCCTACGGCTTCTACGCCATCAAAGACGGGGGCGGCGGGCTGATCGTCTACGACCTCCACGACCCGGGCAGCCCGAGCTTCGCCGGTGAGTTCAAGTCGGGGGGCAACGGCGGCTATGTGTTCCCCAAGGGCGACCTGGCCTTCGTCGGCGAATCCAACTTCGCCGCCATCTACGACTGGTCGGACCCCAGCCAGATCACCCAGGTCGCGACTTTGGCGCTCGAGGGTGACCTCGACACGGTCACGCCGATCGGCAACGTCGCCGTGCTCAGTGTGGACGACGAGGCCGATCCCAACCGGGGCTCGGCCATCGTCCCCTACGCCCAAGACCCAGACAGCGAGGCCCCAAAGATCGCCTTTGTGTGGCCCCCGGACGGCGCCTCCGGCCTCAAGCTCAGCTCCCGATTCGGGGTCAGCTTCGACGAGATGGTCGAGCCCAAGAGCGCGTTCGCGGGCTCGGTGCGCCTCTACCAGACCGGCACGGACCCGGCCCAGACCCGGGTCGACGGCTGGATCTCCACTCAAGAGACGATCGTCAACTTCGCCCCCAAGACAGCGCTCGAACCCGGCACGCAATACACGCTCGAGATTCCGGCGGGCGGGGTGGTCGACTACAGCGGCAACCCGCTCGCAGAGACCTTCACGGCGAGCTTCACCACGGCCGGCTGATGGCGAACTCGATCTTCGGCATCTCTTCGCTCGGGTTCGCGGTGTCGCTGCTCGCCGCCGCCAGCGGACTCGGCGGGTGTTCGCGCGACCAACCCGGGGCGAGCGAGGCCGACATGAGCGACGACGCCGAGACAGACTCCGACTCGAGCTCGGGCACCGAGACAGACTCGAGTCCGAGCGCCGACACCGGCCCTTACACCGGCCCTTACACCGAGACGAACCCGGACTCGGGCGGCGAGGCCCTGAGCGCCGACGCCGGGGCCGACCGCTACGCGCTCGTGGGCGAGAGCATCGAGCTCGACGCCTCGGCCTCGACCGGGGCCGCCGTGTTTCTCTGGGACTTCGGCGACGGGGCAGCCCAGGCGGACCCCACCACCTCGCCCACCGCCTCACACAGCTACGCCGCCCCCGGGCGCTACTACCCGGTGGTCACGGTCTACGGCGGCATGGGCGACTCGCTCACGGCCAACCTCGTGGTCACGGCCACACACCCGCCCGTCCATCAGCCCCGCCATAGCGCGAGCCTGATCGGCGTGGGCGCCCTCGATCTCAGCGCCGTCCTCGATCGTGACGCGGCCGCCCTGACCTTGGTCCGGCGGATCGGCGGCGAGGGCCCCGAGCCCAGCTTCGAGATCGTCGATCGCCTGTCGACCTGCGCGGGCCCGAGGACCCTGAGCCCGCACCCCGGCGGCGCCCTGATCGCCTGCCCCCAGATCGACGCGATCCAGGCCGTCGAGTGGAACGGCGGCCTGAGCCCGAGCCTGGGCCCGATTCAGACCCTGCCCCGGGGCTCCCGACCGAGCGCGGCCCTGCGCCTGGGCCAGGCCACCGTCGTCGCCCTCCCGGGCCTCGACGCGCTCGCGGTCTCCCCGGCTCCCGGCGAGCCCTTCGTCGTTCACGACGGCTTCCCCGACGCCCGTGGCCTGGCCCTGTGGCCCGACGGGCGGGTCGCCGTGAGCCGGTGGCGCTCCCCCGACGATCGCGGCGAGCTGATCGTGTTCGACCTCGACACCGAGACCTCCGAGCTCCTGACCCTGGCCTACGACCCCACACCCGCCTCCGACACGGAGATCGGCGGTGTGCCGACCTACCTCGACCAGATCCTGGTCTCGCCGACCGCCGATCGGGTCGCCGTGCCCAGCCTCCAGGCCAACCTGCTTCAGGGTGAATTCCTCAATGGCGAGGTCCTGAGCTTCGAGACCACGGCCCGGGCCGTGGTCTCGTTTTTGATACTCGGCGCACCCGACCCCCAGGGCCGGATCACCGGCGCCGAAAACTTCGACCTGCGCAAGCAGTTCGACAACCGGGGCTTCGCCGCCGCGGGTGTGCACTCGAGCCGGGGCGACTACCTGTTCGTGGCCATGCGTGGCAGCCGGGGCGTCGAGCGCTACGACGCCCTCAGCGGTGCCCAGGCCGGGACGCTGCTCGACGTCGGCTACGCCCCGGGCGCCCTCGCCCTGTCCCCCGACGACCGCCACCTCTACGTGCACGCCGAGCTCGACCGGGAGCTGCGGGTCTACGACGTGAGCAGCTTCGACGTCCTGCCTACCCCCATCGCCCTCATTCCCACCGTCGACACCGAGCCACTCTCTGCCCAGGTTTTACGCGGCAAGCAGCTGTTCAACGACAGCCTCGACCCCCGCCTGGCCAAACACGGCTACATCGCCTGCGCCCACTGCCACCTCGACGGCGAGGCCGACCGGCGGACCTGGGACTTCAGCGACCGGGGCGAGGGCCTGCGCAACACCCTCTCCCTGCTCGGCCGCGCCGGCCTCGGGCACGGTCCCCTGCACTGGAGCGCCAACTTCGACGAGGTCCAGGACTTCGAGCACGACATGCGCGGACCCTTCGGCGGCGCCGGCCTGCTCAGCGACGACGACTGGGACAGCGGCACGACCTCGACCACCCTGGGCGATCCCAAGGCTGGGCTCTCGGCCGACCTCGACGCCCTCGCGGCCTACGTGACCAGCCTCGACAGCGCCCCCCGCAGTCCCCGGCGCAACCAAGACGGCACCCTCGGCCCCGAGGCCCTCGCCGGCCAGGCCCTGTTCGAATCCGACGCCCTGGGCTGCGCGAGCTGCCACGCCGGACCCACGCTCACGGACAGCGCCTGGATCGGTCCCATGACGCCCCTGCTACACGATGTCGGGACGATCGAGCCGGGCTCGGGCCAGCGCCTGGGCCAACCCCTGACCGGGCTGGACACCCCCAGCTTGCACGGGCTGTGGAACTCGCCGCCCTACCTGCACAACGGATCCGCGGCGGATCTCCACGCCCTGTTGACCGAGCACAACCTCGGCGACGCCCACGGTGTGACCTCGAACCTCAGCGGCGCCGAGCTCGACCAGCTCGTCGCCTATCTGCTGAGCCTCGAAGGGCCGGAGTAGGCGAAGGACACGACGAGCTCTCGGTTCTCCGTCCTGAAGCTCCGCCGCTCGCGTCACAACACGCCGGGCTCATCTGGGCTCGCTACATCAGGATCGGCCGCGTCCACAGTTTCGGCCGCTGGCTCGACGATCACCGGCTCGACCACGCCCGGCTCGACCACGCCCGGCTCGGCCGCGCTCCCCTTCATCGCTGGCGCCTCGGTTCCGGTGAGTGGCCTCCCTACCGGGGTCTCCCCTTGTTGCGGGTCCACAGCTCCCTGCTGCGGCATTCCTTGAGGCCAGCGCGCGTACTGAAACAGGTAGCGCAGGTCTCCAGCTTTGAGGATCACCCGGCTCTCGGCCCAGGCCACACCCAGAGAGACCGAGCCGGCGACCATGACCACGGGGATCGTGTAGACCACCAACAGGCCGCCTGTGAAGCTCAGCGGGGCCAGGACTCCCGCGGCGGCTCCGAGCCCCCCCAACCTGGCGGCGGCCCTGCGATCGACCTGCACCTGGGCCCGCACGATATCGGCGAAGGGGCGCGACTGGTCCCCCTCGGCCTTGGTCCGGATCACGATCTGGCCATCGGGCTCGGCCGCCAACAGCTCGCCCACGAGCACACTCCGATCGGCGAATTTGATTCGCGCGCGGTACCCGGTGACCGGGACCTTGTCGACGGTCGGAGTGACCCGCGGGGCCCTGGTCCCGTACCCGTCGGCCCTGTCCGGCTTGGGCAGGCAGGCCAGCGGTCCAGTCGAAGCGACCAGCGCGCCCAGGCCCAACACTGCGGCGAAGCGGCCCAATCGCGCGCTCATGGCCGACCCCCGTCTCGATCCTGGTTTTGGTCTGAATCGGGATCCGGTTCCGGTTCAGGTTCGGGCCGCGCGGGTCCGAGGGTGTTGTCCACGGCTCCCTCGAGCGGCAGCGGTCGCAGTCGCGTCTCCCAAAACACGGGCTCCATGTTGGTCTCGAGCGCCTTGAAGGCGGGTGCGAGGCGCCGGAGGGTGGCCCCGGGATCGGCGAAGAAGCGGACCGCGGCGAGCCCGTCCTCCTCGACCATCCAATCCTCGCGCATCCACTCCCAGTAGAAGCCCTCGGCGGCCAAAAACAGGGTCTGGGGTCCCTCGGGGATCTCGAAGCCGAGCCCCCAGACGTCCCCGGGGTAGCTGTGGAGGCGGGTCTGGTCATCGAGCAGCCGGGCCAGCGCCTCGGGGTCGTCCCGGCCGTCGTGAGTGACGGAGACGGGCACCAAGGTCTGGGCCTCGAGCGGTCCGGTGAGCTCGGCCAGGGCGAGCCGGTCGAGCTTCCAGCGACCCTGGGTCAGGATCAGGCGCACACGCAGGGGCTCGCCCGCGGGCGTGAGCACGGTCGGAAGCGGGATCAGCTGGGTCTCCTCGGCGATCGGTCCGTACTCGCTGAACTGGCCCGCAGCCCGCCACCGCCGGCCGTCCCAGACCTCGACCTCGATGTCTCCCAGCTCCCGGTCGAAGCCCCGCAGGAGCTGGGCGAGGGCGCCGTCTGGGCCCTCCTCGTCGGCGCGCCAGATCCAGCGCGGGAGCTCTCGACCCATGTAGGCGAGGCCCTGATAGAACAAGAAGGTGTCGAGCAGGCTGTTTCGAGCCCGCACGATCAGGGCCCGCTCAGCGTGCCGGTCGGCCCGGAACTCGAGCTCCACGACCTCGCGGGTGGCGAGGTCCCTCGAGTCGGTGAGCGAGGCGTACTCGAGCTCGTCTTGGGCGCCGACTTCGGCCAGGCAGTCGCGCTCGCCAGCGTCACCGGCACGACAGGCGATCGGGGCGACCAGGTCGCGGGCCCCGGCGAACCCCTCCCGGGTGTGAAACACCTCCACGCTCGGGTCGGGGCGGGCGACGCTGAGCAGCTCGACGTGACGCAGAAAGTGGGTCTCGAAGGCCTCGTTGGCGACCGTCAATTCAAAGCGGCCGCTGGGCGGATCGACGACCCCGAGGTGATCGACATCCCGGGCCTCGAGAGACTCGGCCACAGACGACGAGAAGCCCTCGGCACGCAGGGACAGGAGGCCCTCGCCGGGCTCCCGTACATAGAAGGTCGGGCACGATCCAAAGCAGGCCTTGGGGTTGATCGCACAGAAGATCCCCACGCCGGCGACCGCCCCCGCGACCACGCCGATGATCGCCAGCGAGGTCGCGTGGTGCAGGCGCTCGGGGGTGTTGGTCTCGAGCAGGGCGACCTGGTCGTAGCTGATGGTCTGGCCGCCGCTGCCGAGCACGTCCCGCTCGGCCGAGTAGTGCAGGCCCTGGCCGTGGACGGTCCTCTTCGACTCGTCGAAGCTCCAGCTCTCGAGCACGTAGACCTCGCCATCGAGGGTGTGAACCTTGACGAAGACGGCCTCCTCGGAGGCCGTGGGAGGCTCGATCTCACCCTCGCCCGGCGGCGGATGAAACTCGGCGCGCCAGTTGGGGTTGCACGCGAGCATCAACCCGAGGCTGCTGGCGGCGAGCGCTCTAGCGACTCCCCGGCCGCGGCTGAGCCCTCGCCCTGCCCACTGGCACCGGCGGGTTCCAAGGTCTTGATTCAAGGTCTCGATCTCACCCATGCCGCGATGGTTTCACAGCCCTGCGACCCCAACAAGGATCCGCCAGGCCGTGACACCACCGACACCCTTCCGCCATCCTTGCGCCCCCCTTCATCCTGGCCTCACACCCAGTGTTCATCGAGGGCGAGGGCCCGAAACCCCACAGCGCCCACACGCTGGGCATTTCGACAATACGGCCATTGCCAGGACGGCCAAACGAGGCATCGGTGCATGGACTCCGCCGCCGACCGCGAGCTGCCCCGCAGATCGTTGCAAAATCCCTCACCAGGCCCGAATCGGCAGTTCAGCGAAGCGCCGAAGTTCAACCGTCGGCGAGCAGGTCCAACAAGAAGTTGTCGGGGGTCGCGTGCAGGGTCTCCACGGCGCACACAAACGCTGTCCCCTCGGCGGCCTCCCCGTCCTCGTTGACGACCGACCAGCTGCCCCCCGGCGTCCACACCAGGGTCGCCAGACCGAGCTCGGCCTGGGCGTCCTCGGCGACGTCCGCCTCGAGCAGCCAGTCCCCACCCATATTCACGCCGGGGTGGTCGAACCAGCCGAGCTCGAGGTGAGTGACCCGGACCTCGTGCCCGCTGACCCAGCCCAGCTCCGGCACATCGGCGCTGGCCTCGAGGACGACCTCGGCCGTGAACGGCGTGAGCGCGTAGCCGAGGTCGGGGGCGGCGAGCGGATCAGTGGCGACCTCCACGACCGTCAGGGTCAGGCGATCGCCCTCACACACCCGCCGGGTCACGAGCCGGGCCCGCGAGAGCACGTCCCGGGGCACGGGCAGATCGACGACCTGCTCGGGCACGGCGGAGGTCGAGGGATCCAGGCTTCGGACCTGCTTGACGATCATGCGCCCGGGGTAGGGGTCGCCGCCCGCGAGCGCGGGCCAACCCGCGTCCATGTCGCGAAACTCGTAGTCCAAGGTCACGGTCCGGTAGGCCTGATCGCTGGGCAGCACGCCGTTCTCGAGCCCCAGCCACAAGTCGGTGGCCTCCCGAGCCCGCTCGAAGAGGAGCAGCGCGGTCGCATCCGAGATCACCTCGACCCCAGCCTCGAGTTCGGAGGAGCCCTGGAGGCGCTCGATGCCGGGTTCGCCGCCGGCTTCGGCCCGCAGGCGGATGACCTCGGGCAGGCTGCACACCCCCGGCGGTGGGTTGGTGACCGAGAGCGCGCCGATCTGCCCGTTGATGACCAGCTCGTAGCGCCCCGGGAATTGGTCGGGGGCGTGGGCCGGCACGGCGCTGGGAAAGCGGGTCATGGTGAACACTCCGTTGGCGCGCTCGAAGTCGTCGTCGAAGCGCGGGTGCACGAGCACCCCCATGTTCCCGCTGATGTGCTCGATGTCGGCCGTCAGCCGCTCTTCGTAGGCCTCCCAACTCCAGTAGCTGGTCCAGGTCTGCAAGATCGCGGCCTCGATGGTCTTGGCCTGGTCCTCCGGGTCGGCGAGCGCGTCGGCGTGCAGGTAACCCGTGTTGGAGTTGTAGAGACCCGCGCCGTTGAAGCCCTCGATGTCCTCGACGTTGCTCGAGGACCGAAAGCGCAGACCCTGGGTGGTCGCCAGATCCCCGAACTGACCGTCCAAGGCCGCCCGGATCTGCGCCAGGGTCGCCGGATCGATAGGCGTGTCGGCGATGACCTTGCGGACGCCGCCGCTGCGCACCAGATCGCCGAGCCAGTCGCCCTCGGGGTGCGAGCTCAGAAAGGTCTCCCTGAACAACTGGCCGAGATCGCTGGGGTAGCGCAGATCGTAGGCGAGCTCGCCCTCCAAGATGAGGTAGCGATCCTTGCGATATTTCAGGTAGCGAAACTCGACCATGTCGAGGATCGCGTCGAGCCACAGGACCCGAAAAGGCGCGATGTGTTCGTTGTAGGCCCGCACGGTGATCGCCAGGGGCGCGTCGGGGGTCGTGGTCTGGGGGTCGTCGCCGAAGACCTCGAGCAAGGCCAGGAAGCCCGCCGCCTTGCCGCCGATCAAGGGCCGGAGCGCGACCATGTCGTCGACCGACTGGGCGCCCAGGTCGAGGGTATAGGGCGCGCTCTGGAGGTCGACGCTGGGCAAGATATGCAGGTCGTCGAGCTGGAGGTCGCGCCACAGATCGTAGTCGGCCTTGGTCATGCCCACGGCCTCGTAGCCGCCGAACTCCGTGGCCCTCAAGATCACCCGCGCTCGCTGCCGCCCCCACTGGTCCCACTCGGGGTCGTTGACCACGTCCCCAATATAGAGATTGGGGATCCCCCGGCTCTTGGCCAACAGGTTGATGTGGGCCAGGGGGGTCTGGGGCACGGCCGTGACCAGCGCGATGCAGGGCGGGAGGTAGTCGGGAATCTCCTCCAAGACCAAGATGTCGGTGCTGGTCGCGTCCTCGAGACCCGACTCCCCAGCCTCGACCACACGCACACGTCCGGCGATCAGGCCCCCGTGATAGACCTCGACCTCCCCGGGCACGGACAGCTCCGAGTAACGGATGATCTGGTCGTGGCGCTCGAGCTCGCCGGCCTCCATGGCCACGGCCAGCTCCTCCTGGGCCGGCGAGCGGACGATCCAGTTGAGAGAGGCGCTGATGTCCGCGGGCAAGCTGGCCTCGAGGCTCTCGAAGTAGAACGCCACGTCGGCGTGCGCCGGCTCGTCGCGATACTCGAGCTCGAAACCCCAGATCTCCGGGCGGGGCTCGGGCTCGTCGCGGGCGGGCACGTGGATGAGCGTGCCGGCGCCGAGAATTCGAGGCTGAATGTCGATCGCCAGATCGTAAAAGCGGGTCGAGAGCAGCCGGTCCCCCGACCACTTCAAGAACGCCTCGTCGTAGGGCAGAACGTCGACCCCCTGGGCCCAGGCGTAGATCTCTTCCACACTCCCGAAGTCGCCGTCGTAGGGCGCATAGAGATCCTCATTGGCCACACTTTGGCCATTGAGCATACGGAAGTAATACCATTCGTCGTGCACCGAATAGAACACGGTGTCGAGGAAGGCGATCGGCAGGTTCTCGGCGTCGGCGTAGGGCGAGAGCAGAAACTTGACGGCCGTGGTCGAGGCTCGGCTGCCCGCGAGCCAGTAGAAGCTGTCGGAGGACCCGAGGCAGGGATAGGTATGATCGTCGAAACTGTCGGGGCCCGGGCCGTCCAGACAGGCGTCGTGCGCGGGGGGGCCGGGGTTGCTCGCGCTGGGGGTCGGCTGGCTCTGGCCGATGATCTCGGCGCCCCCATCGGGGAAGCGACCCAGGGAGATGCCGGGGCGCGTGCCCTCGAGCAGCTCCTCATCGAGGACCACATGATCGATGACCCCACCCGAGGGGCCGTAGAGGTGCAGGTCGACCGGGCCGTCCGGGACCTGAAACACCGAGGCGCACACCCCCGGTTCTTGGGGCCCCGAATCGGCCTCGAGGGTCCAAAACCCACCGGCCTCGATGGACCCGGCCGCGTCGTCGCTGACCAGGTGCTCGTGGACCTCCCCCGGGTCATCGAGAGGAATCGCGCGCAGGCGAAGGCCCCGCAGGTCGACCGTCTCGCCGCCGACATTCACCAGCTCGATCCAGTCGTGCTGGGCACCCGGGGCGACGAGCACCTCGTTGATGAACACGACACCCGCGAGGGGGTCGGGCTCCGAGCCCGAATCGGAGTCCGACTCCGAGCCCGACTCCGACTCCGACTCCGAGCCCGACTCCCCGACCTCGTCGTCGGCTGCGCTCACACCGTCGTCGGCGCAGCCCGAGAGCAGCCCGAAGCCAAGACCCAAACAACACACCACAGCGAGACTGTTCGACAAATGCATGCACACACTCCCCTGCGCCCGCGAAGAACCTCGGTCGAAATCGCGCCGCGCGTCGACCATCATATCATCGCGCTCCGCCCCTGCCGGCTGATCAGGCTGATCAGGTCCGGCTGATCGGCGGGCTGGCCCCCTGATCAGCGGACCGCCGCCTGGGTTCTCGGCCGAGCGGGCCGAGCCTCTGGCCCAGCCCTCACTTCGATGCGTCGCAGGTCTCGCTCAAGGTCGAGCCGCTGACCTGTGGATCGCCGCTTGCGAGCACGAAGATGCCCGGGAAGCCCTGGGTCTCGAAACCCGCGCTCGGGTTGCCGCACAGCTCGGAGTCCTGAATCACCATGCTGCCGCTGAGGTCGTTGCTGACGAAGAACACGGCCCCGCCCCCCTCGTTGGCGGTGTTGTGCTCGATCTTGGTCCCACACAAGCTCAGGGTGAAGGTGTTTCCATCATTGTAGATGGCGCCCCCGCTGCCGCCGCCGGGGGTGCCCCCCTGCGCCGGGTTGGCACCGTTGCCGATCGCCTCGTTGTAGGAGAACAAGCTGTTGATCACGGTGTAGGACACGCCGATGCTGCTCAGCCCGCCGCCGTTGGAGCACGAGTTGCCGAGCCCGGGCGCGCCCCCGAAGGTGCTGTTGACCACGTACACGGGTCGGTCTTCGTATTGATCGAAGACCCGGACGGCCGCCCCGCCGACGTCCGGTCCGGTCTCGTCGCAGCGGTTGTTGAAGAACCGGGTGTTGACCAGCTTGAAGCGACCGCCCCGCACAAAGATGGCCCCGCCGCCGTCCGGGTCCTCGCCGCTCGAGTTGCCGTCGGTGAAGGTGATGTTCTGAACCGTGAGCCGCGGGTGGTCCTGGTTGTTGCACATGGGGGTCGTCCACACGAGGCTCTCGTCGCAGGTGTTCATGTACAAGATTCGGCGCGCACGGGCCCCGCTGAGCGTGACCAGCCCACCCCCGTCGATGACGATCTCCGGGCCCTTGTCGTTAAAAATACGGGCCGTCTCTTCGAGGATCACGACCACCGGGTCCGGTCCACAGTCGAAGGTGATCACCCCGCCCCCGGCCACCGCCTCGACCACAGCGGCGCTCGTGCAGCTCTCGGGCGTGCCGTCGCCGATCACCGTCGTCGGACTGGAGATGTCCGCCGGCCGGGCGTCGTCCGGGATAGGACAGCTCCCGTCGGGGTTGCCCGCCGCCGGGCCCGACTCGGGGTTCGTCAGCGGGTTCTCGATCGGCTCCCCGGGCCCGTCGTCGGCGCACGCGAACCCGGCGGCGACCAGGAGGACAGGCAAGACGAAGCTCGAGACAGGGCGGCTCATGGGTCGATGGTAGGCACCCAGCGACTCAAACACCATCGCCCGCTGGGCTCGACGACGCAGTGTTCCCCGAGTTGCCGCAAGCGTAGCCGAGCTCGCGCCGGAGACACGAAGGCGCCCAGCGTCGAGGCTGGGTCGAGGGCGCCCGAGAACACGGACAGAGCGAGCTCGTCCACGGATGGGCCCGAGCCGGCGTAGCAGGGGGCCGTGGTCGTGGGCCCGGCCTCGAGCACGATAGTCCGGGCCTGGATCCGAGCGTCGGCGCGCAGGAAGGCGAGCGCGCCCGCGAGCGAGAGGGCCCGCTCCGGCGCGCCCACGATCCGAACTTCGAGCTCGCGCTGCCCCGCCCGCGCGACCAGCTCTTCCACGTACGCCAGAGCACAGTAGATCAGGGGTCGGGCCCAACCCCCAGGCGCAAACACAGGGTGCCCGAGGTCGATCTGCGCGCCCGAGGTCAACACCAGCACGGTCGGCGGCTCGCGCTTGCCCAGCCTGCGCCGCCGCCAGTCGAGCAGCCCACTCGCCAGCGTGTCCAGGCCCCCCGCCAGCAGGTAGCGCAGGGCCGGCTCGTCTCGGAGGATCTTGCCTGTGACCACGATCGCGTCGGCCCGGGCCCGACTCAGCTCGAGGGCGAAGCGGTCGTGAATGCTGGCTGGTGAGCCGGCGCCGACACAGAGCACCGCCCAGGGTTCACCGACTTCGGCGCTCACGGCCGCGACATGCAGGAGGTGAGCGGGGGCTCCGGCCTGGGACGAAGCGGCGATTTCAGCCGGGGCATCGGGCCCGTAGATCTCGGCGATCAGCGCGTCGACAGCCTCGGCGTCGCCGGCCTCGACGATCGTGTGTGTGTCCATGAACGAGTGAAGGCGGGGGCGGGGCGCGGCCGAGATCAGGCCTCGGAATCCGACTTGGAATCGCCCCCACGGACACCCGGGTGCCAACAGGGGCGATCGCCACTGGCCTTCCGGAGCTCCGCCATGCGTGCGAGCCCATCGAGACCGACTTGGATACACCGAAACTCGGCCCCGGGTTTGTCGGCCTGGTCGATGAAGGTATCGGCGACTCGGTTGGCGTAGGCGGCACACACTGCCCCGGCCCGAAAACCCCGCAGGCTCGCCAAGGTCAGGAGGGTCGAACACTCCATCTCCATGTTGCTGACCCCCTCGCGCCCGAGCTGAGCCTCGATCTCGCCGATTCGCGAATTGAAACCAGCCACCGAGCGGCCCTGGGCGCCGTAGAAGCCCGAGGCCGTCGCGGTGATCCCCAGGTGGGCCCGCGCGCCCGCGTCCTCGGCCGCCCACAACAGGGCGAGTATCGCCTCCGGGTGGGCGACCGCGGGGTAGCCCGGACCCACAAACGCGAGCGAGGTCTCTTCGAGGCGGTAGCCCGCCTGCGAGATGATCAGGTCACCGAGGCCGATCTCGGCCTGGAGCGCACCGCAGCTCCCGGCCCGGACCATGGCGATCTCGGTCGGGTCCTCGAACAGCTGACACAACTCGATGACCGCGATCTCCGTATTCGCGGCCCCCATGCCCGTGCCCATCACGGTCATGGCGTGGCCCTTGTACGTCCCCGTGTAGGTCACGAACTCGCGTTCGCAGATGGAATCACCATGGGTTTCGAAGTGGGTATGGGCTACCCGCTGCGCCCGCTTGGGATCGCCTACCAACAGTATCGAAGGTGCGACCTCTCCCGGTCGCAGGCCAATGTGATACTGCCGCGCATCGGCTGTCTGTGGGTCGTTTGCAGAGCGTGTGCTCATCGACGCCACTGTACCGCAACAAAGCAGCGCCCGATCTGCGAAGCGCCCGATCCGTCTGCTCGCCCCTTGTATGGGTCCAGCGTCCAGCACCCCGGGTCTGTACCTGCTGGCACCTGTTGGACGTGAAGCCCAGCATCGCCGCGGACACACCCGGCGCCCTGGTCCATGGTCGGCTGCGGATCTCCGTCGAGCGCGGCCCAGTCGATGCCCTCGCCATCTTCCACGCTCTGAACGTCACCCTCGTCTCCGAGCGCAACCAAGCCGTGTTCTCCGCCCGGCTCATCGCCCGCCAGCCCCTGGCCTCGAGCCTGCCGACCCCTACGCGGAACCCTCGACATCGATCCACACCTGCGCGAGGCGGGCATGCTCGATCGGCTGGCGTGATCGGCTGGCGTGATCGGCTGGAGTCGGACCAGCCGACACTCAGACGGTCCACAGCTCGCGGGCGATCTCCAGCGAGCGATCGACAGACCAGGCGTCACCCAAATCCCGACCGTAGTGGACGGCCGCGAGCTTCCCCTCTGCTATCATGAAGTTCGCGGGGATCATGAACGAGGTCCCGTCGGCCTCCCCGAACTTATCTGCTCCCAGCCCGGACTTGGAGGCCGAGACCGCCGCCTTCAAGCTGCTTGGACGCATACACGCGAACATATTCGGGGCCACACCAAAGGCGTTGTAGAGCGCGAAGTCGGGATCGCTGACGACCTCGAAGGGCAGCTCGTCCGGGTCGAAGTAGGTCTCCAGCCGACCGATCTCGGAATGAAAGATCGCGTACATCTTGATCTTCCGGGTCGCCAACTCGGCGCCCCGGACCCGGTAGGTCGCCAGGTGTTGATTGCAGACCGGACACGCCGCATAGCGACGAAAGGCCAACAGCACCCGCTGGCCCGAGAACACCTCGGGCGTGAGCCGTCGACCAGTCATTGTGGTGACACGGAAGTCGGGGATTTCGGCCCCGACACTCAGACGATTCACCATCGCTGCAGGTTACGGGATTCCATGGTCCAGCGTTACCGGGCGCGCCTGGCTCGGGTCGCGCTCGCCCTTCAATCGAGGCAATCCAGGAGCAGGGCATCGAGCGCCTCCCGCTGACCGTAGCGCTCGACGAAGTCCCCTACCTGCGTTCGCGTCGCACGCGAGCGAGCCACGCTGGCGAGGGCCGTACGCCCCTCCTCCGCGACCAGCGGCGCCGCCAGCAGCTCGTCGAGGGCCTCCACAATCGCATCGATATCGATCTCCTCGGCGAGCGCCAGGGTGAACAGAACCCGCGCCCGGGCCTGAAACTCGGGATCGACGAGCAGGCGGCGGAGGCCGTCGGCGACCGCCTCGGCGCTGGCCTCGTGATCGAGGATCGCCGCCAACATGGCGTGGGCCGTGGGCGCATCGGCGAGAATCTCGGCGAGGTCCAAGAGCAGGCCGACCTGCCGGTCGCTATCGGCGAGGTTGGCCTCGAGCCGGGCCTGGAGGCGCGCCGGATCGCTGCCCAGCTGGCCCCGGACCCGCGCGGAGAACTCGGGTTCGGCGAGGTGGGTGGCGTAGACCCGCGCGAGCGCCTCTGCGCCGCCGGCTTCGCTGAGCAAGGCGCGACCCAGGGCCGGACCCAGCGCGCCCCCCCGGGCCCGAAGCTCGCGGCTGAGCGCGTCTGCGAGCACCGGCCTCGTCAGGCGCGCGTCGATGTGGGCGACAAAACCCCGGCTGAGCGCCGAGGCGTCGAGCTGAGGATTTTCGCGAGCGTAGTCGACCAGGGCCGCCCGGATCCCAGGGCTGTCCTGGATCGCCGCGAAGAACTCGTCGGTCGCGGCGCTGGTCTCCGGGTCCCGGCCGACCCGGGCGAACAGGCGCTCGGAGGCCTCGACCAACACGGGCTCGCCGACCAAGGCAGCGGACGTACGCTCGAAGGCCCGGCCGAGCTCGGGCGCGTCGAGGGCCTGTTCGAGCCCGTCCACAGCGCTGGCTCGCAGCGCCCCCGAGTCGAGCCCCGCGCGGCTCGCACGCTCGCCGACCCCCGACCGCCGAGCTGCAGGCTCGGACTCGTCGGACGCCGAACACCCGGGCCCCAGCGACACCAACACCAACACCAACCCTGACAGCGCCCGTGCTGCTGGAGCCCGCTCCAGGGCGGCTTTACTGGGCATCGCCGGGCTCGCCCAAAACCTCGAGCTCGCCGAAGCTGTGGCCGGACCCGTAGTCCCGGGCGCTCATGCGTCGTTTCCCCGGCGCCTGGATCTGGCCGATCCGTACGACGCCCTCGCCCGCGCACACGTGCAGGCCGTCGGCGTCGACACCCAAGACCCGACCGGGGTCGGCCGACTCGGGTCGAGCCCGCGCGCTGATCCCCGCCGAGAACAACTTGAGGCGCTGCTCTGCGCGCGTGGTCCAGGCCGCGGGCCAGGGATCCATGCCCCGGATGTGGTCGAGGATCCGCGCCGCGGGCCGGGTCCAATCGATCTCCCCCTCGGCCTTGTCGAGTTTGGCGGCGTGCACCGCTTCACCCTCGAGGGCGCTCTGATCTCGGGGCTCGGGGACGTTTGGAAACTCGGCCAAGAACGCCCCCAAGACCTCCCCGCCGAGGGTCGCCAGACGCAAGAAGAGATCGCCGGAGGTCTCCTCGGGACCCAGGGGCGTGGCCTGCATACGAAACACCGGGCCCGTGTCACAGCCGACGTCGAGCTTCATGATCGCGACCCCGATCTCCGGGTCGCCAGCCAACACCGCGCGCTGGATCGGCGCAGCGCCGCGCCAACGAGGGAGCAGGGAGGCGTGTACGTTGACGCAGCCGTGGACCGGGAGCTCGAGCACGTCTTTGGGCAAGATCCTGCCGTAGGCGGTGACCACGATGATCTCCGGCTCGAAGGGCGCGAGCGCCTGGGCCAGGCGGCCCTTTCGAAGCTTGGTCGGTTGGAGCACGGGCACAGCGAGGGCCTCGGCGGCGACCTTGATCGCCGGAGGCCGAAGCTTGCGGCCCCGACCGGCGGGGCGGTCGGGCTGGCTGACCACCGCCCGCAGGTCACAGTGCTCGGCGACGGCCGCCAGCGAGGGCAGGGCAAAGTCGGGCGAACCCATGAACACGGCGCGGAGTTTGGTGGGGGCTCGGGTCATTGGCTCGGATCTCCAAGGTGGGCGAGGTAGGCCGAGCGCATCGCCTCGTCGACGAGGATGTCCCGGGCCTCCATGAGGGCCGCCCGGAGCTCGCGCAGCTCCCGGGCGTGGCGGCGTCGGCTGTCTCGCTCGAGAGCCCGCTCCGCAAAGGTCGCCTCGAGGCCGATGTAGGCCTGGCGCAGCTCCCCGCGCGAGGCGTCGCGGCCGACCCCTAGCAGCTCGAAGTAGTCGGCCTCTCGCGCCAGACGAAGACGCTCGAGGATGCGCTCGCTGTCGAGCCCCGCCGGGTCCCGCTCGCCCTCGAGTTCGGGCTCGTCGCAGAGACCGACAAAACCGCCGAGCTCGAGCACGTAGAGCAGAGCCAACAACGCCTGGCGGTCGGCTCCCTCGGCGACCAGCGCGAGCACACCACGGCGACCGTCGAGGCGGCCGAGCCAGGCCTCTTCTTCGGGCAAGAGCCGAAAGCGCTCCCCGAGCTCCGCTGCCCGCTCGTTTCGGGCTTGGTGCAGCTCGACCTCGAGGCGGCCCTGCTTGGGGGGGAGGGGAGCGAGGCGCAGCTTGGGCACGATCCCACCGGGCCCCGCCCGACGTGTCAGCCGGTCCTCGAGCTCGCCCGCGTCGAGTCGATAGCGGACCCCATCGAGGAGCACGGCGGGCATACCTTGGTCCAGCAACACGGGCTCGTCCGTGCGCACACCGGGCTCGCTGACCCAGCTTCCCTCGCGCCAGTCGAAGGTCGAGTCGACCACCCGCGCGAGGTGATCTCGAAGCAGAACCTCGAGTTCGCGGGGCTTGAGAAAACCGGCGTCGACGAGCAGCTCGCCCACGCGGCGCGGCTCCTTCGAAGCCAGCCGGCGCGCGGTCTCGTATTGAGGGCGGGTCAACACCCCGCGGCGCAGGAGCCCGTCGACCAGGCGATCGCGGGTCGCCGTGCTGCGAGCGAACACGAGCTCGCCCTCGCTCAGCCACAGCTGCTTCTCCACGCGCTGGCGGCTGAGCCGGAGCGTGCCCGTGAAGCGCTGCTCGTGGAGCTGCCACAACAGCGCCGGGACCTCGACGTCTGGACCCAGCCGACCCGAGGCCCGCTCGTGGGTGTCGACGTGGAGGGACCGAGGGGCCGCAGACCCGCGCTCCCTGGTCTGAACCCGATCCCGAGTTTGGTCCCGAGCTTGGTCCCGAGCTTCGCCCGGCTCCGAAGATCGAGCGGGCCCGAGCGCAGAGCGAGACCGGGCCCGAGCTTCGCCCCCTCGGGCGACTTCCGCTCGCCGCTCGCCGCTCGGCCACGGCTCGCGGCGCGTGTTCGGATCACCTCGCTCGACCTGCTCGACACGGCCGGGGCGTCGCCCGAGCAACACTGCGCTGCGACCCTCTCGCTCCCGGCCAGTCCTGATCGGCGCCTCACTCTGGGGTCGCGCCCAGTCCCGAGTCCGAATCCCCGAGTCGCCCGACCCCAGATCGAACTCGCCGCTGGGTTCCAAGTGACGACCGAGATCCGTGACCAGGGCGACGTCACTCCCATCCTGCGGATCGACGTCGGGGATGTCCTCGAGCCCCAACCCAGCCAGCTCGTGGTCACTCTCGTGTCCGTCTCGATCGCGCAGCCGAGCCTCGAGGCGATCGAGGGTCCGATGGATCTTGCCCAGACCGCCGCGCTCGCTCGGCTTCCTCGAACCCCGCGCTGCGCCCCGACGCTCGACCACCTCCCGCGCACCGAATGCTCGGGTCGAGGCCTGCGAGTCCCCCTCTGGTTCTCGATCCGCGCGAGCAGAGACCCGGGGAGTCGGCGCCCCCGCGTACTGTTCGAGCGCCTCCGACAGCGCCCCCCGATCGGAGGGCGCCTCCAAAAAATGATCGGCGCCAATGTCCAACACGTCCGCGAGATCACGCAGCTTGCCCCCGAGACGCCCGTAGAGCAGCACCGGAATCGACGCACCCGCCCGTGTACGCCTCAGCCCAGCCAGCAGCACATCAGGGTCGAGATCGCCCATACACGCCAAGATCGCCGTCGGTGGCGTGCTGCTCCGGACCCGCCGGTTGAGCTCTCGCGGCGGACAAGCGCTGACCCGATAACCGATCTCGGCGACCGTGTCCGCGAGTTCACTGCGGGCGTCGGGGTCACCCACGATCAGGATCTCGACCGTCACGAGCCTGGAGTTTAGCGGGTTCGATCGCTTTGGGAAGGCGCACGGGAAGGCCTCCCAGCGGCAACCTCAGCCGACGCGGCGTGCGCGCGGCTCTGTCGGGAGCGGCTGGCTGTCCGAGGCGAGACCCCCTTCGGGTCCCACTCGGCCCGTCCGCCGATCGCCCGTCGTCGATCCCCAACGCCGAGCGCATGGCCTCGGACCTCCTCCATCCCCCATCCCCGAGCTCGTTCATGGTCGCGTCCCAGACCGAATGATGCAGCGAGGGACGACTCCTCGACATCGATCGCAGGCCACTCAAAACGGCACGCTCCTGTGTCATCGCCAGCGATCCACCGACAGACGAAACCGACGCTCGTGGCTGACGCAAAACGCCAGAGTGTGACATTCCCGAGCACGCGACACCCACTGACTGCCACTCCAGAATCTGACCGCCTACACCGCCGAGGGCGCCGAAAAATCGGGCTGGCAAAACGACCAAAGTAACCCGAGACTCTCGGGACGACGCTTCCGTCCTGCTTGCAGCCGTAACGATTATGCAAAGTAAAACCATCACTTACCTCGCCTCGACTTCTCTCTTGGCCCTCTCTCTGACCACCCTCTCCGCTTGCACCGACGACGTCGGTGATGGAGACGACGAGATCGGCTCGGCGGACACGGGCACCGACACCATCGGCACCACCGGCACCGACACCACCGGCACCACCGGCACCGATACCGATACAGAGACCGACTCCGACACCGACTCCGACACCGACTCCGACTCCGACTCCGACACCGATACAGACTCCGACACAGACTCCGACACAGACTCCGACACAGACTCCGACACAGACTCCGACACCGGCGGTGCTGAATGCGGCGACGGAAACGTCGACGACGGGGAAG
>CAYVJQ010000105.1:0-25996 GCA_964451725.1 uncultured Nannocystaceae bacterium | reverse complement strand
CTGAGGCTGGCCTCGCGGACGGCGGGCAGGACGAGCCCGAGGGCGACCGTGCCGCCGTAGCCGACCACCCCCGCCACGAGCAACATCACGAGGTAGCGCGAGGTCCCCCAAAACCCCTCGAGTCGGCTGCCGAACACCCACTGGACCCCGAGGGTCCAGACCAGACCGAGCATGCCGATGCCCTCTGGGCTCCGCAGCAGTGCGGTCAGCGGGGTCCACCAGCGCTGCCCCTGGAGCACGAGATCGGGGGTCACGGTCAGGGCCGGGGCGAATCCGGCTCGGTCACCGAGCAACATGGACACGGCGAACGCGAGCACGAACACGGCGAAGGCCCCGCGGCGGAATCTCGGCAGCACGCAGCGAGTGTAGCTGGTTCCCGGGCCAGCGCTGACCCCGGAGCGGGGGGCTCCGGCTTCGGTCGGCTAGCAGTCCGTGGCAAAACCCATCGCGTCGCCTCGGGCCGGATTTTCCGTCGAGGACGAGGCGCTGAAACGCCGCTGTACCGGGCGTACTGCAAGGTTCGGCAACGCGGCCATCGGCGGAAGGGCCAAGCGAGGCGTCGTGAGGGGTTTTGCCGCGGGCTGCTAAGCCGGCAGGGCTGCCTCGAGCTCCGAACGCGGGTGCTCGCCGATCGAGCCGGCCCGGGCCTGGCTGACGTAGGCGGGGATCTCGTCCCGCGTGGGCCGGCCCACGCGGAGCACGGGCGAGGTCAGGACGTCGGTGCTCGAACCCCAAAAATGGATGCGCTTCCCGGTCCAGCGAGCGCTCTCGTAGAGCGGCGGCAACTTGAGAGCCCGCAGGCGCAGCGCCGCATGGGTCTCCTGCCAGCACTTCGAAGCCCGGTCGCGGACCCCCACACACTCGTCTCCGCGCAGGTGATACTCGGTGTGTTGCGTGAAGAAGACACGATGCCGACGACGGTTGGCGCCCATGGCCACACGTTGCCCACAGCCGGCTCGAGGCGCAAAAAACCGACGGATCGCCCGCGGACCCGCCGGCGCACGCGGCCCCGTTCTCCAGGCTGGAGACCACGCGGGCGCCGCCTCGCTCGCCCAAATTTTGCTTTCCCGACCTGCCTGCGGGCCCTACACTTTTGTCTGCACGGAGGGCTGACATGGCAGGGCACAGTTCGACAGCCGAGGACCCGAGATCGTCGGTCAACAGCGCGCTGGAGCGAGCTCTCTCCGAGTCGGCGAGCATCGAGGTGTTCATGCACGAGCTCGTCGCGTTCCTCGTCGATCTGTCTCAGCGCCACCCCGACCACCCCCTGATCGCTACTTTTGGGGAGCAGCTCTCGCTGGCCTCGGGAGCCCCCTTCGCCGCGGCGGCCATGCACGACCTGCGCTCGATCCTGCATGGAGCCGGGAGCAGCCTCGACTACGCGCCGACATTGATCGAGGACATGAGCCGGCAGCTCGCGAGCACGGCGAAGGAGGAGCCGGAGCCCACAGACGTCGCCACCGGCCCGGCCCGGCCCAACCCAGCGCCCAACCCAGCGCCCAACCCAGCGCCCAACCCAGCGAGCCGAGTCGCGCTCTTGCTCGAGGCCATCGAGGACGCCCGGGCGGGCCTGCACACAGCCGCCGACCTCGCCAGTGAGGCCTTCGAGGTCCACCGCTGTGCGAGCACCAGCGCCACGCGCGAGACCAGGCGCGCGGCCAGCTCGAACACCCCCCTCAACCGGGTGCTCGAGACCGCCGCCCGGTTGGCGGGCTGTCGAATCCCGCTCGAACTCTCGCTCGAGACCTCCCCTCGGATCGCGGTTCGGGCCGGGCGCAGCTCGCTGATGCGCGTGCTCGTGAACCTGCTGAGCAACGCGGCCCACGCCATCGAGACCCTCGAAGATCCTCGCGGCGCCAAGGTTCGGATCTCGACCTGGGCCTCCGACGAGTTCGCCTTTGTCCAGATCGCCGACGACGGCCCTGGGATCCCGCCCGCGACCCGAGCTCAGATCTTCGAGCTGTTCTTCACCACCCACGGCGAGGGCACGGGCATCGGTCTGCACGTCTGCAAGACCCTGGTCACCGCTTGGGGAGGGATGATCCACGTCGACACGCGCGAGGGCGAGGGCGCGCGCTTCACCTTCAGCGTGCCCTTGGTCGGCGTGGACACCTGAGGGAGAGGCGAGCGCCCATGCCCACCCCGCGCACCCTGGTCCCGACAGACCTCGGCCGACTCACACCCATCGACGCGCTCGCCCTCGAGCCTGGAATGATCATCTGGGCCCGCTTTTGTGTGGTCGGCAAGGTCAGCCACGCGAGCCCGATCTGGAGCGTGCCGGTCACCGATCTCGACCGCGAGTTCGGCCACGCGCCCCACCACCGGGTGGTCCTGCAGTATCTGCCCCTGGCCGATCGGGTCGGGGAGCGGGTCCGCCGGGCCGTGGCCGCCGACGAGCAGGTCCAGCCCCGGGTTCGGGCGACCATCGACCTCCCCGGCGGGCTGACCTTGGTCCACGACCCGGTCGAGGGTGAGCACATCGGCGCCCAGCTCCCAGCCCGGGAGGCTCGGGCCCTGGCCCTGGCCCTGGCCGGCATGTTGCTGCGCCTGAACGAGGCCCAGGTTCGGGGGGTCAACCTGCGGATCACCGACCTGCGCCACAGCGAGGGTCGGTTCCGGCTCAAGGACTTCGAGCACCTGAGCCGGGCCGGCTCGGCCGAGCGAGACGTGGAGGGCCTGTGTGCGCTCCTGCGTCGGGCCGCCGGTCACCACCTCACCGACCTGCTCGAGCCCGCCCCGCGCAGCGCTGCGGAGCTCTGGAGCCGGGCCCAGTCCCTGACCCAGAGAGACGCCGATCCGGTCGGCACCCCCCTGCGCCAGCACCCGCCCTTCGTCGACCGGGACCGATCCCGCTCACAGCTCGACGCGGCCCTCACCGACGCCCAGATCGCCCGCTCCTCGGTGACCTTGGTGTGCGGCTCCCAGGGCGTGGGCAAGACCCGCCTGCTCCAGGAGTTCGCCAGCTCGCTGATCGCCGAAGACCGGGCCCTGGTGCTGCGTGGCGAGTACCTGCGCGGCTGTGGCGAGAGTCGGGGGGGGCTCCGGGGTGCACTCGGCCGCCTGCCCGAGGCCCTCGCCCTGTGTCCCCCCGAGTCGGGGGCCCGGGTCGTCTCTCGCTTGATCCGGCGCACCGGCGACCACGCTGGGGTCCTGGCCAGCTACGCCCCGGCCCTCACCGAGCTCCTCGGCGCGCCCGAGCGGCCCGCTTCGCTCGCACTCGAGGACGACTTCGCCCGCCACGCAGCCGCGATCGCCGATGGCATCCGCGGCATCGGGACCCAGACCCGGCCCCTGGTGCTCCTGCTCGACAACCTCCAATTCGCCGATCGCGGCTCGATCGCGATCTTGCGCCGGCTGCTGATCGAAGACCGGAGCCACCACACCATGATCGTCGCGGGGCTGTGTGGGCGAGCTCCCTCCGAGCTCGCCGATCCGGACGAGGGAGGGCACTGGAACCCACACCGCGATCCCCAGCTGCTGCTGCGCAAGATCGGCATCGATCCCCTGCGCGCCGAGGAGCTCGAGCAGCTGGTCGCCGCGGGCTTGCCGGGGCCCGTCGCCCGGCCCCGGGAGGTCGCCGAGGCCCTCTATGAAACCTGCGACGGCAACCCCCTGGTCGCCTGGGCGACCCTGCGATCGTGGATCGAGGGTGGGGTCTTGGTTCGTGGCGAGCGCGGGGCCTGGGAGCTGCGCCGGCGCAAGCTCGCCGGCACCAGCCCCGAGCGGGTGTTCGCCGAGCGGGTCGAGCGGGCCAGCCTCGACGAGCGCTGGCTGGGACTGCTCGCCGCCGTCGCGGGCAGCCACGTCGACGAGGCTTGGTTTCAGCGGGTCTCGGGCTGGGCTCCCGGGCGCGTGGCGTCGGCGGTCCAGGGCCTCGAGCGCCGCGGGCTCATGGGTGAGGCCGGCGAGACCAGCCTCCGCTTCCCCCACGAGCTGGTCCGCGACCTGCTGATCGCCCGCGTGCCCGCGGGCGAGGTCCGCAGAGCCCACGCCGACATCGCCAGCTGGCTGGCCTCGCTCGGACCTCGGGTCAGCCCGGCGCGGCTCGCCTACCACACCGATCGGGCCCTGGGCCAGGACTCGTCCAGCGACCCGCGCCTGATCGAGATGCACCTCGCCGCCGGCCGGGAAATGCTCGGTGTCTACGACCTCGAGCGCTCGGGTTGGCACTTCACTCGGGCCCTCGTCGAGACCGGCGACGGCCGGCTCGCGGCCTTCGAGGGCGCCGCCGACGTGGCCCTGCTCGGCGGCAACTACGACGAGGCGGCCCAGCGCTACGCCGAGGCCGTGGTCGAGGCCCGAGACCCGCTGACCGCCAGCCGGATCGCCTCCAAGGCGGTCCACGGTCTGTTTCGCAAGTCGGCGGCCAGCGAGGCCGCGGCCATCGCTCGCCTGGCTCTGGCCCAGGCCCACCGAGCCCTGCCCGAGAGCGACCTGGGCCGCCTCTTCGCCCTGGTCTGGGCCCACCTCGACCTCGCGCTGCGTGGCGACAACCTCGGCTCGACTCGCCCTGCCGCGCTCGCCGAGGGCCCCCAGACCGGCGCCCCCCCCAACAGCCCAAAACGAACGGATGAGCTCGCCGAGCAGCTGTGCTGGCTCTACGCGCGCATGGCCCTGGTCACCGCCTTGCGCGAGCCGAGCTCGGCCTGGCTGTGCCTGCTCCGGGGCATGCGCCTGGCCCGGGAACTCGACAGCCCCGCGGCGGCCAACGTGATCGCCCTATACGGGGCCAGCCTCGCTATCCGCGGAGACCTCGAGGTCGGCCGGCGACTCCTGGCCGAGGCCACCGAGCGGGGGCGGGCCGCGGGCAGCGACTGGGCCCAGGGCATGGTCACCTACATCAGGGGTAACTTCACCGAGCTGGCGACGGGCGCCTACTCGCAGGGCCTGGCCTCACTCGACGAGGCCATCGGTCATTTCAGGCGCACCGGAGATCTCTCGATCGCCGTCTCGAGCCTGTTTTTCAAGGCCGTCTACGGCCGTGATCGCGAACCCCTCTCGGTCGTCCATGGATGGCTCGACGAGGCCGCCGCCCTGTCCGAGGCCCAGGGCGACACCGTGGTCGACCTCGGCATCGACGCCCTGCGCCTCTACCTTCGCGCCCGGGCGGGGGCCCACGGTGTCGTCGAGGCCGCCACCTCACTCTCGGCCCGGACCTGCGCCCGGGACATGGTCAGCTTCGAAGACTACCTGCCCCACGCCTACCTGGCCCTGGCTCTGCTCGAGGTCGACGAGCCGGCCCGGGCCCGGGTCCAGATCGACCTGGCTATTCGCCGCATGATCGTCCGCCGACACATGCCCGAGTACGCCTTCGACCTGTGGGTGGCGATCGCCCTGGTCCTGGTTCAGACCCACTCCTCCCGCGGAGATCGCCGCCGCCTCGCTCGGGCCCTGCGCCGCCTCGACGCCGCCGCCCGCAGCTCACCTCGCCTGCGCGCCCTGGCCCTGATCGTCCGCCTCCGTCGGGCCCTGGCCGCGGGCCAATGCGAGGCCGCCGAGGCCCTGGCCGCCAGCGTGATCGCGGGATTCAGCGAACACGCCCAGACCCAGCCCGTGCTCGAGGCCCACCGCGCCCTGAGCGAGATCCTGCGTGGGAGCGACGTATTGGCCGCGCGCGAGCACCTCCGCCTCGCTCAGGGGATCTCCCGCGAGCTCGGGCTCGACGACGCCGCAGCCCGCGAGCGCGAGCTCGCTCAGGGTGCGATGGTCGACCTAGCGACCGAGGACGACGCACCCCGGACCCGGACCCGCGAGCGCAGCAGCCGAGCCCGCAGCGCGGCCTATCTCCGGGCCCTCGCCCGCAACGAGACGGTCGAGGTCGCGGCCGTGCTCGAGGCCTCGCGCCCGGTCCTGCTCGAGACCATCGGCAAGGTCCCCTGGGTATACCTGCGCGCCCAGCCCGAGCTGCGCGTCCACGGTGACCTGGTCGAGATCCAGTCGCTGCTCGTGCACCTGGCCCTGTGCGCCCGCGACAGCATCGACGCCCCCGAGCAGCTCCGGGCCGAGGGCAACCTGGCCCAGCTCGACGAGGCCCAGGCCGCGGCGATCCCCGGCGCCAGCGCGGGCAACTGGGGCCGCATCGCCGTGTCCGTGGTCGGAGCCGCAAACTCGGGCGGCGGGGTCACGGGTGGAGTCAGCGCGTGTCGCCAGGTCGCCACGCGCATGGGCGGGTTCCTCGACGTCGAGCAGGACGACTCGTGCCTGACCCTCTCGGTGTACCTGCCCCCCGAGAGCTCGGGGGCCGAGCAGATGGCCACCCAGGCGCGCGCCGAGGCCCTGGCTCAAAACCCGGTCGACGCCGAGCGACCCACGACCCAACCGGTGCTCGTCCTACACTCGGACTCCCTGCTGCGCGCGACCTTGACCAGCGCGATCTCCCGGCTCGGGCACGACGTCGAGCAGGCCGACCCCGAGTCCGCCGACCTGCGTAAATTCGCGGACGTGGGTGTGCTCTTTGTCCAGTCCGAGGCGCTCGCCGACTACGGCTCCCTGCTGCCCGCCGCCGAGGTCACCATCGAGATCGGCAGCCGCGGTGTGCAAGCCAGCGGCGACCACCCCCTGCTCCGGGTCCCCTTCGCCCTCGGCGAGCTCCGCCGCCTGCTCGAGAGTCCCTAGCAGTCCGTGGCGAGACCCGAACGGCCGTGGCGCTCGGGCTCGAATCTGGTGGAGTTCAGCGCGCGCGGCGAGCTCAGGGCGCCGCGGGTCGACCGCTGCGCTGCCACAAGAACCGAATGAAGTCGTTGCGCGACTTGAGCCCGAGCTTGCCGAAGGCCGCGGCCAGGAGCTGGCGCGTGCGGCTGTAGGACACCTTCATGGCCTTGGCGATGTCGGCGTCGGAGAGCCCCTCGGCGACCCCCGCGACGGCCTGGGCCTGCCGCGAGCTGAGCCCGAACTCGGCGGCCAAGAGGGCCAGGCGCTCACCCGAGTCGGCGCTGGTATCGGGGTTCTTCTCGTGGACCTGGGCCAGGCGCGCGCCCGCGCTCTCGGTGATCTCGCTCTGCACCGCGTCACCCTTGTGCTCGGCACAGATCCCACGCAGCAGCGCCCCACGCTCGACCGCTCGGTCGACGGCCAGACCGAGGCGCGCAGGATCGACCGGCTTGGCGAGGAACTCCGTCACCCCCAAGCCGGTGGCGATACGGGCGACCTTCGACTCGGGGTTTCCGGTCAACACTACGGTCGCGCAGGGGACCTCGCGGGTCCGGAGCTCGACGATCAGGTCGAGGCCGTTGCCGTCGGGCAGAGAGACGTCGAGCAGAGCGATGTGCGGCTCGTGGCGCTCGACCAACATCCGCGCCTGATCCAGGCGGGTCGCCCACAGGATCTTGGCGCCCCGATCTTCGAGGGCGATCCGCACCCACTTGGCAGCTCGCGGGTCGTCCTCGACCAGCAAGATGGTCACGCCTTCGAGGCTGGCGGTGTTCGATCCCACGGGAGCAGTGTAGCCCAAGGCGCGAGAGCGAACCTCACCCAGCGCGCAGCCGCAGGCCTGTCCCCAAGCCCAGCGACAGTGTTTTCGCGGCGCACAAAGGTCTGCTTGGCATACGCCGGATTCAGTCTTCGATAGACCGTCGGGCCCCAGCTTTCCCGGGCCCGACCGAAGGGCCAAGCACGAGCAGGGAGCCGAACCCGGCGATCACTCCGAACAGGGCAAGCAGCGGCCACCCGTGGCGCTCGAGCTGAGCGCGAGAAAACCGTGGGCCGCTCGCGACCTCGGCCCCGCCGAAACCCGGGATGTCGATCGCCCCCGGGTCGGCCCGGCAGCCAGGACCCTCGGGCAGCCAGGCGTAACCCGAGACGTAGGCCTGCAGGTCCAGGCCCCTGGCTCGGGCCTCGCTGGCGCGCTCGAACTCGACCGCCCGAACCCAGTCGGCGTGCTGAACCCAGGCGCTGGCGAGGCACAACATCGGCGCGGCCGCAGGGTGACCGGCGGGCAGGAGATCGGCCGCGGCCTCGGCCAAGTCCGCGGCCGCGTAGCGATAGTGAAAGCGCGCACTCGGGCGGGGCGGAGCCGGAGCAGCGACCCGCCCACGCTCAGCTCGGCGCGGCGCGCTCAGACCCTCGAGGTGCGCGCGTGTGGACCACAGATCGTCGGGCTTGTACCGACCCCCATGGAGGGTCCAGTCGGGGCCGAGCTCCGTGCCCAGGAGCTCCATACCCAGGGTCCGGGTCCGCTCGGCCACCTCCCACAGCGCCCGGGCCTCCGCGCTCGACCCGGCGAACAGCCGTCCCCGCCCGGCCAGCGCCGACGCAAACGCGAGGCCCCGGGCCTGGGCCCTCGCCGCAGGCTGGAGCGCGGTCGGGTAGTAGGGCAGGGCCCCCTTCCAGTCCCCGCCGCGAGCCATCCGACGGGCCAGCAGCCACCGTATTCGGGCCCCGACCGCCCCCGGCGGAACGAAATCGTCGAGCGCAGCGCTCTCGCCCGCGGCGGGCGAGCCGGCCCGTTCGCCCGCGCTCGGGTCGCCCGGAAAATGGGCGTCGACCGTGGCCTGGAGCTCGTCGAGGGTCAACACGGACTCGGCGATGTAGGCCGCGTCGAGCATGCTCTGGGCCCGCTCGAAGGCGAGCAGGGCATCGACGAAGCGACCGTCCTGGACCAGGAGCACGCCGAGCTCGGCGGCCGTCGCCCGGGCGGCCTCCGGGGCGGGCCCAGAGGACTCGCCGAAGCGGCCGTCTCGGGTCCGCAGCTCGGGCTCCCCCTGGGCCGAGGCCCCTCGCATCTGGGCCTCGACCCAGGCCAGCTCCCGGCTCGCGGCCGCGACATCCCCCGAACGCAGCTCGAGCTTGGCCGCGACCCAGCGCGCCAGCCAGTCGTCGGTGCCGGCCAGCGCCGCCCACCGCCCGGCCTCGTCGAGGTCGTTGCTCTGGTAGCTCGTCCAGGCCATGGGCCCGGCCGAGCTCACCTGGGCATCGGGCTCGACCTCCGCCTCGAGGGCCTCCAGCCACCGCTGGCGAGCCCGGTCTCGAGTGGCCGCCTCCGGGTTGGCGGCCAGCCACACCCCGGCCAGCGCCCGGCTCAGCGGGTCTCTCGCCATCGCCCTCAAGCGCGCCCGACCGCCGTTCTTCGGCTCGACCTCGAAGGCCCTGCGCAGGGCGATCGCCAGCGAGGGTGGAGCCCCGATCTGCCCGGTCTCGACCTGGCGCGCGTAGAGGTGCAGGGCCCGCACGACATCACCCTCGCGCTCGAGCCAGCAGCGGGCCTGCTCGCCCCAGCTCGCCGCGGCCAGACCTTGGCTATCGACGAACCCCACGGCAGCGAGCTCCCGGACTTGGGCCCAGGCCCGATCTTCCACGTCGCAGCCCGAGCTCCCCGCCTGGTCCTGGGCGAGCATGTAGGCCGCCCACACGGTCTTGTAGCGCCGCATGTTCGCGGGCAGTGCCAGGAGCTCGCGCCAGACCACCTGCGCCTCCGAGCGCTCGCCCGAGCGCCAGGCCACCGCGCCTCCCAGGTAACGGCTGAACTCGGCCGGGAGCGCCGCCACGACGGCGGAGAACTCTGGATCCGACGCCCACCCCGAGACGGTTTCGCTCTCACTCTCACTCTCACTCTCACTCTCGCTCTCGACTCGCTCGCGCAGCGCCGACCACTGCGCGGACAAGGTCGCTATCTGCTCGTCGTCGCGGCCCGCGGCTCGCAGCGCCGCGGCGACATCGAGGGCCTCCGCGTCGGCAGCCGAGCGCGTGTTTGCCCTCGGGAGCCCGGCCGCACCACCCTTGGGCCCATTCTCCTCCGCCCCCCAGACAACCCGCGCGACCGCACTCGGGAAGCTCAGGGGCGAGGCCGCACACAGCTCGGCCTCGCCGGCGGTGAGCATGGCCCGCGGGAGGTCGGGAGCGCAGGCCTGCGCCGGGTCCGCCCAAACCATGGCCAGCGCAGCCGTGTTCAGCCACACCCCCAACACCAACCCCAATCCCCGAGCTCGATACGGCCACGCGTCGGCGCCCCTCTGTCGTTTCTTCGAGGTCGGATTCGGGGGCGTAGTACGGAGCGTGGAAGTCGGGCGAATCATGCGGGCTTCGGTCCATTCATGGGTGACACGGGGGCAGGGCCGCCCCGTGCTCGTCGATCGCTGCGACCTGGGCGGCGGGATCCAAGCGCAGCCAGCCGACCACCCGCACCTGCCCAGGAGCCAGGCGCTGGTGCACGCTCGGCGTGAGTGTCAGCTGGGATGAGGAGTCGGCCGACCGCGCGAGCGAGAACTCGGCCTGGCCGTGGCTCGCCAAAAGATCCGCCCCCGGCTCGAGCTCGAGCTCGTGGGGTGCGTCGAGCCAAGCGTCGACGCGACCGTCGTTCTCGAGTCGGAGTTCAAACAGCCCCGGGGTCTCCGGTGGGGCCGCCGTACACAGCCTGAGCGTGGGCTCGAGCGATCCAAGATCGAGTCTCGGTCCCGGCTCGAGTTCCGGCCCCGGCTCGAGTTCCGACCCCGATCCGCGGACCGCATCGAAGGTCCGCCATGACCAGGCCAAGCGATCGCCCTCGACCGGTAGGCGAAACCACACCAGCCCGGCCATCGCCGCGGGTCTGTCGGCGGTCCATCCGTCGACGAGCGCGGCGACCACCGCCGGCGGCGAGCCCACGCGACGAAAGCTGGTCAAGCTCGGGTTGGCCGGGGCCTGTTCGCCCGCGACTCGGAAGCCAGACCGACCTGACCGACCGGACCGACCGGACCGGACTGACCGGACTGGGCTCAGGAGGTAATCGTAGGTCGGCAGCGCGACTTGAAAGCGCGGCGCCCCACCCCGCGCATCGACGATCCGCGCCGCCCGCTCGACCGCCCTCGAGGCAGCCTCGATGTCTATCAACGCCCGACCGCCGCTTGGGTCGAGACCGTGGACCTGCAGCACCCAGGCGTCACACAGCTCGAGCAGGGCCGGGAACTCGGGGCGCCCGAGCCAGTCGGGCAGGGCCGTGATCGTCAGCGGCGTGTCGCCCGTGTGCGCGCGGACGGCCTCCAGCCAGCGCCCATACCCAGCCAACTGCGCGCTCCCGGCATCGAAGTCGATCTGAAGCTCGGCCAGTTCCAAGCCCGCGCTCCGAGCCTTGGCGAGCTGCCCGTCGACCGCGGCCAACAGGGGCTCGAGCACCTGGTCGTCCGGGCCCGTGAACGGCCCCGACCACGGACCCACACGGATCACCAGCCCGAGCGCCCGAACCCGGGCGAGCGCCCCCGGGTCCCAGCCCACCGCCTGAACCTCGACGGCCCCGTGACCCGGACCCCCACGGGTGTCGAGTTCGGCCGCCAAGATCGACACGGCCCCGAGGTCCTCGCGTGCCGCGGCCTCGTCCAGGGCCGCTCGCACCGGCGCCCCCCAGCTGCGCTGCCACAGGTAGGCGCTCTGGGTGAGCGGTCCTCGACTGCGCTCGACGTCGGCGCGCGCGCTGTGTCCCTCCTGCTCGCCGACCTCCACCCCGCAGCCCACCGCGAGCACACACGCGACCAGCCCCAAACCCAATCTCGAACCCAGATTCAGATTCAGGCCGAACCGAGCGCGGGCTCGCCCGCCCGGCGTCTCTGGGCAGCGCCGCTCTCGGATCGCGCCCATAGGGGCACCCGAAGCGAGACATACGAGTGTCCCCATGGACGGGGCCACGCGCCAGACCACGCCCCTATTCCCCCTATTGTCCACATTCTGTTCTCGCTTCGATTTCTGATTCCGATCTCCCATCTCCCATCTCCCATCGGCGAGCGGCGAGCGATTTCTGGTCCGACGCCTGTCCGCGTGCAGCTCGTGCAGCTCGCGCGCAGGACAGGCGCTCGGGCATCGCGGTGACGTTGCTCACCCCTTCTTGTCGGCGCCCACTCTCAGAGCCGTCGCCGGGGGATTCTCCCCACTCCAGCGAAGGGCTAAGTTGGCGGTCATGCCGTACAAGCTCGTCACGCTCGGTGGAGACGGAACTGGACCCGAAGTCATGCGCGAGGGGCTCAAGGTCCTCGACGCAGTCTCGAAGCCCCTCGGCATCGAGTGGGCCATCGAAGACATCGCCTGTGGCGGCCGGTACTACCTCGAGCACGGCGACCTCGACTGGCCCGCCGACTCTCAAGATCGCTGCGCCGCGGCCGACCTGATCTTGCTGGGCGCGGTCGGCTGGCCCGACCCCGAGGGCACGGGCGGACCGGTGCTCATGACCGACGGCAAGATGGCCGGGTTCTCGCCGGTCATCGGCAACCGCATGCAGCTCAACCTCTACGCCAACGTCCGGCCGATCAAGCTCTACCCCGGCGTCGCCCACCGCATCCACGGTGGCCACAAGCAGATCTGGGAGGCCGGCAAGGTCGACATGGTGATCATCCGGGAGAACACGGAGGGCCTCTACGCGCCCACCGGCGGCATCCTGGCTCCGGGCGGCAAGGCCGATGTCGCCATCGACACCCGCGTGATCACCCGCCGGGCCTCCGAGCAGGTCATCCGCCACGCCTTCGAGCTGTGCAAGCTCCGGGGTGAGCAGGGCATCGGCGGCGCGCCCAAGGACGGCAAGCTCCGGGTCACCGCGATCATCAAGGACAACGTGCTCAAGGGCTGCCAGATGTTCCGTGACATCTTCTTCGAGATCGGCGCCGAGTACCCGGAGATCGAGAAGGACACGGCCATCGTCGACGCCTTCACCCAGTGGCTCATCGGCCAGCCCGAGTACTACGACGTGTGTGTGACCACCAACATGTTCGGCGACATCGTCACCGACTTGGCCTCCACCCTTCAGGGCGGCATGGGCATGGCCGTGGGCGCCAACATCGGCAAGGACCACGCCATGTTCGAGCCCATCCACGGCAGCGCGCCCAAACACGCCGGCAAGGACAAGGTCAACCCGATCGCCATGATCCTCGCGGTCAAGGAGGGGCTCGAGTGGCTCGGCAGCCGCAAGAACGACGACAAGCTGCTGACCGCCGCCCGGGCGATCGAGGCCGCCGTGGTCGAGACCCTCGAGTCCGGCGAGACCCTGACCTACGACCTGGTCGGCAACGACAAGGCCGCCAAGTGCAGCGAGGTCGGCACCGCCATCGCTCAGGCCGCGGCCCGCAAGCTCGGGTGAGCACCCCCCGAACCCGGGTTCGAACCCGAGACCTGGGCAGAGGGCCACGGTCGTGACCCTCGACCTCGGCCTCGCGCTCGAGTCGGAGGACCCACGGCTCGCGCCCTTTTTTGTGCTCCGCGGCGCGGCCCCTCCGGCTCCAGCCCCGACCTTCGTAGTCGAGGGCGCGCTCCCGACCGCGCGCCTGCTCGCCGACGGCTCCGCCCGAGGCTTTCGAGCCCGAGCCCTGGTCTGCACGCCCACCCACCGAGCTCGGCTCGAAGACGCGGGCCTGCTCCCGCCTGATCTCCCCGTCTTCGAGGGCTCCCGGGCTCAGCTGGCGACGCTCGCCGGCTTCGATTTCCACCGCGGTGTGCTGGCCTGCGCCGATGTGCCCGAAGTCCTGCGGGGGGGACCGGGTGGGGCGCTCTCGCCCCCCGCCCTCGACGCGCTCCGGGCCCGGCCTCGGCTGACCGTCGTGGTCGCCAGCGGGCTCGCCGATCCGCGCAACCTCGGCGCCGTGATCCGCAACGCCGCCGCCTTCGACGTCGACTTGGTGGTCATCGATGCCAAGGGTGCGGACCCCCTGAGCCGGCTCGCCATCCGGGCCAGCGTGGGCAACGTGTTTCGGGTGCCCATGATCCGGAGCGCCGACCTCGACGCTTCGATCAAAGAGCTGCGCACCGAGCTCCCGGCCACGGTCATCGCCAGCACCCCGTCCGCGAGCACCGAGCTGCGCGCCTACGCGCGCCCCCGCCGGGTCCTGCTCATGGTCGGCAACGAGGGCCAGGGCCTGTCCGCGAGCCAGCTCGAGCACGCCGATCAGCGCCTGCGGATCGCTGTCGCCCCCGGCTCGGATTCGGTCAACGTGGCCGCTGCGACCGCGATCTTGCTGCACGCCCTGAGCGTGTAGAATCGTCGTGTGCGCGGGGCCGAGAGCAGCGATGCGAGGGCCCCTGGGGGAGCCGGCGGGGTCGATGGGACCGGGGAGCTCGACGACCCGGCTCTCGACGACGCCAGCGTCCTGTCCAGCATCGCCGACGAGCTCGAGGCCGAGGGCCTGTCGGTCGAGGAGCTGCGCGGGCTCAGCCAAGAGCTCGCCGTGATCGAAAAACCTCCCGGCCTGCTCCGCCGGATGACCGCCCGGGCCCGAGAGATCGCCCGCCGGCAGTGGTCCCACATCGTCGGCGAGCTCCACGAGAGCCGCGAGGCCATGGCCCTGATCTCGACCCAGGTCCGGGGCGAGCGCGAGCTCAGCGACAACGAGCGCGCCCAGGTCCGGGAGCAGCTCCTGGATCTGGTCCGGGTCGTCCCCGCGGGGCTCATCGCCGCCGCCAACTCGGCGCTCCCGGTTCCGGGCACCTCCGTGCTCACCCCCTGGCTGCTCGTCCGCCTCGGGCTCATGCCCTCGCGCTGGCGCGAGGCTCACCTCCTCGACCAGCTCCACAAACAGGGCGAAATCCTGCGCCGCACCGGCCACGCCGACAAGGCCGAGCAGATCGCCCTCATTGTCGAACACCTCGAAGACGAGGCCGACGAGCGTGAACAGATCCACCGCGACGGCGCCCTCTTGACCCACTGGGACCAGAACCAAAACGGCGTCTGGGACGACGACGAACGGGCCGCCTACCAGGCCGAGGTCGAGCGTGTCCGCGAGCTCGCCCACCTCCACGCCGCCCGCAAGCGCTGGTTCTTCGAGCACGAGGGCGAGGTCTACGGGGCCGCGCGCCTCTCGGAGCTCGACGATCTCGAAGACGCCGCCAAGAGCCTCCTGGTCTGCTTCGACGGCAAGACCGGCTGGGTCGCCCTCGAGCACATCCTGAGCTAGCGCGGCGCGGGACCCCTATAAAGGAAGTCGCACCCGTCCCTCGGGACGGGCCTCCAGTCTGGTGTCGTTTCGGGCCTCCAGCCCGGGGACGCCAAGGCCCGCGGGCCTGTCTGAAGTCGCCATATTCGCACCAGGCCCCATTTGGGCCAAAGTTAATCGGAATCGTTATTGCGAGCCCGAATTCATATAGTGCTCAATCTCACTGACGAAGTTCGTGTCAGTACGGTGGCTCTCGACCCTGCCCCAAGTAGGCTCAGAACATCCGAATTCAGCACTTCCCCGACCTGGGGCACCGCCGATCACGCAGCTGACAAAAGTTTCGTCAGCTCAGGTGCCCAACCGACGAACCTGTCGTCAGTCGACCACCCGATCGGGCTCAGAATCCAACACAGCGCCTGGCACGATATGTGCTTTTGGTTTGCACACTGCTTTTGTGCACTGACATCAGTCCCTCGTGAGGGCTGACTGCAATCGTATTCGAGGAACATCATGTCGAACTTCACCTTCCGAGGAACCATCGTCGATCGCACCGGCGAGCCGCTAGCCGGCCACATCGTCACCGTCTTTTGCAAGACGACAGTCCGTGACTTCGACGCTCGCCAGCCTACCGCGACCACCGATCCCAGCGGGGCCTATACGATCTCGTTCACCTGGTCCGACGTCGAACACGGCGATTTCGAGGTCGCGGTCCACGATGGCGCCTCGGTCGAGGTCGGTCGCTCGGTCACGCTCTGGGGCCTCGAAGACGGGGTCCATCAGGTCGATATCGTCGCGGGAAGCCTGGCCTACCGGGGCCGATCAGAGTTCCGCAGAGTCGACGTCGCCGCCAAACCTCTGGCCTACGACGGGCCCACGCAGATCCCCTATCGGGACCTCGCGCTCGCCGACATCGACTACCTCGCGGGCAAGGCCGAGCACCCCCCCTCGGTCATAGCGACCTTCATCCACGCCCACCGGCTGGCCTATCTAGCGACCAGTGTGCCGGCAGACGCCTTCTACGGCATGTTGCGCAGCGGCCTCTCGGCCGAGCTCTCCGAGCTCTTGGCGCAGGGGCCCGAGGTCCAGCGCGGGGCCCTCGACCGGGCCGTGGCCCGGAACCTGATCGACGATCCGGGCGGCGCGACCTTGGACACCTATGTCGCCGCTCTCGACGCGCTGGCGATCGACTCGGCGGTCTGGACCGACGCCATCACCGGCGACAGCTCCAAGTTCCGGAAGATGATCGACTCGGCCCAGCGCCCCAGCGAGGGAGCCGAGAGCGTGCAGCGGGCCTTCCTCGCCAAGTACGTCGCCCACACGGGCGACCTCGACAGCTTCTGGCAGGCGGTCATCGACGACGCCGGCCTGGGTCAGGCCGTCCACGACACCTACAAGTGGTGCCTGCAGATCCAGGCGGTCTGCAACGGCCACCAAGAGCTCATCGATGTCCTCCACGCCAAGCGCAACGACAACATGGATCCGGTCGATGTGTTCGCCGACCTGGCGACGATCGACATCGACGGCTGGAAAGCTCTGATCAATCCCGGGGTCGGGGCTGGGGTCGGGGTCCCGGACACGATCCCGACCACGTGGGACGAGGCCGACCGGATCCAGCGCTACGCCGAGACCATCGCGCGCTTGGTCTCCGACACCGCACCCACCCGGGTCGTGCACGAACGCATCAAGCGAGATTCGGCCGAGCTCTCCGGCGGCCCGGACCTCGACACTTTCTTTTCCGACAACCCCGACTTCGACCTGCGTGATGGCGTGTTCCAGCGCTACCTCGAGGCCAACCCCACCGCCCTCAGCACGGTCCCGACCACGGCCGGCCGGCGCGACGCCTGTGAGGCCAACCTCAAGATCATCCAGCGCCTGGGCTACGTCGCTCCGCGCGGCTCGACCTACGACACGATCAAACCCCTGTACAAGGCCGGGATTCGCTCGGCCGCCGACATCGATGCCATCGGTCCGGTCGCGTTTGTGCGCCGCTTCGCCGACGACCTCGGTCCGGCGCCGCTCGGGCGCATTCGTGCGCGAGCGATCTACGACCGCGCGTCGCACGTCTACGGGATGACCCTCGCCCTGGTCAGCAAGTACGCGCCGGCCTTCAACCGCGTGCCCCTGAACAGGGTGGCGGCGCCGAACATCCTGCCCTCGACGGCCCCCGATCTCGAGTCTCTGTTCGGGTCGATGGACTTTTGCGGCTGCGAGCACTGCCGATCCGTGTTCAGCCCGGCGGCCTACATGGTCGACCTGCTCCAGTTCCTGCGCCAGCAACCCGGCACCGGCCTCGACGACGCGCTCACGGACCTGCAGGGGCGGCGACCCGACATCACCAAGATCGATCTGAGCTGCGCCAACGCGAGCACCCCCCTCCCCTACATCGACCTGGTCAACGAGCTGCTCGAGACCCGGGTCTCGAGCGGGCCCGCGGCGAGCGACGAACACTGGCAGACCACCTGGACCGCCGACGAACTCGCGCTCCGGCCCGAGCGGCGCGACGACGGTGCCTACGCCGAACTGATCACCGCCGCCTACCCCTGGCACCTGCCCTTCGACCGGGCCCGCGCGGAGGCCGACCTCTACCTCGGGGAGATCGGCGTCGCGCGACACACGATCCTCGAGACCTTCTCGGCGGCCCCCGACGCCGACGCCCTCTCGCGTGCGCGCCTGGGTCTGTCACAGGCCATGGGGGCGGCGATCACCGGTGGTCCAGGCGCCTCCACGCTCGAGTCTTGGAACGGTCACAACGCCGCCGCCTTGACCTCTGTCTCGCAGGTGCTCGAGATCTCGGGGCAGACCTTCGACGCGCTGAAGATCATCCTCGCGACGACCTTTGTCGGGACCGGGCTCAGCCTGACCTTCGCCGCCTTTCCCGACGACTGCGACCTCGACATGGCCGGCATCTCGGGTCTGAGTAACCCCCACCTCGAGCGATGGCATCGCTTCGTCCGGCTGCAGCGCGCCCTCGGCTGGACCGCCTATACCCTCGACGCCGCCCTGCGGGCGCTCGCGCCGGTCGTGGACACGCTCGACACGGCCTTTCTCCGCCGCCTCGGCGCCGCGGTGGTCCTCGGCGAACGGCTGGGCATCGAGGGCCTCGATCTCTTTGGCCTGTGGGCCGACATCGACATCTCCCCGCGGCCGGAAGACCCCGACGCGGCCTCGCTCTACACCTCCTTGTTCCTCGATCGCTCGCTCGTCGGCGATCCCTCGAGCTCGAACTTCGCGCTCGCCGGATCCGAGCTCGCCTCGACCACCGACAGCCTCGACGACGACTCCCGCGCGACGGTCGCTATGGCGGGCCTCCGGGTCTCGGCCACCGAGCTGAGCCAGCTGGTCCAGTGGCTCAGTTCGGCGGGCCTGCCCGCCGACTCCCAGACGACGCTGGAGATCCTCTCGGCGGCGCGGCGGCGAGTCACCCTCGCCCGGGCTCTCGGCATCGCTATCGCCGAGCTGCGCCGGCTGGTCGACCTCTCCGGCATCGACCCCTTCCACACCGCGGCCACCATCGACGACCTGAGCGCCTTTCTCGACGCGGTCGACGTGGTCCTCGACTCGGCCTTCTCCGCGGAGGCCCTCGACTACTTCATCGCCAACGTCGATCCGAGCGCGCCCGGCATCGAGATCGATGCCCTCGCAAGCACCGCCCTGCTCGGCGCCCTCGACCGACAGCTCGATGCCGTCGGCGAGCGCTACGCCATCACCCCAGACCCCAGCGGCGCCCGCCTTCCCGACGCCCTGGCCGAGTACCTCCCGGCCAGCGACCCGGCCGACCTCGAGGCCGACACCAAGCGACTCGACGCGATCATGGCGGTCGTCGCCGGGACCTCCGCCCGGTCCGAAGTCGATCAGAACGCCACGATCGCCGACCAGATGAGCACCTTCCTCGCCAACGTGGCGACCACTCAGGCGTTTTTGGTAGGCGGCGCGCAAGAGGATGATCGCGCGCTTCGCTACCAGCATGTGCTCGACGATCTGCTCCCTCGGCTCGAGGCCAGGGCCCGCCGCGCGACCACCATCCAGCTGCTCTCGGAGGGCTTCGGCCTGGCGGTCGACATCGGCGAGCTGCTGCTCGTCGAGCGCATGCAGGGCCCCGGGGCCGTCGCGCTCGTCGAGGTCTTCGAGGGCGGCCACAACCTCGACACCAACGGCGACCCCACCGCGACCGCCGGCCAAGCGCTCGTCCGCCTTTACAAGGCCGGTGCCCTCGTGCTCGGCCACGGGATCGACGCCGCAGGTCTCACCTACCTCTACGGCCCGGACGCCCCATCGCCGCTCCCCTGGATCGACCTCGACGATCTGAGCGCCGGCGGCCCATCCACCGTCAGCTTCGCCAGCTGGCTGCGCCTCGCCGCGGTCGCTCGCTCCCGCAGGGCGATCGCCGGTCATCCCGACACCCTCGAGGCCATCCGCGATGCCGGCGACGTCGCTCAGGTCGACGGCATCCTCGCCGAGCGCGGCGGCTGGCGCCTCGAAGACGTCGGCCAGGTCCGCAGCGAGCTCGGATTCTCGGCGGTCACCGCCTTCGACGACGAGCTCGCCTTCCTCACCGTCGTCGAAGCGATGGCGCCGGTCGAGAACACGGGGATCTCCGCGGCCAAGCTCTCCCTCTGGGCCGGGACCGAAGCCACCGCGGCCGAAGCCGAGGCCCTCCGCGTCGCCCTCCGCTCGCGCCACAGCGACGCATCGTGGGCCAGCACCGGCAAGGCCTTGCAAGACGGCCTGCGCGAGCTCCAGCGCGCGGCCCTCGTCGCCTACCTGATCGCCAACGGCGACGGCAGCGTCGACTTCGGCAACGAGAACGATCTCTACGCCCACTACCTGCTCGACGTCGAGATGAGCGCGTGCGCGAGCACCAGCCGGATCAAGCTCGCCCTGAGCTCGATCCAGCTGTTCATCCAGCGAGTGTTCCTCAACCTCGAAGATCCGATCCAGTTTGGGGCCGACGCCGCCGTCCAGTACCGGTGGATGAAGAACTACCGGGTCTGGGAGGCCAACCGAAAGGTGTTTCTCTACCCCGAGAACTGGGTCGAGCCCGAGCTGCGCACGGACAAATCGGCCCTCTACGGCGAACTCGAGGCCACCCTCTCCCAGGACGACCCGAGCGAGGAGCTGACCGAGAAGGCCTACCTCCGCTACCTCGAGCAACTCGACGCGATCGCCAAGCCCGAGGTCATGGGCATGGTCCGCGAACGCGTGAATGGTTCGGGCGAAGTCTTGGTCGATCGACTGCACGTGCTCGCTCGAACCCGGGGCGCACCCCACCGGTGGTTGTATCGAACCCAGGAAGACCGGCGGTTTTGGACCCCATGGGTCACCCTGGCCGCCGACATCGAGGGCGAACACGCGATCCCGGTGGTCTTCAACGGACGCCTCTACATCATGTGGGCGACCTTCCAGCTCGCCGGTGAGGAGGTCAGCGAGGTCCACGAAGAGGCGGTACCCAAGGCGGGGGCGGGCCTCGTCGAGATCGCCCTCAACTGGACCGAGCGCCGCTTCGGGGAGTGGGGCGACGTGCGGACCAGTCCGGCCTTCAAGTCCCCGACCGTCATTCAGCGTTGGGAGCTCCAAAAATTTCAAGACCAGATCAGCCTGTCCACACGCAGCGTGAACAGCGATTCGTCGGGGCGGCTCTCGCTCGAGGTCGCCGTCCGGACGTTCGTGGGGCATCACAACAGCAACCGGATCGGCTCGCTGTTGACTCTGGGTCGCTTCATCATGGAGGCGACAGACGACGAGTTCGTCGCCCAGGCCCACCCGCCCGACGGCGCTGTCGAGAGCTGGGCCCACAAAGAGAACGGCCTCATCCTCGTGGGCCAGACCTTGACCACGGTCGACGACACCCCCGAGAAGCTGCAGCTCTCGACGGAGGAGTCTCGCTGGCCCCACCGGACCCAGACCCAGGTGATCTTTGCCGATCCGCCAAAGGGGTACCGGCTGATGTTCGCGCAGACGGACAAGCCGGGGATCGTGGAGTCGACCGGCTTCTTCTTTCAGGACCGGTGGCGCAGCTTGTTCATCGAGCCGCGGGACCTCCACGGCATGCGCCTCAAGAGGATCGACGACGTCGATCCAGCCGACATCGACGCGGCGCCCTGGCTCGAACAGGCCGGACTCCAGCTCGCCCCTCCGGTGGTCGACATCGGCCCCAAGCCGCTTCAGATCGCCCCGAAGATCCTCGAGCTGGACGGCCTCCAGGTCAAGACCTCGACCTATGCAGGGCTCCCGGGCATGCTCGGATCGAATATGGTCGCAGCCAGCGACTGGGCCGACCAACAAGTGGTCGCGCTGGCCAGTCAAGAGCAGGCCAAGACGCTCCAGGTCTTCGACACGGTGGCGACCTTCAAGGCGACCCTGGCCACCCTCCCGTGGATGGGAAAACGCTTCCGCGCCCAGGTCTTCGAGCACCCCTACACCGATGTGTTCATTGGAGAGGTCCGCGCCAACGGGGTCGAGGGGCTGCTCTCACCACCCGAGGGACAGAGCGTCGAGGGGCTCGCGCGCCAACAGCTCTCGGACACCATCTTCAGCGCCGAGCGCTACGACCCGAAGGTCCTGGACACCCCCTACCCGGAGGCCGATATCGACTTCAGCGTAGGGGGGGCCTACAGCATCTACAACTGGGAGCTGTTCTTCCACGCCCCCCTGCTGCTGGGCAAGCGACTCACGACCAACCAGCGCTTCGCAGAGGCGGACACCTGGCTGCGCAAGATCTTCGATCCGACCGCGAGTGACGGCGACGCGCCCGCGCGCTACTGGAAGATCAAGCCGTTCTTCGAGAGCGCTCAGCCGTCCTCGATCCACGAGCTCCTGCTCCTGCTCCAGTACAGCGGAACCGACGAGGAGATGCTCGGCGCTCGCGAGGCTTTCGAGGATCAGATCTGGCGTTGGCGTCGAAACCCCTTCGACCCCCACCTCATCGCCGGCATGCGCGATGGGACCTACCAGCGGGCCGTCGTCATGGCCTATCTCGACAACTTGATCGCCTGGGGCGACAGCCTGTTCGCCGGGGACAGCATCGAAGCGATCAACGAGGCGACCCAGCTCTACATTCTCGCCCAGAACATCCTGGGCCCACGCCCGACCATGGTCGACGCGCACGGCGAGCCCACACCCTTGAACTTCGAGGAGCTGGAGACCGGCGGCCTCGATGCCTTCAGCAACGCCGTGGTCGAGCTCGAGAACTACACGCTGGGCTCCTTCGCCCACATCGGTCTGCTCCAGCAAGACACCGACTCGGGGACGGGGACCGCCGCCAACGCGGCCCGTGTTCCACATACCTGGTACTTCTGTGTGCCCCCGAACGACAAATTGCTCGGCTACTGGGACACGGTCGACGACCGCCTCGCCAAGATCCGGCACTGCCAAAACCTCGAGGGCATCGAGCGCAAGCTCGCCCTCTTCCAAGCCCCGCTGGATCCGAGCGCGCTGGTCTCGGCTGCTGCGCTCGGGGGGGACTTTGGATCGGCTTTGGCGGCGATCTCGGGTCGCTCACCCACACATCGATTCCGGGTCTTGCTCGGGAAGGCGTTGGAGCTGGCGACCGAAGTTCGGACCCTCGGCGCGACCTTGCTGCAGGCGCTCGAGAAGAAGGACGCGGCGGCCTTGGCTCAGCTGCGCGCGAACCAGGAGCCGGCCTTGTTGGAGAGGGTCCGGGCGGCCCACGAACTTCGTATCGAGCATGCAGAGCGGGCCGTGATCGCAGCCGACACCTCACGGGCCTCCGTCCGCAGGCGCTTCAGGCACTTCAAGCGCCTGATCGTCGGCGACGGCTCGGCCGAGGACGACGAGAAAGTCGACAGGTCCGCAGCGGAGCGCAGTCAACTCAAGGCGATCGCGTCCGCAAAATCGGAGATCTTCAGCGCGATCACCTGGAACCAAGGCCAGCGCCAGATGGGATTGGCACCAAACATCCAACTCGGGATTAAGGGGGCCGGGGGGACCCCGGTCTCCACCTTTATTTGGGGAGGCAGCCAGATTGCGAACGCCATGTCCGCACATGCGTCGATCCATCAGCACCGGTCGACGATCCAAAACCTGAGGGCAAGCGCGAGTGCCACCAACGCATCTTACGACCGCCGGCTAGAGGAATGGAGGTGGCAGGTCACCGCCGCGGAGTACCAGATCCGAGAGATCGAGGCACAAGTCGAGGTCGCGCAGATCCAGGTCGAAGTCGCCAAGGCCGAGCTTCACACCCACGAGCGGCGCATCGAGGACGCCCAGGCCGTAGTCGCGTTCATGCAGTCTCGCTACACCAACGACGAGCTCTATGGATGGATGGCCGGCGCGATCAAGCAGGTCTACAAGCAGGCCTACAACCTCGCGTTTCGCATGGCCCTGGGCGCCGAGCGGGCCTACCGCTTCGAGCTCCAGCGCGACGACACCTTCCTCGGCTACGGCTACTGGGATCAACAGCGCGCCGGTCTGCTCGCCGGTGACCTGCTCGTTCAAGACCTGCGCCGCATGGACGCGGCCTACCTCGACAACCACGAGCGCGAGTACGAGCTGACCAAGGTCATCTCGCTGGCCAAGGTCGATCCTTACGCGCTCGCGGTCCTGCGCGAGACCGGCAGCTGCTACTTCTCGGTCCCCGAGTGGGTCTACGACCTCGATCACCCCGGCCAGCTGCGCCGGCGGATCAAGTCGGTGAGCGTGGCCATGCCCGCTGTGGCCGGCCCGCACGTCGGGGGTGGCTGCACCTTGACCCTCGAGTCGAGCAAGATGCGAGTCACGGCCGGCGGCGGTGGCTACGAAGAGGACACCGAGAGCGAAGACGGCCGCTTCGTCTACCGCTACGGCCAGGTCGAGCGCATCGCCACCAGCTCCGGGCGAGACAGCAGCGGGCTGTTCGAGCCCAGCTTGCAAGGCCCGCGCTACCTGCCCTTCGAGGGCGCCGGAGCCCTGAGCACCTGGCACGTGGAGCTGCCCGGGGAGTTTCGCCAGTTCGACTACGAATCGATCGGCGACCTGTTGCTGACGGTCCGCTACATGGCGCGCGAGGGCGGGGCCGCGCAGGCCCAGGCCGCACAGGACAGCCTGGCCTCGGTCAGCGCCGCCCAGACCTACCTGGGACAGGCGGGCGCGGGGACGGGTCCTGCGATGATGCTGCGGGCCTCGGTGGACTTCGCGGACACCTGGCACGCCTTCGTTCGCCAAGAGCACAGCCAGGCCACCCGCAGCTTCACCTTCGAGCTCGACCCGAGCCGCTTTCCGCATGTGTTCGCTAACCGGAGCGCGCTCGAGATCTCGGGTCTGCGGCTGGTGTTGGCGACCGGGGCCCCCGAGGCCCTGGCCGCGACCCTCCAGGTGCCCGGCGGCGGCACACCGGCGGCGAACTTCGCAACCAGCGACGAACTCGGCGGGCACATGCTCGCCAGCTGGGACGGCCCCGACGTGCCGGGCAGCTTCACCTTGACCGTGGGCGAGAGCGATCTGGCCGCGACGGGCCTCGGCGTCTCCTACGACGGCGGGCACACCCGCTTCGACGACGCCCTCGTCCGCGAGCTGGTGGTGGTCGTGTTCTTCCGAGACCCCTCCGCCTAGGCGCTCACCCGCTTTGAATCTACGGACAACAGGCAGCGCGCGACATGAACGACTACGACGACTTCGGCAGCGGCGGCGACTCTTCGACCGACCCCCAAACCTCCACGCCCCAGGCTCCCACGCCCGGTGGGCAACGACCGAGCCTCCTGGGCGAGGTCGACCCCGAGCGCGAGAGCCCCTTCGTCGACCGGGACAGCTTCGCCCCGGAGCTCGCCGTGCCCAAGGGCGGCGGCGCGATCCGAGGCATGGGCGAGACCTTCTCCGCAGACATGTTCACGGGCTCCGCCGGCATGTCGGTCCCGATCGCTACCAGCCCCGGGCGCGGCGGATTCGGCCCCTCCCTGGGGCTCTCCTACAGCTCGGGCGCCGGCAACGGCCCCTTTGGTCAGGGCTGGAGCCTCGGCCTGCCCGCGGTCGGCCGCAAGACCGACCGCGGCCTGCCCCGCTATCAAGACGACGCCGACCACGACCACGCCGACGTCTACATCTTCGCGGGCGCCGAAGACCTGGTCCCCGAGCGCGACGCTGCGGGCGAGCGGGTCGTGCTCGAGTCGGGGGACTTCCTCGTCCACCGCTACCGACCCCGCACCGAGGGCGGCTTTGTCCGCATCGAACGCTGGTACGACCGGGTCCAAGACCGCACCCACTGGCGCAGCCTCTCGCGCGACAACCTGCACAGCTTCTACGGCCGCACTGCCAGCCGCAACAGCACCGTCCACGACCCGGACCAGCCCAAGCACGTATTTCGGTGGTTGCTCGACGAGACCCGGGACGACCGCGGCAACATCGTCATCTACGAATACAAAGCCGAAGACCTCGCGGGCGTCGACATGGGCGCGCCCGCCGAGGCCAACCGCGGCGGCTCGACCACCGCCCAGCGCTACATCAAGCGCATCCTCTACGCCAACGCCGTCCCCGAGCTCGAGGGCGGCTGGCTCTTCGAGCTCGTGTTCGACTACGGCGAACACGGCAGCGACGTCGCCGGTGCGCTCCAGATCTCACCCAGCGAAGATCGGCCTTGGCCCGCCCGGGCAGACGCGTTCTCGAGCTTTCGTTCGGGCTTCGATCTGCGAACCCGGCGGCTGTGCCGGCGCGTCTTGATGTTTCACCGCATCCCCGAGCTCGACGCTGCGCCCTACCTGGTCGCCGCCACCGTCTTCGAGCACGCCGAAAACCCGCGGGCGACTCGCGTCGACAGCGTCACCCACCTCGCCTACAAAAAGAACAGCAACACCGGAAACTTCGAGCCTGCCGAGTTTCCGGCGCTGAACTTCTCCTACACCGAGGCCGCGCCCGCCAGCGGCACCAAGACCCTCGACAAATCTGCCCTCGAGGGCCTGCCCGCCCAGATCGACGGCGCCTCGATCCGCTTCGTCGATCTGCACGGCGAGGGCCTCCCGGGGATCTTGGCCGAACACAGCGGCGCGTGGTTTTACAAGCGCCCCCTCGGTGACGGCGCCTTTGGGCGACCCGAGTCCGTCCCCAAGCCCACCGCCGCCTCCCTGGCCGACGGAGCCAGATTTGCAAACCTCGACGGCGCCGGTCCCAGGCAGCTCGTCAGCGACGGCCTTCCCCTCGGCGGCTACTTCGAGCGCCGCCAGCATGACGCCGACAATGCCGGAGCAGCCCCGACT